>DYJE01000041.1 GCA_020723285.1 Desulforapulum autotrophicum | reverse complement strand
TTCCATAGCCATCGGGCGACTTTTTACGAGTCCATCAACATCGAATGGTGAATGGCATGCAGGATCACCTTTTCCGCATGGAAAGACAATGGTGTGGGTAGCCGCCCGACTCCCTGATTCTGGCATTGATTAATTTGGCTTTGTAAAGATAACCGGGTCCGGTTGGAAAACAAGAACCGAAGTAGAGATGTAGGTCGGCTTGAGGAACGAAAGCCGACGGGTCTCCGCAGAACGAAGGGTGGCGGATGTTAAGCAGAGCGGCCTGAAAGGTAATATATCGGTTTTTGAATTTAATGGATCGGGTCATTTGTCGGGTTTCGTGCCTCAACCCGACCTACGATAGGCTTTCTTCAAACGTTACAAAGTCAAATTAATTCAGTGTTTAAAAATGGAGTTATCCTTCATTCGATGTTGGATGTTGGGCGTTGGATGTTCGATGTTCGATGTTCAAAGATTATTCATTGGAGGGTTGACACCCCTCTAAAATGAAAGGCACCGTCCGATGACAAAGAAAATCCCGGCTGAACCTTTTTCCATGGACCGCTTCGTGGCCATTCTCAAGGCGGAGTACAAAACCTGGAACGCCCCGGTGATCACCTTGTTGTCCCATGATGGGGCCAGCCCGTTTCAGGTTCTGATTTCCACCCTTCTGTCCCTGCGGACTCGGGATGAGGTCACGGGCGAGGCCTCAAAGCGCCTGTTCGCCAGAGCGTCGACCCCGGAGGAGATGATCGCCCTGGGCGAAGCCGCCATCGCTGAAACCATCTATCCCGTGGGGTTCTATCCCACCAAGTCCAGGCGGATCGTCGAGATCAGCCGGATGATCATCGACACCTTCAACGGCGTGGTTCCCGATGACATCGACGAACTTCTGAAACTCCCCGGTGTGGGCCGCAAAACCGCCAATCTGGTTCTGGTGGAAGGCTACCGGAAAAACGCCATCTGCGTGGACACCCACGTTCACCGCATCAGCAACCGCATCGGGTACGTGAAAACCAAAAATCCCGACGAAACGGAAATGGCCCTCCGGAAGAAACTGCCGGAACCCTACTGGATCATCTACAACGAAATGCTGGTGGCTTTCGGCCAGACCCTCTGCCGCCCCATCTCTCCCCATTGCAGTATATGTCCCGTGGCCAGCATGTGCCCCCGGATCGGGGTGGGCAAAAGCCGCTGACATCTTCTCCTTGGCCTCAATATTTTGCCTCCGGCGGCCAGCTTTTGAAAAGCTGGACAAACAGATTTGGGTGAGATTCTGTGTCCCAACGGACATATTGCGCCAACTAACTATCTATAAATATTGGCAGTTAATTTATAATCGTTTCACAATCTGTTTTGACAAACTTATTCAAAAAGTTTGGCCCCCGGCAGGGCCGGAGGCACAAATCACATAGGATTGACAATACCTCCGTTACACGAGGCACTTACCCGTCACCGTGCTCCGTGTTCGAAGTCCGCTGAGGTTAAGGGCCGTGGCGCCGATATCCGATATCCTTGTCTGACGGCTGTCGATTCCGGGTTTGACTGACGGGGACCGGATGGCCGACAGAATCGGGAGGGTGTCCACGGACCCGTGGCCGCCGTTGTAAACACGCCAGGGCGGTGCCCAGGTGGGGACGCTGAGGCCCACGTTGGGGATATGGCCGTTGTATACGGGAATCTGCCAGCCGTTTTTCGCCAGGATGATCAGGTCGGGCCAGAGCATGTTTCGCTCCCTGTCCATCTCGACAAAATACCGGTGATACAGTTCGCCGGGAAGACAGAGACCGGGGACGCCGTTTTTCATACCGTTCCGGTCAATCACCCACCAGGGGCATTCTGAAACGCCGGTCTGGGGGTTGATGGCCCGGTGCGAAAGGAGAAGCGATCTGGCTTTTCCGATATCGCCTTTCCTCTCACGCCAGTACAGTACGCCGTAACTGCTGACACTGAAGGCGTAAACTCCTTCTGTGGTCACGTTCCCTTTTTCAAGGACACTCATGACGTCCGTGGATTGAAAATCGTCGGTGCTCAGGTGGTTGATGGCCGAGTGATCGCTAAGAAGAATGATGTGGGATGTGTCGAGGATCTGAAGCTCCTTTAACCCTTGTATCAAGCGGCCGAACTGGGCATCGACGTCCCGCACGCAATCGAGGACGCCCTCGCGGACAATCAGCGGGTTTCTTCGGCTCACCATGAAATTGTTGAGGTTCGCTTGAGCCTTTGTGCCTGCCAGTTCAGGGTTTCCTTTGACAAATTCATAAGGGTCGTGGGCTGAACCGATGCAGTGGCCGCCGTCGTCGCACTGGGCCAGGAGGATGTAGGCCAGATCGGGATTTTCCCGCCGAAGGATCTCAAGGGTCGATTCAACCACCCATCGGTCATGGGGAAACCGGCTTGGGAAATGCTCCATCTGAACGGTCAGAAGGCTGCCCTGGCCGGTGTAGAGTCGGGTCATGGTCTGGGACGGGCTCATGTGGTCAAGGACATTGGACCACGTCATGCCTGCCAGATGGAAATACCCTTTTCGTTTGGATTCATAGTCCGTTGAAGCGTCGTGATCGGTGGCGGGATCGGCGAATCGTTCCCGGTGGGGTTCCTGAAGATAATCCGGCCGGGATTTGCCGGTGACGACAACATCCACCGCCCGTTCTCCGCCATCCTTGAACATTTCAGCCACCCACTCCTTGCCACTGATCATCATGGTTTTCGATCCGGGATACTGTCGTTTCCAGGCATGAAAAATCGTGTCCACGGGCCGTCCCTGATCGTCCCGTGCAAAGGAGAGATGGGATCGTTTGAGTACGGCGTCGTTGCCATCCCAGGCCGAGGGCTGGGCCCAGACACCGATGATGCCGGTCTGAGCCGAACTGCATCCGGTCATGGCATTGAGGTGATTCATGTCCGTGGCTGCCGGGAGATGGGCCCTGGCGTTGGGAAACCACCGGGAACCCTCAAGGAAAGCCCTGATGTTCGGCGTCAGGAAGTTGCCGGGGACACCGCCCGGATTGCCCTGGGAATTCAGGAACAGATAGCCCGGGTGAAAGGCGTCGATGGCGATGTAAATCAGTTTTTTCGGTTTTTCGTGCTTCACGGGCGATGAGAACGCACATGATGATCCAGTCCCCATGCCGGCCCATGATCCCAGTATCACGGATCCTGCGGCGGCACCGGCATGCATAAGGAAACGCCTCCGGCTTGTCAATCGCGGTGTGATGCTTGTATTCTCTGTCATACATCCCCCCATGGCTTAGGCGTAGTCAAATGACTGCATTCGGGAAATCTGTATGCCAAAGCCGGTTGTTTCGTCAAGTCTTTTTAAAAAAAGGGGGAAGGGTACGGCTTATTCCGGCAAAGATATCAGCGCCATGGCGGCGTCGAGGACGGCCGCCCTGGCCTCTTCCGACGGCATATTCTCGAGCCCGACTGCCGCGAGGATGAAGGGTTCGAAAAGGGTGAAACCACATGAAAAGGCGAACATGGACGCCACGATCAGCCGCGGGTCCAGAGTCTTGCTGAAGTTCCCCTGCGCCATGGCTTCCTTGACCTGCTCGATCATGTATCGCGCCATGGGATACCGTTCATGGATATCTTTTGTTCCATGCCCGTCAAGAATGGTCCGGGCGAGAATCCGCCAGAAGCGGTTGTGTTTTTCAAGAGACTGGAAAGCTCGTGCGGAAAGATCCGAAAAGGACGGCGCCCCTTTCACATCGGCCAGCATAGCGTCGGCCATGCTCTGAAGGACCTGCCGCCTCAGGTTTTCCTTGGAACCGAAATGACGGTGAATCAGGCCGTGATTCACCCCGGCGCTTCGTGCAATGTCCCTGACGGACACACCGTCATAACCGTGCGATGAAAACAGGTCCGCCGCTTTTTCGATAACGGCGGCAACCACAAGATCTTTCCCGACGGGTTTATCGGGATGATCCGACTGGGGGGGCGTTTTTTTTATCATCAGGCCTGGGCTCCGTTTCAGGGTTTTTCATCGAAGAATCAAATCGCTGTGATCAACGAATGGCTGGTGTAATCTAACACAGATTCAATCCGGGAATGAGGGAAAAATGTCTGTCGCTGTCATCACGGGGTATCCGAACTGAAATGCAGCTGCGACAAGCCATATGCCGTTTGTGTGGATGGACGTTCCGGCATAAAACCAGGGTGGAGTATAGTCAATAATATCGGAAACGTTCACCCTTGCTATTTTGCCGTGATTGTGGCAAACAAGGGACGGTTCGGTTTAAGAACCTCATTTAGTTCACCAATTTTAATAAAAACCGCACATTGGTTTTTAGCATACATAAGAGCAAAAGCAGCCGATACAGGAGAGCATCAGATGGACGAACGGTACATTCCCGAGAACGTGGAAGCCAAATGGCAGAAAAAATGGGAAGAGGACGGTGTGTTCAAGGTCAGCATGGACCCCGGAAAAGAGAAATACTACCTCCTTGAAATGTTTCCCTACCCCTCGGGCAATATCCACATGGGCCATGTCCGCAATTACTCCATCGGCGATGTGGTGGCACGCTACAAGAAGATGAGGGGTTTCAACGTCCTTCATCCCATGGGCTGGGACGCCTTCGGCATGCCCGCGGAAAACGCCGCCATCGCCAACAAGACCCATCCGGCCAAATGGACCTACGCCAACATCGACACCATGAGAAAACAGTTGAAACGCTTAGGGTTCAGCTACGACTGGGACCGTGAGCTCGCCACCTGCACCCCGGATTACTATAAATGGGAACAATGGCTGTTCATCAAGATGTTTGAAAAAGGCATGGCCTACCGGAAAGAATCCTTCGTGAACTGGTGCGAACCCTGTCAGACGGTTCTCGCCAACGAGCAGGTGGAAAACGACTGCTGCTGGCGCTGCGGCAACAATGTCCGCCAGAAAAAACTGTTCCAGTGGTTTTTCAGGATCACCGATTTTGCCGAAGACCTTCTGGTGCATTGCGACCAATTGCCGGGCTGGCCGGAAAAAGTCACCACCATGCAGAAAAACTGGATCGGCAAAAGCATCGGTTCCGAGGCGAAATTCCAGGTGGAAAATTCCGACAAGGTGATTTCCGTGTTCACCACACGGCCCGATACCCTCTGCGGTGCGACGTTCATGTGTCTGGCTCCTGAACATCCTCTGGTGGAGGAGCTGTCCAAAGGCCGTCCTGAAGAGGCGGAGGTCAAAGCCTTTGTGGAAAAAATCTCCATGCAGGACCGGTCCAGCAAAGCCATTGAAAGTTACGAAAAAGAAGGGGTTTTCCTGGGTGTCAACTGCATCAATCCCTTGACCGGGGCAAAGATTCCTGTATTTACGGCTAACTTCGCCCTGATGGAATACGGCACCGGCGCTGTGATGAGCGTTCCGGCCCATGACCAGCGGGATTTCGATTTTGCGAAAAAATACAACCTGCCCGTGATCGTGGTGGTGAACCCGGTCAAAGAGGACCTTGACGCCGCCACCATGACCTGCGCCTACACCGACACCGGAGTCATGGTGAATTCCGGTCAGTTTAACGGCCTGTCCAACACCGATGCCAAACAGAAGATCACCGAATACCTGGAAAGCAAGGGGCTTGGGAAAGGCACCGTCTCTTTCCGGCTCAGGGACTGGGGCATCTCCCGCCAAAGATACTGGGGCGCGCCCATTCCCATGATTCACTGCGACACCTGCGGGGCCGTTCCGGTGAAGGAAGAGGACCTGCCCATCGTGCTGCCCGAAGACGCGGACCTGCTGGAATCCGGCGGTTCACCTTTGGGCCATCTCGATTATTTCAAGAAGGCGACCTGCCCGGCCTGCGGCAATCCCGATGCGCGGCGGGACACGGACACCATGGACACCTTTGTGGAGTCGTCCTGGTATTTCGCCCGGTACTGCTGCCCGGATTATGACAAGGGCATGCTGGACCCTGAAGCGGTGAAATACTGGATGCCGGTGGATCAATACATCGGCGGCGTGGAACACGCCATTCTCCATCTTCTCTATTCCCGCTATTTCACGCGGGTGATGAAGGACGCCGGTGTCATCGGTATCAAGGAACCTTTTGAACGGCTTCTGACCCAGGGCATGGTGAACAAGGCCACCATCAAATGCCCGGAACACGGATACATCTTTCCCACGGACGTGGTGGAAAAAGACGGCGTTTCAGCCTGCGGTCTTTGCGGCTCGCCCGTTGAAATCGGCCGGGTGATCAAGATGTCCAAGTCCAAGAAAAACGTGGTGGACCCCAACGAACTCCTGGAACGCTACGGCGCGGACACCACCCGTCTTTTCTGTCTGTTCGCGGCCCCGCCTGAAAAAGGTCTGGACTGGAGCGATGAAGGGGTGGACGGCAGTTTCAGGTTTCTCTCCAGGGTGTGGCGTCTTGTCAAGTCCAATGAGGACGCTTTGAAACACGCGTCCCCCTATGCCGGAACCCTTGATTCGCTTGAAGGAAAAACACGGGAACTGTTCGCCAAAACCCATCACACCATCAAGAAAGTCACCGGAGACATCGAGGACGATTTTCATTTCAACACCGCCATCAGCGCGGTGATGGAGCTGGTGAACCTGATGCAGACCCTTTCATTTGATGAAAAAGACGATGCGAGAGACCAGGTGTTCCGATATTCCGTTGAAAACATGATCCTGCTGCTTTCACCCTTCGTGCCCCATTTTGCGGAGGAAGTGTGGGAAATGCTTGGGAAATCGGGAAGCGTGCTGCTCCAGGCCTGGCCGGTTCACAGCGAAGACGCCCTGGTCGAAAACGACAGGGTCATCGTGATCCAGGTGAACGGCAAGCTGAGAGGAAAATTCACCATCGCCGTTGACGCCGATGATGAAACCATCAAACAGAGAGCCCTTGCGGACGAACTGGTGAAAAAATTCATCGGGGACAAGGCCATCCGCAAAGTGATCGTGGTCCAGAAAAAACTGGTGAACATTGTCATATGAAACCCTGGACATTCAAATCAACTGCATGGATCGTGAAACCGCTGATTTTTTCCGCGTTGTGTTTTTTTGCGGCCAGCGGTTGCGGGTACAAACTGGTGGGTGGAGGCAATCTGCCCGCCGGAATCAAATCCGTCAGTGTGTCGCTGTTTGATAACAAGTCATCGGAAACCGGATTTGAAAACACACTGGCCGGTTATCTGAACTCCGAACTGTCCCGGAACGGCATCAGGCTGGTGTCAAATCCCGAAAAGGCCGACGCTCGGCTGACCGGAACCATCAAATCCGTATCCGTGGGAACGGTGAGTTACACGGGGACTTCCACAACGGCTGAAAGCCGGGTGACCGTCGTCATCGCCGCCCGGCTGAAGAACAGGGACGGTGTGGAGATCTGGGCGGCGGACAACATGTCGGACCGTCAGACCTACTCTGCGGATACGGATAATAACACATCGGTTCGGAACAAGAAGGCGGCTCTGGCCGTGATCGCCCAGCGCCTGGCGGAAGAGTTTTACGGCCGACTGACGGAAGACTTCTGAGCCCGACCTGCTGCACCAAGCTGCCAAAACCCATGGGTGCCACCTTGATTGCAACAGGGAATGACATTTGGACACGGCGGCCCGTTTCGCTGGATACAAAAAAACAAAAGGTCTGTTTTGATCAATCGATCAACAGACCTTTTTTTGCAGCATATGGCAGCAGTATGGATTCGGGCCGACCGTTACTATCAGGCCGCGGCGCTGTTCAGCAGTTTTGCCAGACGGGCAATTTTCCGGGACGCATTGCGTTTGGTGATCACGCCTTTTTTAGCGGATACAGCGATGATGGACTGGGCCTTTTTGAAAAGGTCACCGGCGTTTTCACTGTTTTCATCTTTCGCCCTTCTTACCGTCTTGATGGCGTTCCTCAGTTTGGTTTTCACCATCATGTTGCGCATGCGTTTTTTTTCACTCTGAATAGCGCGTTTTTTTGCAGATTTATGATTCGCCAACGATCCAGCTCCTTACAGTTTGATTGTGTTTGATTGTTTAGAATTTTAAACTCTGACAAGTTATAGTGTTTTTTTTTTCAAGTCAAGGGAAAAAACCCCGTCCAAAAGTATACATTTTTAAGCCCCCCCGGCAGGCTATCACCGGGCGGGGCAAGAAACTTGGGGTTTACTGGGCCGAGGGCGTGATGACTACATCAATGCGCCGGTTCATGGCTCTGCCGGCATTTGTGGTGTTTTTAGCCACAGGCTGGGATGATCCGAATCCATGGGATTTGATGCGATCTTCGGTCATGGACGAATTGGCGAGAATGTACTGGCGAACCGATTCGGCCCTGTCCTTGGACAGTTTCAGGTTGTTTTTTTCATTGCCCACGGCGTCGGTATGCCCCTGGACCGCCACGGTGCAGTTTTCGAAGCTGTCGATAATCCGCATGGCCTTGGACAGAATTCCGAAGAATTTCGGTTCGATGACCGATTTGCCGCTTCCGAATGTCAGGCCCGTGAGTCTGACGATGACGTTGTTGCCGTCAAGCAGCACTTTTCCTTCCTTGGGTTTCAGCGTGGATTGAATGGCTTTGAATTTTTTGGCCTGCTGGGCCTGGAGTTCCTTTTCTTTCAACAGAGCGTCCTCGGCTTTTTTCTTCTGCTCTGCCAGTTCTTCCGCCGTCATTTTCTGCCGTTCCAGTTCTTCGGCCAGTTTTTTCTGCCGCTCCTGTTCCTGGGCGATTTTTTTCTGGACTTCCATGTCCGCGGCCATTTTTTTCTGGCGTTCCAGCTCTTCGGCCTCTTTGATTTTTTTTCTGAACTCCTCGTCTTTTTTACTGATCTCCTGAAGCTGCTTTTCACGTGCGGTGATTTTGTCGTTCAACTCGGCAAGGGTCTTGTTTTTGCTGGCGATATCTTCGTTCATGCTGGCGATGGTGTTTTTCTGCTGCTGCACTGCGCCCATAATGTTTGAAACAGCCCCGTCGAAGCCTTTGTCAAAATTCAATGAAAGACCGAGCCCCTCAGCGATCCTGATCAGATCCGATTCTTCGGAGAGAATCAGGTCTTCATACGTCACATCTTCCTTTTTCATGGCGCTGACTTTATCGTGAATGTATGCGGCATGTTTCACTTCGTAATCGGCCTGGGCGGCCAAACGTTTCGCGTTGTCGTTTTCGTAACGCTGACGATCCAGTTCGTCGGAAACACTGTTGGCCAGTTTTTCAGCCTTTTTCACACTTTTCTGGGCGTTGTTTTTACCGCCCATGTCCTGGAGACGGTTGATTTCTCTTCGGATGTCGGACAAATGGGCGGCCTTGATGGCGTTCAGTTCGGCCACTCGGTATATCTGTTCCGCTTCACGGGAGGAACTGTCGGCCTTTTCGCTTTTGCTGTCATCCAGGAATTCGATGGCTTCCCTGAACGTTTTTTCTGCCTTCAGCCATTCCGGCGCGCTGTATTTGGAGGATTCCACTTTTTCAGCGTCATCCCTTGCTGTTTTTGTGCTCTTGAAATAATCGCCGTATTTGCCGCTGAGTGTCGCGGCTTCATTGAATTTGGATGCGGCTGAATCCAGTTTGATCGTGATGTCGGCCGCATCTTTCCCGTTATCGAAATCCTCACCCGCTTCTTTGTACGCATCCATGGCGTCGAGATAAAGATCCGGAGCAAAAAGAATCGATGCTTTCTGGTCCGCGTTTTTCAGGGCCTGATCGGCGTTTTTAAACAATGACAGTCTCGCCGATTCCTTTTCCTCCGGGGAGAGGGTGGCCGACTTTTTTGTTCCACAGCCCGAAATGATCATGGGCGTGATAAAAAAAACGGTCGAAAGGACGAGTAAAAATTTTTTCATGATGGCCTCCTTGGATTTGAGCAAAAAACAAAAATCTGGTGATATGGAATAAGAAAATGGTAAAAATACGGAAGCTGATAATGAGAGATTCCATATCACACTATCCGGGATAAAAGAACGAAAAAAGTCTGACGCCCGGCTGACCTTCGGAGGTCAAGTAAACCTTTTCCAGCCAATAATCGTATTTGCAGTCCATGCGTTTTGTGATAGAAGAGAGCCTCGGTTTTTTACATGCTGAAGCAGCGAGACGGGGAGTGCCGAACAGGAGGGGCGTCTTTGATGGAAAATACCGCTAAAACGGAGTCGGGTCAACCCAGGGGTAAGCATCTCGCGCGTCTGTCCGTAGCCGCCCTTGGGGTTGTTTACGGCGATATCGGGACAAGTCCGCTGTACGCCATGAAAGAGTGTTTTGCCGAGGCCGGAGGACTTCAGGTGGCTCCGGCGAACATCCAGGGCGTGCTGTCCCTGATCTGCTGGTCCCTGATCCTCGTGGTGTCCATCAAATACCTGGTTTTTATCCTTAGGGCCGACAACAACGGTGAAGGGGGGATCCTCGCCCTGACCGCGCTGGTCACTCCCTTGCGGGCCTCGGCTGCGGGTGGCCGTTCGTTTATCATCGCCCTCGGACTTTTCGGCTCGGCGCTTCTTTACGGCGACGGGATGATCACCCCGGCCATCAGCGTGCTTTCCGCTGTGGAGGGGCTGGGTGTCGCGACGCCGATGTTCGAGCCGTTCATCATTCCGTTGACCATCATTATTCTGTTCGGACTTTTTTTCTTCCAGAGCCGTGGGACGGCCGGACTGGGTGCTGTGTTCGGCCCCCTGACGTTTCTGTGGTTTATCGTGCTGGCGGTTTTGGGTGTGATCAATATCGTGAAGGTCCCCTCGGTCCTTTTTTCACTGAATCCCATGTGTGCCGTGGATTTTTTCATACGAAACGGATTCAGCGGATTTCTGATTCTCGGGTCTGTTTTTCTGGTGATCACGGGAGGGGAGGCTCTGTATGCGGACATGGGGCATTTCGGACCCAGGCCTATCCGGCTGGCCTGGTTCACCGTGGCGCTGTCATCTCTTCTGCTCAATTATTTCGGCCAGGGGGCGCTTCTGCTCCATGAACCGGAGGCCGTGGTCAATCCCTTTTACCACCTTGCACCGTCCTGGGCTCTGTATCCCCTGGTGTGCATTGCCACCGTGGCCACCGTCATCGCCTCCCAGGCTGTTATTTCCGGTGCTTTTTCCCTGACCATGCAGGCGGTTCAGCTGGGATACAGCCCGCGATTGAACATCCAGCATACATCCCAGACTGAGCGGGGACAGATCTATCTCCCCTTTATCAACCATGTGCTGATGATCTGCTGTATCGGACTTGTCCTGGGTTTCAGGTCGTCGAGCAATCTTGCCGCCGCTTACGGTATCGCCGTGACGTCAACGATGGCCATCACCACGCTGCTTTTTTTTGTCGTCACCCGTTACAACTGGCACTGGAGTCTGTTGAAATCGGTACTGATCTGCGGTGTGTTCCTGGTGTTCGACCTGTCTTTTTTCTTGGCGAATTTCGCTAAAATCGCTCATGGAGGGTGGTTTCCCCTGCTTGTGGCGGCCCTCATTTTCATGTTGATGTCCACCTGGAAATGGGGCCGGGCCAAACTGGGACGCCGCTTGATGAGCGGGACCATTCCATTCAAGGATTTCCTTGAAAATGTGAAAGAACATCCGCCCACACGGGTTCCGGGCACGGCGGTGTTCATGAGCGGAAACACCCGGGGAACCCCTTCGGCCCTTCTCCACAATCTCAAACACAATCATGTGCTTCATGAAATGGTGATTCTCGTCGCTGTGGAAACGTCGGAGATTCCCCATGTTCCCGACAGAAACCGGGTGACAGAGGAAAAAATCGCCGATGGTGCATACCGGGTGACCCTCCATTATGGCTTCATGGAGGACCCCAATGTGCCCAAAGCCCTCAAGATGGCCTATCTTGACGGCTGGACCTACAATCCCCTGAAAACGACTTTTTTCCTGGGCCGGGAAACCCTTCTCACCAAAGACAATCCCAAGTTCTGGGGCATTCGTGAGCAGATGTTCGTGCTCATGTCCAGAAACGCGAGAACGGCCACGGATTTCTTCGGCCTTCCCCCCAACCGGGTGGTTGAACTGGGGATGCAGGTCCGGCTGTAGAAATTCAATGGCCGTATTACAGGATTTTTCGCACACCCAATTTCTCAAACCGGTGCGCTGTCCGTTCAGGGTCTTACGCAACAATCGAAAATGGTTCATTTTTCTTATAGGGACAAAATCATCGGTCACGCCGCCGAAACATGAAAAAACTCTTTGCTCACAAGGCCGTGTTTGATAAGACTTGGTTTTCAGTTTCACATCCGGAAAACATCGTTTTTTCATACACAAGAGAGGCTCATGGATAAATCCCCCGCGTTTATAGCGAAAAAAAATGAATGGGTTTTTGTCATCACCGTTCTTGCCGCGATTCTGCTCATCAGCTTTTTTTCCAAAAACAAAGTGGCCTTTTTCAACTTCTATTTTCTTCCCGTGATCATGGCCGGATACATGATGGGCGCGCGTCAGGCCGTGTCAGGGGCGCTGATGTGCATCGTCTGCGTGGGAATTTACACGTATGTCTTCGGTGATGCGGTCGTGCTTCCGAACAGCCGGTCGGACCTTCTGCTCTACCTCATGGCCTGGGGCAGTTTCCTGATTCTGGCCGGAGGCGTCGTGGGCCGACAGAACGAGAAACTGACCCGTGAAATCGGACTTTCAAACAGCCTGAACGAGGAGCTCCTCAATAAACAGCGCGAGCTGAAAAACGCCCATGAGTCTCTGATGGGCTACAGTGAGCAGCTGGAGGAAAAAGTCAGGGAACGGACACGGGAGATCGAGGCGGCCAACAGCGAGCTTGAAGACGCCAGGAATTCGGCGGACAAAGCCAATCTGGTCAAAAGCGAGTTCCTTGCCAATATGAGCCATGAAATCAGGACACCCATGAACGCCATCATCGGCATGGGCGATCTTTTACTGACCACGGAGCTGACAGCCACACAGAAGGAATACATCTCCATCGTAAGATCCTCTTCCAGGTCCCTTCTCAACCTGATCAACGACATTCTCGATTTTTCAAAAATCGAGGCCGGCCGCCTGGAATTCGATCTCTGCCCTTTTGTCATCCGTGAGATGCTCGACGAAGTGGCGGACATGTTCATGGTAAAAATGCGGAAAAACGATATCGAATTCGTGGTGGACGTGGACCCCGACGTTCCCGACCGTGTGGTGGCCGATCCCCTGCGACTCCGGCAGGTTCTTGTCAACCTGATCTCCAACGCATTCAAATTCACGGAAAAGGGGCTGGTCTGCCTGACGGTGAAAACAAGCACCGTCACCGAGGACCACATGGTGCTTCTTTTCAAGGTGGACGACACGGGCATCGGCATGGAACAGGAAACCCTGGGCAGACTGTTCACCTCCTTTACCCAGGCCGACAGTTCCATCACGAAAAAATTCGGCGGAACAGGTCTGGGACTGGCCATCTGCCGAAAGATCGTGGAACTCATGGGTGGAGACATCCATGTGGCGAGCACGCCGGGCAAGGGGAGCACCTTTTCTTTTACGGCCAGGGTGGGATATCTCGACGAGGACGAGTATGATGACGCCGTGAGGCCGGTTCTGCCAGACAGCCTTTACGACCTGAAGATTCTTGTGGTGGAGCAAAACCAGCTGGTTCAGAAAGTCATCGCCCAGATGCTCACCCGTTTCGGTTTCAGGTTTCACCAGGCCGAATCCAGGGAAAAAGCCGTGGATCTTGTCCGGCAGGACCGGGAAGATCCGTTTGACGTTATTCTGGTGGATGAAAAACTTGACGGGGAAAGGGGGCTGAGGTCGGCCCGTTCGCTGATCGACGCATCGGAGAACAATCCGGCGGTCATTCTTCTCAGGTCCTTCGGGTCCGCCACGGACAGACGGCTGAAAAACGACATCATCACCGGGGTCCTGACAAAGCCTGTCAAGGAATCCGCGCTGTTTGACACCATCATGACCATTCGGGGGTTCAGGCCTCTTGATTCGGCTTTGGAATCCGGGGTGGAGCAGGCCGAATGTTTAGGGGGGATTCATCTTCTTCTTGTGGAGGACAACCCCGTAAACCGCATGATCGCGTCGGAAATTCTCACGCTGATGGGTGTTCGGGTGGACACGGCGGAAACCGGGGTCGAAGCTCTGGTGAAACTGGCGGCCACGGCGTACGACGGGGTTCTGATGGATGTCCAGATGCCTGAAATGGACGGGATCGAGACGGTCAGGCGCATGCGCTGCGACGTGGACATGAAAGACATTCCCGTGATCGCCATGACGGCCAACGCCCTTTCCGGGGACAAGGAAAAATGCCTGAAGGCTGGCATGAACGATTATGTGTCAAAACCCATCGACAGCAAGAAACTGCTGGCCGCATTAAAGAAAAATGTCGTGAAACTGAAAACCGGCCCTGGGTGGTCCGGTGATGAAGATGAAACATCAAAAGAGCGTGAGGTGCGCAAACGGAAGAACACGTCCACCGTCAGATATCTGGACATGGACAAGGCCATGAAACGCCTGGGTGCCCCGAAGGACCTTTATGTCAAAATGCTTGGGGAATATGTTAAATCCTTTGCCGGATTCGGCGACGAAATCCGCATGGCCCGCGAAAATGGCGATTATGCTGCGGCACAGCTGAAAGCCCACAGCCTGAAAGGCGCTGCCGGAAATATCGGGGCCGAGGAGTTGTTCGCTCTTTCGGCAAGTCTCGAACAGGCCTGCTGTGAAGAGAAACCTGAACGGATAGACAAGGAACTTGAGCTTACGGTCAAGGCTTTGGAACAGGTGATCGGTGAGGCGGCCATGATTATCCGAGAATCTGATGTTTGATTTTCAGGGCTTCATTTGTTATGGTGTGGTCATAAATGATTCACATCCGTGATAATCGATCGTCGCCGGACGCTCCATTCAGTTGAGGAATTCTTCATGAAAAAAGTGCTTATCGTGGAAGATGATCCTGTTTTTCTCGGTTTCATCAGGGAATCGCTTAAAGCATACCAGGATAAATTTCAAGTTCTTACGGCCGAAAACGGCAAGGTGGCCAAAGAGATCATCGCCAAGGAGGAAATCTCCCTGCTGCTGACGGACATCATGATGCCGGAAGTGGATGGCCTGGCCCTCCTGGCCTTTGTGAATGACAGACATTATGCCATTCCCTGTTTCGTGATGTCGGCTTTCGGAACGCCGGAGATCAAGAAACTGATTCCCAAAGACGTACTCCAGTTTTTCAGCAAGCCTTTTCCTGTGGACAAACTGGGTTTCACCATTCAGAAAGCTCTGGAAGACGGCGTTCCCAGCGGCACCATTTCGGGGATCAGTGTGGCCAGCTTCCTTCTCCTTGTGGAGATGGAGAAAAAAACATGCCTTTTCGAGGTTCAGCTTCCCGATGACAGTAAAGGGCTGTGCTACTTCAACAAGGGTGAGCTGTTCAATGCCTCCTACGCGGGACTGAGAGGTGAAGAGGCGGTTCTTGCCCTTCTTCAGAAAGAAAAGGCGCGGTTTTGTTTCAAAACCCTGCCCGATCAGAAACTCGGCCGTCTGGTCAACAAGAATCTGTCAACGCTGATCCAGGAATCCCGGAGGCAGGACGGAAACGCTGACGCTGGTGAGGAGGAAAACGACAGGACCGAGGACCTGGAGAAAACCATCGAAGTCAAGTACGAGGAAGCCGAATTCGACAGGGATTTCCAGTCCCCCCCGGCTTCAGGAACGTTCAACATCGAACACCGCCTCGATCTTGCCGGCAGTTATTTCGATGAGGTCGCCGATGTGGGGGGGCGGATGACGGTGATCAACATGTGCCCCACCCATGTGATCTTTATGATGAACGAACACCGGGACATTGCCGATGAAACCAACCTGCGCCTGGATTTCACACTGGACGACAAACACCGTTCACAGGTCAGTAAGGAGGTGTCCGTGGTGGAAACCCAGGGGAGTTATGTCCGTTGCCGGTTTTTCAGGGCCTATCATTACGACCGCCTGGGGCCTTATCTGCATTTCAATTATCTGGACAAACAGAGCGTGTGACAATCCGGTCCATGACGGACCGGTGTTTCACGGTGTTCTTGCCGCTCTGCTTAGCCTGATACATCAGGCGGTCCGCTTCGCTGACAAGCTCCTCCACACTGGCCGGAGCCCTTTCAAACGTGACAAGGCCAAGGCTGAACGTCACGGGCCATCGTTTTTTTCTCGCCATCTGAAGAAGCTGATCTTTGAGTTTTTCACAGACCTGCCGGGCGTCCGCGGCTTTGGAACGCCAGAGCAAGACGCCGAATTCATCGCCGCCGAACCGGGCTGCGAAATCCGTGACTCGGATGGCGTTGGTGAGGGTCGTGGCCACATTGATCAGGAGAAGGTCCCCCTCGTGATGCCCCAAGGTGTCGTTGACGGCTTTGAAGTTGTCCACATCCAGATAGATCATGGAAATGGGGCGGCTGTTTCTCCGGGCTTTGTAGATTTCAAGGGTTGCGTATTCCATGAACGACAGACGGTTGGCGATGCCCGTGAGGAAGTCGGTCCGGGCTGTTTTTTTCTGGATGTCCGTAAGTTCTTTCATCGCGGAGCAGATGTGGGCGATAAACATGAACATCAACAGTCTGAAAAATTCGTTGATATAAGGGATGAACGGGTTCGAAAAACGATGCAGCATGGTGATGTCCGCCAGAAGCCAGGAGAGGGCCGACAACACGGCGATGAGCATTCCTGGTGCCCGCCCGGCCCCCCATGCCGCAAGGCTCACCGGCAGAAGATACAGGAAGGACAGTGCCAGTTCATGCCCGGTGAGAAATCTCAAAAGACTGATCAAAAGGGCAAGGATGAGAGCCATGCCCAGTATGGCGTTTTTGGGCCACGATGACACAATCTCCAGGGTTTTCATGGCGGCCTCCTCTTCAGGCCAGTTCCGTTTTCAGCTCGTAACATCCCGCATCCGGAGCTGGCTGGATATCAAATCCCATTTTTTTTCCCAGAGCCAGCATCTGGGTGTTTTCAGCAAGGACAATCCCGCGGATAGTTTTCACGCCCCTTTCGCGGGCAATGGCAATCAGGCGGTTCATCAGTTCCGCTCCAATGCCTTTGCCCTGCCAGCCATCTTCGATCATCACGGCGAATTCCACGCATCTGGGGTTGGTGTCGCCGATAAACCGGGCCACCCCCACCATGTGTTCCACGCCGTTTTCTTGAAGAAAGGCTGACAGCGCCATGCTCCGGTCATAGTCGATCTGGGTGAACCGGGCCAGCATGCTGGGGGGCAGCTGTTTCAATGGACTGAAAAAACGGTGATAGACCGCCCTGGGGCTCAGACCTTCAAACAGACGGATCAGGTGCGGGGCGTCTTCGGGCCGGATGGGTCTGATGAACAGGGAGTCGCCCGATTTGATGAGAACCCGGTCCTCGTACTGGTTGGGATAGGGACTGATCACCAGATGATAGGGGGCTCGGACCCTGGCTTCGGACACTCTGATCCGGGCGTCGGCGGCGAGGATGAGGTCGCCGTCGGCGAACAGCGGATTGATATCCAGTTCCTCGATCTCCGAGTAATCGGACACCAGATGGGAAAGGCGGATGATGATTTCTTCGAGAAGCTGGAGATTCACGGGTTTCATCCCCCTGTACCCCTGAAGAACCCTCATGATTTTTGTTTCCTCCATCAGACGCCGGGCCAGTAGCCGGTTGAGGGGGGGAAGGGCGATGGCCCTGTCGGACATGATTTCCGTCATCACACCCCCTAAGCCGAACATGATCACCGGTCCGAAATCCCGGTCCCGCCGGGCCCCGAGAATCAGCTCGCAAGGGGGCTTTTCCAGCATGGGCTGCAATGTCACCCCTTTGAGCTTGGCGTCCGGCCGTTTTTCCGCAACACCCTGCATGATGGCTTTGTAGGCGCGCCGAACCTCGTCCGCATTGGTGATGTTAAGGATCACCCCGCCCACGTCGGATTTGTGGCTGATGTTCCTGGAGTCGATTTTCATGACCAGGGGAAAGCCCATGGCCTCACCTTTCTGAACCGCTTCCTCTTCATAGGCCGCGCTTTCCACGGGATTCACGGGAATTCCGTAAAGGGCCAGGATATGTTTGGATTCTTTTTCGGTAAGCATGGGACTTTCCGATTCCAGGTGATAGGCCAGAACCGTCTCAAGCTCCTTTTTCCTGAAATCCAGTTTCACATCGAGGCCCGCCGGAATTTCCTGAAGCAGTTCAAGGTTTCTGGAATACCGGTTGAGGTTCATGTAGGCGCGGATGGCCCGCTCCGGACTGTCGAAGGTGGGGATACCGGCCTGGTTGAACAGCTCACGGCCGATTTCCACGTCGAAACCCCCGATGAACGCCGTGAATACTGGAAAGGGTTTGTCCTTCACCACCTGTATGACGGCTTCGGCGATGTCCGAAGGGCGTGTCATGGCCACCGGGGACAGAAGGATGAGCAGGGCTTTCACTTCAGGCGCAGCCATGCATGTTTCCACGGTTTTCCTGTATCGCTCGGGATCGGCGTCTCCCAGGATGTCCACGGGATTGGCGTGACTCCAGTGGGCCGGGAGAAAGGTGTTCAGCGTTTCCACGGTCTGCTGACTCAGATTCGCCGGCGCGATGTCGTAATCGCTCATGGCATCCACGGCCATGACCCCCATGCCTCCGGCGTTGGTGATCACGGCCAGTCCCTGCTTGCTGATCTTCGGTTTTTTGGCCAGCAGTTCGGCGCAATCGAACAGTTCTTCAAAGGTCTGGACCCGGATCACACCGGCCCGTTTGAACGCGGCGTCGTATACGGCGTCCTCTCCGGTCATGGCTCCGGTGTGGGAAGACGCGGCCCGTGATCCGGCCCGGGTCCGTCCGGCCTTGAGGGCGATGATGGGTTTGATCCGCGACACGGCCCTGGCCGCGCTCATGAAATTCCGGAACCGGGTGAGATTTTCCACATACATCATGATGCTCGACACATCCGGGTCCGCGCCCAGGTAGTCGATCATGTCGCCGAACTCCACATCCACCATGGAGCCCAGGCTGACGAAGTACTTGAATCCGATCCGCTCTTTCACCGCAAGGTCAAGGACCGATGTACATATGGCCCCGCTCTGGGATATGAAGGCCATGGTCCCCCCCAAGGGGATGTGGCTGGCGAAGTGGGCGTTCATGGCGCATTCCGCGGAATAGATGCCCAGGCAGTTGGGACCCACGATGCGGATACCACCCTTTCGGGCCTCATCCCGGATGACGCTTTCAAGGTCAAGGCCTGTTTTGCCTGTTTCCTTGCCGCCGGTGGAGATGATCACCGCCCCGCTCACACCCGCTGCGGCACAGTCCCGGATGACGCTGGGGGCGCTGGCAATGGGCGTCGCCACCACGGCAAGATCCACCTTCTGGGGTATGGCCTTAACGGATTTGTATGCCGGTTCGTTCAGCACCGTCCGGTGTCTGTCGTTCACGGGAAACACGGAACCCTTGAAACCTCCAAGAATCAGATTCCTGAATATCGCATGCCCCACGGACCCTTCACGGCTGCTTGCGCCGACCACGGCAATGTTCCGGGGCCTGAAGATTTTTTCCATATTTTCGATACTCATGGCGAACTCCTTCTAAATAACCCACACCGCCAGGTTGTCCGAAAGTTCCACGGCCTTTCGACCCACGCGTCCCATGAAGAACTCCTCCACCGCTGAATGACCCCGCCGGCCGACCACCAGTGTGCCGGCAGGATGAGTCAGGCCCATGGACACCATGGCGTGGGACCGGCTGATGGTTCTGTCGATGAAAGAAAAGCGGATGTCCGACGGGCTGAACCCCAGGCGGACCAGCGCCTGGAGCGCCCCGGTCATCCTCGGGCCCATCTGTTCCCGCCTCAGGGCTGAAAGAGCGTCTTCCATTTCCGGCAGCCTTGAGTGGTAAAGGCTTCTGTATTCCTGAATGAAACTGGAGGCCGTGACGTTGAACATCCGGATCACATGGCAGAGCAAAATGGCGTCCAGGTCTTTTCTGAGCATGGTTCCTGCGGCGGCCACGGCCTTGTCCGCTCCGGGGGAACCGTCATAGCCGAACATCACATTCCGTGTTTCAGGAATTCCGGAGACGATCACCATGGGAATATCCGGATTCTTTGACATGATTTTGGCGGTCACCGTTCCCGTGAGTCCATGGGTCAGGACGTTGCCGCCGGTTTTCCCCGTCACCAGCAGATCATAACCCCTCTGGGATTCGTGGAGAATATCCCTTGCCACACCGTTCAGCATTTTCTGCTTGACGATGTGGATGTTTTTTTTGGGGAAACCCTGCTGGAGAAACAAACGTTCCGCCTGTTCCAACTGGATGTCGATGCTTCGGTTCTGAATGTCCAGCCAGTCGGAAAAATGGGATGCGCCGGGCAGGTTCACGGGATCTTTTTCATCATAATCGTAGAAGATGTCGAAAAAGTCGCTTTCCACATGAAACAGCACCACCTGAGTCTGATGCGGATGGACCATACGGCTGATATACGCCGCCGAATCAAGGGATTGACCGGAGTGGTCAATGGCGGTGAGGATTCTGAGGTTCGTTTGTTCCTTCATATCGTCCATGGGGTCCTCCTTACAGGGTGATCGATTCCAGGGTATATTGCCCGACGCATCCGCGTCATGACGCTTTGAGTGACCATACGCCAGGTGTTTTCCCGACTGACGCTGACGCCCCCCCTTTCTTCTTCGAGTCAGGAGATGAACTGTCCCTTTCCTTAAGCCAGGCGGCGATGGATGGCGTGAACTCCGACTGGCATTTGGAGCTGACGTAGATGCCGATGTGCCCAGTATCCAGACAGATATCGCGGACATCGGTGGAGCCCACGGCCCCGGTGATCTGATTGCAGGCCGACGGCGGAACCAGATGATCGAATCGTGCATAGATATTCAAAAGGGGCATGGTGATGTTTTTCAGGTCGATGCGTTTGCCGCCGATGTCCATTTCGCTTTTGATGAGCAGGTTCTTCTGGTAGCAGTCCGTGATGAACTGCCTGAATGTTTCACCGGGAAGGTCCGGGCTGTCGAAAATCCATTTTTCCATGCGGATGAAATTCTCTACGAAGGACCGGTCATCGAGGTTCTCCAGAAAGTTTTTGTATTTGTCCACCATGAGTCTCGGCGGATTCAGGAGGAGGAACCCGAAATTCATCACATCCCCCGGGATGTTTCCGAAACCGTTGGTCACCGCATCCACGTTGATTTCCTTCATCCACACATGGAGCAGCCCTTCATCGGTGTCGAAGCTTGAGGGCGTCACCGTGGTGATGAGGTTTTTGATTTTGCCGGGATACAGCGAGGCGTACATGAGACTGAACGTTCCACCCATGCAGATACCCATGAGGTTGACGCGTGGAATTTTCCGGGTTTCGAGGATATAATCCACCACATGGTTCATGTAGCCCGTGACATGGTCGTCGATGGTCAGATACCGGTCCTTGAGGGACGGGTATCCCCACTCCAGCATGTAAACGTCGATGCCCTGGGCGAGGAAGCTCCGGATCACGCTGCGGTCCGGCTGGATGTCCAGCATGGTTTCCCGGTTGATCAGGGCGTACACAATGAGAAGGGGTGTTTTCACCGAGGCTTTGACCGACGGATCGGGCGTGTAGTGTTTCAGCCTGATCCGGTCCTCGGTGTAGACGATTTCAGAGGGCGTTGACGCGATCCGGGTGTCAAGGGTGCCCATGAGCGTCTGGGTCGTGTCAAAGGAGTATTCAAGGGTTTTCCTGGTCTGGGCGAGGGCCAGGGAAAAAAACCTGTTCAAGGGATGTTCGCCCGGTGAGGATTCACGGTGTGTCATGATGTTCTCCTTGCAGTGCTGTCATAAAGCGGTCAGAGGTCGATCTTCTCAGATATTTTTTTGAGCTGGGTTTCAAATTCCTTCATTTTTTTCTTCATGGCGAACATGTCTTTGGACAGTTCTTCCACCTCGCGCCCGAAGGGCAGACCCGCAAGCTGGATCAGGTCGAGGACAAGCTCCCGGTATGCCCCCCTGAATTCTCCCATGCTGTTGAAAATCCTGGCGATCACGGTCTTGTATCGGTCGGTTTTGAACAGGTCCTGGTATTCTTTCTCTAATGCCTTGATCCACAGGTCATAGACTTTCCGGACATCTTCCGGTGATTTCAGGGATTCAGCCTGCTTTGCGATTTCCCTGAATGTGAAGAGGGTGGCCTCTTCCACAGGAAGCAGGGTGCAGTAAAGAAAATCCATGGCCGAATGATTGAACACCGCCATTTTGTCCAGGGCCGCGTTGACTTTTTCCTGATGGGGCCGGGTGATTCCCACCGGGGGGATGTCCAGCATTTTTTTGAGAATTTTGGCCGGGAGTTCGGTGGCGTGCTTTTTAAAAGCGTCCGGATCGCCTGGATTCAGGGTGCCGTCAGGCATGACCATCCGGGACACGTCCATCATGCCCTGGGCGGCCTGTCGCATCATATCCACGGCTTCAGAAAAAACAGAGGCCAGGGGATGTTCTTTGGCTTTATCCGAAAAAAACATGTTCATGGGATTGTTGCCGCCCATGAGGGTGTCCATGTTTTTCTGATACGATTCATACGTTTTTTTCTGCATGTCGCCGATCTGGTCCATCATGTCTTTCATTCCAGGCAGTGTGAACTGTGTATCCATTTTTCACCTCGTTGAGTTGTGGTGGGAACGGGCGGCTTGTTTCCATTCACTCTCAAGCAGGCAAACTCAATCAAAATTGATCAGATTGCTAAGTGAATGATCGGCGGCCGCCCATGGTTCGACGCTTAAAATTTGCATGGTCTGTGCCAGTGGCATGCTGTATCGTAACTATTTGATTGTAAAAGAATATATGGATTGAATTGCAGATGTGCGAACTGTCAGTATCTTTTACACTGTGTCAAACTGCCTGAAATCCGCAGCTGAGCGGCCGTGTCTGCGGGCGGCGGCTGAGTTCCGCTCAGGTCATTGCCGGATCGGACGCTCGGTCGACAGGCGGTTTACACTTTGTAAAGGAATCTGACACATATAATAATAAAGAACGTGACACCACAAACACGTCAAGGTCCGGCACCGGCGATATTGGGGGCCACAACGTTCTGAAATCGTATTTTATATTCTTGTCACGCCCCGAGATGAAGACCATGGCATGTTCATTGCTAATTGTTTCGGCCGACACGACCGGCACGAACCAGCCATGGCAGGATGACATGGGGCTGTTCTTGTGAAAGGAGTTGACCTATGGCGGTGAATTTCAAGATGAGCACGACCAGAAAAGACAACAAACGGATGATCATTCGGATGAGCGGTGACTTTGACGGGACATCGGCATGGGAACTCGTCCATAAACTTCAGGAAGAGGCCGGGAATTTCGATGTGGTGGAGCTGGACACCCGAGGCATTAAAAACCTTGTACCATTCGGCCGCCAGACTTTTCTCGTTCAGGCGGCCCCTTTGAAAAAAATGAAAAAAACACTTCTTGTTTCAGGACCTTATGCGGATGATCTTGTGGGATCTGATCCGGTCCGGCCCGGAAGGCCGGTCAAGGCGGACGTATGAAGGGATGCATGAAAAAAATCATCGTCGTCGAACGAAACCCCCATATCCGCAGCCTGGTGCAGCGGGAGCTGATTTCCGAAGGCTATACGGTGTTCGCCCCTGCCTGTGAAAAGGAACTTCTTGACCTGTTCAGCGGTAAGGAGCCGGTGGATCTCATGATCATCGATCCCGAAGTGCTTGACAACAATTTCGGGCATATCGCCGAGAAGCTCCTTGAATACAGGCCGGATCTTCCTGTGATCGTCCACGCGCTGGCTGTGGACAAAGACGGTGTCATACCCTTTGGTTCGGTTCTTGAGCGGATCGAAAAAAACTGGGACAGTATCAGCGAACTGAAAAAAGTCACGGCATGCATCATGAGGCATCCTGAATGAACAGCGGCATGAACGCAATCAGTGAAAAACAGCAGATGGGTTATGCCTCGGTGAAGAAGAACATCCTCGCCAGCATGATTCTCGTTCCTTTGATTCCGTTCATTTCCGCTCTGGGTATCGGTTTTTTTTATTTCGCGGCATCCATCGAGAAATCCACCGTAGCCACCATGAACCGCATTGCGGAAGATCACGGGTCCATGATCGAGTCGTTCCTGAACGAACGAATCGGGGATCTGGCTTTTATTTCAAGGACCTATTCATTCAACGACCTGAAACGTCCCGACGTTCTCGGGCGGGTGTACGACGAGCTTCAGAAAAAATCCCATGTTTACGCGGACCTGGGCATATTTGATGACAAAGGCGTCCATGTGTCGTATCATGGTCCCTATCAGCTGACCGGCAAGGACTACCACAGCGAATCCTGGTTCAGGGAAGTGCTCCGGAAAAAATACTACATCAGTGACGTGTTTCAGGGCTTCCGCCGCATCCCCCATTTCGTCATTGCCGTGGCAGCGGATTCGCCCCAGGGGACCTGGGTGATCCGGGCCACCATCGATTCCAATTTTTTCAATGATTTCGTTAAGACCGTTCATGTGGGGAAAACAGGGGAAGCCTATCTTTTAAATTCAAAAGGCCAGTTTCAAACCGAGAGGCGTTCCGGCGGAAAGCTCATGGACGTGGACAAGGACTTTCATGTCTACCGGGAATCCCATCAGGGTGTCCGGTCCTTCATATCCAAAGATTCCGAGGGCGTCATTCAGGTTTATGCCACGTTGTGGGTCCGGGACGGGGCCTGGCTTTTGGTGGTGAAACAGGAAAAAAACGATGCCTTTCATTTTCTCAGAAGGGCTCTTTTTCTCATCGTCATCGTCATGGCCCTGGGAGGTACGGGACTTGTTCTTCTAGCCTTTTACATCACCGGGCGTGTGGTCCGCCGCATCGAACGGACGGACGCGGAAAAAGGCCGGCTTTCCGACCAGCTGATCCGGGCGGGCCGGTATGCCGAACTGGGGGAAATGGCCACGGGATTCGCCCATGAAATCAACAATCCCCTCCAGATCATGAAAAGCGAACAGTCTCTTTTATCCATTCTGGTGGACGATCTCGAACCTGCCGAAGACGCCGAGGAATGCGGAAAAACCCGTGAAACCCTGACGGAAGTCCGGGATTCGCTGAGCCAGATCGGTCTCCAGATCGAACGCTGCTCAAAAATCACGGCTTCGATCCTCAAGTTCGGCAGGCAGGAGGAAAAGGAGAACCGGGATCTGGATGTGCGCGGCTTCATGCATGAAATCGTTCAGATGGTTCAGAAAAAAGCCGATGTCCATGCCATCGGGATCGAAAAACGCATTCCCGACAGACCCCTGATGGTGAATGCGGACCCGGCCCAGCTTCAGCAGGTTTTTCTGAACCTGATCAACAATGCCATGGACAGCGTGACCCAGGCCCATGGGGCCCATGGCGGACACATTGTGGTGGGCATCCGGGAGATCAAGGATGATAACCGCCTTGAAATCAGCGTGGAAGACAACGGCACAGGCATTGCCCCGGATGTCATGGAAAAAATTTTCGCCCCCTTTTTCACGACCAAACCGGTGGGGAAAGGTACGGGTCTGGGGCTTTCAGTCTGTCTCGGCATCATCAGCGACATGGGCGGAACCATGAAAGTGCGTAACACCGAAAAAGGCGGAGCCCGTTTTACCGTGGAGCTTCCCGGCATTGACAGCTGAGGCGAGCGGGTGTCGGTTGAGATGGCTTAAGGATGAAAAATGTATAATTAGTGCTGTAACATTCAGAAAATATTGATTTAATCAGATGCTTGAAAAAACAAATCCTGTCCTGAAAAGTGTTTAATTATGAAACAGATATTGACGAAACATGGAAAAAATGAAAAAGAGGGGCATGATGAAAACATACACCCACTCCATGTTCAAAACGTAAGGACGTATTTCAGGATACTCAGGCTGAGGCTTATGGCAGGACTGTTCATCGGATTTTTAATACCCCATGCCCTACTATCGGCCTACTTCCATCTTCAATTCCACTCGACCCTTAAAAAAAGCGGAAAGCTCAGTCTTTCCGCCATTGCGGAAAGCCAGAAAAACACCATCGACCTGTTTCTTCAGGAACGGGTGGTGAACCTGTTCAATCTGTTTCACAGCCGAGAATTCACCCTTGAGCCCGACAGCCAGAACATGGAGAACTATCTCGGGAATCTCCGGCAGACCAACGACGCCTTCGTGGATGTGGGTTTTCTCAATGACCGTGGCGTTCAGACCGGTTATGCCGGACCGTTCCCCGCGCTTCTCGGAAAAGATTACAGCAACGAAGTCTGGTTCAAAACCCTGATGGGCCAGTCCGAGGATTACCTGATCAGCGACATTTACCTGGGGTTCAGAAACAAACCCCATTTCACCATTGCCATCCGCCAGTCCATCGACGGCAGACGGTATGTGATGCGTTCCACCCTCGACCCGGACAAGTTCTACATGTTTTTGCGCAGCATCAGCCATGGCAAGGATGTGGACTCCACTCTGGTGAACCGCAAAGGGTATTTTCAGGTGGTGGACCCCGGTAAAGGCAATCTTCTGGCCTTGTCCGACGTGACGCCGGAAAGTGACAGCGGTGCAGGGGTCATGGAGATCGACCGGAACGGTGAACCGATTCTCACGGCATACACCTGGCTCAAGGAAACACCCTGGGCTCTACTCGTCAGCCAGCCCCTTTCCGTGGCCCATGCGGACATGTACCGGGCACGGCAGGTCCTGATCGCAAGCCTTGTGGTGATTATTCTGTCCATCGGGGCCATCATATACTACACCACGCGGAAACTCATGGTAAGGGCCCAGGCCACGGCGGAAAAGGGACTTACCCTTCAGCACCAGCTGATTCACGCATCGAAGCTCGCCGCCATCGGTGAGCTGTCCACGGGCATCGCCCACGAGATCAACAACCCCCTTGCCATCATCATCGCCACCACCGGGGTGATCAAAGACCTGCTGAACCCGGATTTCCACCTGGACGCGAGCCCTGAAGCCATCGGCAAAGAACTGGCCATCATCGATTCGGCGGCGTTCAGGGCCAAACGGATCACCCATCAGCTTCTCGATCTTGGAAGAAAGAGCCAGCCCGCCATGGTGCAAAGCGATGTCCACGCCATTCTGGACGATGTTCTGGGCGGACTCAAGGAACGGGAATTTCAGAAGAAGAACATTGAAATCATCAGAAACTACGATCCTGACGTCCCAGCGATCCTCATTGATCCCGACGCCATGCGTCAGGTGTTTTTGAACCTTCTAAACAACGCCGGTGACGCCATCGAAGGGCCGGGAACCATCACGGTGACGAGCGGTCTGGCCGATGGTTTTGTTCGTGTCACGGTGAAAGATTCCGGCGAGGGGATAGAGCCGGAATACATGAAACGGATTTTCGATCCCTTTTTCACCACCAAGGATGTGGGAAAGGGGACAGGCCTTGGACTGAGTGTGTCACGAAATATCGTCGAACTGATGGGCGGACGGATCGATGCGCTGAGCGTCAAAGGGGCTGGAAGCTCTTTCACCGTATCCCTTCCGGCCAGGGTTTCAGGAGATAACTAATGGAAAATTCAACAAAATCCGGTTTGAAAGTCCTTCTTGTGGATGACGAGGACCGGTTCAGAAACGCCCTGTCGCGGCAGCTGTCTGTCCGGGGGTTCAGGGTCTTTGAAGCGGAATGCGGTGAAAAAGCCATCGAGATGACAATCGCCGAACGTCCGGATGTGGTGATCCTGGACCAGGAAATGCCGGGCATGAACGGAACGGAAGCCTTTGACGAGCTCAAGAAAATTGATCCTTTCATTGAAATCATCATGCTCACCGGCCACGCCACGGTGGAAATCGCTCTGTATATCATGAAGAAAGGGGCTTTCGATTACATCATGAAGCCTTTGAATATCGATGAACTGCTGTACAAGATCGAGGACGCCTACACCCGCAGGCTCCTCAATGTAAAGAAAACTAACACCGGATCCGGGAGAGGTCTGGTGTAGGAGTATTGTAGTTTTTTATTAATTATTAACAAAGGAGACGAGTAGATGAATTTTTTCAAGCAACTAGGGGAATTCATGATGGCGGGAGCCAAAGCTCATGCCAAGTGGGAGATCGAGACATCGAACACTATCCTGCGCAGCCGGAAACGACTGATGATTTTCGCCCTGCTGTTCATTCCGGTCATTCTGGGCGGGATCGTGTTCGCCGGTGACGCCGGCAAAGCCCTGCCCGACATCATCGGCGGCAAGGAAGCATACAACCCGGCGTTTTATTCCACGTTCATTTTTATTGTATCCATTTTCGTCGGGCTGGGTGCCGGTCTTATCACCGGCTGTATCGGTGCCGGCGGCGGCTTCATCATCGCTCCGGCCCTGATGAGCGCAGGGGTCAAAGGTATCCTGGCCGTTGGAACCGACCTTTTCCATATTTTCGCCAAAGCCATCATGGGCAGCGTGATCCACAAGAAACTGGGTAACGTGTCCGTACCTCTGGCCGTGGTTTTTCTTATCGGTGCATTGTTCGGAACAACCGCCGGTGGTCTTATCAACCGTGTGCTGTACAACCTCAACCCCGTTTTGAGCGACGCCTTCATCACCTCGGTGTACTCCCTGATGCTGGGTTTCCTGGGGTTCTACTCCATGTTTGACTTCATCAAGGTCTGGAGAAAAGGCGGTAACGTTTCATCCCACGGCGAAAAATCCGAAGGAACGGAAATGGGCTCTCTCCCCAAAACTCTCCAGAGTATCAACATCCCCCCCATGGTAACCTTCGATGCGGACATCACACCCGGCGGCCACAAAATTTCCTGGGTGTTCCTGGTTATATCCGGTGCTTTCGTCGGTCTCGCAGCCGGAATCATGGGTGTGGGCGGCGGCTTTTTGACCTTTCCCATTTTCGTTTACGTTCTGGGCGTGTCTTCAATGACCACCGTGGGTACGGACATCTTCCAGATCATCTTCACCGCAGGCTACGGCTCCATCGCCCAGTATGCGATTTACGGATTCATTTTCTACACCCTGGCCATGGGCATGCTTTTGGGCTCCCTTCTCGGGATTCAGATCGGCGCTCTGGTGACCAAAGTGGTTTCAGGCATCACCATCCGCGGTTTTTACGCCCTGTCCATCCTGGCCGGTTTCGTCAATCGAATTTTCGCCCTGCCGTCCAAACTCCAGTCCATGGACCTCATTCCTCTGTCCAAAGAGCTTTGCATGACCCTGAGCGACATCGGGATGTACCTGTTCTTCATCACCGTGGGTGGCTTCGGAGTCTGGGTTATCGGGACATTTTTAATGAATCTTAAAACGCTTAAAGGTGGGGAGGCTCACTCATGATCGAGAATAAAAAAGAATTCATGCTGGGTTTTGGAATGATGGCCGGTTTTCTGGCTGTTCTCTGGATAATGTTCATGCCGATTTTCCATGGCCACAACGGCATGGAGTATCTGGACAACCTGTACAACTCCATTTCCAAGGGATCGGCGTATTACATTCCCAAATCGAAAGATGAAGCCACCACCATGCTGCGAAAAGTGGTGAGCACGAATTTCTCCATGGACGACGCGAGCCAGGCCGGTCAGATCGTGATCCAGCTTCAGAAATGCGGCGTCCAGGCCGTGGCCGAAGATAAAAAGGTCACCGTCACCGATGCGGACTTGGGTGCCGTGCTCCTGGCAAGCCTGGACGATGCGGACCTGATGTACAACAACGACGGTCCGGCTCTTGTCGCCAAATACGGTTTTGATGAACGTCAGGTTATGTACAACTGGTACAAGGCGTTCAAAGGGGCGGTCAAAGATCTGAACAAGCAGGAAAAATTCGAGGAAACCAAGGTTATTGGAGAAGTCCTGGGCAAATCCATCGAAACATCCTACAACTATTATAAAATCGTACCCAAGAAGATCGGGACATGCTGGTACATCGTCGTAGGCTCGCTGCTGTTCTACGTGATCTACACCATGTGGTACGGATACGCCATCATGTTCATGTTCGAAGGCTGGGGCATGAAATTCGGCCATTGATATCCGGCTGAACCCAGACAGAGACACTCGAAGAACAAAAGGCGGGTCATCATGGCCCGCCTTTTTACAAAAAAGGCGGCGCATGGGACGAATCGGGAACTGGTTCAGGAAAAAAACATCGGGTGGCGGTGAAAACCGCGATATCGAAGTGGAATACCTGCGCCTCAATTTCAAAGCCCGCTACCACAGTTTCAAACTTCTTATCAGCGCAAACAACAAAAGCCTTGAAAACATGGCGGATATCGAACGGGCCCTTCAGGGCCACGATGTGTTCGGCATGGGTTTCATCAAGTCTCGGGTCACCGCCATTTCCGTCAGTGTGTTTTCCATGATCACACATCTGAAAACCATCACCGGTGGGAAATATCCTGGGCTTGAACCGGCTTTTTTCAAAATAGAGCAGGTCATTGCGGAAATCCTGAACCCCAAAAAACCCGCAGCCGACCCCCGTCTCGTCATCGCGTTCAAGGATGTGGAGCCGGGCATGGCGTACCTGGTCGGCGAAAAGATGGATCATGCCGCCGAGGTGAAAAATTCTCTGGGGCTTACCGTTCCCGAAGGATTTGCCATCACCTCCACGGCGTATGAGCTTTTTATGAAGGAGAACAGGCTTCAGAGCGAAATCGAACGGGTCATCCAGTCCGCCGGGCCCGACAGTCAGGGGCCTTTCGATATTTTAAGTTCCCGTATCCGGACCCTGATCATGGATGCCAGGATACCCGAACCCCTGGAGCAAGCGGTGCGGGCCGCCTGGCAAAATCTGGAAAATGCCAAGGGCGGGAGCGTCCGTCTGGCCATGCGGAGCAGCGCCATGGGTGAGGATTCCAGTGAAAATTCCTTTGCAGGGCAGTACCGCAGTGAGCTGAACGTCTCCATCGACGGTGTTTTCGACGCCTATCGGGAAGTGGTGGCCAGCAAATACAGCGTCAAGGCCATTTCATACAAGCTGAACCGGGGTGTCAGGGATGAGGATATCGCCATGTGCGTGGGGTGTATGGTGATGGTGGACGCGGTTGCGGGAGGTGTGGTCTACACCCGGAACCCCGTGGATGCCGCAGATACCTCGGTTTACATCAACGCAGCCCTGGGACTTCCCAAATCCGTGGTGGACGGACAGGATACCTGCGATCTTTTCGTGGTTTCACGTGCCGTGGATTACGAGGTGATTCCCGCCCGGATCTTCGGTGATGACCCTCTTGATTTTGTCATGGTGTCCCAGAAAGAACCGGCCATGACCATTCGTTCCGACATCCGGGAAAAGAAATTTAAAGTGGCCTGTCTGGACACGGAAGGGGTCCGCCGTGAAGAAGTCCCGCAGGACATGCAGACCGAGCCGGCCCTTTCGGAGGATAAAATCAGGGAACTGTTCGAGCTGGCGGTCATGATCGAAAACCACTACGGCTGCCCCCAGGACATCGAATGGGCCCTGGACCGCGACGGCCGTCTGTTCATTCTTCAATGCCGTCCCCTGAAGCAGATGCCGATCAAGGACATGGCCGGAAACGCCCCGTTGGACGATGCTCCGCCGCCCCTTGTTCAGGACGGTCTGACCGCCAGTCCCGGAGCCGGGTGCGGTGAGGTTTTCCAGGTGATGAAACGGGCGGACATTCTCCAGTTCCCTAAAGGAGCCGTTCTTGTAGTGGAACAGGCGCTGCCAGCCTGGGCCAGTCTGATCAACCGGGCTTCGGCGGTGGTGACGGAACAGGGGAGTTTTGCCGGTCATCTGGCCAACGTGGCCAGGGAATTTCATGTTCCCGCCCTGTTTGCGGTGAAAGACGCCATGAAGCTTCTTACGCCCGGTGAAACAGTGACGGTGGATGCGGACGGCAGCTCGGTTTACGCCGGACGGATCGAGAGCCTTCTCAGGAACAAACCACGGGAAAGGAACCCCATGGAGGGGAGCCCGGTGTTCGAGACGCTGGAAAGCGTCAGCCGTCACATCGTCCCCTTGCATCTTTTGAACCCGGATTCACCGGAGTTCGCTCCGGAAAGCTGCACCACGTACCACGACATCACCCGTTTCATCCACGAGAAGTCCGTGGGCGAGATGTTTCAATTCGGGAAAGAACACGATTTCCAGGAACGTTCCAGCAAACAGCTTTATTTTCATGTTCCCATGAAATGGTGGATTCTGAATCTGGATGACGGGTTCAAGGAAGAAGTCCAGGGAAAATACGTGAAAATCGAACAGATCGATTCCATTCCCATGCTGGCGTTCTGGAAGGGTTTTACGGCCAAACCCTGGGACGGGCCACCGCCCCTTGACGGCAAGGGGTTCGCCGCCGTGATGTTTCAAAGTACGGTGCAGCCCGCCTTGAACACCGGTATGCCGTCGAAATACGCGGACCGGAATTATTTCATGCTGTCCAGAAATTATTGCAGCCTGAATTCCCGGCTTGGATACCATTTTTCCACCATGGAAGCTCTGGTGGGAGACAATGCCGCCGAAAACTACGTGAGTTTTCAGTTCAAGGGCGGAGCCGCCGATTTCGAGCGGAAAATGAAAAGGGTCTATTTTATCGGAGAGCTTCTGGAGCGTTACGGTTTCAGGGTGGATATCCGTCAGGACAACCTGACCGCCCGGCTTGAAGGCCATGACAGGGAATCCATGGTCAAGCGTCTTCAGGTGCTGGGGTATCTGACCCTTCACACCCGGCAACTGGACATGATCATGACCAATGCCTCCCGGGTCATCTATTACCGGGATAAAATGATAAAGGATATCGACGCCCTGATCGCCGGGGCCACCGTGCATTGAACCGGCGGCGGGATTTTAGAAAAAGGAGTTGACCATGGAAAACGGGACGATCAACCTTTTGATCATCGATGATGAAGAACGGTTTCTTCTCACCACGAAAAAACTTCTGGAGAAAAAGGGAATTCACACCCTCACCGCTGTGAGCGGAACCGCCGGTGTTGAAATTCTGGAATCAAACCCTGTGGATGTGGTGGTGCTGGATGTGAAGATGCCCGGCATGAGCGGCATGGGTGTTTTGAAAAAAATCAAGAAGGAATACCCCGACATCGAGGTGATCATGCTCACCGGTCACGCCACGGTCCAGAGCGCCGTGGGCGGCATCAAGTACGGGGCCTTCGATTACCTCATGAAGCCCTGCGATATCGATGTCCTGGCTGAAAAAGTCAGGGAAGCTTTCGCGAAAAAACGGGCCATGGGTTTTTGATTCCGGATCATTAACGAGAATTGGCACGATGTTTGTGTCGTGAATAAACGCTGCCGGGCCATTCAGGTTGAAAGCAGGCCGACCCGGAATCCATGGTGTTATGAAGACAGAGGACGCACAAAAAAAGCATGGATTCCTGGTCGGGAAAAAGCCGTCGCCCAACAGCGTCAATGAAACGGCATGCCGTATCTTTCGAAAAACAACGAATCGGAATCAGAAGGTGATGAGCTCGTATCCTCTGTCCCTGAACGCCGCCATACCCGGATGACCGGAAACATCGTCCAGCAGTGCAAGCCCCTGTTCTTTCGCCGATTCCAGGGTTCCCAGTTTGTTTGAACAGGCTTTGCAGACGCCTTCCACAAGTCCGGCATCCAGACATTTCTTCCAGAATCCGTTCAACGGGTTATCCGGTTTAACAAGATCCGGAATCAGTTTTACCGCCGCCCCCTCCACGACTATTTTTGCCTCATGCCCTTTGGTGTGCATGTCCAGGGCGTTCAAAAGCACATGGATGAAACACATGGGGTCTCCGTTAAACACGAACAGTACGAATTTTTTCATGGTCCGCTCCTTTCACAGGTCGTGAATATGATGATCTTGATCAGGGATGTTCGGGACACCATAGCAGAAACCACGAAAGGCTGAAAGACCGGGTGGTATCCGGCTTTGTTTTTCTTTCAATTTGGTTTGCCTTCGCAGGTTCAGCGCTCCGCCCTGTCTGTTCGCTGCATATTGACAATTTCCTGAAACACACGTACAGTTATCCTGTACACAAATTGGAGGGATATATGACGATACAAACCACTTATACTCAAGCCCGCGCAAGTCTGTCTTCCTTGATGGATGAGGTCACAAAAAACAGAGAGGTTGTTATTATTCAGCGTCGTGGATGTGAAGATGTTGCAATGATATCCGCCGATGAACTTGCAGGCGTACTTGAAACGGCTCACCTTTTTCGTTCACCACAAAATGCCAAAAGACTTCTGACGGCACTTGAAAGGGTTAAACAAGGCTCCGGAACATCACAAACCATCAATGACCTTCGAAACGAGGTCGGCTTTGAGTAAAAAAGCCGACAAACAACCCGGTGCGAAAAAACAAAGAGAATCCGTTTTTCAACCTGAATTTAGAGAGGATCTGAAGTACTGGGTTGAAACAGATCGGAAAACAGCGCTTCGTGTTTTCCAATTGATAGAGTCTGTCATGCGTGATCCGTTTCAGGGCATCGGTAAGCCTGAATCTTTAAAATTCCTCGGCCCGGGTGTCTGGTCACGTCGAATAACACAAGAGCACCGTCTTGTTTATGTCATTGGTCATGACAGAATTGATTTTGTGCAGGCACGGTATCATTATTGCGTAGACTGATATGGAAGCGGCGAAAATCCATGCAACCTTGGAATATGACACCCCAATTCCTCAGCTAATCTCACAGTCCGGGCATGAGGGCAGAGTGTTTTAGCAAAGGTCAAACGGAGACCCTTCATATTTTTCGTGAACCGCCCGGTGCGGACCCGCATGCCGGGTGGAGTGGGGACTGGGGGAGAAAAGCCCCGGTTACCCGATTGGCATTTTTCAATCCAATATTTTAAGGTTTGAATGCTTGGCGATATAATCAAAATCACGGTCATTATGGAGAAGGAGGGCATCATACTCGATAGCAACAGAAGCAATCATGCAATCAATTGGTTTTCGAATTGTTATACCCTTCTTTCGAAGAGAACGGTAGATCTCGGCAGATCTTAAAAATGTTCCATGTCGCATCGGCAAAAAAACAAGATCTTCAAGATATTCCTTTGTTTTGAAATAATCTGTATCAGAACGGATTCCTTGAAGGATCTCTGTGATAATAACACCACAAAGAGATAAATCCTCTTCTTTTTCAATCAATTCATGGAGAATTTTCACGTGGGGGACATTGCGATTAATGAAGAAATCAATCCAAACTGTCGTATCGACAAGTATCATTCATCACGCGTCTTTCGCCACTCAGAAAGATCCCCTTCCCATTTTATAGTTCCCTTAAGCTCTAACAACCGTTTCTGGCGTCCTCGCCTACGCACCTCATGCAGTGCATAATCAATAAGAGCTCGCCGTGTTTGGATACCTGTCAGCTTTTGACATTCAGCGACCAAATTATCGTCAATCACCACGTTTGTTCTTCCCATAAATCACCTCCATATATTTTATACACATATAATCATATTATTTGTGTATTACAAGAGAAATATATGGGATGCCAACAAAGGCCTCAGCGAGAGCGGCCGCAGTTTGGCCGCGACCCTTTGGAAGCCGGTTTCCTCCTGTGAATTCCTTGAACGTGAATACGTTTTGAAAGTTAAATTGTCTTGACTTATTTCCTTCATGATTATAGTTTGCATACGAAAGGAAATAACACATGGACAACCGCATCCGCTACACCGACTGCATTGTGTTTCTCATCGCCAAAGCCAACCAGAACGCCCAGCGTATCCTGAAAGATCAACTCAAGAAATTCGGCCTCACCACGGTTCAGGGTCTTATTTTAGGCGAACTGTTCGAGGAGGACGGGGTCACGGCCAGTGACCTTGGCAGCCGTCTCGTTCTGGATAACGCCACGGTTTCAGGGGTTCTGGACCGTCTTCTGGAAAAGGGCTGGATCAAGAAGGAGACGGACACCAGCGACAAACGGGTCCAGAAAATCTATCTGTCTTCCAGGGAGGATTCCCGGCTGATCAACGATCTGTTCCAGTCCAGGAAGGCCGCCAATGAGATGGTGCTCAAAAAACTCAGTTTTGAAGAACAGATTCTCCTGAAGCGTCTGCTCAGGGATCTGACTTGATAATACGTTTTTTTGTTTTGTGTACAAAATATACCGTGAATATGGAAGAGACGATTTCCGGTTGTTTTAAACCAAACATTTTATGGAAAGGGGAAAAATGGACTTCACGATTTCACCAGTCAACAAAATGATCATCAAGGCCGCAAAGGATTTCAGCGAACGCAAAATCCCTGCCATTGAAGCTTACATGAAAGCGAACAACGACTATCCGCCGGATCTCATGGAAATCTATGCGAAAAACCGGATGCTCGGCTTCAACGTTCCCAGGGAATACGGAGGAATCGGAACCTCCAATTTCAACATGATCCTTTACATTGAGGAAATGGGCAAGACCGCCTCCACCTGCTTTCTTCCGTTCATGATGAACAACAGCGTGGCGGAAACCATCTGCCACTGGGGTTCGGAAGAGGTGAAGAAAAAGTTCGTTCCCCCTCTGTGCGACGGCACGGCCTGGGCCACCATGGCGTTTACCGAACCGGACACCGGATCGGACCCCAAAATGCTGACCACCACGGCCCGTCCCGACGGTGACGATTTCATCATCAACGGCACCAAACGGTTCATCAGTATGGCCAACAAACCCGGTTACGGGGTTTTCATCTGCAAGGACCTCAGCCTTGCTGGTCAGAAAAACAACACCACGGCCTTTATCATCGACAAGTCATCCCCCGGCATCAGCTGCTCGAAACACTACGAACTTACCGGCCTCGAAGGCGCGGACACCTGCGACATCACCTTCACCGACGTTCGTGTCCCCAAGGGCAACATCCTCGGCAATCAGGGCGAAGGCTTCAACATCCTTCTCCGGTGGATTGCGGGCGAACGCATCCAGCAGGCCGCCGGCATGGTGGGCGTGGGCCAGCGGGCTTTCGACGAAGCGAAGAAATACTCCCTCCAGCGCGTGGTGAACGGCATGCCCATGGGGTACATGCAGGGCTTCTACTGGATGCTCGGCGAAATGAAAGTCAAGCTCGAAGCCTGCCGCCTGATGGTTTACCAGGCGGTCTGCAAACAGGACGCGGGAAAAGCCTTTGAAGTGGATTCAGCGGAAGTCAAGGTCTTCACCACCCCGATGATCCAGGAAGTCACCCGCATGGCGGTTCAGTTCCTCGGGTCTTACGGCTACTCCAAGGAGTACATCGTGGAAAAACTTTTCCGCCTCGCCATGCATCAGGGCGTGGTGGCGTCAAGCCTCGAAATCAACAAAACCATCGTGGGCATGACGGCGCTGATGAGCCGCAGCAAATAAGCTGTTTTGTAGATACGTCAACGACTAACAGGCAAAACCTCCAGGATGCTCTGGACCAAAGGTTTTAGAATAAAAGGATAAACCATGAATATTATTGTATGTATCAAGCAGGTTCCCAATGTTACCCAGGTCAAGTGGGACGCGGACGGTTCGTTGATCAGAACGGGTCTGCCGACCATCATCAACCCCGTTGACAAGAACGCCATCGAAGCGGCGCTTCAGCTGAAAGAACAGCACGGCGGCAAGGTCACCGTACTGTCCATGGGGCCTTCCCAGGTTGAAAGCGCCCTTCGTGAAGCCCTGTGCATGGGCGTGGATGACGTGATCCAGCTCACCGACCGGAAATTCGCAGGGGCCGACACCTGGGCCACTTCGTACACCATCGGCTGCGCCATCCAGAAAATCGGGGACTACGATCTGGTGATCACCGGCGTGGAAGCCATGGACGGAAACACCGCCCAGGTGGGCCCCCAGGTGGCGGAATACCTTGGGCTTCCCCTTCTTTCCTATGCTCTTTCCATCGCCGTGGCAGACGGCAAAGTGACCATCGACCAGAAACTGGGCGATGTGGCACGGGTGATCGAAGCCAAACTGCCGGCCCTTGTCACCGTCGAAAAAGAAATCAACGAATACCGCGTGACCCCCATCGACAAGCTCATCGACGCGTTTGAACGGACAATCCCTGTGTGGGGCGTGGATGATATCTCTCCGGATGTGGTTCATCTGGGTCTTAAAGGCTCACCGACCAAACTCAGAAAAGTCTATTCTCCCAAGCTGGAGAAGGGCAAGGTTGAGATGCTCGAAGGCACGCCCGATGAAGTCGCCCGTCAACTGGTCGATAAACTTAACGCAAAATTTCTTATTTAGAGGTGAACCATGGCTGACAAGGCTGATTTGACAAAATATAAAGGTGTGTGGGTGTTCGCGGAGCAGCAGGACGGCAAGCTCGCGAAAATTTCTCTGGAACTTCTCGGCAAGGCCCGTGATCTTGCGGACAAGCTGGGAGAAAAAGTGACCAGCGTCATCCTTGGCGCGTCGGTGAAACCTCTGGCCGACGATCTCATCGCCTACGGCGCGGACCGCGTTCTCGTGGCCGAGCATCCCGAGCTTGCGGAATACAGAACCGAACTTTACACCAAGATCATCTGCGAGGAAGCCCAGAAAGACAAGCCCGAGATCCTGATCATCGGCGCGTCTCCCATCGGGCGTGACCTGACCCCCAGGGTGAGCTTCAGACTCCACACCGGCTGCACCGCCGACTGCACTGAGCTGGATATCGATCCCGAGGAAAAAATTCTTGTGTCCACCCGGCCCGCCTTCGGTGGAAACGTCATGGCCACCATCATCTGCCCCGAGCACCGGCCGCAGATGAGCACGGTCCGCCCCGGCGTGTTTGCCGTTCCAGCTAAAGACCCGGCCCGCAAAGGCGAGGTGGTGACTGTGGACGTGAACATCGAAAGCTCCGACATCAACGTCACCGTTCTCTCAAGCAGCAAGAGCAAGAAGCACGGGGCCAACATCCAGGATGCGGTGAAAATCGTCAGTGTGGGACTGGGTGCCAGTGATTCCACGTCGTTTGCCGCCATTCAGGAAATCGCACGCCTCATCGACGGCGAAGTGGGCGGAACCCGTCCCTGCGTTGAAAAAGTCCTGATCGAACACGGTGTTCAGATCGGCCAGACCGGTAAGAACGTCCGGCCCGAACTTTACATGGCCTGCGGCATCAGCGGCGCGGTTCAGCACACCACCGGCATCGCCAACGCCAAATACGTGGTGGCCATCAACAAAGACCCCAACGCGGAAATTTTCAAGTTCGCCAATGTGGGCATCGCCGGTGACGCCAAGCAGATTCTCACCGCCATCGTCAAGGCCATCAAGGCTGTGAAGCAGGAATAGCCGCTTACTTCTTTCGGGAAGAACAGGCATTGGAAAGCAGGAGACGGTTTCGTCTCCTGCTTTTTTTTATCCCGGCCTTGATTTCGTGGGTTGAATGAGGGTAGGGTGTGCGGGAAACCGGTGGCGGGAAACGTGGGCCTATCGTGGTGGTCATCAACCTTTTTTGAATCAATGGGAATCATCATATGAAGACACTGTACGGCCATGTGGATGGGCTCAAGCCCGATCAGCGAAGACGTCTTGAAAACCTGTATCAGGTCCGTGAAACGCCGGACAAGGTGGCGTCCCTGGAACTATGCAGGGAGCTTGCCGGGCTATCTTACGACATCCGGCGTCAGATCGGGCTTCTGGTCGAGCGGTCCGGGAAAATCCATACGGTGGTCATTGGCGATCCCCATAAAATCATGCTGCCGGAATTCAGGGATTACCGGGTGGTGCCCGGACGTCTTCTTGGCCTGAAATACATCCACACCCATCTTTCCCCTGAGGAAAATCTCAGCCGGGACGACCTCACCGATCTGGCCCTGTTGCGCTTCGACGTCATGGCGGCTGTCACCGTTGCGGAAGACGGATCGCCTTTTGAAATCCATGTGGCCCATGTGAATCCGGAACCGGGCGGAGACCCCTGCGTGGTTTTGGCCCCGGTGTTCCCCGAACATCTGGATGTGGCCTGCGACACCCTGATCCGGGAAACCGAAACAGCGGTGTCCCGGATTGAAAGCCTTCTCGACGCGGGGGAAGGGGAGGAGAGGGCCATCCTGGTGAGCGTCACCACCGAACCCCGGGAAACCGCCATGGACTCCATGGCCGAACTGGCGGAGCTGGCCCGGACCAGCAACATCGCTGTCATGGACACGGTGTTTCAGTTCCGCCACAAGCCCGATCCGCGGTTTCTCATGGGCAGCGGCAAGCTGGCGGATCTGGCCATTCTCGCCATGCAGAAAGCCGCCACGCTCCTGGTGTTCGACCAGGAGCTGAATCCGTCCCAGATCCGCTCCATCGCCGACCAGGTGTCCATCAAGGTCATCGACCGGACCCAGCTGATCCTGGATATTTTCGCCCGGAGGGCCAAAAGCCGGGAAGGTAAACTTCAGGTGGAACTGGCCCAGCTCAAATACCTTCTGCCCCGGCTGGCCACCCTGAACACGGCCATGTCACGTCTTACAGGCGGCATCGGCGGACGCGGCCCCGGCGAGACCAAGCTGGAGCTGAACAGGCGTCGGGCCAACGACCGCATCACCGCCCTTCAGAAAGAGCTGGAAAAGGTGAAGAAACAGCGCGGACTCCAGAAATCCAAACGAAGGAAGCGCGGGCTTCCCGTGATTTCCATCGTGGGATACACCAACGCCGGGAAATCCACCTTGCTGAACACCCTTACCCAGAGTGAGGTCATCGCCGAGGACAAGCTGTTCGCCACACTGGACCCGTCCAGCCGTAGGCTGCGCTTTCCGGCGGATTACGAGGTGATCATCACCGACACCGTAGGGTTTATCAGGGATCTGCCCAAGGAACTGATGGTGTCGTTCCAGGCCACGCTGGAAGAACTTGAAAACGCCGACATCCTTCTTCATGTCATCGATGTGAGTAATCCCCGTTTCCCGGAGCAGATCGAATCCGTGGAAAAAATTCTTGCCGACCTCAAGCTGGACCTGATTCCAAGGATCAATGTCCTCAACAAAATGGATCGTGTGGAACCGGAGGTCTGTCAGCAATGGATTTCACGATTTGACGGAATCGCCGTTTCAGCGAGGAACCGGACGAGTCTCATGCCCCTTCTGAAAATGCTTGAAGCCTGGGTGGAACCGCTGGTGCTGCCTGAGGATGATATGGAGGATTTCTGAATATCATGCGGTCACCTGATGGGAAGAATGGCTCAGTAGTCGGGCTCATGTCCATGGCAATCGCAAGTAACATTTGCTTAGAACATTTTTTGATACCTTGTTCCATTAATGATCGGACGATGAAAGTCATGCGCCAGAAGTTTTTAACGTCCAACGCTCAACGTCAAACGTCCAACTTCGATGCCCATGTAAAAAGTCAGGAGCTCAACAAAGGACATAATTGTAATAAACA
>DYJE01000040.1 GCA_020723285.1 Desulforapulum autotrophicum | reverse complement strand
TTTCTGTCGGCAAAAACCTCGATGAAACCACCGGCGAGAACAAAAAGGTGGGGGTGGGGAAGAATCTGGATGAATCCATCGGCGAAAATGTGAAAATCGATGTTCGGAAAAACAGGGATTTAAGCATCGGTGAAAACAGTACGATGTCCATCGAAAAAAATCATACGGAACGGATCGGTGATGATCTTTCCATCACGGCGGGTGAAAATGGAAGGGTCAGCATCGGCAAAGATCTTTCAATAACCACCAATGATAAAACCACCATCAGTTCAGGCAAAGAGCTTGTGATCTCCTGTGGCAATGCGACCATTGCTTTGCCCTGAACCACGATCTTCCGCAAGACTGGCATCCCATGATTGAACAGATGCTTTTATCCACACGATCCTGTTTGATGCGAATGGCCCTTGCTGTGATCAGTTACAGGCGCATTCCCATGGAAGAACCGTTATTGGACATGCTGAAAAGACCTCATGATGAAATGTATGGAATCATCATACGGACCCTTGGCCGTCTTGGCGTTCAAGCCGTCCGTGATTATATGCTTTTTCTTTTCCGGAGCGAACGTGTGGCGGATTCCGTGAAACAGGAACTCTGCATGGCTCTTTTGCGGCTTCAGGAAAAAGAAGGTGTTCTAATACCTTTGGATAACAGGGAACTCCAACCATGGGTTTATCAGGCCATGGGCCTTTGTGGCGGCGAGGCCCATGCGTCCTATCTCAATCAGATATCTCTTACGGGCGGGGTCTGCAAAGAAAGTCTTCTGGCTATAGGATTTCTGGGGTATGCGTCATCCGTTGATATCCTGATCTCGCATCTGAATGGAGGACCCTGTTCTGAAGCCGCTTCACTCGCCCTGCATTTAATCACTGGCGCTGAACTGTATGAAGATGTCTTTGTTCCCGACCCCATAAACGAAAACGCCCTTTTTCCTCATGAACTCGAAAAATTGAGAAACGGTGAGCCCCTTTACCCGCCGGGCAAAGAGCCTGGATGCACTATCCATCGTATCTCGCAAAACCCTCTGTCATGGAAGGCTTGGTGGCTGGTGCATCTGGCCGGGTTTGCCATTCAGACACGGTACCGACTTGGAACGCCATGTCACCCATACAGTGTCTTGAAAACACTGGAATCGGAAAAAATACCGCCTTTCATCCGGCGGCTGGCGTATGAAGAGTTCGTGATCAGATACAAGAAAGACATTTATTTTGATATTGAACAACCTGTATTCCAACAGCAAGCTGCATTAAACCGATGCAGAAAATGGATTGAAAACATTAATGTAAATCCGAATAATGATCAATGGATGGACCGGCCATGACCCCTATTAAACTTGTAATCACCGGTATTGGAATGATTTCATCCATAGGGATTTCGGCCTCACAATCCTGTGCGTCGTTTTCAGCAGGTATCGCCCGAAGAACGAGTATGCCGGAAATCTATTACTGTCATGCCGACGATCCGGATTTTGAAGATGGAACCGAACTCATTGCCGCTCCGGTCTCGTTTTTAAAATCCATGCGGGAAAAATATCCGGAACCTTCCGAATGGCTGGCCCTGATGGCGGAAAAAGCTTTTTCAGATCTTATGGAAAATTCAGCGTATGATGCGGAAATGGATCGTGAAACAGGTTTGTTTCTGTCGCTTCCCGTTATACTCATCGAAAATGATCCTGCCATGAAAGACGCCTTTATTTATCATTTTCACAACCGCATAGAAAAAGATCTGTTTCCCTGTGAATCCTACTGCTGCACCGGTCATACAGGAGTTTTTTCCATGATGGACGAAGCCGCAAAAGCGTTCTCCGAAGGAAAAATCACACGGGCAATCGTGGGTGGTGTTGAATCCTGTCTGTTTCCGAAATGGCTGGACGAACTTGACAGGGATTATAAAATCAAAAGCCCCCGGAACATCGATGGTTATATCCCCGGAGAAGCTTCGGCGTTTCTGCTGCTTGAAAAAGAAAACAAGGAGCGGCAGAAAAATGCGGTGACGTTCACGATAGATGCCCTGTCATCGACCACAGGTTTGCATATACCTCAAGCACCGGGTTCAGCGTTAAAACAAGTCATATCCGCTGTTTTGGATGGGCTTGAGGAAACCCCTGTGATTTTCTGCGATGTTAACGGTGAATCGTGGCGTGCGGAAGAATGGGGTTTTGCAAGAACAAGCCTGGGTGAACGCCTAAGATATCCGGTCCTTCTCGAACATCCCGCAGATACGTTTGGGGATATCGGAGCGGCAACGGGCGCGGCCTTGGTCATTGCCGCCATGTATCACATGCAGATCATGGACAGGGACCGTCATACCGCTTTGATCTGGACATCATCGGATCAGGGAGAACGTCGGGCTGTCCGGTTGAGGAAAACTCAAACCTTTTAACATCGGAGAAAACCAATGCCAGCAACCGTGTGTGTGAATGGCTTGACTGTGGTTCATAAAACAAGCGGCGGAATCGTCACCTTTGGACCGGATGTGTGTTTGACACCCGCTCCCGGCGGACCGGTTCCGGTCCCCTACCCGAATATCGCAAAGTCTGCGGATACGGACAAAGGCAGCAAGACCGTCCGAATAGACGGGAACCCCGTGATGCTTCAAGGTTCCGTGTTCAGTAAAAGCGCAGGAGACGAAGCCGGATCCTGCGGCGGTGTTGCAAGCGGCGTCACCCAAGGCGGAATTCATCAACTATTCCTTTGATGTAAAAATTGAAGGAAAATGCGTGCCACGGCTGGGCGACCCGATGCTGGGCAATATCGGAGGATGCCCGAACACGCCGCCCATGGCGGAAACCCAGCCGCCTGTGGTGGTTCTTCAGGATCACTACACGCCGGAAGACATGGATGAGCTGATCGTCACCCTGGTGGACGGCGCGAAAAATCCCATAGCGGATGAACGGTATATTCTGAAAAAACCCGACGGAACCAAAGAAGAAGGAAAAACAGACAGCCAGGGGAAAATCCACGTTAAAAAAACCATTTCAGGCGTCGGGAAGGTGATTTTTCCTGATCGGGAAGGAGGGGTGAGCTTTGTTGAAGAATAAATGGATTCGATGGGGTTTGGGCCTTTGTTGTTTGGCGATCATGATTTTTATTGTTATCACATCACAGACAGGTGCAAAAATGGACAAAATGGATCAATTGACAGCCCTCCGCCTGGGAAAGGTTAACGCTGAAACGATAACAGGTGAAACATCGGAAACCACGAATTTCCCCATTCCCATTGTTTTATGGAACCAGTTTAACAAAGCGGAAGGTGTGTTTTATTTAAGGGTGGAAAATGATGGGAACGAGGCTATAAGACAAAAAATCGATTACCTGTATTCTCCGAACCAGAGTATGGCGGGCCGTTTCAGATCCCTGTTCGATGTGTATCCTTTGAAGAACGAGGCCCATGGTGTTAAGGAAAATAAAGACGTCAGAGCCTTGAACTTTATCGATGATATTTACACGAAAGATGTCAATGGCGACGGGATTGACGAACTGATCGTCACCCGGAGTCTGGGTGGCGTCGAGGTGTATGGCCGTGAAAAAAAGGTGTTCAGCTACACGCCGGATGTTCGGCCCCAGCTGTTTGAATACAAGGCAGGGAAGGCTTTTCACGCGGTCATCGATCAACACGATGAGATGCTTCTGGTGGGCTATCGCACCCCGTATGAACCGGTGGATTTCTTCTCTGAAAGCGACAAACGTTTTTGCCACAACACCCCTGATTACCGGGTCATTCGGGTTTATCCCGAGGGGATCAGGGAAATCACGCCCCGTTTTCCCGACAACAAAAGGCCGAAGACCATCGACGTTGCGGCCTGCCTTTCCGGATCCGAATCAAAGGACATGGATGAGCTGATCCTGATCACCACGTTCGAGGGCATGGACGGGTATTATCTGTCACGTCATGATACCTCCGGCAAGGCGTTGGACACGCCGCGAAAAATTTATGCCGAGGGATTTGATCCGAATTATTATAGGTTTCATTTTGTTCCCCGGTCGAATCAGATGATCGCCCACAGCCATGATCAGGAGAAACTCTATTTCATCACGCCGGAAAAGCCGGTGAACTGGTTTAAATCCGTCAAACTGGACAAACTTCAAGCAGACAGACTGACGGGCTTGAAAAGCAGCACGGTGATTGTCGGCCAGGGCAGGATAAACGGACTCCCTGCGGTCATGATCGACAACAAGAACACGCTTTACGTGATTGACGCCAACGGGAACTACCATGCGTCGCTCCATGGTGAAAACAAAAGCGAAAAGCCTGTGGCTTACACCACGATTAAGCCCCTGTCTGGCCAACATGAAATCATGACCATCATGACCCTCGATCAAACCCTCGATCATCTTCTGGTGATCCAGAGCCGGAAACCCGGTCGTCGGGAGGTTAGTCTTGAGGAGATGGAGTGGGCCGGGGAGCGGTTTTTGTCGGATAGTGAGTGGAGACATTGTAAAGATGAATTAATCCCTCAATATCAAGACTATATGAATGACTCTATTAAATACTATTGCGAACAAAATAAGGTTAAAATTCCTGAAATCAGATCGTTAATAGATATTAAAAATAAATTACCGGGTTACTATGAAGACCTGGTGAAGGATACTGAATGGAATTATCAAAACTCATTAAAGCGAGGTTTGTTTCGCCCACTTGATTATGAAAATTATTCTATTGATCAAAGTCAATTTAAAAAAAAAGAAGAATATAAAAAATGGCTTGTCAACACGTTTATCGCACCGGAATTGGTGGTCAGCATCCATGATCTTTCAGAGGGTATCGTCACTACCCAAAAACTGGCGGATTATTACTTCACCTATCTTGATGATCACGGCATGGCCTCAACCCAGGATCATATCAATATTCGGGCAACAGGCGACCATGGTCAGGCGTTCCTGGTATTGCAGAAAAAAAACCTGAATGAAAATTCTAAACCCGCATACTACACTATCGTCTGGTAAAGGAGAAACCCATGCCCAATTTCAACACACACTGGCTTGCGGCCATTAAATGCATTGAATCATCCGATAAACTGCCGGAGGGTATCAAAAATGGATATACAAAATATAAAGATGAGACAAAGAACTATAAAAAAAACTTACATCGGCAATTCATGCTGTGGTCAATTCAAAAACGCATAAAGAATTCACATGTTCTAAAGAAGACAGATCCGGCCGCAACATGCTTGTGGCTGTGGTGAAGGCCGGTTTCGCGTTTGACGGCAACGGGGAATGTATCACGGCACCCCGTGAACGTATGCTGCCCGTGATTCGCGTGTAAAGCCAGGATAAAGCAGGAAACCCTGGCCATCCCCATGGAGATCGACACCTGTCTGGTCGAACCGGACGAATACCGCCTGACCTTGACATACGCCTGCCGTCTTTCCTTTGATTCGGACGTCAGGTATCTGAAAACCGTTCATTTTGAAAAGGAAAACAGCCATGAAGACCAGTGAATGCCCGAGTGGAATCATTGAAACACAAACGACGGAAAGTCTTGATCATAAAAAGGAAGAAACATCGGATATCCTCGAACTGGTGACGCGCCGCACGGAAAGTTTAGGCATTATCCAGGGGCTGGTGATCGGTCGGATCGAGGGGTTTAACGGGGAGGGCGTTCCCTGTGTAAACTTTTCCCTGAATTCCAGCGGCCGTCCTCTGGCCTGCCGGGCCACGGTGGCGCTGGATGAAAATCATGCCGGTCGCGATGTTGCACTGATGTTTGAAAACAACGACGCGAGAAAACCCATCATTATCGGACTGATGCATGAAGCCGGCATAAGGGTTGAAAAGGACGGCGCCGTTCTTGATTTCTCGTCTGACAAAGAAATCCTCATCCGCTGCGGGGAATCGTCCATCCACATGAAATCCGACGGACAAATCATCATCAAAGGCAGAGAGATTCTTACACGGGCCACATGCAATCACCGCATACAGGGTGGCGCGGTTCATATCAATTAACGATCAGGCCGCTGTTTTTTTCTGTAATTTCAGGCGATGATACCGGGCTTTACTTTCGGTCACGCATAGTTCTTTTTCATCCTGAGCGCCACACCGACCAGAGCGATGAGCACCGGGACTTCAACCAGGGGGCCGATGACGGCGGCCAGCGCCGCACCATGATGAATGCCGAATGTGGCCACAGCCACGGCAATGGCCAGTTCGAAATTGTTGGAGCTGGCGGTAAAGGACAGGGTCGCGGCCTGGCCGTATGTCGCCCCTGCTTTTTTTGAGATGTGGAACGAAACGAAGAACATCAGGACAAAATAGATCAGAAGGGGAAGGGCGATTCTCAATACATCGAAAGGCAGTTCCAAGATCATGTCCCCTTTGAGTGAAAACATCACCACGATGGTGAAAAGAAGGGCTAAAAGGGTGAGAGGGCTGATTTTGGGGATGAAAACGTCATGATACCAGGTCTGACCTTTCATGCGGATCAGAGCATACCGTGTGACGATTCCGGCGATAAAGGGGATTCCAAGGTAAATGAACACGCTGGTTGCGATGTCCTTCACCGTGATGGTAACGGCAACGCCTTCAAGCCCGAACCATCCCGGAAGGACCGTGAGGAAAACATAGGCGTAGACGGAATAGAGGAAAACCTGGAACACCGAATTGAAAGCCACGAGACCCGCGCAGTATTCTGTGTCGCCTTGGGCCAGATCATTCCATACGATGACCATGGCAATGCACCGGGCCAGTCCGATCATGATCAGTCCCACCATGTATTCGGGTTTGTCGTGAAGAAAAAGGACAGCCAGGCCGAACATCAGAAGGGGGCCGATGAACCAGTTCTGGATCAGGGAAAGGCCGAGGACCCGGGTGTTTCTGAACACGGGCCCCATGTTTTCGTAACGGACCTTGGCAAGGGGAGGGTACATCATGAGGATCAGACCCAGAGCGATGGGAACGGAGGTGGTTCCTGCGTTGAAGCGGTTGATGAATGTAACCGTCTCGGGAATGAACCGGCCGAGGAGTATCCCCGCGGCCATGGCTGCGAAGATCCAGAGTGTGAGGTAACGGTCGAGAAAGGACAGCTTGCCCGATACATGGCCGCCGTTATTATCCGCTTCTGTGTGGGAGGATATTTTCTGATTCATGGCTGTCAACCTTATTGTTGATGGATTATTCCGGGAAGCTTTTCAACAAAGGCCCTGATCTCATCACGGACTTTTCTGTAGCAATCCAGTTTTTCCTGTTCACTGTGTTTTTCCTTTGCCATACGGGGAGGGTCTTCGAAACCCTGATGAACGATTTTCGTTTTTCCGGGGAAAAGAGGGCAACTTTCATGGGCGTGGTCGCACACGGTCACCACGGCATCGAACCCGATTCCATCAAGATCCGACAACAGCTTGGATGTGTGGGATGAGATATCGACCCCCTTTTCAGCCATGACGGCAACGGCGTGGGGGTTGAGGCCATGGGTCTCGATTCCGGCTGACCAGACATCGGCGACGTCGCTTTTCAAATGGCGGGCCCAGCCTTCAGCCATCTGGCTCCGGCAGGAATTGCCGGTGCACAGAAACAGGATACGGATTTTATCGTTCATGATTATTCCTCCAGCATGTGTGAGTTTTGAACAGGTTTTTGGGGGGGACAGCAGGAATCACCCCTTTGTTTCCGGCAGATATCTTCCCGGTTCAGGGCGAGAAGGCCGTCAAGGCGTTCTCTGTCGTCCTTTATCTGGCGTGCAGGCTCAAGGGCGGTTTCAAGCCAGGTAAGGAGTCCCGCTGTGTCCGGAGTGCGGATCAGGCTGAAATTGATCCAGCGCCCGTCTTTTCTTCCTTTGACAAGCCCGGCGTGAGCCAGCACCGCAAGATGCCTTGAAACGGTGGCACCGGTGATTCCAAGCAGCTCCGTGATCTGACACGCGCAGATTTCCGGATGGTCACGAAGCGCCATGAGGATTCTCAGGCGGTTCCCGTCGGCAAGAGCTTTGGTGATGGAAATGATGCGGTCCATGGCAGTTCCTTTTTATATTTAGCCAAACAACTAAATGATAGATATCCTGATTGGAAGCCGGTGTCAAGAATAGAAAATATGAACAAGCTGTTTGACATGTCCTGTAAAACTTGGATATGTATGAGAAAATAAAGGCTAATCTTTTAAAATTCTTCAACTGGAAGCCTGTCAGGCTTATAGGAATGGCTGAACGAATCCGGGGCGAGGACCGCAGGATCAACGGGAACGATGAACAGGGCAAGGTGACGTTTGACGGACAAGAGCGGAGTGTCTGAGAAAGCAGGCAGGACAAAACTATACATCGATAATTTCAGGAAAGCTGTTCGAAGTCCCCTGGCCAGAAAACAGCTGCTGGCCATTCTTGCCTTCAGTTCAGTGATCACCCTTTTCGACACATGGATTCAGTTGACCGTGGAGTTCCGTCAGGACAGGGCTTTTGTGGAATATCAGCTGGACCAGATCGGGAAAAGCCATCTGTTCAATCTCACGGACAGCCTCTGGGAACTGAACGAAGAACAGATCCGCATCCAGCTCAACAACGCCCTGGGCTTGAAAGACATCATCTGCATAGAAATCCGGGAAAGTGGTCAGGCGATGTACCGGGCGGGCAAGCGATCGGCTTCACGGCTCATCGAGACACGGTCCTACCCCATGATTTATTCCAAAGGCGAAGGCAAACAGACCCTTGGAACATTGTATGTGGAAGCGGATTTAAAAGGCGTCTACAACCGGATGTATAAAAGGGCCGTTCTGATTCTGACAACCCAGGGTATACGCATGCTTGTCGTGTCGCTGTTCATCCTTTTCATCATTCATCACCTCGTGACCCGCCATTTGATCGATCTTGCGGGATACATGCGCTCGGTGAACGTTGAGACTTTCGACAAGCCTCTGAGGCTGATGAGAAAGAGTCTGCCCCGTTCACGGCGTGACGAGCTGGACGAAGTGGTTGCCACCATCGACAACCTGAGGCAGGCCGTCAACTACTACACCGACGAGCAGGACAGGGTTGAAGGGGAACTGAGGAAAAGCGAGAGGAAATTCCGCACTTTCGCCGAGCAGGCCATCATCGGAATCAGCATTGTCCGCGAGGGGCGCATGATTTTCGCCAACGAAGGCCTGTCAAAGATACTCGGGTATTCCATCGAAGAACTGCTGGGCCTTGAAAAAGAAAGAATTCTCGACCTGTTTCATCCTGACGACAACCCCATTGCCATGTCTTTATACCGGTCGAACATGAAAGGGATGGGCGAAACTGTGGAACTCCGGGCTGTGACAAAGGCCGGTGAAGAAAAGTGGCTTCAGCTTTTCTCCAAACCTTTTCATGGAGAGGAAGGACTGACCATTTCGTGCATCATTGTGGACACCACGGAAAGACGGCGCGTTGAAAACGAGATGACCAAGTTCAAAACCATCACGGACAAAGCCAATTACGGGGCGTCCATTTACGATCCCAAGGGTTATCTCATCTACACCAATGAATGTTTCGCGTCCATGCACGGCTATGATCCCGAAGAGATCATCGGCCGCCATGTCACCTCGTTTCATCATGAAGATCAGATTGAGCGGCTGAAAGATCTGGACCGTATGCTCAGGGAGCACGGCAAGTATTCGGCGGAACTGGTGGAACACGTCAAAAAGGACGGCACGATGTTTCCGGCTCTGATGAACTCCAACCTGATCTCGGACAAAAACGATACCCCCCTTTACTACTCGTCGACAACCATCGATATCACCGAGCTGAAGCGCCTTGAAGAACAGCTCAAGCATTCCCACAAAATGGAAGCCATCGGGACGCTGGCCGGAGGCATCGCCCATGATTTCAACAATATTCTGGGGATCATCCTGGGCAATGCCGAACTGGCCGTTCAGTGGATTCCCGATGCGAGCCCGGCTTTTGACAACCTTCATGAAATCATGACGGCCAGCAACCGGGCCAAGGACGTGGTCAAGCAGCTTCTCAATTTCAGCCGCAAGTCCGACGACATCAAAGAACCGAACCAGATCACCTTTGTGGTCAAGGAGACGGTGAACCTTCTACGGGCATCCATTCCCCGCACCATAGAAATCAGATACAGAGAGGATGAGGATTTGCCGATGGTGATGGCGAATCCCACCCAGATCCACCAGATCGTGATCAATCTCTGCACCAACGCCGCCCATGCCATGGAGTCCCGTGGCGGAGTCCTGGATATCCGGGTTTCCAGGTTTATGAAAAACGGGAATCCCCACGACGGGTCACAGGATCTTGAACAGGGCCACTATGTCTGTATTTCGATTAAAGACACGGGAGACGGTATTTCGCCCGAACTACTGGACAAAATTTTCGTGCCGTATTTCACCACAAAACAGACAGGGAAAGGCACGGGCATGGGCCTTGCCGTGGTGCACGGCCTTGTCAAAAACCATGGCGGGGAAATTGTCGTTGAAAGTGAGATTGGAAAGGGGACGCGGTTTGTTGTCTATTTTCCGGCACTCGATGCATGTCCGAGGAAAGAGGACGGTAAGCGGCCCGATCTTCCCATGGGCTCTGAACGGATTCTTTTTGTCGACGATGAAAAGGCTCTGGTGGACGTGGTTCGCGAAATTCTGGAAAAATTCGGTTATGCCGTGGATGCCCATGTCAGCCCTCTGACGGCCTTGGAACAGTTCAACGCCTCTCCCCACCTTTATGATATGGTCATCACGGACATGTCCATGCCCCATATGAGCGGAGATCAGCTGGTCCGGAAGATTCTGGACGTCAGACCGGATATTCCGGTGATGCTCTGCACAGGATACAACGACGACCTGACAGAGGAAAAGGCTCATCACATGGGCCTGAAGTCCGTTCTGAACAAACCCGTCAATCTTCGGGAGCTGGTGACCGGCGTGAGGGCTGTTCTCGATGCCGGATAATCGGCGTCCCTTACGGCTAAAAATTGATTTATCTGGCGTGAAAATTCTGTTAAAGTCATCAAAAAATCAGCCGTCTCTATATATCTAGTTGATTTATAGAATTAAAATACGTTTTCCGGAACCTGAATAACGATTCAAGGAAAAAAGGAAAGGCCATGAATGCTAAAGTGACCACCTCAACGCTTGCGAAAATGAAAAAAGACGGTGTGAAAATCACCGCCATGACTGCCTATGACGCACCATTTGCCCGGATATTCGATGAATCGGGCATCGACATGATTCTTGTGGGGGATTCCCTGGGTATGGTGATTCAGGGCGGAACAAGCACCCTTCACGTCACCATGGAAGAGATGCTCTACCACACCCGCATTGTGGCCGGTGCATGCAAAAGAGCCATGGTGGTGGGCGACATGCCGTTCATGTCCTATCAGATCAGCGTGGAGGACGCGGTGAGAAACGCCGGTCGTTTTCTGAAGGAAACCGGGGCCTCAGCTGTCAAGCTGGAAGGCGGTGCTTCGGTGTGTGACCGCATCAAAGCCATGGCCTCGGCGGGAATTCCCGTGCAGGCCCACATCGGCCTCACTCCCCAGTCCGTTCATCAGATGGGGGGATTCAAAGTTCAGAGGGACGAGGAACGGCTGATGAACGACGCCAAAGCTGTGGAGGACGCCGGAGCGTTTTCCGTGGTTCTCGAAGGGATTCCTTCGAACATCGCCGAAGCCGTCACCCGGGCCCTTCGCATCCCCACCATCGGCATTGGTGCCGGGGCGGCCTGTGACGGGCAGATCCTGGTCATGCACGACATGCTGGGCATCAATCAGGGGCACATCCCCAAATTTGTCAAGAAATACGTCAACCTGGGCGAAGAGGCCAGGAACGGGGTCAAGGCGTTCATCGCCGAGGTTCAGGGCGGGTCGTTTCCGGCATCGGAACACTGCTATTGAAGCCGGGTGACGAATGACCGGATGGCTTCGTTGATTTCATCCGCCTTTTCAACCATGGAAAGGTGCCCGGCTTTACTGATCTGAATCAGGCTCGACTGGGGAAGATGGTCTTTCAGCCAGGCTCCGTATTTGGGAGGCGTTGAAACATCGTGTTCGGCGGTGATGACAAGAACCGGGCATGAGACGGCAGGGATTGCGGTCATCACATCGAAGCTGTTGCAGGCCTCAAAATCGCCCAGGGCCGTTTCCGCATCGCATCGGCCTGCGAACGAAAGAATGAGGGATTCGAACAGCGCGGTGTCTGTCATGGGAGACAGGGAAAAAGCGGGCATGGACCGGATAAAGGCTTTGAAATCCTGGTTTACGGCATCGAACACAGCGGGAAGAACTTTAAGACGGGCTCCGGTGTTGATGAGAACAGCCGCTTTGAAACGGCCGGGATGATCGATCAGAAGCTGCTGGACCACCGCCCCGCCCATGCTCATGCCGCAAAGGATCAGGTTGTCTTGGGAAAGATTGGCTTCAGTGATGAAACGGAACACATCTCCGGCGTAGCCGGTTACGGTGTTTTTTCCGGGACCTTCGCTACCCCCGTGTCCCGGCAGGTCGACGGCCACCGGATTTGACACGTCCCCGAGGCTCTGAATCTGTGCGGTCCAGAGTTCTTTGGACAATGCGGCCCCGTGGATGAAGAGAATGTCAGGTTTTGAGGTGTTGAACGTGCCGTTGCAGGTGGAGTATTCGAACGGCCCTTTTTTAAGTATCGGCATAAGACGGCTCCCTTGGCATGGGGTTTGGACAAGCAGGCGGACCTTTAAGGCCGCGTCATGAATGTCTGTTCATGACAAACTTCAGGCCGGACAGCAAGGGAATTTTTATAGGACGGACGCCTGGAGGGCATAGCCGTCAGGCTAAAGGCAAAAATCATTTTTTTTGCCCCAACGGGGCTGCGGCATAAAGCCCAGGGTTGCGGCGAAAGCCGCCACCCTGGGATATTGCAGGTGATGGTTTTCAACCCCAACGGGGTTGCGTAACATGTCAATGAATCGCCCTTGTCCGGACGCAACCCCTTTGGGGTTGGGGGTGTTCGACGGTGAGCCCAGGGTAGCGGCGTAGCCGCAACCCTGGGCTATGTAAGGAATCCCGTTGGGATTCGATGCGGGTTGTATCATTTTAATCTTTAGCCTGAAGGCTATGGCCTGGAGGGATCGCCAGGGACACCGCTGGAAATGTTCAGGAAACGTAAGCGGGCAGGTTTTTTCGATTGAATAAAGGGCATAAGCGCGATTGAAACGATATGAGTTGAACAGCAGAGTCCTCCATGACCTGAAACGCCGGTCGTCCATCGGAATCGTGATTTACATGATTCTTTCGTTCGTCATCGTCTACGAGGAAGGGTATTATTTCAGGAATCCTTCCTTTTCCCTCTCCTTTCTTCTGATGATCAACGGGGTGTGTATCATCCGGTGCATTCATCTTTTACTTTTCGACAGCCTTGAAGAATTCAGCGAGCGGATGAATACGGTCATTTTTATCGCGACGGTGCTGGCCACAGCAGGAGCCTGGGGCGGCAGCTTCGCATATTTCATAAGCAATGACAATGAGTACAAAGCCAAAATGCTGGTGGCGATCTGTTCCGCCGGGCTGTGTTCCGGCGGGGTGGTGGCCTTCATCCCCGAGCGGAGGCTTTCAGTCATATTCAATTTCATGATGCTCATGCCTCCCGCAGCCACGCTTTTGTACCGGGGAACGGACAGGGGGCTCGCGTTCATGCTTCTTCTTTACTCCATTTACCTGGTTCTGCTGACGTTAAGGGGATGCAGGGAATACTGGGACGCCCTGGAAAACGAGGCCAAACTCAAGGAACGGACCGTGGAGCTGAAGCGCATAAGTCATACGGATCCGTTGACTCATCTGTACAACCGGCGGTATTTCAGCGAGATTTTTGAATTTGAATGGAAAAGGGCGAGCCGAGACAAGACATCGCTGACCCTTATCATCTGCGACATCGATTATTTCAAGGATGTGAACGACACCCACGGCCATATTGCCGGGGATGAATACCTGATCAGTCTGGGACGGGTCCTGAGAAACAAGTTCAAGCGCGACACGGACATTGTGGCCAGGTATGGTGGCGAGGAATTCGTCATACTCCTGTCCGGTCTTGATGACACAGACGCCCTCCAGATGACCGAATCCCTGAGGCGTCAGGTGTCAGATCATAAAGTCCTGTTTGACGGTGCAACCCTCCGCACCACCATGAGTTTCGGTGTGGCGTCCTGTTCCCCGGATGCCCAGGGAACGCCGGATCTTCTTCTGGCCCGTGCGGACCGGGCGCTATACAGAGCCAAGGAAAAAGGCCGTAACCGGGTGGAAATTGACGATCCGGTTTTGATCGGGGACTGATTAAACAAGGTCTTTATTTTGACCGGGCCATGAATTTTCCTGTTTCGGTGTTGACCCGGACACGGTCACCGGGGGCCATGTACTCCGGAACAAGAACCACATGGCCGTTGTTCAGCGTCGCGGGCTTGCTCCGGCTTGTGGCTGTGGCCCCCTTGATCATGGGAGCCGTTTCGACGATCTCAAGATCCACGGCAGCCGGGATTTCAATGGCGATGATTTCCCCGTTGAGCAGCAGCGCGAAAAGCCCTTCCATGTTTTCCACCAGATAATCTTTCTGCCCTTCCAGCTGATCCGGCGAAAGACTGTACTGCTCGTAACTTTCACTGTCCATGAAATGATAGTTTTCAGGATCGCTGTAAAGAAAGGTGATCACCCGTTTGTCCAGGGTCAGTTCTTCCAGGATGTCGTTGCTTTTGAACGACTGATCGAGGTTCTGGCCTGTGGTCACCCCGTAGAATTTTACCCGGTACAGGGTGTTGCCGCCCCGGGCTGTGGGGGTTGAAACATCGATATCTTTGACTTTGTAAGGGGCTCCGTTGATGCTGATCACGTTGCCTTTTTTAAGTTGTGACGCTTTCATGTTTTTTCCTTGGTTATTAATGAGGTTAACGGATCCGATGCGAAATGGCTTTCAGAAACTTTGATCGGTTGCCGGGGTTGTATGTTTTGACGCTGTATTTCGCAAGAAGGATTTTCTTCACGGTCAGGCGGGAATATCGGATGTTCTTGTGCATAAACACACTGTGAAAGTAGAACAGAACAAGAGCCAAAGCCCCGTCGGGATTTTTGAGGTGAAGGTCCGTCATTACGGGGACCGATCTGAGGAACCAGTCCTGGGTGGTGTTACGCAAGACGTATTCCGGGCAGTCGGAGCCGGAGAACAGCGTTTTCAAAAGCAGCATTTCCGCCGCAGGCCGTAAAAGGTTAAGCGATATCATATCTTCGAAGAATGCTTGCTGATCCAGCTTCAGGCAGCCATCGAAATAATCCACAATATCTTTGAGCCAGAACAGCCTTTTCCAGAAATGTTTCGAGCCGTGAAAGGTCAGGTGGATCAGGGTGTGGCGAAGCCCCATCACGGGGAGTCTGACGCCCTGAACAGTGACGATTCTTTTCTGATGCCAGGCCTGTGCGAAGTCAAAGGGAAAACACTCAGGAATATCGATGAACCGGTAATGCAGCTCGATGGACGCCCCTGTGGCCGGGCATCGGTATGACAGGTGGTGGACATTTTCCAGAAAAGAATTCCTGTTCGCCTCTGTCAGTTCTGTGCCGCTGTATGTCTGCTGGTATCCCTTGTCTTCAAGGATGCGTGTCGTTTTGTGAAACTGGGTGTCATGAACGATCAGGTCAATGTCGCCCGCGTAACGGGCGCAGGGAGAACCGTATAGAATCTGGGAAAGGGCGAATCCTTTGAGGAACAGGTGGTCGATGCCGTTCTCGTTCAGAAGGTCTGAAATGCGAAAGGCGGCGGCCATGTTCGTCATGCATTTATGAATATGCCGCTTGTGCATGGATTCAAACGCCTGAAGAACATCCTCGGGTATTTCCGGTCCGAAGTGTTTTTTCAGCGTTTCATGAACAGATGGGAAAAGCCTGTGCTCCCTGGCAAGACGGATAAACCGCTGCCAGTCGAACGGGTTTTTTATCAGTTCAGCGAAGGCTTCCTTGTCCGGTCCTGACAGGTTGCGTCTGGAACACAAAAGCAGGCCTTTCAGTTCGGGCGTTTCAATGGACTTGAATCGCGGTTGTTTCATGAGGGTCTCGCATGATGTTGAGTTTTAAGGGATCAGTTTTCGGAAAGTTCATGAAGGTAGCGGAGAAGGTGCTTTTTCAGTTTTTCTTTCTCACGTCCTTCGGGAGCTTTTTTCACGTTCCGGGTCAGCTGGCGAAGTTTCTGGCGGTCCGTTTCGGGATTCCGCGCGACGATCATTTCCACGGCGCTGTCGTCCTCCATCAGGTTTTTCATCCAGGCATCGGCGGTGGTCTCCTTTTTTTTCGACAGGGAAACACCGGCGTCAAGGAGCTCGAAGGCCCTGATGATCGGAGAGGGGTCCAGGTTCCGCATGATCGTTCCGATGTACTGGGCATGGCGGTGTTTCGCTTCCCGTGACTTCAGCTTGCCTGCTTCGATAACGGCCTCCCTGAGTTCCTGGGGGATATCGATGCCCGCGAGCTGGCTATGACTGAGGGTCAGAAGCCTTTCGCCCAGTTTCTGGAGTTCCCGGTCCTCATTCTTGATGCGTGTTCTGCTTTTTTCGTGGCGGTCGCCGTTTTCTTCCATGCCGTCTTCATGTCCGTTCATGTGGTGTTGTAAGTCCGCTGTTTTTTATGCCGGTTATAAAATAAAACTTGTATCTTGCCATAAGCCTATGTAATCTCCATATATCAGAAAAAGGTATCACTTCAAACAGATTAATACACAAGGTGAGGGGGCCTTGAAAACAGCGGGAGCCGTATCCGGTTTCGCAGGAGATGTTTAAGTCAATCTAGTCAACCGGTGATATCTTACAATTCCAAGGAAGCCCATAATGAAGTGCAGATATGTATGTGTGATGGATGTAGGACCACGCTCCGGGCAGGAAGATTGCGTTCTTGTTGAAAATCATGTGTTTCAGGAAGAACGGCTGACAAATGCGTCGAGTTACGAATCGGATCTGATTCTCATGGCTGTGTGTGACGGGATGGGCGGCCATGACGCCGGGGAGGAAGCCAGCCGCTTTGTGTGTGAAAAACTCAGCGGCATCGTGGATCTTGTGGATTTTTCTGGGAGCAGCCTTCAGACCATCGTGGACCTTGTTCAGACATCGTCGGCGGATCTTCTGCCCAGAGGCAGCGGAACGACCCTTGCGGGTCTTGTGGTCAAGAACAACAGGGCCATTGTTTTCAATGCGGGAGACAGCCGGGTCTACAGAATCGATGACCGGGGTATCGTCTGTGTGTCGAGGGATCATTCCCTGGTTCAGGATCTGGTGGACAAGGGGCTAATCACCGAAGAGGAAGCCTTTAATCACCCGTACAGGAACGTGGTGAATTTCGGAATCGGACCGGCATTTTCCAAAGCGAAAAACAAATACGGGCTGAACACCTACGAAGAGGATATTGTGGGGAAATCCGTATATCTGGTCTGCTCTGACGGAGTGACCGATATCATGCGCAACGATGAGCTTCTTTCGAGCCTGGGCGGTGACCCGGTGGCCGCCGGGGAAAAACTCATGGCCGCGTTACGAAAGAACAAACTGAAGGATAACACCAGTTACATCATAACCGAAATCATGCAGTGAGCGGGTGTCGAATCGGGGAGAGTGGATGAAGGATATTATCGCGAAATGTCTGCCGACATACGAGATCGTGGATAAAATCGGCGAAGGGATTCACGGCAGTGTTTTCAAGGTCAGAGATCCGTTCAAGGAGCGCGCCGTAAAAGTTGTTCCCATCCGTGTGGAACGCTCACGGCTGTATAAAACGGAAACCGATCTCGACACCAAGGTTTCCCAGGATTTTCACGCCGTGCGCGAGTATTACGAATCCATCAAGGGCGACGGTGTTATCGGGGTATACGACTTCCATCTGGTGGACAAGCATGTGTCCAAAAAAGAGGCGGAAGCCCATCTGGTGATTCTGATGGAGCTGTGTCCCGTCAACCTCCACGATTACGTCATCGACCGTTTTCCCGTATCCTGCGGAGAGGCGCTGTTTTACATGAAGTCCCTTGCAAGGGTTCTGGAACGTCTGTCCAGGGGCGGGCGAAGCAGCTACCTCCTGACGGATTTCAAACCCTCCAATCTTCTTCTCAGCGAAGACAACAGGCTGGTCATCGGAGATCTTGGCGGACTCAAACGACTCAGCAGCGTGTCCACCATCACCAACGCCCAGTTCACGCCCAACTGGTCGGCACCGGAACTGGTGCTCAAGGGCGAACGACCCAGTCTTTTTTCAGCCGTGTATTCCTATGGACTTGTGGCCTATTACATCTGGGAAGGCCAGCTGCCCTACGAGAAAGAAGATTTCATCGAACGGATCCGCCAGATCAAGGAAAACGGCATCACATACGACAATCCGTCCGTTCCCGCCGATGTCCATGAACTGATTCTCCAGTGTCTGTCGTTTGACGCCCTGGACAGGCCCGGAAGTTTTGAGGAAATCGTGCAGAGGCTTGACAGGATCGATGAGGTTTCCTCAAGGCCATTGCCTGTGCTCAAAACCCGGAAAACAAAACCGTTGGAAGCGGTGCCCAGGAAGGAGGAGGAGCTGTCCGCGACTCTGGATATGGGATTGCGAAAAACGGAACGGGCGGCCCGGACCGTGTCGGATGTGTTGAAAGAGCCTTTGAAGACATGGAAAGAGCCCCGGACCGGCATGGAGTTCATCTGGGTTGCCGGCGGGACGTTCAAAATGGGCTGTGACGACCAGGACCCTCTGGCTTACGAACATGAAAAACCGGCCCACGATGTCCATGTGGCCGGTTTCTGGATGGGCCGGTATCCGGTGACCCAGATGCAGTGGAAAGCGGTCATGGGCAGTAATCCTTCCCATTTTGTCAAAACTCCCGATCATCCAGTCGAGCAGATTTCGTGGGACGAGGTTCAGCGATTCCTCACGAAATTCAATGAACATCCCAAAAGCGGAGGGGTTTTTACACTGCCCTCGGAAAGTCAGTGGGAGTTTTCAGCCAGAAGTGGCGGGAAGGACGAGGTGTACGCCGGGGGAAACGATATCGGGGATGTGTGCTGGTTCAAAGACAACAGCAATCATTCCACCCAGGAAGTGGGGCTCAAGAAGCCCAACGGTCTGGGATTGTACGATATGTGCGGCAACGTGATGGAGTGGTGCGGCGACTATTTCGATGAAGATGCCTACAAGAAAGCCAGCAGAAGCGTCGATGTCCCCAATCGCCATGTCATGGAGCGGGCGGTACGGGGTGGTGCTTTCAATCTGGACGCCAGGAGGTGCCGGGCTGCGGCGCGACGGCGAATGGCCCAGGGTCTTAAATACATCAATCTGGGATTTCGTGTGGTGATCGTCGACGAATTGTAATGTCAGGATTGGTTGGATGGTTCATAAAGACAACTCAATAAAAAACAGAAGCTGTTCTTGACTTTTCGGGAATATCCATTATTGTATTCATAATGATTATGGATATGACCGATTGGCCAAACACTGAACATACACAAGGAGGAATGAATGGCTTCTATAAAAGGAACCCGAACAGAGCAGAATCTTTTGAAAGCGTTTGCCGGGGAATCCCAGGCACGCAACAGGTACACCTTTTTTGCCGGTAAAGCCCGCAAGGAAGGTTACGTCCAGATCGCCGACGTGTTCGAAGAAACGGCGAACCAGGAAAAAGAGCACGCCAAACGGTTTTTCAGCTTTCTTGAAGGCGGCATGCTTGAAATCACAGCCGCTTTTCCGGCCGGCGTGATCGGAACCACCCTTGAAAACCTGAAAGCCGCCGCAGACGGAGAGCATGAAGAACATACCATGCTGTATCCCGAATTCGCCAAAATCGCCCGTGAAGAAGGGTTCGAAGCGGTGGCCATGGTGTTCGAGAAAATCTCCATCGCCGAAAAACAGCACGAAAAACGGTACAGAGACCTTGCCGCCAACATCGAAAAAGGCACGGTGTTCAAACGCGAGAAAGCCGTGACCTGGCGCTGCAGAAACTGCGGTTATCTCCATACATCAGAGACCGCGCCCGTCTCCTGCCCGGCCTGCGCCCATCCCCAGGATCATTTTGAACTTCTGGGTGAAAACTACTAGTTTCATAAGTTTCATAGGTTTTCAGCATATCACTTCATGCTGTCTTATGCCTTTGTAGGGTGGGCTTACGCCCACCTTTATGTGTCGGGCGAAAACCCGACCTACAGGGTTATCGCAGCATTCAGCCTGCCGAAAACCATCGGTACTGTCTTGATTGCAAACAGGTATTTCGGCCTCACAGCATGACATGCTGTGAGGCCATGTATTAACCCCCAAGGAAGGTCCGGTCATGACCGATTCCATCCCTACCGAAGAGCTATTCCAGAACGCGGGTGTCAGGGCCACCCAGGCAAGGACTGCGATCATGGACTATCTGGTGGAAAGCGGAACCCATCCCAACACTGAGGAGTTAAACGCAGCCCTTGCGGAAAAAGGCTTGAAGATACCCGCCGCCACCTTGTACCAGAATCTGGAAAAACTCACATCCGCGGGCCTTCTCATCCGTTTCGCCAGTTCCGACGGCCAGGTTCGCTACGATGCCAATCTTGCCCACCACCACCACATGATCTGCACCGTCTGCCACCGTGTTGCCGATATTCGAATTGCCAACCCCTTGTCCAGCCTCGCCATTTTTGACGCCCGGACCGGTGATCCCGTTCTTCGCTGGACCTTTGAAAATGCCGAAATCGAGCTCAAAGGCCGCTGCCCCGATTGTGCGGGGACGTAAGATTCCCTCTTTTCGTTCAACATTCACAGTCGCTTTAGGCTCTTCCGATTACCAGGGAATAACCACCGGGTTGGAATAACCCCGGGCATGGTTGTTTTTATCAGGGGTGTCGGAATAGAGTCGTGTCTGGATTTGAACCCGGATACTGTCCGGGTGAACCAGGCTTTCCAGTTGGTCAATGATGTTTTCCGGTATGACCAGTTCATCGGCTGTCTTGGGAAGGGTGATGTAAAAGATATCATGATAATTCTGGTCACATGCATAGACGACCTGTCTGTCGAAAGTTCCTGAAGGACTGGGCCACGTCAGTTTTAAAGCTCCGTCACTGAGCCACTCGTAACTGATGCTTGAGGCGGTTATGACGGGCATTTCGGTTTGGCCGGGATAATTCAGGGTCAGGGACAGGGATTCCCCGTTCTGCTTTGTGATTTTGTAGGTGTATAAACCGGAGGGGAGGGTCGTCGTGCCCAGATCCATGGAAAAACCGAAATTGTTATAGGGGCCAGAGTATACGACACTGGATGCGTTGGCGTTCCATGATCCCAGGATGTAAGGTCCGGTGACAAATGTACTGGTGATGATGGTGACAGAGGTGCCCTGGCTGTTTTTGAGAACCACGCTTGAAATATCCGATTCGGCGACAGTCGCCCCGGATTTTGAAAAATTCAACCAGCCGCGGTTTTTATTCTGCGAAGGTGTTTCGTACGTTCTGTATTGAAGATAACCGGAGTCGATAACAAGCCCGTCACTGTTTTTGTTATAAACAGTGATTTCATCATCGCATTCAGTGGTTAAGACCTTTCCGGCTGAATCGATGGCTATGGACGTGCACCCGGCCACCGAACATTCCGTCATATCGTTGCTGGATGACACGCTAAGAGTGAAGGTGTTGTCTGAACCGGACCACGTATATTCTGTCATGTCCGAGCAGTTGCTTTCCGCGGTCTTATCGGAATGGAACGTGATGGTTTTATGCGTGTCATGCACGCCATCGATGGTTGAGCTGATCCATGTGCCAATGATTTCGGTATTGTACGTAGGAGAAGGGGGATTGCTGTCATTGCTGCTGCCGCTGCTTCCGCAGCCCGTCATTAAAAGGCCGAAGATCAGAAACGGTAACACGGTGAATAGTCTTTTAACAAAGCTTTTCCATGAGACTCCAGACAAAAAATCCGAGAAAGTAAATGCTGTCTTCATTTCAGCCAATCTCCTGTTTTAATGTTGAAAAATGGTTGGGCTTAGGGCATTGAGGGGGTGTTGTCATTCAAAATAATTCATCTATACAGGTGCATGTCTATAAAGTCAATACCATCTTAAAAGTGAGTTTGTCATTCCGGGCTGATGGTGTGGGTGAGATGACGTTCGCTTCGTGAATAGACACAGCCGGCCTTTCAGGTCGATAAGCAAATCGGCCCGGAATCCATGGTGTTATGAAGACAGCGGTTGTGCGCAAACAGGCAGGGATTCCGGGCCTTAGAAAAAGCCCCGCCCGGAATGTCAGGAATTAAATTGAAATATTCGTGTATATTATTGGAGGTTTATTGTCTAAACTGGTAATGCCCGCTCGAACGACGGTGCCACGCCAAAATGTCGCTTGTACTCGCGGCTGAACTGGGCCGGGCTGTTGTATCCCACAAGGTAACCCGCTTCGCTGACGCTCAGGCCATCCTGGATATGGGCCTGGGCCCGGTTCAGTTTGACCTGTTTGGCGTACTGAAGGGGAGAAAGATGCATCACTTCCTTGAATTTCTTGTGAAATGCGGAACTGCTCATGTTGACCAGGTCCGCCAGAATTTCCACAGAAACCACGTCTTCCAGGTTCCGGTGAACATGTTCCACAGCCCTTGCGATCTGGTCGATCTGGCCCCGCTGGTTCAGGAGGTGGGGCAGCGCGCCGCCCTGTTCATGCTTCAGGATTCGGAAGTGGATTTCGTCGATGACCGCTTCTCCCACAATGGCGGCTTCGGCGGGACAGGCGAGGCTTTTCATCAGCCGGATCGCCGCGTCAAGAAGATCGTCGTTTAAGGGGGCGGTGAAAATGCCTGAAGGATTTATGCCCGCAGGTTTTGATGTGGCCGGTTCCACCTGATCCATTTTCATCAGGATGTTCATGATCCGCCTTCGGTCCAGTTCGATGGCCATGGCCAGAAGGGGTTTGTCGGCGCTGGCTTCGATGACCTGGCATTCCACGGGCATGGGGGCAAGGGTGGTGAGGAAATGGCCCGCATCGTAGGTGTAAGTCTTTCCGTCAAGAACGCTCTGTTTTTTACCCTGGGCCACGAAAATGAAATAGGGTTCGTACAGAAGCGGCTTGGGCTGGTGGGCATTGGATTCCCTGTAAAGACCCACGCCCGGAAGAAGGGTTCGGTTGACCCCTTCCCTGGGCGCGTACCGTTCGATCAAATCAACCCATTCAGACAGTCTTTCAGATTTTTGCATCACGGTGGCCTCCAGTATTCTGATGATTATGATGCTAATGATACTATTATTGTTTGGAGGATTGTGCAAGATATATCCTGTATTGTGTATTCAAATGGCCTGACGATAGGATTATGGTGTTTTTGTCGTCAGCAAGCCACACGTCGGTCTCGCTGAACGATGTCACCTAACATGATAACAACACGGAGGACCATACCATGCGGGATTTCACATTTTTCAATCCGACCCGGATCGAGTTCGGAAAAGGCAAGGAAAACCAGATCGGCCAGTACGTCAAAGAGTCCGGTGCTGAAAGCGCCCTTATTCTTTACGGGTCCGAGCGGATAAGGGAAAGCGGGCTTCTCGGCCGTATCGAAGCGTCCCTTAACGAACAGGGTGTGACATTCGAGGCTCTGGGCGGAGTGGTGAGTAACCCCAAACTCAGTCATGTACAAAAAGCCATCGGCCTGATGAAGGCTAAGAAGCTCAAGGCTGTGGTGGCCGTGGGCGGTGGATCGGTTCTTGATTCCGCCAAGGCCATAGCGGCCGGAACAAACTACGACGGCGATGTCTGGGATTTTTTTTCGGGCAAAGCAGTGGTCAGGGACGCGGTTCCAGTTTTCGCCGTGATGACCCTGGCCGCCACGGGCAGTGAAATGAACGCCTACGGGGTGGTCACCCACGATGAAACCCTGGAAAAATTCGCCATCATGTCATCTATGCTCAATCCTCGGGTGTCCGTGATCAACCCGGAACTCATGGCCACGGTTACAAAGGATTATCTGGCCTATTCCGCCGTGGATATTTTCGCCCATTGCCTGGATCTTTACTTTTCAGCCAGTTATCTGCCGGAATACAATGCGGCCCTCATTGAAACCATTTTAAGGACGGTGATGCGCACCACCGCCGCGCTTCTTAAAAATCCCGGCGACTACGACGCCCGGGGCGAATTCGCCTGGGCGTCCACCATGGCGTTGAACGGCCTCACCTTTGTGGGCGTGGAAGGCAACAGTTATGACACCCACATGGTGGAACACGCCATGTCCGCCTTGTACAACGTGCCTCACGGCGCGGGCCTTGCCGTGGTTCTTCCCGCATGGATGACCTGGTACAAGAACAGGCGTCCCGAACGGTTTGAACGCTTCGCGATTCAGATGTTCGGCGTAAAAGGCGCTGACGCCGGAATAGAAAAATTCCGCAGCTGGATCACATCCATCGGCGCACCGCTGACCCTCGCGGCTGCAGGCATTCCGGAATCCGGCATCGACGCCCTGGCGGACAACGCCATGGGGCTTGCCCGGATGTGGGGCATGGACGGCGCGTACACCAGGGACAGCATTGTGGAAATTCTGAAGCTGGCTGTGGTATGATCAAAGCCTGATTCCTGATTCTGCCGAAATGAACATCAACTAAAAACGAGAAGGAGAAAACATATGTACGCTATTGCCGTGAACGGTAGTCCGCGAAAGGGAGGCAACACGCAGCTGCTGCTGCAGGAAGTTCTCCATGAGTTAACCCGGGCCGGTTGGGATACGGAACTCGTGCAGATCGGAGGAAAACCCATCAGGGGGTGCATGGCTTGCAACACATGTTTTGAAAACCAGAACAGGCAATGCGCCATCACCAACGATCCGTTAAATGACATTCTGGAAAAAATGATGAAGGCCGACGCCATGATCCTGGGGTCGCCCACCTATTTCGCGGCTCTGGGCGCGGATCTCAAAGCCCTCATCGAGCGCGCCGGTTACGTGGCCTACGCCAACGGCCAGGCCTTTGCCGGAAAAATCGGGGCCGCCGTGGTGGCTGTAAGGCGGGGCGGTGCCATCCATGTGTTCGATTCCATCAACCACATGTTCCAGATGTCCCAGATGATCGTTCCCGGATCCACCTACTGGAACATGGGCTTCGGCCTGGAAAAAGAAGACGTGAAAGGTGACGAGGAAGGCCTGATGAACATGCGCCATCTCGGCCGCACCATCGCCTGGCTCGGAAACGCCATCAAACCCAGTCTGGCGGATTTTCCCAAAGACGGGTCCCGGCATGAGTAAGAGCTGTTTCGCTTGTGCCTCCGGCGGCCCGGCAGGGCCATGTTGTTGGTTTAAACATGTTTGTTTCTGATGGACACGCTGACGCTTTGCCCATCCTGTCATGATTCCGGTCTGCTACAGGATGGGCAAAGGCTAAGCCGTGCCCATCTCTTAAGCTTGCATTCTCAGAACGTCTGACTTAAACTCTGGCATTTAAAGGGACTGGCAAGGAACGGGACGGCTCGGAGGCCATCGATGACTGATAAGAGTCTTGCTGTTTTTGAGAATTTCACTATCCGGCGGTATTACGATGAACAGACGGAAATCTGGTATTTTTCGGTGGTGGATATTATTCAGGCCCTGATCCAGCAGCCGGATTATCAGAATGCTCGTAAATACTGGAACAAGCTTAAAGAACGATTGAAAAAAGAAGGCAGTCAGTCGGTGACAAACTGTCACCGACTGAAAATGGAAGCCGCCGACGGGAAAAAATACCTGACGGATGCAGCCAATGCCGAAACCCTGCTGCATCTGACGGCTAAAAAACACAAGCGGATTAATCAAAAAACCGAACACGACGCAAGCGAATATAATATGGAATTATCCTGTTGTTTCGTGACACAATCGTTGTATGGTATTGAATGTCAAATCTTTTTCATGTTTATGATTCATAAGGTTCCGATATAACCTGATGGAGACTGTAAGAATGGAATACCCGGTCAAAAACAAATTTGAGGCACGACAGGTTACCGAACTGGATTTCGAAATATCACCTGACAACGAGGCCGCTCTCTATGTGGACCTTGATTCCGTAAGGCCTGACCATTGTTTTAATGATATCTCTTTTGTCCTGAATATCGATGACGATCAGCTTTATAAACTGACCGATTCTTATGCGAAGATCATATTTTCAGGCCACAGAGGCTGTGGTAAAAGTACTGAACTCCATCGTTTTCAGAAAAAAATTGATCACCCTGACCGATATTGTTCGATTTTCATCGATATGGAAAAGGAGGTGGAAATCACCACGTTCGAACCGGAAGACCTTTTCGTCACACTGCTTTTCAAACTCGTTGAAAGGCTTGACAGAGATGGGCTCGTTCTTGATACAGCCCCACTGGCTGACCTTATGAGGGAATGGCTTGCGGATACCGAGATCCAAAAAGAGTTGAAAGACTCTTACAATCTGGATATCGCTGGTGAAGTCAGTGCCGGGTCAGGATTCCTTGGATTCATCAAATTGAAAAGCAGCCTAAAGGCCCTGTTTTCATCCAGTTCAAGTACGGTAAAACGGATACGTGAAAAAGTCAGAAAAAATCCCCATAATCTGGTACACCGCATCAACCTTGCACTGGATGATGCGCGCCGCGTGATTGCCGGAAGCGGGAAGGGAAAGGATATCCTTTTTGTCATCGACGGTTTTGAAAAAATGCGGTTCGAAATTTTTCAGAAATTGTTCATCCGGGAAGCGTCTCTGATTCAAGCTCTTGACAGCAGCATGATTTTTACCGTCCCCATCAATTCCTATTTCAGCATAGGCGATAACCCGTCATCCGAGTTTTTTCAGACACATATTCTTCCCATGATTCCTGTGAACACCCACAGCAGACCGGCCTTGTCCGAGATTGTCACACGGAGGATCGATAAAAAGCTTTTCTTTGACAAAGGCTCACTTGAAAAAGCCGTGGACATGTCCGGGGGATGCCCGAGACAGCTTCTTCGTATCGTAAACCGTGCTATTGTGAACAGGAAAGGGGAAAAACTGAAAACGGATGATGTGGAGAAAGCCTGCTCTGATCTCGGCCAAGAGATGTGGGATAGTCTGGACAGCGAACACCGGAAAAATATCTGGGAAAAGGCATTTGATGCCGCAGACCGGAAAACCCTGGATCTTCTTTTTTCTCTGGCGGTTTTAAAATACAACGGGAAACGGGATGTGAACCCTCTGATCAGAAGATTCGCGGACAACCCAAAGGACAAATCGGCGTGATTACCGACAAGGATAAGGAAATCCTTGATGAGATCCGGTTTGTCCTTACAGGAAGGACCAAATCCACTCTGGTGGTGATGGTGACGGAGACTTACGGCAAGCGTGATGAAGTCAAAGCAGAGCTGGCCAAAATGCTTCCGGAATACCGTGAAGCCATTCTTGATCTTTCCGGACGGTCCATCACGTCCTTGTTTCGAACAATCCGTGACGATGTCTCTCAGGAAATTCAAACGTCCAAACCCGTGGAATATCTTCTTCATATTTTTGGCCTTGAAGACAGTCTTTTATCTTCCACGGAAGGTTTTCTTGGAACGTCGCCTCTGATTCGTGAGCTGAATCTTGAACGGGAAAACCTGTTTCATGAATTCCCTTTTTGTCTGATCATTTGGACCACCGGGTATTTCACGGAAAAACTCAAAACACAAGCTCCTGATCTCTGGGATTGGATCACCTACAGCTATTGTTTCAGAGATGATTCAATCACCCAGAATAATCGGGATATCCCGCCCCTGTCTGAACTCCGGGAAGGATTTACCGAAGAACGGAAACAGCGTATCTCCGATCTGGAAAAGCGGCTTAATGATCTTTCTCTTACGGGGGATTCGGTGCGTGTGCTTCGTTCGAAATTTACTGTGTACACTGCGCTTGGGGAGGAATACGAAGCTGCGTCCTGTTTTGACGATGCTATAAAATATTACAAGGCGGCCCTTGCAGTGACTTCAGGCTCGGAGCTTGGGGAAACGTTCGTGGCAATTCTATATGGGCGTCTCGGAACTCTTTACTTTAAAAGGGGCTTAGCGCCAGAAGCGCTGCTATATTTTAATAAAGCACATGCAGAACAGAGAGAAAAATTGCATGACTCTTCCACAGAGAGTATTCTTCAACTCCGTGAGACGGACATCAAAGTCGAGTCATAGCCACCCGGATGATTCAATCGGTACGGCTGGCTAAGCCCGTACCGTTGATACACGCATTCAGCTCATTATTTTCCGCTCATCCTCACCGCAGCATCAAGCCGGATGGTTTCACCGTTCATCATGGGATTTTCCACGATGTGGCGGATGAGGGCCGCGAATTCGGAGGGGTAGCCCAGGCGTTTGGGGAAGGGGCTCATCTGGATCAGGGCCGCTTTCACTTTTTCCGACATGCTGGCCATCATGGGGGTTTCGAAAAGGCCGGGGGCCACGGTGTTCACCCGGATGCCGATGTCGGCCAGTTCGCGGGCCATGGGAAGGGTCATACCCACCACGGCGGCCTTGGAGGCGCTGTAGGAGGTCTGGCCGATCTGGCCGTCGAAGGCGGCGATGGAGGCGATGTTGATGATGGCCCCGCGTTCGCCGTCGATGTTGGGGGTGTTCTTGGCCATCTGGGCGGCGGTCAGGCGGACCACGTTGATGGTTCCAAGAAGGTTAACCTCGATGGTTTTGGTGAAGCTGGCCATGGGGGAGGGCTCGCCTTTGGACAGGAGCTTGGCGGGGATGACGATGCCCGCGCAGTTGACCACGGTGTGAATGGTGCCGAAGGCGTTTATGGCGGCGTCAACGGCGGCTTTGACATGGGCTTCGTCGGACACGTCGGTCTTGACGAAGATGGCTTTGCTGCCGAGCTCCTTGGCCATGGCTTCCCCCAGTTCGGCGTTCATGTCCATGATGACGACGTTGGCCCCGTGTTCCGCAAAGCAGCGGACGCAGGCTTCTCCCAGGCCGGATGCGCCGCCGGTGACCATGGCGGTGGTGTTGTTTATCTGCATGTTGGTTCTCCTTGGTTTAATTGCTGAGATATTTTTATGAACATCGAACATCGAACACGCAACATCGAATGGTGAATGGCCGTAAAGCGACAGCTGCCGCATTGAATACACTCTGCCGCAGGACGGTCATGGTAAATGTGTGGAGCGAATGGGATAACATGCCGTAGGGTGGGCTCACGCCCACCACACGATGGTGGGCGTGAGCCCACCCTGTCATACGGAATGGGTGTTTATGCTATGAATAAGCCACTGAAAATATTTTATTTAAAATGCCCCGATCCTTCATTCGATGTTGGATGTTCGACGTTCGATGTTCAATGTTCGTTTTTTTATTCGTTATTCATCGATCAGCACATCTCAATAGCACACGCCATGGCCACCCCGCCTCCGCCGCACAATGTAGCAAGACCCAGGGATTTGTTCCGTTTCTTCATGCCGTAAATCAGGGACACGATGACCCGGGCTCCGGTGGAACCCACGGGATGGCCGAGGCCGATGCCCGATCCGTTGAGGTTGGTGACGGCCCGGTTGATGCCCAGTTCCCGTTCGCAGCCGAGATACTGGGCGGCGAAGGCTTCGTTGATTTCGATTTGCTCGAAGTCGTCCATGGTGAGGCCACTTCGGGTGAGAAGATTTTTAACGGCGGGAACAGGGCTCATGCCCATGACCGACGGATGGCAGCCGCCGCGTCCGATGGCCTTGATTTTCGCTAAAGGTTTGATGCCCAGTTCTTTGGCCTTGTCGGCGGACATGAGGATCATCCCGCTGGAACCGTCGTTGATGCCGCTTGAGTTTCCGGCGGTGACCTTGCCGGTTTTGGGGACAAAGGCCGGGGGCAGCTGTTTCAGGTCCTCCAGGGTGAGGCCGGGCTTGAAATGCTCGTCCTTGTCGAACATCAGCGGGTCTTTCTTTCGCCGGGGAACGGGGACAGGCACGATCTCGTCGGCAAAGGACCCGTCGGCCGTGGCGCGTTCCGCCTCGTTGTTGCTGCGAAGGGCCACTTCATCCATCTCTTCCCGGCTGATTTTGTAATGCTGGGCGATGAACTCGGCGGTGTGTCCCATGATGTAGGGTTTGCCCTTGAAATAGCACAGGGGCGCTTCTTCGGCGTTCACCGGACCTTCGGCGGCGTCGGGCATCACGTAGGACCCGCAGTGAAGGGCGCGGATCAGGGCGTCGACAAAGGTCTGGTCCTGGAGGCGGCAGCCCCAGCGCGCCGCGGGAACGATGTAGGGAACGCCGGACATGTGTTCTACGCCGCCCGCGAGGATGATGTCCGCCATGTCCGCCTGGATCAAGGCCATGCCGGAAATCACGGCTTCCATCCCGGAAATGCAGACCCGGTTGATGGTGACGGCGGTCTGTGTGTTGGGCACTCCGGCCATGAGGGAGCCGACCCGCGTCACGTTCAGGGTGTCCGCCGGTTCCATGCAGCACCCGTAGCGCACGTCGTCCACCATGCCCGGCTCGATGCCCGCCCTTCGGATGGCCTCTTTCATGGTTATGCTGGCGAGGGTGGCGGCGTTCATGTCTTTCAGAGTTCCGCCGAACGTCCCGATGGCGGTCCTACAGGCGGATACAATCACAACATCCTTCATGTCAGGGCTCCTTTCACATGCCTTTTTTTGAATGACAGGTTTGAAATATTCTTCGTTGACTCACTTTCGAAATCAATATATGACGTTAACGTTAGTGTCAACAAATTATCATAATTATAAGGAGCCCCATGAAAGACGTGGTTATCGTAAGCGCCGTGCGGACGCCGCTTGGAAGTTTCAACGGCTCGTTGTCTTCTGTTCCAGCCACCAGCCTGGGAGGCCTTGTGATCAGCGAAGCCATTCGAAGGGCGGGGATTGAAAAAGAAGCGGTGAATGAATGCATCATGGGCATGGTTTTACCCTGCGGAGCCGGGCAGAATCCGGCCAAACAGGCGGCCATCAAGGCCGGGCTTCCCTGGGATGTGGAAGCCGTGACCGTGAACAAGGTCTGCGGATCGGGCCTCAAGGCCGTGATGCTGGGGGCTCAGGCCATCGGTTGCGGGGACGCCGATGTGGTGGTGGCCGGCGGTATGGAAAACATGAGCCAGGCCCCGTATTTCATGCGTGGGGCCCGGTTCGGCATGCGTATGGGCCAGAGCAAAATTGAAGACCACATGGTGCATGACGGGCTCTGGGACATCGTGAACGATTTCCACATGGGCATGTCCAACGAGCTGTGCTGCGAAAAATGGGGCGTGGACCGGGAAACCCAGGACCGCTTTGCTGCCGAATCTTACCGGCGCGCCCTTTCCGCCATCGCCGCCGGGACATTCGACCAGGAGATCCTGCCGGTTACGATCCCTGCTAAAGGCGAAAAAACCGTGAGTTTCAGCCGGGACGAATGCCCGGTTGAAACAGGCTACGAGCAGCTGGCCGCCATGAAACCCGCCTTCAAAAAAGACGGGGTGGGAACGGCGGGCAACGCCTCCATCATCAGCGACGGCGCCGCCGCCGTGGTTCTCATGAGCCGGGAGAAAGCCCATGAGCTGGGCTGCGAAATCCTGGCGACGCTGGGGGCCCAGTGCTCTTACGGCATCGACATGAAATACGTGCTCATGGCCCCCCTTTATTCCATTCCCAAATGTCTGAAAAAAGAAGGGATCGATTTGGCGGACGTGGATCTTTTCGAGATCAACGAAGCCTTCAGCGGATCGTCCGCCGCCATCAACCGGGAACTCGGCCTTGATCCCGCCAAAGTCAACGTGAACGGAGGGAGTGTCGCTCTGGGTCATCCCATCGGGGCCAGCGGCTGCCGGGTGCTGGTGACGTTGATTCACACGATGAAACGCGAAGGGAAAAAGACGGGGCTTGCCTCGCTTTGTCTGGGCGGCGGCGAGGCGGTGACGCTGATTGTGAAACGGTAAAAAAACTGAAAAGACGTCATCATGGGGCTTTCGCTCTGCTTATACCCAATAAGTTTGGCAGAGATTAATAGTGCGTTTGTTGTCATTCCGGGCGGCTTGGTGTTGGAGAGACGATGATTGCGCCGTGAATAAACGCTGCCGGGCCTTTCAGGTCGAAAAGCAAGCCGACCCGGAATCCATGGTGTTATGAAGACAGAGCTTGCACAAAAAACGGGCATGGATTTTTCTCGTTCCCAGGCTCCGGCCATGCATGGTGGTGGCTGGAGCCTCCGGGGATGCCACTCCCAGGCCGGAGCCTGGGAGCGAGGGAGCAAAGATGAACGCCATACGTCGAATGGAGGACAACATGTTTCAGCTGAGTAAGGAAAACCTGATGGTCCGGAAGACGGCCCGGGAATTCGCACGGAAGGAGCTGGCGGAGCTGGCCGCCTACCGGGACGCCCACCATGAGTTTCCGGCGTCCAGCCTGAAAACCATGGGGGACATGGGGCTGATGGGCATGCTGGTATCCGAGCGCTACGGTGGAAGCGACACCGGTGCCGTGGGTTACGCCCTGGCCCTTGCGGAAATCGCCTACAGTTGTGCTTCCACCGCCGTGGTGATGTCCGTCCACAACTCCATCTGCTGCGGCAGCATTCAGAAATTCGGCACAGAAGAGCAGAAAGAGGAATTCCTCCGGCCCATGGCCGCCGGAAATTGTATCGGGGCCTTCGCCCTCACCGAGCCTGAAGCCGGGTCCGATCCCCAGGCCATGACCTGCTCGGCGGTGAAAGACGGCGACCATTACATCGTGAACGGTGTGAAACGGTTTATCACCACCGGGAAGAATTCCGGGGTGATCATTCTCATCGCTCGGACCGGTGAGGAAAAGGGCAAAGGGCTCAGCGCCTTTCTCATTACCCATGACCTGCCCGGATTCAAGGTGGGCCGGGTGGAAGACAAGATGGGCCAGTGCGCTTCAGACACCACGGACCTTCTGTTTTCCGACTGCCGGGTTCCGGCCTCTCGGATGCTGGGGGCGGAAGGACAGGGGTTCCAGATTGCCATGTCCGGACTTGAAGAGGGCCGTATCGGCATCGCCGCCCTGTCGTTGGGCATCGGCATGGCTGCCCTGGACCAGGCGGTGAAATACGCGAAGCAGAGAAAACAGTTCGGCAAAAAAATCGCGGAGTTTCAGGGTCTTCGCTGGATGCTGGCGGACATGGACATGGATGTGGAGGCGTCACGGCTCCTGACCCTCTACGCCGCCTCCCTGAAACAGGCGGGAAAACCTTGCAGGGCCGAGGCATCGAGGGCCAAATGCCACGCCTCGGAAATGGCCCAGCGGGTGACGGGTCAGGCCATCCAGATCCACGGCGGCTACGGCTACATCAAGGAATACCCGGTGGAACGCCTGTACCGTGACGCCCGGATCACCACCATCTACGAAGGCACGAACCAGATCCAGAGGGTGATTATCGCCAATGAACTGTTGTGATTTTTGAAGCTTTTTTAAAAGACTGCATACCGGCGGTCCGCTTTTAAAAAGCGGGATATCATGGAGTTAACCTTTTCAAATCCCAACGGGATTTCATGTCATAGCCCAGGGTTGCGGCAACGCCGCTACCCTGGGTTTACCGGCGAACGTTCCCCAACCCCAACGGGGTTTTGTCCGGGCTTTGGTGATACAGGGGAATATGACGCAACCCCGTTGGGGTTGAAAATCATCATCGGACATAACCCAGGGTAGCGGCTTTCGCCGCAACCCTGGGCTTTATGCCGCAGCCCCGTTGGGGCAATAAAGCTGATTTATGTTTTTAGCTTGAGGGTTTTACCCCCGGAAGGGCCGCCGGAGGCAAACCTGACCCAACCAAACTTCTGAAAATAATAATATAAGGAGCAGACCATGACCCAGACCATCGCCGACCGTCGTGATATTGACTTTGTGCTTTACGAGCAGCTGAATGCGGAACGTCTGTTGAAAACGGAGAAATACGAAGGTTTCAACCGCAAAACCCTGGACATGGTCGTGACGGAGGCCCGGAATTTCGCCCTGAAAGAATTTCTCCCCACCTACGCGGAAGGGGACCGTGAGGGGGTGAGGCTTGAAAACGGAGCGGTCACGGTGCCCCAGTGTTACAAACGGGCCCATAAGCTTTACTGCGAGGGGGAATGGCTGGCCCTGACCCAGAAGCCGGAGTACGGCGGCCAGGGGCTTCCCCACACCTTTGCCCAGGCGGTGTTCGAATACCTCATCGGAAGCAACTACACCCTGACCATGTACGGCATCCTGGCCTGCGGGTCCGGAAAACTTATCGAACTTTACGGCAGCGAAAAAGTCAAAAATCTGTTTCTCAAAAACGTCTACACCGGCGTCTGGGGCGGCACCATGCTCCTCACCGAACCCCAGGCCGGATCGGACCTGGGCAGCATCACCACCGAAGCCATCCCCAACGGCGACGGGACTTATTCTCTCAAGGGCAGCAAGATCTTCATCTCCAACGGCGAACAGAACCTCACGGAGAACATCATCCACCCCGTTCTCGCCCGGCTGAAGGGTGCCCCCGCCGGAACCAGAGGCATTTCCCTGTTCCTCGTGCCCAAAATCTGGGTGAACGACGACGGCAGCCTGGGCGAATTCAACCACATCACCTGCACAGGCGTGGAAGAGAAGATGGGCCTTCACGGAAGCCCCACATGCAGCATGGCCTTGGGGGAAAAAGGCATGTGCCGGGGGTATCTCCTGGGCGAGGAAAACAAAGGCATGGCGGGTATGTTCCAGATGATGAACGACGTGCGGCTGGAAGTGGGAACCCAGGCCTTCGCCCATGCCTCGGCGGCCTATCTCTACGCCGTGGATTACGCACGGCAGCGTCTTCAGGGACGGAAACTTGGCGACGCCGATCTCGCGTCGCCCCAGGTCCCCATCATCGGTCACCCGGATGTGCGCCGCATGCTGATGTCCATGAAAGCTTATGTGGACGGGATGCGGAGTTTTACGTATTACACGGCGTACTGCATCGACATGGCCGGATGCGCGTCAAGCGAGGAGGACCGGCAGCGGTTCAAGGGCCTTGTGGAAATCCTGACCCCGGTGGTGAAAGCCTATTGCAGCGAAAGGGGTTTCGATGTCTGCGTCCAGGCCATGCAGGTGTTCGGCGGCTACGGGTACACAAGGGACTACCCCGTGGAACAGATTTTGAGGGACTGCAAGATCTGCTCGATCTATGAAGGCAGCAACGGCATCCAGGCCATGGATTTCCTGGGAAGGAAGCTGGGCATGGACAAGGGCCGGGTGTTCATGGCCCTGATCGCCGAAATGGAAAAGACGGTGGCCGAAGCGGCAGCCCATGAAGAGCTCGCCCCTCTTGCGGACCGATTGTCAGCGGCTCTGACGTCGTTCAAGGAAACCGTGGCCCTGATCGGCCGCCTGGCCTCGTCCCAAGACTTCAACACCGCCTTTCTCTACGCCCATCCCCTCATGGAGGTCACCGGTGACCTGGCCATGGCCTGGATGCTGCTCTGGCGCGCCTCGGTTGCCGTGCCCCGGAAGGACGACAAAAAACAGGCGGCGTTCTACACCGGCCAGATCAAAACCGCCGAATACTTTATCCTGACCGCTCTGCCGGTGACGCTGGGAAAAATGGAAGGCATCAGGCATGCCGGTGACGCGGCCCTTGGCATCGGGGAGGAGGCGTTTTCAAGTTGAGATGGAAAGATAATCGAAGATCTGAGAAAGGCTTTGGCTGACTGCTTTTTTCGGCATGTACGTCTTTTATATTTACGGTGTACGTTTTTATGCTAAAATGCATGATGAAATAAGCCGAAGAGACGATGAGAAACGGCCAAAGGAGATGGACTCGTAAAAAGTCGCTCGATGGCTATGGAAAAAGGCCCAGAGGCAAGGCATAGTGTTTGGCCGGGCACGAAGGCATACATGAACGTATGTCGAGTGTCTGGCCAAACACTATAACGCCGCATATGGGACTTTTTACGACGCCATCAAAGGAGGATGATGATGCGAACTGTAACGCCCACCGAACTCAGGAAGAACATCTACACCATTTTAGATGACATATTGAACAAGGACATGCCGGTGGAGATCATCAGAAACGGAAGACGCCTGAGGATTGAGCCGGTTGAGCGTGAGAACAAGTTGAAAAATCTGGTGAGGCGTCCTGAATGCATGGCCTGCGATCCTGGGGAACTTGTTTCTGTCTCCTGGGAAGCCGAGGTGAAACTTGATCTTCCTTGACACCCATGTTGTGGTCTGGCTTTACTCGGGCATGACCGAGCTGATCAGTGACGTGGCTCTGGATCTTGTCCGTGACAACGCCATCATGATATCACCTGTCGTGTTGCTGGAGCTGGGTTATCTTCACGAAATCGGGAGAATCCGGGTGGGCGCTTCAGAGATGGTCGAAGACCTCGCAGAGAGAATAGGCCTCACCCCGTGCAGCCGTGATTTTCTTTCTGTGGTTCGATCATCCCTTGGCATCACATGGACCCGTGACCCCTTTGACCGGATCATCACGGGCCATGCCGCACTATCAGAATCCATTCTGGTGACGAAAGATACCACCATTTTGTCCAACTATTCCCTGGCGAGGTGGTAAAGAGTTTTAGCCTGTTTTTCACGGCAGCCAGATTTTCGCCATTTCAAGCCGGGTGATCAACGCCTTGCGTTTTCCGTGATTGTCCATGAAGCGCTTCATTTCAAGGCCGTCCCGATAAAGCATCCGCCGTCATCCTTGCCTTCGGGTTTCAGGGGAAACACGCCAAGGGCGGACGGGTCTTCGATGATCGTGTCGGTTTTGTCGTCGTCGTAGGGGCCGTCGTCGGTGATGTACAGGGTCACGGTTTTGCGATCTTCGCTGAACACGGCTCCGTCGCCCTGGCCGCCTGAAATCTTGTTCCGGTCAAAATCGATCCAGGTGTCGTCAGCTTCGATGTACTTCATCCACACGTACCCGGTGGGGGCGGGCTGGGGCAGGTAGATGGACATCACCGCCGTTTCTCCGGCCGTGAGGTGGAAAAGCCGGAAGGTGAACAGGCCGTAAATCAGCTTCTGGGGGAGGCTCCCGCCGGTGAAATCCTCGGATGGAAAAGCGGTGAACATGGAGAAATCACCACCTTCAAGCAGTTCCGTTCCCATGCTTCGACCGGTTGAGGATTTGAAGGTGACCACGCCTTCGGGGTAACTTGAGATCCCGTTATCGGCCAGACTGACGGTGACCTGGTCTGTGTCGCTGCCCTGGGCCGTGGTCACGGTGAGCTGGAATGACACCGACGGCCCGTTGATGTCCCTTAAGGGGGCGATGAACGTGGGCGAGGCTGCCGTGGGGTCGCTCAGCCGGACAGTGGGTTCCGCAAGGGGAACTGTGGGATGGTCGGGATCGGTCTGGGTCCAGAGAAAGGCGGTTTCACTGCCGTCCGGATCGCTTGTATTGCTGCCGTCAAGGGTCACGGTGGCGTTTTCACGGATGCCGGTCTGGTCCGGTCCGGCGTTGGCTTCGGGTAAGTCGTCTTCACCGGGTTCGGGAGCTGCGGTGACGGTGACGGCGACAGTGCGGGATTTCTTGTTGTTGTCCGTGACGGTGATGGTGGTTGAGCCGGGACCGACACCCAGAATGGAAACAATGCCGCCGCTTTCTGACGGCAGGGCGATCTGGTTTCGGCGGGTGGCCACGCGGAAGGGGCTTTTGCCTCCGGTGATGGTGACGGTGCCGGTTTCACCCACGGCGATGGAAAGGGTCTCTTCGGACAGGGTCATGGGCGTGATGATGACGCTGATGCTGTCTGTGGCGGATGAACCGTCATGGTCCGTGGCGGTGAGGGTAATGGTGTGGGTCCCGCTGTTCAGGCTTGAAAGGGATAGAGTGGTACCTGTGCCGAGAACGCCGTCGAGGTTGGAGGACCAGGAAAGGGCCGTGCCGGTCAGGGCACCGTCTTCAGGGTCTGTGGCGGTTCCCTGGAACATGATGGTGTGACCTTCGTCGAAAATATCGTCTCCTTCTGGGGATACGATGACAGGCACAGGTACGGCGTTCTGGGCTTTGATGGTGACGCTGGCCGTTCCTGTAGCACCGTCTTCATCGGTGACGGTGAGGGTGATGACGTGGACTCCGCTTTCAAGGTCGGTACGGCTGATAGAGTTCCCTGTTCCGATTTCACCCTGGCGGTTGGAGGTCCAGACCAGGGAGCCTTCGATCAGAACCCCGTTTTCGTTATCCACCCCCGAACCCTGAAAAGTGATGGTTTCGCCCGTATCAAAGGTGCTGTTGTTCGAAGGCGATACGATGGTGGCCACGGGGGCGTTGTTGCCCACCCGGATGTTTATGGCGGTGCTGTAGGTCACGGCCCCGTTGCTGTCGGTGGCGGCAAGGGTGATGGTGTGGCGTCCCACGGCAAGGGTGTTGATGGGCGTGGGGTTGGCACCCGTGGCGAAAGCTCCGGAAATGTTGGAGGTCCAGACCAGGGACGTGCCGGTGAGGGTGCCGTCCTCATTGTCCGTGGCCGTGCCCTGGAACGCGATGTATTCTCCCTGGTTCACGTTGGTGCCGGTTACAGGATTCACGATGGTGACCACGGGCGGCGTGTTGCCGATATGGACGGTGAGGGCGGCGGAACCTGTGAGCCCTTCGCTGTCCGTGGCGGTAAGGGTGATGACGTGGCTGCCGTTGCTGAGAACCACCGAGGGCAGGGAACTGCCGGTGCCCAGGGAACCGTCGATGCTGGAGTTCCAGGAAAGGGCGGTTCCGGTGAGGGCACCGTCTTCGGCATCGTTGGCGGTCCCGGTGAAGGTGATGGCGATGCCCGAATCGTAGACGCTGGCGTCAGGCGGGGAGGTGATACTGACCTGGGGTGCCGTGTTCACCACGGTGATGGTGATGATGGCCGTGGCCGTTGATCCCTGGCTGTCCGTGGCGGTCATGGTGATGGTGTGGGTGCCGGGGGTGAGATCCGAGGCGGTGATCACCGTTCCGGTGCCGATGAGGCCGTCCAGGCTGGAGGTCCAGGTGATGGAGGCTCCGGTCAGGGTCCCGTCTTCATCGTCGGTGGCAAGGCCGGTGAACACGATGCTCTGGCCCTGGTTGTACGAGTTGCCGCTGGCCGGGCTCGCTATGGCGGCATCTGGCGTTTCATTGCCGATGGTGAGGGTGATGGCGGAACTGGTGGTAGCGGCGTTGTTGGAATCCGTGGCGGTGAGGGTGATGGAATGGGTGCCTTCAATGAGGGTGTTGAGCACGAGAGGTGTCCCGGTTCCGATGACACCGGAAAGGCTGGATCGCCAGACCAGGGAGGTACCGGACAAGATGCCGTCTTCCGGGTCGCTGGCCACGCCGGACAGGGTGACGTTGGTGTTTTCGTAAAACGAGCTGTTGTTGGCCGGAGATGAAATGGACACCGTGGGAAACGTGTTGTTGATGGTGATGACGACGGTGGCGATTCCGGTGCCGGGCGTGGTGAAATTGTCGCTGGCGGTGAGGGTGATCACATGGGTTCCGCTCTGGAGGGTGGATGTGGCGAAGGTGGTGCCTGTGCCGATGGGCGTCGCGCCAACAAGGCTGGATCGCCATACCAGGCTGGCTCCGGTGAGGGTTCCGTCTTCCGAATCCGATCCGCTGCCCTGGAAAATAATGGTCTGGCCCGAGTTGTAACTGGTGCCCGACGCGGGACTGCTGATGGCGGCCGTGGGGTTTCTGTTGCCCACATAAATGGTGATGCTTTGTGGCGTTGTGTTGGTCCGGCCGTTGGAGTCGGTGACGGTGAAAGTGATGGTGTGGTAGCCTGTTTCAAGGGTGGCGGTGGAAAAGGAAAGGGCCGTGGACAGAAGGCCGTGCTGGCTGCACGACCAGCGGTACGTGAGTCCCGAAGCGTCATCTTCACTGTCACTGGCGCTGCCGTTGAACTGGACTGTCGCGCCGGGGTAGAAGGCGGCGTTGTTGGCCGGATACACTATGGATGCCGTGGGCGGGTTGTTGGTGATGGTGATGGACCGGGGCGTGCTTTCTGTGACACCGCCCGCGCCATCGCTCACCGTGAGAACGATCACATGGGTTCCCACGGCGAGATCGGAAACCGAAACCACCGACTGGTTGCCGATGACGGTTTCCACACCGTTCAGCGTGGACGTCCAGGTGTAGGTGAGGGTGTCGGAGCTGTCGATGTCGGTTCCCGTTCCTGAAAAGGCCACGGCGGTTCCGGCGGAAAAACTGCTGTTGTTGACGGGAAGACTGATGGTCGATGTGGGGGCGTTGTTGGACACGGTGATGGAGATGGACGTCAGCCGCGAAAGGCTTTCACTGTCGGTGGCCGTGAGGGTGATGGTGTGTGTGCCGGACTGGAGATTGTTGACGATGAAATTCTGGCCGGTTCCGATGGTTCCGTTCTTGCTGGACACCCAGGTGAGGGCACTGTCCGTGAGCGCCCCGTCTTCCGTGTCGTTGCACGATCCTGAAAACGAGATGTATTCGCCGCCTGTATGGCTGCTCCCATTGGCCGGAGAACTGATCACGGGCGCGTCCGGTGCCACGGCGTAGGATGTCACGGTGACGATGAGGACGCCGAGCAGCGCGGAAAGGCCCATGGCGGTTATCCTGGGGCGGCGTTTGAAAAATGTCGTGTGCTCGTTCATATCCATGAAAACCTCAAGGGTGCGTTGTGTTTATTTGACGGTGATGGTGATGGTGTCACTGTCCGCAAGCCCGCCTTTGTCGGTGACGATCAGGTTGATGGTGTTTTCCCCTACCGGGAGGTTGTCCACGGTGATGTTCGTTCCGTAGCCGATGGTGCCGCTGCTGGTGGTCCATCGAAGGGACATGCCCGTCAGGTTGCCGTCTTCCGTGTCTACCCCTGACCCCACGAGGGGGATGCTCTGGTCCGCAGAAAAGGTGTCGCCGTCCGCCGGATAAGAAATGGTGGCTGTGGGGCCGGTGTTCCGGATGATTACGGTGATGGTGGCGATGTTGCTGGTGTTTTCACTGTCCGTGGCCTTGAGGGAAATGGTGTGGGTTCCACCGGAAAGGCTGTTGGTGATCACCGAGTTGCCGGTGCCCAGCTGGCCGTCCTTGCTGGAATACCACACCAGCGAAATGCCGGAGAGCCACTGGTCTTCCGTGTCGAACCCTGTGCCTGTGAATTCGATGTAATCCCCGTCGTTGAAGGTCCGGCCTGTGGCAGGGCTCGTGATGGTGGCCGTGGGTAGGGTGTTGGTGGCCGGGTTCACGGTGATGCTGATGGAGGTGCTGTCCGCAAGGCCCCGGTTGTCGGTGGCGGTGAGGGTGATGATGTGGGTGCCTCCGGACAGGCTGTCGGTGGTGAAGGATGTGCCTGCGCCGATGTGGCCGTCAACGGACGATGACCAGATGAGGGCGTTGCCGGTGATGCTGCTTTCTTCGGCGTCCGTGGCCGAGCCGGTGAACGTCACCTCGTTGTCCAGCTGGAAAACGGCACTGTCCGACGGGCTGTCGATCCGGGCCGTGGGAGCGCTGTTGGAATCGTCTTCATCTTCCTTCCCGGTCCCGACGATGGAAAGGAGTCCAAGAACGATTACCAGGAGGATCCCTGTTTTCCGAACGAACGTTTTAATGATTTTTTTCGTAAGAAAATTCATGGCCTGCATCCTTCTTTGTCATCACGCGATACACGGCCAGAGCCGCAAGGGCTCCGGCAGAGAACGATACGATATCCCACGGGTCGAAGGTCCCGTTTTTAAAAAATGAACCGGTGTTTTCAAGAAATGGAACGCCGCGGAACCATGACGGGCACCCTGCGGCCGCTGTTTCCGGAAAAGCCTGTCCGATCTCGAACAGGGTGTCGGTGACGAACCAGCAAAGACAGATCAGCCCGGCCTTTCCATGACCGGGACTCATTATCCCGAGAGTCATCAGCGAGAAAGCCGACGTATGGGTGAACGACGGCAGATGGTCTGCCAGGGGGCCGAAAAGGAAGAGGTTCGTGAACGGCATAAAAAAATGTTCCAAACCGTCCGGAATGAAATAAACAGAACCGGGAGCCCTGTCCGTTATATAGACCAGAGCCCCCAGAACAAGGGCGGCGAAACCCACGACCATCAGGTGGACGTTTATGTTGAAGTCATTGCGCGGAATAGGCACCTCCCCCCAGGGCACCCGCCCCGGCTCCGATGGCCGCTGCCGCGTCGATTTCAGACGCGGTGGCGCCCACGGCAAGTCCGCCCACGGTCCCGGCGGCAACGCCTACGCTGGCTCCGGCCAGCGCGCTCAGAATGGCCCTTGAAAATTTGTTGCCGTGATAAGCCTTCACCTCCCTGGGTGTGATGAACACCCGGGTGTTGACCACGGCGAGGCCGTTTTTGTAGCTGACCAGCTGAGTCTGGGCTCCCCGAAGGTACGAGTTGGTTTCACTGGTCACCTGATCTTCGGTGACGCCTTTCATGCCGGATTTGGTGTAGGCCGTGATGAGAATGCCCGAAAGCCGCTCGGACAGACGCCGGTAGCTGTCGATGGTGGCCGCTCGTTCCGCCAGGTATTTTTTCTGATGGCCTGTTCCCGATTCCGGGGCGAACCCTTCACCGAACACGCTGATGGCGATCTTGTTTTCCGCTTCCCCGGCTTCAACCCCCGGAATGAGGTTGGGATAGCTCTTGATGGGATTTTCGAACTTGAAAATCTGGTGGGAGCTGGTGCAGGCCGAGCACAGCGTGACGGCGCAGAGAAAGATGAACATAGCCGATGTGTTTTTCATACGTGTTTTAACCTCCCTGCTGCGGACCGGCGGGTCTTTTTGAATACAAGCGCCGGATAATTGACACCTGAACATTCGGGCTGAACGTGTATCGCCGGAAATGAAACGTGAAACCGGAAAAAATGCCCGGCAATCCTTGCGATGAAAGACTGATCTGCAAGGTGTATGCCATGTGGATTGCCGCCGTGGAAGGTGCGGCCGGGCTCTCAGGGGCCGTATTGCCGGAACGCAACCCGGCCACATAGTCTTTTATCATCAGGCTTTTCATTATATTCCATGGTGCAATCAAGGTGACACCCATGGGTTTTAACAGCGTGGTGCAGTAGGTCGGGCTTACGCCCGACCTACTGCGTTAAAAACCCAGCATAGAGCTTTCTTGAAAGAGAACTGGAATAAGATGGCGTTTGTGTGAAAATGAAAAAAAGGCACCGTCTCATTGACAGGACCCAAGCATCCCATGCTTTAGACGGAAAAAAATGCCGTTTCGATCATGAAGGGGAAGAATGATTCCTTCACCTGTTTTAGGATGGTTATCGGTCAGAGTTGATGCCCGAATGATATCGGGCAGGTGAGATACATACATTCTGAATGAACAATCGTTGAACATCGAACATCGAACGCTCAACATCGATGCCCATGTAAAAAGTCAGGAGCTCAACAAAGGACATAATTGTAAT
>DYJE01000039.1 GCA_020723285.1 Desulforapulum autotrophicum | reverse complement strand
TCTGGGCCTTTTTCCATAGCCATCGGGCGACTTTTTACGAGTCCATCAGCGTTGGGCGTTGGACGTTTGACCATTTCAAACCGCATCACCGCCCTTTCCATGCTCAGCTCTTCAACCCGCAACATCCCCATTCACCATTCGATGTTGACGTGTTCGATGTTCATCTTTTCTTCATTTCTTCATCTTCTCCCCCGCAATCAGAGCCGCCCCCAGCGCTCCGTTGATCTGCGGGTCCATGTCCGGCAGGTTTTTCACCGGCAACCCCAGCCCTTCGGACAAGGCCTTGAACACGCCGCTGTTTTTCGCGACCCCCCCGGTCATCACGATGTCTTCGTCAACGCCGATGCTTTTGGCCAGTGACGCCACCCGGCTGGCCAGGGCTTTGTGAAGGGCCCTTGCGATATCCTGGGGTTTTTTCCGCTCGTTGATGAGAGACACCACCTCGGTTTCGGCGAAAATCACGCACTGGTTGCTGATGGTGAGCTTTTCCGTGCTTTGCTCGGAAAGGCTGCCCATGTCTTCCAGGGGCACGCCCAGGGCTTCGGCCATGACTTCGAGAAACCGCCCCGTGCCCGAGGCGCATTTGTCATTGTACACATACCGGACTATGGTGCCGTTTTCATCCATTTTGATGGCCTTGGCATCCTGGCCGCCGATGTCGATGACCATCCGGGCCGACGGCATGCGCCACCAGGCCCCCTTGGCGTGGCACGAAATCTCCGATTCCGACTGGTTCACAAAGGGAATCTGGTCTTTGCCGTATCCTGTGCCCACGGCGAACCGGATATCCTCCCGCTTAAGTCCCGCCATGGACAGGGCAATGTCCAGCACCCGCTCCGCCGAGTCTTTGGGCCGCGTTCCCGCCCGTTCCACAGCACTGGCGAGGATCTCGCCGTCTTTCATGATCACGGCCTTGGCCGTGAGCGAGCCCACATCACATCCTGCAACGATCATTTAGCACCTCCGCCGTTTAGCCGTGATTTTGAAAAAAGTGCGGCGCCGATGGCCCCGGCGATCTGGGGGTCCGCTTTCCGGACTTTCCGGATCCGGACGCCCATGACCTTTTCAAGGGTGGACACCACGCCTTTGTTCTTGGCCACACCTCCGGTCATCACCACATCCTTTTCCGGTTTCACGGCTCCGGCCAGCATAGCCACCCGTTTGGCCATGGCCGCGTTGATGCCCGCGCCGATGTCCTCAACGCTGTGGCCGGAGTTCAGGTATTTGATGATGTCCGCCTGGGCCCACACCGTGCACATGCTGGCAAAGGTGATGGGGGTTTCGGTTTTCTCCGAGAGTTCCCCCAGTTCGGTGAGGCTGATGTTCAGCACCTTGGCCATGACCTCCAGGAACCGTCCCGTGCCCGAGGCGCATTTGTCGTTGGTGATGAATTTCTCCACCACGCCGTCCTTGTCGATGCGGATCACCTTGCAGTCCTGGCCGCCGATGTCGATGACGGTCCTGACCGATGGCACCAGCCACAATGCTCCTTTGCCGTGGCAGGCGATTTCCGACCGTGCCTCGTTGACGAAGCTGATCCGCTCCCTGCCGTAGCCCGTGCCTACGCAGTGCCGGATGTCTGAAAAGCTGCATCCCGCGTTGTCAAGGGCCAGTTTCATGGCGGCGTCCGCCGAATCCTGAGGATCGGCCAGGGATTTCACCACGCCGATGCCCAGAAGCGCATTGTCTTTCAAAATGACGGCCTTGGATGTGAGGGAACCCACATCGCACCCTGCGACCAGTGTCATAGCAACCCCCTTACGTTGAAGAATTCGTTGAGTCTTTCAAGGGACGCCTCCCAGGATTCCACCCGTTCGTCAAAGGCGTCGCCGTACATCACATGGGTGGGATACCCGTGCTTTTCAAGATCCATGGCAAAGGGCTTGACCATGCCCCAGGTGTTCCGGCAGCCCGGTGTGCCGTTGTAGATGATGCAGTCCACCTTGAACATCTTGGCCAGTGCCAGGGTTTCCTCCAACCACATGCCGGGTTTGTCGTACTGGCCCCTTATGCTCCGGACCATGGGCATGCGGGCGTTCATCTGGGCGATGCTGTCGATCATGGTCTCGATGGACGAGGTGTCGATGGAGTACCCTGAACCTTCCAGCCCTTTGATGTAGGGAGAAGCGATATTGAAAGTACGGGAAAGAATCCCCCCCAGGTGGGCGATGCCGTTGTCGTTCAGCCAGTCGTAGAACTGGAGGTTGATGGCGTAGTGGTCGATGTAGCACATGAAGGCCCTAAGGTTTTCTTTGCCGGAAGTGAGGCCCGATTCACCTTTGGCCGCCTTTTCTCCAGCCACTTCCAGCATTTCTTTCAAGAGTTTTGTGTAGATGGGTTCCCCGGCGAACATGAACCTTCCTGCATAGATGAACAGGTTGAAAATCACGGGAAGGGGCGTGGGAACAAGACGGTGGTAGTCTTCAAGGTCCGACACCAGCTGGTCCTGGATCTTGATTTCATCCAGGGTCAGTTTCAATCGGTCCAGATCGAGTTTTTTCCCGGTGTTTTTTTCGAGAAAATCGATCATGGCCATGTAGTCTTCCAGGTGGTATTTGTCGGTCCGTTCATCGCCGATGGTCTGGGGGTAGTTCAGCTGGAAATAGGGCTTGTCCAGATAGGCAGCGGCAAAGGTGAAGGAGTTGGCGTTGGTGTCGCAGACGCCGGGCGTGTCGCAGATCACCATGTCCACATGGGCACCGAGCCCTGCGAGATAGGCCCCCATGCTGCCCCGCTGGGCCGAGCAGGCCGTTTCCGTGAGGCCCAGTTCCACACAGTAGTCCAGGTAATCCACGATGCCCCGTCTCCACATCAGACGGCCGAAGGTGGTTAAGATTTCCAGCGTCACCGGCACCACGTCAATGGAATAGAGAATCGACGGAGAGAAGCAGAACGTGGTGAGGGCCACTTTTTTCCCCTTGTCGTGGGCCGTGACGATGTTGTCCAGATAATCGGTGAACATCTTCAAAAAGGTGATCCCCGGTTTTCCGGCGTTCACCATGGGCTCAAGAATGCCGCTGAAATAGGGGATGTACGGCTGAAGGCGGTCGTATTCCTTCCTGGAGCCGTCGGCGGTTTTGGACGCGGCCATCATGATGCTGCAAAGCATCCAGTCCATGTTGTATTCGAGGATTTCCGGTCTCATACGGCCTCCATGCTGTATACGTTTTCTTTGTGCGGCCTCTGGGATTCCAGCCTTTCGAAAAAGGCGTCGATGCGCATCCGGAGGCGTCCTGTTTCAACCAGGGGCCCGTATTCCCGCTCCAGGCGGATACAGGGTATGCCCTCTTTTTCCAGATCCCGTTCGAACAGACCGTTTTCCGATCCGTGAAGGTCGCAGAAACGGATGTTCTGCATCACCACGGCGTCCACGTTGGAACGACGGATGATCGCTGAAAGCGTGGCCAGCCGTTCCTTGTATTTCCCGTACATCCTGGGGCAGGTGCTTTCGCCCAGGTAGGCTTTGGCCAGGGCGTCCACGGGATCGCCCTCTTCCGCCACCTCGTTGCCTTCATCACGCACGCCGAAACAGAGATTTTCCGTGACCACCACGGCTTTGCCGCTCTGTTCCACCAGATCCACCAGGCTGATGTCGTCGCTGATGCTGCCGATGAGCATGATCCGTTTCCGTTCGTCTTTTTTCGCTTTTTTCTTTTTAAGGCTTGCCACCAGGTTTTCCAGGTGCTCGGTGTACTCCTCACGGGGCATGGCCGTGCCCGCCATGGTCACGGCAAAGGCGTCGGTGCCGGAAATCACCACGGCGTCTTTGGCCCTCAGGTCTTCCAGTTCTTTCAGAAGTCGCCGGGCCCGGTTGTACAGCCGGATGGATGCGTTCAGCTTTTCATCGGTGATGGTGATGCCGAACTGGTTTTCAAGGGCCTTGATGAGGTTCACGATTTCTTCACGGAACCAGCGCGTGCCGTGGCCGATGCTTTTGTGGGGCACATCGAAATAATAGAAAAACGAAGGAACGATGCCGGGAATGGCATCGCCGGCTTTGCGCCAGCACTCGTCCAGGCGGCGCATGCTGTCACAGCCCGGTGTGATGATGGCACCGTCTAAGAAGTCGTACTTCCCTTTTCCGGCCAGCTGGAGCACACACTTGGGAAAGGTGCAGATGTACGGGCCGAAATAAGCGTCGGCGATTTCCATGCTTTCCGTCTCGATGCCCCTTATTCTGTAGGGCAGGATTCCGGCGGCATGAAAGATTTCTGAAGGCACGTAGGAGCATGTGTAGCCCACCACGTTGCCGCCTGTGTCCTTCCACCGGCTCAATACGTCACTTCGGATGCGGGTTGCCGCGTCGTAAAACTCCTTCATCATACCGTCACCTCCTCACCCAGAAGCAGCGCGCGGAGCATGGAGCGGGCTTCGGCGGCTTCCTGTTCGTAATCGTCGTCTCTGGGGGCAAGCACCGTGCACAGGTGCTTTACCACCTTGGGCACGATCACCCGTTCCAAGGGAATCAGGGCCTCGCCCACGGTTTCAAAAAATTGTTCAAGCCCGTCGTTCACCTCGTAAAGATCCAGGGCATCCGCAAACTGGGCCACAAGGCCTGGGATCAGGGAGGGTTTGAGGTCGCTGATCTTGTTCATGAAAAGGAAGAACAGATTAACAACCTCGGCCAGATCCTGGGTTTCCACGGCGGCCAGTCCTTTTTCCGCCGAGTCGGCCACCTCCTGTTCCGGCAGCTGGGTCATGGCGGACATGTGGTGAAGAAGGGCGCGGATCTGCGCGTTTTTGAGGGACGAATAACGGATCATCCGGCGTTCCAGCCGCTCCGGATTTTCCTTCATCACCTGGTAGAACACCCGGGCCACGATTTCCTTTTCCTCTTCAAAGGCCACCTTGGCTTTCCACATCAGTTCCCCATCGAAAACGGAAAGGAAATCTTCAAGAAACCGGGTCAGGTCGATGGGAAGCTGGGTGGTTCCCGGATCGCCCAGAAGGGCGCTGCCGGTGTGGATCTTCCGCACCAGTTCGGACACCTGGTTCAGGAGCCTTGCCGCGGATTTGCCGTCCACGTTCCTGAAAATCGAAAACACCACATCGGTCAGAAGATCCGGAGAGATTTTGTTGGTCATGGCCAGAAATTCCGCGGACGCGAACGTGGCGGAATTCACGATGTCCGCGATGAAGCTCAGGCCCAGAACCAGCTTGGACGGGTATTTCCACAAAGTATCCACCACGGCGGAGGTGAGGGTTTTCATGTCTTCCGCCGAAAGGTCGATAAAATCGCGGATCTCCCCGAAATCAAGCCCTTCCATCCAGGTGACCACGGCTTTGCCGAGTTTTTCCGACAGGTAGGCGGGATTTTCCTCGTAGCAGCGGTTCAGGGTTTTCAAAACCGTGCTCACCGTGTGGCCTGCACGGCTCCGGGACACACTGTCCAGAAGCTCGGTCATGAACCGTTCCCGGTCGTCGTCTGACGCGGTTTCGAAGTGGGCGGTCAGGGCGTTCAGAGCATCCGCAAGCACCGTCACGGCCGACGGCAGAAATCGGGCCGCCGACGATGCAAAGGCGGTGTCGTTCATGAGATCCGTCAGTGAAATTCCTGAATTGACTGGAGATCCGTTCAGTGTCTTTCGGACGAAACCCTCGATCTGTCCTGCGATTTTCTTTTTCAGACGGTTATCCCCGGCCCAGGCCTCCATGATGTCCGGCACCACATCCGCCATCAGACCCCGTGTTTCACGGGTCTTCAGTATGCCGGAGATCACGGCGGACAGGTCGTTTCCATGGCCGTTGCCGTTTTGCTGCGATAGCGATTTCATTGAAATGGCTCCTTCAGGTTAATCAGGGCGTCATCAAACCGTGACCTCAATGACATGCCGCATCAATCCGGCTGCCACGGAGTTGTGATTGACGTCCTTACGGTTACAGGTTTCCGACGGTTTTTCGCCGGATGGATCACGAAATAATCCGGAAAGCAAGGCGTACCGAATTGATTGTCGAATGTAGTTTGTCGATTGTCGACAATGTGTCACGGCAAAATGGTGTTGTCAAGGATTTTTTACAGCACTGTAAAAAAACAGGCCATAGGGAAAACAGGCGTTTAAACCGGCGGACGGCCAGGAAAAACGAGAATACAATCATCTTTTAGGGAACTTTGGGGCGCGAATGGAGAAGGGTGAATTTGCGGGGCCGCTGTAGGGGCAATTCATGAATTGCCCCTACATGATACCCCTACGCCCCATTTATTCAGAAAGAATGCGCCGGGCAAACGCGGCTTTCAGATCAAGGGTGACGGGACCGGGTCTGCCCTCGCCGATGGTCCGCCCATCCACCGTCACCACCGGGATGAGTTCGGCGGCGGTGCCGGTGAGAAAGCATTCGTCGGCGGTGTAGATGTCGTACAGCGTGGTGGCCCGGCTTTCCACGGTGAGGCCGATATCCCCGGCCGCTTCGATGACCGTGCTCCGGGTGATGCCCTCAAGGGCCCCATGGGTGGATTCGGGGGTCATCAGCCGCTGGTTTTTGATGTAGAACACGTTGTCTCCCGTGCACTCCGCCACATATCCCTCGGTGTTCAGCATCAGGGCCTCCAGGCATCCGGCGTGGATGGCCTCCACTTTGGCCATGATGTTGTTCAGGTAGTTCAGGGATTTGATCCGGGGATCCAGGCACTGGGCCGGCACCCGGCGCACCGACGCGGTGATCACGGCGATGCCCTGACTGTAGCATTCCGGGGGATAAAGCTGGATGTCGTCCACGATGATGATCACCGAGGCCCGTTCACATGAAAAGGGGTTGAGGCCCAGGTTTCCCACCCCTCGGGTCACCACCAGCCGGATGTATCCGTCGGTTTTTTCATTGGCCAAAACGGCGTCGAGCACCGCCGCCGCCATGTCCTCCATGGGCATGGGAATGGTGAGGTGAATGGCCTTGGCGCTGTCGTAAAGGCGCGCAAGGTGGTCTTTCAGCCTGAACACCTTGCCGCCGTAAATCCGCAAACCTTCGAACACGCCGTCGCCGTAGAGAAGTCCGTGGTCGTACACGGACACTTTGGCTTCGCTTTTGTCATAATACATTCCGTCGATGTAGATTTTCATGGGTTGTCCCTGTCCTCGAATATGTTTCTCAGATGCCTGTAGTTGGTTCCGAATTTTTCAATCAGCGTCTGGTCGAAACGGCTGACGATTTTCATGATGTAGATGTCGTGTTTGATGTAGTCCTCCGCCAGGGTGATGAACCCCTGGTTGGAACTGAACGCCCCGTGGACCTTATGCTCTGTGTCGATGGTGCCCACCAGAGCGTCTCTGGAATCACGCACCAGCACCAGGCCCCTTCCACCTTTTTCCTGGTACAGCGTGTCGGCGATGGGATGGCGGAAAAGCGCACCCGCGCCGTCGGTCCTGTCTCCGTACTGGATGGCGGCGATGCGGACGCCCTGTTTTTCACGTTCCACCAGCAGCGGCTCTATCTGTTCCCTCTCCTTTTCCCAGGCGGACAGCAGAAGAGTTTTTTCAGCGGATTGCACCATCCGGGCGGCCTTGTCCATGAACAGATCGTAATCGGTGACGTTCCAGATCACGGATGCCGGAGCCTCGCTCTGAAGCACCGGAAGTTCCGCCGCCAGGATGTCCAGGGTTTTTCCGAAACCGGCCCTCTGCCTGTCCACGAACTCTTCGGGCAATAGGGCCAGAAACCTTTTTTTGCCCTCGTCTCCGTCCGCCATGAACACCTGCTTTTCCACCAGCCGGGCGATGACCTCGTAGATTTTGGATGACGGAATGCCCGAACCTTGAGCGATTTCATAGGCCGTGGCCGGTTGAATCCGCAAAAGGCAGAGATACGCTTTGGCTTCGTATTCGGAAAACCCCAGGGCTTTGATATGTTGGATCAATTCATTAACTACCATGGTAGTTAATTACAATATCGAACGGGAAATGGTCAAGGTTTTTTTCTGTCGTGGGGGTTCTGTGGCTTCGTGATGTTTGCCTCCGGCGGCCCTTCCGGGAGACCAGCTTCCCCGCTTTCGCGAGGACCAGCTTGAAAAGCTGGGCAAACAGGTTGGGGAAAGATATGCAGCCCAATGGCTGTTATTTATTCGTATAACTCAATAAAATTAATGGGTTAATTATATGCCATAACCTGTTTTGTCAAACTTTTTCAAAAAGTTTGGCCCCCGGCAGGGCCGCCGTAAGGCCAATTCATTTTTTAAGACCCGGATTCGTTTTTGGGTTCCACGGTCATCCGGCCCAGGTATTCCGGGAGTTCCACTCCGGCCATCTGCGCCACGTCGTGAAGGGGCGGGATGCTTTTGATGAGGCCGGACAGAAAGTTGGAGGTGGCCGTCCCATCCTTTGCGCCTCCGGCTGAATCCCACACCGTGACTTTGTCGATCCGGATGTTCCGGATGGCTTCCACCTGCATTTCCACGATCTTTTCGATTTTTTCCGTCATCAGGAGGGTGGCCACGGCCTTGGCGTCGCCGTTGCAGCCTTTCACCAGTTCCAGATACCCGGCGGCCTTGCTTTCGAGGACTTTTCTCAGACCTTCGGCTTCGGCCTGATATTTCAGAAGAATGGCGTCGGCCTGACCTTTGGCTTCCCGGCGGATTTTTTCCGCTTCGGCTTCGGCGGCGATTTCGATTTTCCGCTTCTCGATTTCCTGACGCACCACTTCCTCGGCGTTGAGCCGCTGTTCTTCGGCCAAGTACTGGGCTTTCTGGATCTCCACTTCCGCCTCGCGCTTCGCCACCTCGCCCAGTTTCATGGCCTGGGCCTGCCTGACGGCCAGCTCGGCGTTGGCGGCGGCGATATCGGCCTTGGCCTTGTTTTCCCCGTCCACGGCCTGGGCTTCCTGCTGCTGGACGAAGATTCGGCGGTCCGCCTCGGCCTTCTTCTTGCCTTTTTCCGATTCGGCCACGTTCTCCGCCACCTTGATTTCCTTGTCCTTGGTGGCCTGGGCCTCGCCGATGGTGGCCGTCGTTTCCTGCTGCTGCACGAAAACCCGCTGGTCCGCCTCGGCCTTTTTCTTGCCTTTCTGGGCCTCGGCCACATTTTCAGCCACACGGATCTCTTTGACCTTGGTGGCTTCGGCCTCGCCGATGGCCCCCAGCTTGTCCTGCTCGGCCACGTCCACCTTGGCCTGGTTGATGGCTTCCGCCGCCGCTTTCTTACCGATGGAGTCGATGTAGCCCGACTCGTCGGTGATGTCGGTGATGTTCACGTTGATCAGATAAAGGCCGATCTTGTTCAGTTCCGGGGCCACGTTTTTGCGGATGGATTCCAGAAAGCTCTCCCGGTCCTGGTTGATCTGCTCGATGGTCAGGGACGCCACGGTAAGGCGGAGCTGACCGAAAATGATTTCCTTGGCCATTTCCTCGATCTGCTGGGACGTGAGGTTCAACAGACGTTCCGCCGCCGCATTCATGATTTCCGGCTCGGTGCTGATTCCTACGGTGAAGGTGGACGGCACGTTGATGCGGATGTTCTGGAGCGACAGGGCCTTTTGCAGTGGAATGCTGATGGTCATGGGGGTCAGGCTGATGTAGGCGTAATCCTGGATCAGGGGCCAGACCATGGCCCCGCCGCCGTGGATGCACCGCGCGGACTGGCCTTCACCCACCTTGCCGTATAGGACGAGGATCTGGTCCGAGGGGCAGCGTTTGTAACGCGACGCTAGAAAGGTAAGGGTTGAAACAATGAGAAAGAGAAAGGCCACAACGGGCAGAATCCAGAAATTGAACATGGGATCTCCTTGTATATCTTTGGTTGGTTCAAGCCTGTTTGTTTCTCTAATGGGCACGCTGACGCTTTGCCCATCCTACATTTTCGGTCTGTTGCCCTTAGGATGGGCAAAGGCTAAGCCGTGCCCATCTCTAAGTCAACAGCATTGTCCGGCAGGGCCGCCGGAGGCATGACTTTTTAACTAAAAAAGATACGAATTCAGGCCACCCGCTCCACCATGAGGATGGAGTCGCTGACTTTGATGACGCGGATGGGGGTTCCGGTGTCCAGTTTCTCGCCGTGAATCGCCATGGCGTCACACTCCCTCAACCGGCCTTTGAAGCGGATGTTAACCCGGCCGATGCCTTTTTCGGGAATGGTGAGGTACACCGTTCCCGTGGCACCGACGGAATCCCTGTTGTCAAGGGTTCCGCTGCTCTGGAGGCCTGCCGCGCCCTGAAACAGCTTGCCCACGATCCACACGGCGATGACGCCGGCGGCCGCAGCACCCGGCACGCAAAGAATGGGACCTACACCGCTCTGGCGGTAAAGGGCGAGGCCGATAAGCCCGAACATCATGAGAAACGTGGAAAGTCCGTGAACCGAAAGAAACTTGAAACCCAGGTCCGAATCGGCGTGGTGAACGTCCATGGCGTCATGGCCCCCAGGCATGTCCATATCCGATGAGGAGCCCACAAACTGGAGCATGATCCGTATGATTATAAAAAATCCGCCGCTTACGGCGCAGACCAGAAAGAATTTTTCAAGACTGTCGAAACTGCCCAGCATGGTTTTCACCGATTGTCTCCTGTCACAGGGTGTTTACCTGAAAGAAAAACTTTTGCTCCTGCCGGTTGGAAAATGTGTAAACGAAATCACCATGACATAAAAAAACCGTTCTGTACAGAGTCCGGCGCATTTCGCCATCCGTCATTACAAAAAACCTTTCGATTTATGGATTCATGGGGTTAACCGATTTTTTGTAATCTTGGCTTCAGTTTTGAAACCGTCCGGACGATAAAAAAATCCAGCAATACCTCTTCCGTCACTCACCCGAAAAAAGGAGCACACCATGAAAAAAAGACGATTTGTCATGAACGTCCTGCTGATCACCGTCCTTGCCATGAACTTCGCCATTTGCGCATCCGCCGCCGATGATGAAAAGAAAACCGCGGTCTCCATGGTCAATGATGCGGTCAAAATGATGAAAGCCACAGGAAAGGTCAAGACCCTTGCGGCGATCAACGACCCCAACGGCTCGTTCGTCAAAGGCGAGATCTATGTTTTTGCGTATGATTTCAACGGCGTCATCGTCGCCCATCCGAAAAATCCCAAACTGGTGGGAAAAAACATGATGGAAGTCCCCGATGTGGACGGGAAATTCTTCAGAAAGGACATTGTGGCCCTGGCTAAAAAGAAGGAAACAGGCTGGGTGGACTACAAATATAAAAACCCGGAATCCTCGAAGATTGAACACAAAACCACCTATGTCACCGGAGAAGGGGATATCGCCTTCTGCTGCGGCGTTTACAAGTGATCCGCACCATCTTACCGAATTCTGTGCAAAGGGGCGGATGACTTCCGCCCCTGATTGTATTCACGACATAAACAGAGTTTATTTCATAAGGACACGGCCATGGGCGCACAATGGTTCTCCAACATGAGGCTGACAAGCAAAATGCAGCTGGTTCCCCTGTTCACGCTGGGAATTTTTCTGATGATCGGCATCAGCGGGCATCGCTACATTTCATTTCAACATCACCTGCTGCTGGATCACTCGCGAAACATGTCGGAAGTCGAAAATATCCTCACGGAAAGCGGTGAACTGCGGCTCATCCACGCCAATCTTTACAAAATCCTGAGCTGGTACAATACGGGCTACGACGAAAAGCGCATCAGCGACCTGGCCGAAGACCAGAAAAAAAAGATCGACGGGCTTCTGGGGAGGGTCAGCACCATAAAGGGGATTGATCCCGCCCTGGTCACACGGCTCAAGGCATACAACACCCACATGAAGAACGCCCTGGACATGGCCGCCACCGACCTGACCCTCGCCACCACCTTTGTCACCCCTTGTGAAAAGGAAATCGATGAAATCGACAAACTCCTTGAAACGACGCTGTCCAGGAAAAAAGCCGCCAATGATTCAGCTCTTGAAAAAGCCTCAGAAACCTACCGGCGCATTGCCGCATCGGGTGTGGCGGCGTTTGTTGTGTCTGTGCTGCTGATCGTCGTGTCCGGGTATTTTATTTCCAAGTCGGTCCGGCGTTCCATTGAAAAAACCATCCGTAACGTCGAGCAGATGGCCCAGGGCGATCTGACTCTAAAAACCGGTATAACAAGCCTGGACGAAGTGGGCCGGATCGCTAAAGCCGTGGATACCATGGGGGAAACCCTGGGTTCCCTGGTCCTGGAACTCCAGGACGGTGCGGAAACCGTGGTGGACGAATCAGGGAAACTGAGCAACATTTCCATGACCCTTGTGGAGGGCGTGGGTGTTTTGAATTCCAAATCCATGAGCGTGGAAGATTCCGTCACCTCGGCCATGGAGTGGATTTCAGGCATTGAATCGGCGGTCAAGGGCGTCCATGACATCATTGAAAACATCCATACCTCGGTGAACGACATCGACGGTACGGTCAGCGCCATCGCGGACAACAGTCAGCGGGTTTCCTTTCTGACCTCCGAGGAGGCCATGGCCAAAATTGAAACATCGTCGGGAATCATCAACGCCCTCAACGACTCCGTCCATCAGATCAACAAAATCACGGAAATCATCAAAACCGTTTCGGCCCAGACCAACCTTCTGGCTTTAAACGCCACCATCGAAGCGGTCCGGGCCGGATCATACGGCAAAGGATTCGGCGTTGTGGCCGAAGAAGTGAAAAACTTGGCGCGCCAGACCTCGCAATCCGCTTCGGAGATCGACTCCCAGATCGATTCCATTCTGGCCCAGAGCCGTGAAGCGGTCAGCTCCGTCACCGAACTTGCCGAATGCATGAAAACCATCAATGAAATATCCCTGGATGTGTCCAGAGCCATCGACGGACAGAAACATGCCATCAATGACATATCATCAATCATCGCCTCAACGGGCCTGACTTCCCGTGAAATCGCGGACAACGTTGCCAACTCCCTGGCCCGGATGGGGCAGATCAAAACAGACGTGGGGATGATCTTCAAAACTTCGGACAGCACCTCGGATGCCGCAAACCAGATTGAAAAGGCGGTGTCCCGTTTCGGTCTTGTCACGTCAAAACTGAAAAATAACATCGATTTCTTCAGGATAGAGGACCCAAGTGTTTGACACCGGAAAAAACAAGGGTATATAGTTTCTGGACATTATTTCAGAATGATAGGACTGCGTCACGTTGATATCACCCTTACAGGCAACGGTGCCCTATGTCGAAAAAAGAGAAAATACATGGGAATTGCGGGCTTTCGGAAAAGAAGATCGGAGATTACCTGGATTGCGGCCCCGATGTGATAAGGGCATCCCTGGACGTTCAGAACGGCTCGGGACCTTATCAGGAACGGCCGTTTCTGGGCAGCATTCTGGTGGAGGCTGGGGCCGTGAGCCCCGAAATGCTTTCGGAAGCCTTGAGGCAGCAGCGCCATGACCGCCTGTCCCGATGCGGTCTTTTCAAAAATCTGTCCCGGCGCGACCTGCTGCTGATCAGTGAACGGGCCACGGAAGTGAAATTCGACGAGGGCGAGGAATTCATCGCCCAGGACAGCCTGGGGGACTGCTTTTACCTTCTCATCCAGGGCCGGGCGTTCGTGTACCGCAAAGACGAATACCAGGACATGGTCCCCATCTGCCATCTGGAGCCCGGTGAGAGTATCGGTGAAATGGGGTATTTCAGCGACGGTCACCGCCTGGCCAGCGTCAAGGCCCTCTCCCGCTGCCAGCTTTTGAGGATCGACTACGCCGACCTCGACCACCTGTTCCATGAATCCCCGGATCTGGCCCGGACCTTTCTCATCCTCATCACCCAGCGGCTCCGGAAAACCAACCTTCGGTTCGAACGGACCGTGGGTCAGTCGAGACGCGCAGAAAAATACCTGGAAAACATCTACGAACTTCTGGACATGACCGAGGTTCTCTCCCTTCGCAAAGGCATCGAGAGCCAGATCGAGCGCATCGTCACCACGGCCCGGAAAATCATGAACGCCGAGAGGGCCACCTTGTTTCTTCTCGATGAATTCACCGGCGAACTCTGGTCCATGCTGGCGGAAGGCGTCGCCACCCGTGAAATCCGCATTTCAAAGGACAAGGGTGTGGCGGGCTGGGTGGTGAAGCACGGAAAACCCGTGAACATCGAAGACGCCTACGCCGATTCCCGCTTCGATTCCGCCGTGGACCGCATAACCGGTTACAAGACCCAGTCCATTCTTTGCGGCCCCCTGTTAAACCTCAAAGGAGAACTGGTGGGTGTTCTCCAGGTGATCAACAAAAAAAGCGGGCATTTCGACAAGGCCGATGAATCGTTTTTCACCGCTTTTGCTTACCAGACCGCCATTGCCGTGGAAAACCTCCAGCTTTACAAGCGGCTGATCAAGGACCATGAAAAAATGGCCATTCTGTTCGATGTGGCCACCCATGTGGCCAGAACCCTGGACCTTGACACATTGTTCGTGGATATCGTGAACAAAATCACGGAAGTGCTTCAGGTCGAACGCAGCTCCCTTTTTCTTGTGGATCATGAAAGCCGGGAACTCTGGTCCAAGGTGGCCCAGAAATCGGAACTGACGGCCATCCGTTTTCCCATGGACCGGGGACTTGCCGGTTATGTGGCCGAGACAGGGGAAACCCTGAATATCGAAAACGCCTACGATGATCCCCGGTTTCTGGCCTCGGTGGACGAAAAAACCGGATTCCACACCCGCTCGGTGCTCTGCGCCCCCATCGTCAACCGCGAAGGTGCCATCATCGGCGTGGTCCAGGCCATGAATAAAAAAGAGGCCGGGTTTGACACGGACGACGAAGACCTGCTCCGGGCTCTTTCATCCCACATTGCCGTGGCCCTTGAAAACGCCCGGCTGTTCGAAAAGACCGTGGAAATGAAAAACTATCTGGCCTCGGTTCAGGAAAGCATTTCCAACGCCATCATCACCCTGGACAACGATTACCGCATGGTGACGGTAAACAGGGCCGCCAGAGCTCTTTTTGACGGCCATGCCCAAGGCCTTGAAAAAACCGATTTCCGCCATGTTCTCGGCGACGGCAACGCCCGGCTGATCCGGGACATCGATCAGGTTTACCACAGCGGAAAGCCCATGGTGGGTTACGACCAGGAGCTTGTTTTCCCTTCCGGACGCCAGACTGTCGTGAACGTCAACGCCGTGCCCCTGGTGGATGCCACGGACACGCGTAAAGGACTGGTCGTAGTCCTTGAGGACATCAGCCGGGAAAAACGGATGAAAAGCACCCTCATCCGCTATATGTCCAAGGATATCGTGGAAAAACTCCTGGACGATCCGGCCCGGCAGACTCTGGGCGGCAAGAGGGGCAAGGCCACCATCCTTTTTTCCGACATAAGGGGTTACACCGGCATCACCGAAAGTCTTTCCGCCGAAGAAACAGTGGCTTTTCTCAACGAATACTTCAGCATGATGGTCAACGAGATCTTCGAACATGACGGGGTTCTCGACAAATACCTGGGAGACGGAATCATGAGCGTGTTCGGCGTACCCTACTCCCGTAACGACGACGCCGTGCGCGCCGTTCGGACAGCCCTTGCCATGCACGAAAAGCTCGCCGTGTTCAACAGGTCCCGCCACGAAAAAGGGAAAGCCCCCATTCACATCGGCATCGGCATTTCCACCGGTGAAGTGATCTCCGGCAACATCGGATCCGAGCGTCGCATGGAGTACACTGTCATCGGCGACGGCGTGAATGTGGCGTCCCGCATTGAAAAACTCACCAAATACTACGGGGCGGGTGTCCTGATCAGCGATTCCACCTTCCGGGACCTTGAGGATGGATTCGCGGTGCGGTTTGTGGATACGGTGAAAGTCCGGGGTAAAAAACGGCCCGTGGATCTTTACCAGGTCTTGGGCCTGAAAGGACTGGCCCTCAACGATGGCCAGCGGTGCTTTGAAGAGGGCATGGCCTGCTACAGGGCCAGGGATTTCAAAAAAGCCCGGGACTATTTCATGAACGGGGTTGACCAGGACGGCCTGTGCCGTATATTTCTCGACCGCTGCATCCAGCTCGAAAACAGCGACACCTCAACGTGGGACGGGGTCTGGGTCAGTCCGTTCTGAATGGTGTCATAATAAAGAAACAGGGTGTCATCTTGATTGCAACATGGAATAAGAAGGACGTTGTAACCCCATGGCTTTGAAAACTCAAGACAAGAACAGTGGTCTGGTCTATTCCAGTGAATTCGGGCGAATGTGCCCGCAGTGCAACAACCCCGCGCCGTCCTGCCGCTGCGGAAAGCCCAGAACCGCAGCGCCGAAGAAAGACGGCATCGTGCGCCTGATGCGGGAGACCAAAGGGCGGAATGGGAAAGGTGTTACGCTGATCACCGGCCTCCCGCTGGATGAAGACGGTATGAAAGAGCTGGCCAAATCGCTGAAGCAGAAATGCGGCACCGGCGGAAGCGTCAAGGACCACGTCATTGAAATCCAGGGAGACCACCGGGAAACCCTTGAACGTGAGCTGCGTGGCCTGGGATACACGGTGAAACGGGCCGGGGGATGATGAACCGACTGATTGCAATCAGTTTTCTTTATTAAATAGTGAGTTTGTCGTTGTCATGTTTATCCGCAGGTTCAAGCCCTGAATGGGTACGCACGAAAAGGAGCCGCGCCGCCGTGTCGATGTGCGCCCGAAGCGGCGGATAGTTTATGGTGTCGTAGCTTTTGACATCCACGGAAAACGGCAGGCGGCTTTCCTGAAACAGGGTCTGGAGGCGGGCGCAGACCGCTTCATCGGCGCTGCCGTAAAGAACCAGATCAAGATCCGAATTCGGGCGCTGTTTTCCTGAAGCACGGGAGCCGAACACGGCCACCCGCTCGATTCGGTCCCCTGCCGTTTCCAGGATCTCCCGAAGAAGATTCCGCTCGACACAGGTCAAACCGAAAGCCGCACTCATGGTGTCTCGGTCCTTCGAGGCAGTAAAAATTCGTGCAGCTCGTCAAATGCCGAAAGATAACTGGAACGGATATCGGCTATGACCTGTTCGAACGTCTCGAAGTTATAGGTGTGGGACATTCTGTTGCGCGCATCGAGGGCGTTCTGCCACGGTTCACCCATCCGGATGACGCCTGCCTCGAAAGCGCTTCGGATCACCGCACGGGGCGTGACCTGGTCCAGAACCACATTTTCGCTTTCCAAGTAATCCTTCAACGTTTTCCAGGCCAGTTCCATAGTGTATTCAAAACGCTGGATCACCCCTTCCTTTTCCAGCTGGGTCAGCGGACGTTCCTGCCAGAGTGCCTCGCGCAAGAGGCTGAAGGCGCGGTGGTAATTGTCGAAGCGGTAATGCCAGCGTGGGGTATGGTCGGTCATGGCGTGTCCTCCCGTCATGGTGTTGAGTTCCGGCAATGCGAAACGTTAGCTGTCAAGGAAGGCTGCCACAATGCTGTGGAACCGTTCGGTTCTTGTTCGATTTTATGTTCTGTCATTGACGTCAATGCCCATATGTAAGGATTCTGGATTTTTAACCCAAATCAGCCTTGGCCTTTTCGTCAATATCAATTTCTACTGAAGCGTCAATACATTTGTTCAGTGTGATCTCTAAAATCCCGGCTACACATCGAACTTCATGATTTTTTCCATATCGAGAATCAGCGCCACGGTGCCGTCGCCCATGACGGCACCGCCGCTCATCATGCGGGTTTCACATCCACCCACCTGATGAATGGGTTTCACAACCACCTGGCGGATGCCTTCCACCGCGTCCACCACATACGCTTTTTCCATATTCCCCGCCTGGGTCACCACGATGATATCCGAGCCGTTGTTTCGGGTTTCGGATTCCGGTCCGCCGGGGTCAACGATGTGGCCAAGAAGATTCAGGGGAATCAGACGGTTGTTGTACGTGAGGACCTGACGCCGTCCTTTGATGGTGCTGATGTCCGCCGAGCTGTAGCTGAGGCTTCCGTTCACCGTATCAAGTGGAATGATGCAGCGCTTGCTGCCTGTCCGAACGATGAAGCCATGGATGATCTGGGTGGTGACGCTGGAGGGGAGAGTCAGGGTGAACGTGGTGCCTTTGCCGGGCTGGGAAACGGTCCGGATGGACCCCCCCGCGTCTTCGATGTTCTTCTTGACCACATCCATACCCACGCCCCGGCCCGAGATGTCGGTGACATGTTCCGCCGTTGAAACTCCCGAATGAAACATCACGTCGATGATTTTCGCTTCGTCCAGGTCCGAATGAGGGTCCATGATTCCCAGTTCCACGGCTTTGTTCCGGATTTTTTCGAGGTTCAGCCCGGCACCGTCGTCTTTGATGGTGACCCGGATATGTTCACCGACCTCCTCCGCTGAAAGGACGATGAGGCCCTGATCCGGTTTTCCTGCCGCCTTCCGGTTTTCCGGATTTTCAATGCCGTGATCCGCCGCGTTGCGCACCATGTGGATCAGGGGGGCTTCCAGGGTTTCTATCAGATTCTTGTCCACCTGGAGATGGCCGTTTTCCATCACGATTTCGATGTCTTTGTTTTTTTCCCTGGCCACGTCGTGAACGATTTTCGGCATGCGTTGAAAAAGGTGGCTGACCGGAACTTTCCGGATCTCCATGATGCTTCGCTGAAGCTGGCGTGACAGGCCTTTGAAGATATCCGTGGTCTTCTTGAGGGACGAGGCGATCTCCCGTTGGGGAAGACGGCCTTCCAGCATCTGAAGTTCCAGGCTCGCGTACATTTCCTCAACCACCACCAGTTCTCCTACATAGGATAGAAACTGATCCACCGAGGCTTCGCTGACCCGCATGGTTTTCGCCGGACCCTGTCCCGGCGTTTCTCCCTGGGGCGCATCGGGATCGGCGGCGGAGCGCCCCTCTGGAAAAAGGGCGATCTTGTCCAGGAGAGCTTCCCTTAAAAGCGGATCAAGCCCCACGGATTTCCGGTACATGATGAAATCCTTCTTCAGGTCATCGATCAGGGCTTTTTGCGATTCATCGGCGACGGATGAATGAAGCACAAGGATCTCAGCTTCAATCTCATCGCATCGCGCTTCCGGCAGAATGCCTTTTTCGGGGCTTTGCAGAAGATTGATGAGACGACGGGCATATTCGGGGCCTGTTTTGGGGACCATTCCCCGGAGTTGTTCCGGATCGTCCGTATTTTCCTCACCTTGAACGAAACGGGAGAGCTTTTCGATGACCTGCGCCAGATTTTTTTCATTTTTCTCCACCCGGACAAGATCGTCGAGGAGGGTCTTCAAGGTCATGTCCGCATCCTGTTTGCGCTCGATGACTGCGTGAAGTCTATTCAGGGCCGGCGAGATGTCGGACGTGTCGATGGCGTCGATGCCCCCGGTTCTCACACGCGAGAAGCAGGTGCTCAGAACCGATGCCCCGTCAATCAGAGGGTCGATGACGTCATGGTCTGCGGGAAGTTCTTTTTTTCTCAGCCTGTCCAGAACCTGTTCCAGGGCGTGGCTGAGGGTCTTGATGGGAAAAAGCCCGAAAAACGCGGAGTTTCCCTTGATGGAATGAAATGCTCTGAACACGGACTGGACCAGGTTGTCGTCGTATCCCTTCCGTCCCACGGTCAGAAGATCGTCCACGGCCTTGGTCAGGCTGTCCGACGCCTCATCCACAAAACCCACCAGGATCTCAAGATCCATGGAGTAATTTTTTTCATCGCTCATCATGCCTTGTCCCCCCCGCCCGTTTTCATTTTCTGGAGGGAGTGCAGCTTGTCCTGCCATCGCATATGCCACTGGTAGACCCTCACCACCGCTTCATCCAGCTCTTCCAGATCCCCAAGCGGCTTGAAGATGCAGGTATCCGCCCCTTTGCGCATACAGGTCAGCGCGTTTTCCAGGGTCACATACCCTGTGATCATGATCACCCGGATCATGGGAAAGCTGTCGTGAATCGCCTTCAGCAGCTCGATTCCTGTTTTGCCGGGCATCATGATGTCACTGATCACCACCTGAACCATCTTCCGGTTCAGGATGACCAGGGCATCGTCCACCGTTCCCGCGGTTTCCACATCGTAGCCCTGGAATTTGAAATGCCGGGACAGCATGTCCCTGATTTCCGCTTCGTCATCGACGATCAGTATACAGGCTTTCATGTTGTGCTCCTTTCGCTGAGCCGGGGAAGGGTGATGATCAGAGAGGCCCCGCCTTTTTCGTTGTGTTTCGCCGTGATGTTTCCGCCGTGGTTTTCGATGATCCCCTGGCAGATGGAAAGCCCAAGTCCAGTCCCCTTCCCAACGTCCTTCGTGGTGAAAAAAGGGGTGAAAATCTGGCTTTCACTGCCTGCCGGAAAGCCGGGCCCATTGTCACGGAACGTGATTTTCACGATGTTTTCCTCTTCGTTTACCGTGATCTCCAGCCGGCTGTCGGCCCGGCCTTCCAGGGCGTCCGCCGCATTGACGATAAGATTCACGAACACCTGCTGGAGCTGTTGGGTGTCACCCAGAACCAGGGTTTGCCCGGTTCGGGCGAAATCCACGTGAATGCCGTATTTCAGGCGGTTGTGACAGAGTTCGAGAGATTGGTCGATGGCCTGGTTGACATCCATGGCTGCCTTTTCGGCACGGCCTTTCCGGGCGTAGAACTTCAATCCGTCCACGATGTGACTGATGCGGTCGACGCCCGTCCTTATGCCCTGAAGTGTTTTGGGGATCTCCGTGAGAATCGTGTCGATCAGTTCCGTATCTTCCCTGCCGTTCTGGCGGCTTTCGGAGAGCACGCGGCTGATGGTGGGCCAGCAGTCTTTCATGAACCGCAGGTTGCCGGATATGAAACTCAAGGGGTTGTTGACTTCGTGGGCCACACCGGACGTAAGCGTTCCGATGGTGGAAAGCCGGTCCGCGTGAACCAGCTGCTGAGCCCTTTGTTCCGCCAGACTTTCCATATCTTCCGAGTATTTTTTGAGATCGCGCTGAAGCCTGGACACCCGGATGCCCACCCGGATCCGGGCATGAAGTTCCTCGGGTTCGAAAGGCTTCACCACATAATCGTTGGCTCCGGCTTCAAGGCCCTGGATCAGGTCCCTGAGATCCTGACGGGCTGTGAGGAGAATCAGGTAGCAGGATTCTTTCCGAAGGCTCCGGGACAGGCGCCGGCAGATTTCGATGCCGTCCATGCCCTCCATCATCCAGTCCAGAACGGCCACCTGATAGTCGTCACTGCCCATCAGCCGGTTGCAGGCATCGTCGCCGTTGTCGAAAATGTCCACGGAGTATCCCCACTTTTTCAGGATTCCGCCCAGTGCGATACGGCTGGTGAGGTCGTCGTCGGCGATGAGTATCCGATGTGTCCGTGTCATGGAATCAATTCCAGTTTTTTCAGTTCGCTGATGAGTTTATGGACCTGAATGGGTTTGATCAGATAGGCGTCGCACAGCTCATTGAAGGATTCCAGAATGTTTTTCGAGTCGGCGTGGGATGTGGCCATGATGATCCGGACGCCTTTGCCCACCATGATGCCTTCATCCGTTTCGATGGCCCTGATCCGTTTGAGGGTTTCCTGGCCATCCATTTCCGGCATCATGATGTCCAGAAACACGAGGTCGTAAGGGGCCCCGCTTTGAATGGCCTCCTGAAAGGCCACCAGCGCTTCGAAGCCATTGGTGGCGATATGGCATACGCCGTAACGGTTCATCACTTCCTGAAGAAGGATGCGGCAAGTAAAGTCGTCTTCCACAATCAACACCCTCAAGGGCATTTCCATATGATCCTCCAAAAAATCGCTGACATGACGAAATGAAGATGGTTTTGATGTATCGGCCGGATCGCTTTTTTAAGGCCTGACGGCTTAACGCGGATCCAATATGTTACTTTTTTTGTATGATTGCTGAATGTCGGAAAGGATAACACCGAACGATAGTCCATATTAACACAAAGGCCTGTGTCGGAAAAACCCAAATTATCAGGGGATGGATAATTTTTTCCTGACCTGGCGGATTTTCAGAAACAGGGGGAGGTCTTCTGTTTCCCGTGCCGTTTTATCCCTTGGCCGCATAAAAAAGAAGGCCTTGACGATAACGCTTTGACATCCCAGGGCCTTTGCTGTAGATTTTAGAAGAATCAGGCATTTAGCGTGGAATCTGATTCCTTCTTTCGTGTCATTTCTCACAGCGCCGTTTTAAACATAGACAAGGGATAACCTTTCGCATGGGATTTATCAAAAAGCATCCAGCTCTTGTTTCAGGCCTTGGTCTGACGTTTCTTTTCCTGATTCTCTGGTTTTCCGGTCTTGAGTTTCTGGACGTCCTGGAGTTGAAATACTACGATATCCGCATGAAACTCCGGGGCGATGAGGCCGCGGACAGCGACATCGTGATCGTGGACATCGACAACGACTCCATTGAAAAACTCGGACGCTGGCCCTGGCCCAGATCTCTGGTGGCGAAAGGCATCGACACCATCAACGAAGGCACACCCAAGGTTATCGGCCTCAACCTGATTCTCAGCGAGGCGGAACAGAACAGCGGACTTGCTGAAATCAGGAATCTGGAGCAGCTGTTCTCGGAAACCCTTGCCGCCGTCACCGGACAGGCCGGGCAGGGTTTTCTCAGCCGGATGCGGGAGTCGGAACTCCGCCTGGACAACGACAAGACCCTTGCCGAAGCCATGAAACGCTCGGGAAACGTGATGCTTCCGGTGTTTTTCAAGGATTCGGAGGTGATCCCGGAAAACCAGGAGGCCGATGAAAACAGCCCCCTGGCCCGTCAGAGCCTTCAATTCGTGACCATTCCGCCGGAAGCGGAGTATCCCCGGTCCGCCGAAGTGTCCATTCCCATCGCCGGCCTGCTTGATGCGGCTCTGGGCATCGGCCACATCAACTACGGGGCGGACCCTGACGGAACGGTTCGGAAAGGGCGGCTGCTTTATGAATATCAGGGCCTGTACGTCCCGTCTTATCCGCTCAGGCTGGCGGCGGCGTACCTCAACGTGCCGGTGTCCCAGGTGAAAGCCGATCTGGGCTCGAATCTGACCCTGGGCGGAAAAGTGCTGCCCCTGACCCACAACTCCGAATACCTCATCAGCTTCAAAGGCGACGAAGGCTCTTTCAAACGGTATTCCTTTTTTGACGTGATCAACCGCAAGGTGTCGCCCTCACTGTTCAAAAACAAGATCGTGCTGATCAGCCCTTCGGCCTCGGGCATCATGAATCCGCTGATCACACCCACGTCCATCGGCATGAGCCTGGCTGATTTTTCCGCCAACACCATCTGGTCGATCCTCACCGGCCGATTCATCCGGGAGCCGGTGTGGGGCGCGGTCATGGAAGTGGCGCTGATCCTTATGCTCGGGGCGCTGATCACCTTCGTCTTTCCCAGAATCAAAGCCCTGCCCGCAAGCCTCACCTTTTTTGGCGTTCTCGCCCTGATGATCGTGGGTGCCACCGTTCTGTTCACGTCCCAGGGCGTCTGGATACGGATCACATACCCCATACTTCTTCTGATTTCGGGCTATACGGGTGTCATCAGCATCCGCTTCTTCATCACCGAAGCGGGCAAGGAAAAAGTGGAAGGGGAATCCGCGGAAACCAACCGCATGCTGGGGGTGTCTTTCCAGGAGCAGGGCATGCTGGACATGGCCTTCGACAAATTCCGGAGAGTTCCCCTGGACAACCAGATGATGGGCGTCCTTTACAATCTGGCCCAGGATTACGAACGGAAACGCCAGCTGAACAAGGCCGCGTCGGTGTACGAGTACATGGCGGAATACGATGAAAACTACAAGGACATCACAGCCCGAAAAAAGAAGCTCCTGGTGGCTTCGGAAACCATGGTCTTCGGGGACGGATTTCTGGGCGGCGGCTCGTCGGTGGACCCCATGGACGCCACCGGCACGGGCACACGCCCCACCCTGGGCCGGTATGAAATCATCAGGCAGCTGGGCAAGGGGGCCATGGGCGTGGTGTACCTGGGCCAGGACCCCCGGATCAACCGGACCACCGCCATCAAGACCGTCCGGTTTTCCGACGATTTCGAACCGGAAGAAGCCAAAAAAATGTCCGACACCTTTTTCCGGGAAGCTCAGAGCGCCGGGACCCTGTCTCACCCCAACATCGTCACCATCTACGACGCGGGCACGGAAAAGGACATGGCCTACATCGCCATGGAATACCTGGAAGGCCAGGACCTGGACCAGTTCACCAAACCGGACAACCTTCTGCCCATGAGGAAAGTCATCGACTACGTGGCGGACATTGCCGACGGTCTGGACTACGCGCACCAGAAAGGCATCGTGCACAGGGACATCAAACCGGCAAACATCATGCTTCTTACCAGCGGGATCATCAAGATCACCGACTTCGGAATCGCACGGATTTCAGCCACATCCCAGACCATGACCGGCGTCATCAAGGGAACGCCCCACTACATGTCCCCGGAACAGTTTTCAGGCAAGAAAGTGGACGGGCGTTCGGATATCTTCAGCCTGGGAACCATGATGTACCGGCTATTGACCGGGCGGCTCCCCTTCCAGGGTGAAAACCCGGCAGCCCTGATGCACAACATTCTGAACGAGCCCCATCCCGATCCAAGGACGGTCAATCCCCGGATCATCAAGCCCCTGGTCCTGATTCTGGACAAGGCCCTTGAAAAGGACAGGGACAAACGCTACCAGCGGGCGCTGGACCTGGCGGTCCACCTCCGGGAGCTGGGCAAAAAAATCGACGAGGTCATGGCCAAAAAACAGACGGTTCAGTCATAGGACAATCTGAGGATGCTGTGAATAAAGCGTCATCTATGGTTGTTTTTTTGATGAAAATAAGTCAAAATGCCGCAATACAAAAATAACTTATCGGAGTTCGGGACGTGCTATGGTTGTGGTTGAATCCGCCGGGATAACGGATGTGGGTTGCAAGCGCACGGGCAACGAGGACAGCCTCCTCGTGGATGACCGCATGGGGCTGTATATCGTGGCCGACGGCATGGGAGGTCACCAGGCCGGGGAAGTGGCCAGCCGTGTGGTGGTTGAAACCATGAAAAGCTACATGGAGCGGTTTGCGGATGGTTCCGAGGTGGAGGAGCTGGAAGACGAGGATCTGGACCTCACGCAGGAGGCAAACCGGCTTCTCGCGTCGATCCGTCTGGCCAACAGCAGCGTGTACAGCATCTCCCAGAGCAAGGAGTCATGCCGGGGCATGGGGTCCACCGTGTCCGCCGTGTGGTTCACCGGTGATTCCTTCGTGGCCGCCAATGTGGGGGACAGCCCCATATATCTGATTCAGGGCGAATCCATCGAAATGCTGTCCGTGCCCCACACGGTCATTGCCGAACAAGCGGCCATGGGCAACGGAGACGCCGTGAAAATCGACGAAAAATTCCGGCATATGCTCACACGGGGCATGGGTGTTCTTGACACTGTGGACGCGGACATCTGCGAAAACCAGTGTTTCAAGGGCAACACCTTCGTGATCTGCTCCGACGGCCTGAGCGACAAGCTCTCCCCCCCGGAGATTCTTGCCGTGGTCAAGGACGAAAAACCCGACAAGGCCTGTGCACGCCTGGTGGACATGGCCAAGGAGCGGGGCGGCGACGACAACATCACCGTGATCGTGATCCGGGTCAAGAATGTCCGGCGCGATTCCGGTTTTTTATCAACCCTGTTCAAAAAACTGGGATGGTCCTGATAAGGGAATCAGGGCTTAACATACATCAAGAGAGGACAGCATCATGCCGATTCTTCAGCTTCAGTTCAAAGACAAGATCATCAGCAAGTACCGTGTGGAAAAGGGGAAAAGCATTAAAATCGGGCGCAGGGACTCCAACGACATCGTCATCGAGAACGTGTCGGTTTCCGGCCGTCACGCCAAGGTGGAAAGCGCCGACAACGGCGGATTCATGATCGTCGATCTCAACAGCACCAACGGCACGTTCGTGAACGACAAGATGATCACCACCCATCAGCTCAGGCACGGTGACGTGATTTCCATCGGTAAGCACCGGCTGATATTCGGCTACGTCAAAGGCGAAGCCCGGCCCGATATCGAGGAAAAGCAGGAAGAAGAAGGCTGGATGGAGAAAACCATGGTGCTTGACACTGAAGAGCACCGTGAAATGCTTGCCAAAACCGCCGACGAGCTGAGGGCCAAGATCACCGTGGACAAAGTGGGGATTCTGTCCTACCTGAGCGGGGCCGAAGGGGAGTTTCCCCTGACCAAGAAGCTGGTGAAAATCGGCAAGGACCCGTCCAACGACATCGTGGTGGGCGGGCTCACCATGGGAAAAGTGGCCGCCACCATCAGCATGATGCCCACAGGTTACCAGCTCAGTTACGTGGGCGGCATGTCCAAACCCAAGGTCAACGACAGCACGGTCAAAGAATCGGTGAAGCTGGAGGAGTTCGACACCATCTCCATCGGTTCCCTCAAGGCGAAATTCATACTGAAGGGGTGATGCAAACGATGAAAACACGACGTTACATTCTGGCAGGTCTCGTCCTGGCTTTGATACCGGCCTTCGCGGCTGCCGGAGATTTTCAGGGCAAAATCGTGAAGTGCAAAGGAAACGTCACCATCATAAACAACAAAGGCAAAGTGAGAAAGCCAGAAGTTTCGGACTATATCGCCATTACCGACGAAGAAATCAATACCCGTTCCGGCGGGAAAGCCGTGGTGAAGTTCACCAACGGTTCCGTGACCGTCATTGGGGAGAACAGCCGCCTCGGTATCGAAAAACCCACCCTTTTCGCTCATCTCAGAGGCACCATCCTGTTTAGTTTCGCCAAATCCGCCGGGCCGATGCGCATGGTTCAGACCGATTCGGCGGTGTTCGGCGTCAGGGCCACGTCCTTTGTGGTGAAAAAAGACGGAAACGGCGAAACCCTGGCCCTTCAGGAGGGCCTCGTGAATGTGGAAGCCACCAAGGGAGAGTTTGAAATCCACAGAAAAAAAGAAAAAGAAGAACTTGATGATTTCAAAGCCGAAATGGAAGAGGGCGTCAAAGACATGAAACGTGAAGCTGAGGCGTTCATCGACAAAGAAAAATCGGATTTCGTGGAATATAAAAAGTCCTTCCTTCTGAACGCCCGGAACACCATCTGCATCAACGGCGGACGTGTGGACCAGCACCCCATGGACAAAAAAGACCAGGAAGCCTTCGACGAGCTTGAAACATTTGGCGGAGATTACGTCAAAGACTTCAGAGCCACCGGTCATTAAAAAGCCACAGGCGGCGCATAACCATGACGGAGCCGTTCAAACGGAAAATACTGGTCATCGATGACGACAAAAAACTTCAGGCTGTGCTCACGGAGTACCTGAACAGTCATCCGTATACCGTTGAATCCGCCTACACCGGATCGGACGGCGTGGCCATGATCCGGGACAACACGGACGTTCCCTTCGACCTTGTGGTTCTCGACATCATGCTGCCGGACATGGACGGGTTTGAAACCCTTCGGCAGCTTAGGACCCTCTCCGATCTTCCCGTGATCATGCTGACCGCCAGGATCGATGAAACGGACCGGATCGTCGGCCTTGAAATGGGTGCCGATGATTACATGCACAAACCCTTCAACCCCAGGGAGCTTCTGGCCCGGATCAAAGCCGTGCTCCGGCGCGGTGCTCCGTCATCATCCCCGCGTGACACAGCCGATTCCGATCTTTTATATCTGGGCCCCTTTGTGTTTGACATGGGCCGGGGAAAGGGTTTCAAGGCTGGAAAGGACCTGGGCCTGTCCGCTGTGGAATGGGACATCCTGAGCGAACTGGTCCGTCATCCGGGACGGCCGTTTTCAAGAGACCACCTTCTCAACACCGCCCGGGGCCGGGAATTCGATGCCTTTGACCGATCCATCGATGTCCACATCAGCCGGATCAGAAAAAAAACGGAAGACGATCCGGCCCGGCCACGGTACATCAAAACCGTCTGGGGAAAAGGCTATGCCTGGTCCGACGAGGAACACCATTGAACACAAGCCCCGCATTTGAAGACCTGACCCCCGACCTGATCATCGGTTCCGTGGAAAAAGCCCTGGAAAGGCCCATGACCGGCCTCACCTCCCCGCTGCCCAGCTACATCAACCGGGTCTATGAACTGGAGAGCCGGGACGGCGAACGGTTCGTGGCCAAATTTTACAGACCGGGCCGGTGGGCCGACGAGGCTCTTTCCGACGAACATCGATTCGTTCTCGATTGCGCGGTCCATGAAATTCCGGTGATCACCCCCCTGGTTCTGCCCGGCGGCGGAACGATAGGACAGGCGGGTTCCATCCGTTTTGCCGTGTATCCCAAACGCTGGGGGCGGGAAATTGAAATCACCGGTGACGACGATTACCGGCGGCTGGGCCAGCTTATCGGGCGGGTCCATGGGGCGGGAGCGGAACGGAACGCTCCGTCACGGGTGGTTCTCCATCCCGGGCTTTCCATGGCGGACGATGTGAAAACCCTGGTTGACGGCGGTTTTGTCAGCCCCTCCTATCTGCGGATGTTTGTCGGCCTCTGCTCGGAAATCATCGACCTCAGCGCGCCGTTGTTCGAGACAGCGGAACGTATCCGCCTTCACGGGGACTGCCACGGCAAGAATTTTCTTCACCGGCCCGGCGAAGGCATCATGATCATCGATTTCGACGACATGGTCACCGGCCCGCCGGTTCAGGATCTCTGGCTGCTTCTGCCGGATCACGCGGCAAAGTGCCGACGGGAGATGAACCTTCTTCTTGAAGGCTACGAGCAGTTCCGGGAGTTCGACGACCGGACACTGCGGCTCATCGAACCGTTGAGGGCCATGCGGATCGTGTATTTTCTGGCCTGGTGCAGCCGGCAGAAAGACGACTACAAATTCCGGACCCTTTTTCCCGACTGGGGGAACGACCGGTTCTGGGCCAATGAAATCAGCGACCTGGAACAGCAGCTGGGCATCATTCGAAAAGATCTCGGCCGGTATGGAAACATGAACGGATAAACGTAAGGAGAACTGGACAGATGTCATTTTCGGAAAACGTTTTCAATCTCGATTGCGCGGCCTGCGTTTCGGCCATCACCCAGGAACTCCGCAGGCACCTGTCAGCCACATTTCGGCGAAAAGGCTATGTGGTGGCTGTTTCAGGCGGTATCGACAGTTCGGTGACTTTGGCTCTGTGTGCAAAGGCCGTGGGACCGGAGAGGGTCCTGGCCCTCCAGATGCCCGAGCGCCACAGCGCCGAGGAAACCCTATTCCTGTCCGGCCGGGTGGCGGAAACCTTCGGGGTCCGGACCGTTCACGAGGATATCAGCGATACCCTTTCGGCGGTGGGTTTTTACAAACGATACGATGACGCGGTGAGGACCGTGGTTCCCGAATACGGGGAAAACTGGAAATCCAAGATCGTTCTGCCCTCTGTCACGGACAAGCCTGGGTACAGCCTGTTTTCCCTGGTGGCCCAGAGTCCCACAGGGGAAATGGTGAAAAAACGTCTGGGTCTGGACGCCTACCTGTCCATTCTCGCCGCCACCAATTTCAAACAGCGCATCCGCAAGATGTTCGAGTATTACCACGCGGACAGAAACAACTACGCCACCACGGGAACCCCGAACCGTCTGGAATACGACCAGGGTTTTTTCGTGAAACTGGGAGACGGCAGCGGCGACATCAAACCCATCGCCCACCTGTATAAAACCCAGGTGTACATGCTGGCCCGTCATCTGGGAGTCCCCGAAGACATCGTGAAACGTCCGCCCACCACCGACACCTACTCCCTGGCCCAGGGTCAGGACGAATTCTACTTCGCCCTTCCCTATGACAAGCTGGATTTGTGCCTCTACGGCAAAAACCACGGCATATCCCCCGAAACCGTGGCCCCTGTGGCCGGTCTCACCGCAGAACAGGTGGAGCTGGCTTACAAGGACATCGACAGCAAACGAAACAGCACCCGATACCTCCATCTTCCGCCGGTTCTTCTGGAGTCTGTGGAGGGGGTTGGATGAAATCTGTCATTCATCAAAAGCTTTTTAAGCTTTGATTTAACATGTCCAAATGAATATATTGAATGACAGGAGGAAAAAAAACATGACAGACTTGGCTGAAAAACTATTTGAACAAGCTCTTGATCTCCCGATTGATGATCGGTTAATGTTAATCGACAAGCTGATCATCAGTACAAACCTTCCAACTCAGAATGATATCGATCAGGCATGGGCCAAGGAGGTGGAACGTCGATGCCGGGATATTGAAAATGGAACCGCAAAGCTCATACCTGGCGAGGAAGTTTTTGAAAAAATTAAAAAAAGATTTTCAAAATGAACTACAGGTTTCATGAATCTGCAGAAAAAGAATTTTTTGAAGCTGTTGAATATTATGAAGAACGCCAGTCAGGATTAGGTCTCAGATTTTCCGAGGAAGTTTACGCGACCATCAGCCGGGTATGTTCAAATCCTTACGCCTGGACTAAAATGGATATAAAAACAAGGCGATGTCTCACAAACAGGTTCCCCTATGGCGTCCTCTACCGCATTGTCAATAACGACATATGGATCGTAGCCATCATGCATCTGCACAGAAAACCAACGTGCTGGAAGGAAAGATAAGAATCATAAAACGCATCCGATAAAGCACCCGGAATCCTCTTCCGAACGGGCCGGTTCCGAATGATCGGCCACGGCCTCGATCCGGGGCCAGTTGGTCTCCTTGGTGCCGGGATGATCCGGATCGCTTCCTTTTTCCAGTAAAAAATCACAGATCGTTGTTTCGCCCTGCACAACCGAAAGATCCCTGACGGATTTCGACACATGGTTTTCCGCATAGGCCGTGATCGTATACGTTCCGGGCCGGAGGACCCGCATGAAAAATCCGGTCTGTCTCTCGGAAAACACGTCGTGGCTGTTTCCTTCGATATGAATCCATCCTGAAAGGGGCTCACCGGACGCCCTGTCCAGAATCCGGCCGCCGATGCCCGTGTCCGACGTCTCCATATAGGCCAGAAGGGCGTCGCGGTTGGCGTTCCACAATGCGGAAAGTGTTTGGGGGGCAGGGTATTTTTCGTTGCTGAGCTCCACCGTCACATGAAGTTCGCCTTTACCAAGGGTGGCCCAGTCCTGAAGTCCGCCTTCGATCACGTACCATTCGGCCCCTCGGACGATGCCGTTCGCGTACACGCTGGCGGCCATGTCCGGGCAGTTCGCAGCGTAGGCCAGGGACATGTGCTGAAACAGAATGTCATCCGGTGCAGTGTCCAGGGTGAAATCATAGGGGTAGTTCACCACGAGGAAACCTGTGTGCAGATTGAGTGAAACAGCTGCTGGTCGGTCCATGATCCAGGCCATGAGTGCCAGGGTTTCAGGGGCTCTGCCGTCGATACTGTCGAAATAATCCGCAGAATTCGGTGATGGGTCGGGAAAGTTGCGGTTAAGGTCCGTACCCTGGGCGTTGTAACGGTCGCCGCTGGCATAACCGTCGGGGTTGGCCAAGGGAACGATACGGATTTCATGGTGATTCACAAGCGCCGTCACACGCGGGTCCGTGCCGTGGTTTTCAAGAAGGTGTTCTGTCAGTTCCATCAAAAGAACGGTCCCTACAGGTTCGTTGCCGTGAAGGGTGGCAATCAGGGTGACGGCCGGTTCCGGTTCACGGGTGTCCGGGTTGCCGGTGACCGTGACGGCCCAGATTTCCCTGCCCTCAACCGATTGACCGATGCTTTCAACCCGGCAAAGGGCCGGATATGACGTTGCAAACTGCGTGATGCGATCTGAAAGTTCGCTGTAAAGCGGGTAATACAGATCCGTGGCGGCCTTACTTTTTCTGCCGTAATACAGCTTGTACGCCGTTATTTCACGGTCGGGAACAGGGCGGACACTGTAGCCCATGGAGATGAGGTTTTTAAATTCAGACGGCGACAGGTAGGCCGAAACGGCAAGACCTGAAACACGGTCGATGTCCGTTCCAAGGCGGACCAGCCGTTCAAGGCCGCCATGAGCCGATATCCGGATTTCGTGGGGCGTTCTGTCAGAAAAGGCAGACAGGGCCTGGCATGGAAGGCAGAGGATAATCAGGACGATCAGGACATCACGCTTTATTTTCAGTGGAATCGTTTCCATGGACGTTTTTCTGCTTGATCCACTGCCGGACCCGGATCACCACAAACGCGACCAGAAGGATCGACAGAACCACAAGGGCGGTCTGAACGCCTTTGGCCACCCTGAACACCTGGTCGATGTACTCCCCGCCGAAATAGGACCCGAGAACCAGGGCCGGAACGCTGATCAGTGCGGCGATACCGTCGTACAGGAAAAATTTCATGAACTTGGTTTTAAGGGCGCCGCCTGTGTAAAAAATGGCGGATCTCAGGCCGGGAAGGAACCGGGCGATGAAGAAGATGCGGTCATGGTATTTTTCGATGACATTCCGTGCTTTCCGTATGTGAAAGGGCTTGATGAACTGGGATAAAAACCGGTGGTTCAATATCGAATCCCCGGTTTTTTTTCCGATCATGAACATGCTGCTGTCGCCGAGAAGAACACCGGCCATGGCCAGAACCAGAAAAATACGGATATCCATGTAACCGGAATAGGCCAGATATCCGCCCGTGATGAGAATCACGTCTTCCGGCAGGGGAAGACCGAATCCGCACAACAGCAGAATCCCGGTGAGCAGAAAGTACAGTGCCACGGGATGTGCCATGGAACTGACCGCATTCATTGTGAATTCAAAAAACATAACATGCACCAGACCGGATTGTACCCGATAATATTATGACCTGTGACGGGCAACCATTTATGCATGTATTCCGTATTTTTACAAGCTGGAAATCGCATTTCAATGCAGGCAGAGGCCATTTGAAAAAAAACCGGATATGCCAGGGTGGTATTTTATACAGGCATATCCGGCCTCCGACACTCCCGGATTCAGCGCCATGAACGTTACCTAGGCCATTCACGATCACGTTCACCGGAAACCCGGATGAAGTTCTGATTATCCGGACACGGAGGACGCGATTCGGGCCCGGTGTTTTTTATATTTCTCGAAAGCTTCTTCGGCTTTTTCAATGAGCACATCCACATCCGTGGGTTTCATCAGGTAATCGAAAGCCCCTTCCCTCAGGCCCTCGATGGCGGAGTCCACCGTGGCGTGGCCGGTGAGCATGATCACCTCCACCAGCGGATAATGCTTCCTAATTTCCCGGAACGTTTCATGCCCGTCCATATGGGGCATCTTCACATCGAGAATCACCACATGGATCTCGTTTTCCGCAAGTCTGGCCAGGGCTTCGGGGCCGCTTGAGGCGGTCATGGCCCTGTAGCCTTTTCTTTCCAGAAGTTTCCGTGTGGTTTCAAGATACCGCGTTTCGTCATCCACCAGCAGCACCATCATGGCTTCCATATCTCACCTCCAGATCTGTGACCCCCAGCCGATGAACGTGAAAAACTCTTAGCAGGAAATTTTTATCGATCACCGGGCCGTTTCAAAAGATTCTGGTTTTGCATGGGCTGTGCCATGGAAGCGGAGGGGTGAAAAACGCGGTAAGAGGGGAGCTGATTTTTTTATAGCCTGGTTTCCATACGTCTGTTCCGATTGCGCGAATGAATGAACATCGAACATCCAGCGTTCAACGTCCAACATCGATGGACTCGTAAAAAGTCGCCCGATGGCTATGGAAAAGGGCCCAGAGGCAAGGCATCGTGTTTGGCCGGGCGTGAAGGCGTACATGGAGTACGTCGAACGTCCGGCCAAACACTATAACGCCGCATATGGGACTTTTTACGACGCCATCAACATCGAATGAAGGATAACTCCATGTTGGAATTTTAATGTGACACCCGCTGCAACGGACAAAAAAACAACGGGAGCCTGTCGGCTCCCTTTACAGTCTGTAAAAAGCAGGACGTGTCCGCGACTACCGGTATTCTTTGGGAATGGACTCCACATCGAGGGGAAAGGTGTAGCCGGCGTCGGCGTAGATCTGGCGTATACGGAGGATGTCGGCCACCTTGTCGTCGCCGGGGATGATTTCCCCGAGCCAGCGGGTGGTTTTATGGTCGTTGTCCAGATACCAGCAGATGATCGACACATCGGCCGCCTTGGCAATGTGCCAGAATCCAGTTTTGATGGTTCGGACTTCCTTGCGAGTGCCTTCGGGTACGATGGCCAGGAGAAACTCGTCCCGTTCGTTGAAAATATCCACCATCTGTCCCACGACCCCGCTGGCCGCCTTGCGGTCCACGGGAATTCCGCCGATGGCTCCAAGAAACACGGACATGGGCCATTTGAACCACTCTTTTTTGATCATGACATGCCCGGTGCGCTTGACGATCCGAAAACCTGTAAACGCCCGCACCGTGTCCATGTTGCTGGTATGGGGAAAACCGATGATCACGTGTTTTTTTAAAAAATAAGGGGGAAGGGGCTCAAAGCGCCAGCCCATGGCCATATAAAGAGATTTTCCGACAAGACTCCAGAATTGTTTCATAAACACTCCAGCAGCAAGAAAGTTGAAAAGACGGACCTTTTGTACGTCACAAAACGTTCCGTTCTATATATCGTATTGGTTCAAAAAACAATGCGTGAGGGAAAACTTTTTCCGGCTGTCCGAAACATCAGGACTCTGAGATTTGCTGGTTTTTTTGGTTTTCTTCGCCCGTTGTTTCACGTATATTTTTGAAGACACCATCCTTGGAATGAGAGAACCCTACCCACATTATGATGACATGAGGTCCTATGGACAGCAAAAACGTGCTTCTCGTCGATGACGAGCCCCATGTGTTGAAAGCCGTTGCAAGAACCCTTAAAAACGAACCTTACCGTCTTTTGACCGCTGAAAACGGGCGCGCTGCCCTTGGGGTCATGAATGAAAACCCTGTCCATGTGGTGCTGACCGATCTTTCCATGCCCGAAATGGATGGGCTTGAACTTCTGCGCACCATCGCCCTGGCCCACCCCTCGACGGTCCGGCTCATCGTTTCAGGACTTTCTGACTCGGGAACGATATTAAGAGCCATGGAAACGGGCAACATCTACCGGTACATCTCCAAGCCTTGGAACGATACGGAACTGAAGCTGCTGATCCGTCAGGCCCTGGATTATCACGCTCTGAACGAGGAACGGCAACAGCTGCTTCATCAGCTTACCGAGCAGAACGCCGCGCTGGAGATCAAGGTCGAGGAGCGGACACGGCAGATGATGGAATCCATGGGTATGGCCATGATCGGAACCCATACGGCCCATATCGTCCACAACCTGAACAACACACTGAGCAATATTTCAGGGCTTTTTTTTCTGATCAAGGAAGGCTTGACCGATGACCCCCCGGATATGGACGAACTGGCAGGGCACTGCGCGGACGGCATGCACTGTGCCGAAAAAATGCGAAACATCATCGCGGAGATTATGAACCGGTCCCGGCATGAGGACCCGCTTTACGTTCAGGACGTGGACATCAACGCCATCATCCGGGAAGAAGACCGGTTTTTCAGCATGGACAGCCATTACGCCCATACGGTCCGGCGGAATCTGCGCCTCTGCGAATCCCTGCCGTATTTCAAGGGAAATCCCCTGCATATCAAACAGATTCTGGACAACCTGGTTAAAAATGCCGTGGACGCCATGGAATTTACCGCCAGAAAAGAACTCACCCTTGAGACCGCTGTCAGCGGAAGCAGCATCGTTCTGAAAATCACGGACAGCGGAGAGGGGATTGAAGCGGACAGGATCGATCGCATCTTCGAATCAGGATACACCACCAAGCAGCCGGGCAAAGGCACCGGACTGGGCCTTGCCAGCGTCAAATCCATGGTGGAGTCCTGCGGCGGCGACATCACCGTTTCGTCGGAACCGGGCAAGGGCACCTGTTTCGAGGTTATTCTTCCTTTTTCCAAATCATTCATTCATGAATCTTGACCTGTGCCCCCTTGACCCAGACCTTGTTCTCCGGACTGTAATAGAGGTAAGCGCTTGATGCGGCGCCTTCGTAGATGCCGGGAACCTCGGCTTTCAGATCAAGAAGAACGGTTTTCGTTTCACCGGGCTTCATCTGGCGGTAGTACAGCACCAGGTTGTTGCCCAGAATCTCCACGTAATCCACGATCTTTTTGTCCTGAAGTTCCTTGATCTGCCATGGAAGGGGGGAAAGTCCGCCCGGAATGCCGATGACGGCAAGGCTCATGGGCTGGCCCTTGTCTTTTACGGTGTTGGTGAGAGTGACCGTCATCCGCAAGGGGTTTCCGACGTTGACTTCCTGGGTGTCGAGTTTTGTTTCGAATTTCAGGGGACAGACACCGGAAGAGGCTGGCTGATACGTGTTGTATGTGAGGGAAAAGGTGTAGGGCAGGGCCTGGGTCACACCTTCGAAAAGAACACGGACCCGTGACGAGCCTTCCTTGAAACAGCCGGACAGTTCCCTTTCCGGCAGAGTCACTTCCTGGGTTTCACCCTTGGCGTAGGACACGGAACTCACGGGCCTGTCATCCACGAACACCACGATGCGCCCTGATTCGGCCGTCCTTCGGGAGAACCTGGCAAAGTTGGTGAGGGCTTTCAACGCCAGAACGGTGCTCTGGGTGTTGCCGAATCCTCCATAAGCCGAACGGGCGGAAACAAGAAAGCGCACCGAGGTTTCCAGACTCCGGGCATCGGGAGCCGTGGATTTCAATTGGGCCAGAACGGCCAGCGCCGTGGTTTCGACGGTGAGAGACGCTCCGGTGGAGCAGGTGACGGAGGTGGAAAGACCAATGTAGCTTCCGTCATCTTTTCTGAGGGTGAGGAGTTGTTTGAGGATCTCTTCTTTCCGGGGGTCTTTCACGTTGAACAGGGCGTTGGCCATAAGGGCCAGCTGATAGGGGTCTTTGGTTTTTACGGCCGTTTCGACGGCTTTGTCCAGTTCGGCCTTGATTTCGAAAACATAACCGGCTTCGGACAGGGCATAGACAATGTAGGCGTTGGTCACGGCGGCATCGGCCCGTCCAAAGCTGTCCAGGGCCTTGGCGTTTCGGGCGAATCCGCCCTGGCCGTCACGGCGTGAAAGAAGCCAGTCCCCCGTGCGTTTTACCATGGCCGCATCCACACCGGGGTATACCATCGCCATATCCCTGAACTCCATGAGTCCGTAAGCGGTCAGGGCCTCGTGGCCGGGTTTTTCGCCGAACCATTCGTAGCCTTTTTCCTGGGTTTCATAAGCCACCAGACGTTCGTACCCTTTTCCGATAAGATCACAGGCCTTTTTCATCAGGGAGGGGTCCGGGTCTTTCTGCTCTTTCAGGTAATCCAGCACCAGGATGTTGGGATAGGTGCTGGACGACGCCTGCTCGAAACAGCCGTAAGGTTCCTGGAGAATGGATTCAATGCCCTTGACAAGCTCGCTCGCAACGGTGGGATAAGCCGAAAACCGTGCCACAAGGCTTCCGGGTACCGGTTTTTCCACGGTGACATCAAAGGTTTTATCTTTTTCCTGGGCCGAAAGGCCGATGGATACGGGAAATCCCCTGGGAGCGACGGTGATGTCTTTCACCACCGTGTCAGAATCTTTGCCTGAGCTGAATGTGGCCTTGAACGTCGTCTTGCCCGGCATGTCGGCGACGACAAAGGGAACGAGAAGGGTTTTGGCCTGGCCTTTTTCAACGGAAAGATCGAGGTTCAGGGGGCCAAGGGACTTGAAACCCTGGGGAACCGTGATGTCAAGGCTGCCTGCAAGGGTTTTGCCGGTGCCGTTGGAGAGGGTCAGGGGCAGGCTCACTTCGTCGCCCATGCTGACAGACACGGGGATTTTCACGTCCAGGCTGAACGGAAGGGCGGTGCTGTAGGCATGATCTGCGCGCCCCACAAGACCGTCGGCGCTGATACCCTCTGCCACGGCCCTGAAGGAGGTCACGGCGTCGGAGTTGCAGAAGGTCAGCCGGGCCACGCCTCTCCGGTCCGTTTCCACCAGACCCTTGAAATACAGGGTGGACCGGAAATCGCTTCGCGTGTCCGTTTCCGTTGTTTCGTAGACGGTTTCCGGAAAAACACGGGCCCTTGTATAGACGGGGGCTTGTCCGTCGTCCACAGGAATCACATCCCGCCTGATTTTACCCATGAAACGCGGGTCCATGATTTCCATGGCCACCCGGCGCGCCGGTTCGTTGTCCTGCTCGACCGGTTTGGCCATGACCGGAGCAGGCATGGGCGGTGGAACAGCCATCATGGCCATTTTTCCGGCACCCTCATCTTCAGCGGTAAAAGCGTTCAGAGCCTCAGGAACCGCCCCGACAGCCATCGGGACATCCATGCCTTTGGCTCTGCCTTTCAGGTCCATACGCTCGAAGATTCTCGGTGAGAGGTACACCGTCAGCGGCGTGTCGTAGCGGCTCACACTCACGGGAAATCCTGTCTGAGCGCCTTTGGAGGCGACGAGGCTTTCCGTTTTGTAAAGGTCCAGATCCCGGATGATGAACTGGCCTTTTTCGTCGGCGATCACGCTTTTCCCCGAGGATTCCACCGTGACTTTGGCCCCGGCGGCAGGTTCGGGACGTCCGGTTCCCATGAGGACCGTACCTTTGATTTCCGCACGTTCACCGGGAAAAGACAACGTCGGAGGTGTTTCGGCCAGAACGGCTTTCCAGGTGAAACGCCGCCACCCCTGGGTCATCATCAGGAGATCCATGGCTTCATCACGCTTTTTTTCCTTTTCATCGAAATAAAAAGACGGTTCAAATACGTCTCCGGTCAGGTCCGGTTCAAGAAGAAGCTTGGAAAGGATATGGCCCTGCTTGTCGTCGGCAAAGGTGAGAAGGTTGTCGTCGGCCACGGACACGGTGAACTGGGCCGGTACGGGAAGACCCCGGTCATCGGTGGTCTTGACGGTCAGGGTGACTTTTTCCCTGGGGCCGTATACTTTTTTGTCGGTGCTCAGGGATATTTTCAGTTGTTTTTTCGGGTGGATGAAACAGAGCCGCTCCGCCCGTTCGATGTTCTTCGAGTCGAAAAGGGTGATCTGGGCCACGCCCATGGGGAACGAGGACAAATCGAAGGAAAGACGGTTTTCGCCTTGTCCGGCCATGAAACTCCGTTCGTCGTAGTGCTTTCCCCGCGACCTCACGGTGACGGTCATCATCTCTTTTTCCGTGGATTTCACAAGCACAACAGCCTCTTTGCCTTCGCGGACCGAGGCTTCAAGGACGTATCCCCGCTCCAGGCTGGAGGGCAGGGGGAACTGGCCTGAAACGCCTTTGGGCTTTACGATGCGGATCACATAACCTGTGCTGATTGAAGGTTTCAGTTTGAATAGCCCCATGCCCTGATGCACGGTGTCAAATTCGGTGACACGTTTTCCATCGGAGGTTTCCACCACGGCCGACACATCGGCGGGTTTGCCGAATTCGTCGCGGACGCGCACGGCCACCCGGGATTCGATGCCGGTCACCAGATCCCCGCCTTCGGGGTAAATCCCCACGTCCAGCCGGGTGGCGAGGATGGGAATGGACCGGGCGATGGATTCGGTTTTCCCTTCATAAGGCAGGGTGACGGACAGAACCCCGTCCGCCGAGTCGAGGTTTTCAGGCAATGTGAAACGAATCAGGGCCGATCCGTCTTTTCTGGTTTTTCCTTTGATTTCCTTATGGCGTTTTCCGGAAAGAAGAACGCCGCAGGTGTAGGTCTGATCCTGGAGGGGCTTGTCATCACGGGCTGCCACATCGAATTTCACCAGCACCTCATCCCCCGGCCCGTAGGATTCTTTCAGGAAATCCAGTTTCATTTTTACGGCGGGAAGGATCACGTTCTGCACCGGAACATCCTTGACGAAAAACGCGGGTTCCGGGCTGTTTTTCTGCCAGCTTGTGAAGGCTTTCAGCGTGTAGATGCCGCCGGGCATGGATTCCGGGAGGTTTACATCGCCTGCGGCGGTTCCGTTCCGGGCGATCAGATGAAGCTCCTTCACCACGTTGCCCGACGGAGCGATCCATTCCACGTGGACGATCTCGCTTTTCAGAGAGGGCTTCATGTCGGCGGCGTTGCGGACGTAGGCTTCAAACCACACGGTTTCGCCCGGATAATAGAACGGCTTGTCGCAGGAGAGGTAGACCCGGTCTTCGGGCATGGCGTCCTGGAATGCCTGGAATCTGGCTTTGAACGGCACCACCGTCGTTTTTTTTGAAAGTTTCTTGAAAAGGGTCAGTGCCTGGCTGCCGGGCTGGAAAATCCCGAAACCCGCCACAATGAACATCAGAAAAAAAAGAACGATGGCCGCATATTTTTTTTGTCGCCGCATGGTTTTCCTTTGCGTTAAACAGTCTTGGTTTGCAGAGTTCAATATCGATAAACCCGCTTAGGGCTTGCAAGTTTCCTGCCGGAGATCAATCGATTTTCATGAGGTTTTTGGCCATCCGGATGATGGTGTCCGGGGTCAGGTATTCCTTGCCCACGAATTCATTGACGAAGACCATGGAAAAATACTGGCTGATGAACATGCCTGCCAGCAGCCGGGGAGGAAGGTCGCTTTTCACCACACCTTTGTTCTTCATGCCGATAATGGCGTTTTCCGCACTTTCCACCATGCCTTTGAGAAAGTCGGTGACCAGGGTGTCAAATTCAGGGACAACCCGGAAGCTGAACAGATGAACGAGAAACATGGACTTGTCGGGGTTGTTGACCACGAAATCCACGAAAGACACGGCAATGGAACGCAGATAACCGATGTCGTCATCCTTGTTTTTTTCAAGCTCGTTTTTCCAGGTGTCCAGGAGTTTTCCCATGATGGAATACACGCACTCGGTAAAGAGGTCCTGCTTGTTCTGGAAATGGCCGTAGATGGTCCTTTCGGTCACCCCGGCGTCACTGGCGATTTTCGCCGTGGTGGTGGCCACATAGCCCCGGGTGTTGAACAGCTTGATGGCGGCGTCAAGAATTTCCTGATGCCGGCGTTCGTATTCCAGGTATCTTTCTTTGGATTTTTCGACGATATTCGATTTCACACGTCACCCATATCCCGCAGGAGAACATGATGTTGCTCCAGTTATCGTGTTGGTGTTGACATTAATTGGTTCATTGAATACAGTGACCACTATACTTATTTTGCGGTCCGGCAACAAAGACCTTAACAGTAAACCCGGCATTGTTTCAAGGAAAACATGAACATGATCACTTCAACCCACCGTATCCGTTTCATTATGACCCTGCGCGGCCTCTACGGGCTGATGCGATTTACGGCCTTTCACTCACCGGCGTTCAAAGAAAAAATCGCATCAAACAATCTGGTGCTCACCATGACGGCCCGGTCCGAAGATGTGCCCCGGACATTCCGGTTTCAGGGCGGGAGTGTGGGCTTCGAGTCGGGCAGAGCCACCGATTCCATGGTCCGTCTGATCTGGTCCACCCCGGAAAAAGGCGCGAAAATCATGATGGACATGGCCATGGGCAACCCCAAGGCCCTGATGAATGCCGTGATCAGCGGGGATCTCCAGCTGGAAGGCGACGCCATGGGTATACGCTGGTATCTCGACCTGATCACCATGCTTTCCAAGACCTACCGGTTCAAACGATCCAGGAAAAAGAAGAAGCCAACCGGCAATGAATGATGGATGAATCCGGGCGTTCGGACGGGGACGGCATGAAAAGATGCCATCTGTATGCGCAGCGATGAACGTCGAACATCCAGCGCCCAACATCCAACATCGAATGAAGGATAACCCTTTATAGTAAGGTTTTTTCACTCCGCTAAGCCCTCTCCCAATTGATCAAATAGCGATAATAATTAAATATCGCTACCGTCTGGGTGTCAAATACCACCACGCCCAAGGCGTCCAAAAAGTCATGATTTTTATATTTCCATTATAAATCAGAATATTACAATCATTCCTCCCCGTGGCACAAACATTGGAGCTGCCGTCATCGGTAATATGCTCAGCATGTTTTTATATTTGCGTCAGGAGGAGCCAGCAAATGAAAAAAGTTTCAATATTATCCCTTCCCGTCACATTCAAAGGAACACTGATCCGGGTCATGACCGCGTTCATCCTTTTATCTCTCATCCTTCATGTGCTGGCCGTCAAAGCCGGTGCCGTGGATGTGACACTGGAGTGGGACAAAAACGAAGATGCCGAACACTACGTTGTCTATTACGGAACTTCATCTGGAAATTATACGAACAACAGCACAGATATTCAGGCAACAGCTGAGAATAACACCGATGCCAATGTAGAATACACAGACAGCACTGTAATATATAAAACAAAGGATATATCAGAAACCACATGGTACTTTTCCGTCAAAGCTTTCAACAGCTGCGGTAACTCCAGTGATTTTTCCGATGAAATTGTTTATACCCCCCCAATTAATCCCTACAGTCAGTTAGAAGCCCACATTGATTCTCCGATTATATTAGCCAACATCACCCAAGGCGAAGTTGTGAATTTCCAGGGTTCTTTCACCGGCGGTGTGGCTCCCTACACCTTTGCATGGGATTTCGGAGCGGGCGGCCCTGCCGGAAGTTCCGTGGAAGATCCGGGTAACGTCACATTTAACGATGCCGGATTCTTCACGGTCACTTTCACCGTCACCGACGCCAACGGTTCTGTTGCCACAGCCACCGTCACCGTCACCGTCACCCAGATCTATGTGGACGTCAATCCGGAAGCTGAAATTTCAAGCCCCGCAGGCAACGTGACCCTCACCCAGGGCGACGCCGTGACCTTTGAAAGTGTGGTCACCACCGGCAACGCTCCGTACACCTATTACTGGAATTTCGGTGCCTCCGACATCGACGACAGCACCGTGGAAGATCCGGGCAGTGTGATTTTCTCAACACCCGGAACGTATACGGTGACCCTCAACGTGACGGACAACGACGGCGATGTCTGCACCCGGACCCTTTCCGTGACGGTGAACGAACGGATCATCGATGTGGAACCCTCCGCATCCATCTCCACACCTGAAGTCGACATCGTGGTCACGGCTGGCAGCTCCGTTGAATTCAGCGCCACGGTATCAAGCGGAAACGGCACGATCACCCACGCCTGGGATTTTGAAGACACGGATGTTCCTGCCAGCTCCGACCAGAATCCGGGCAGCGTGACCTTCTACAATACCGGTGTTTACACGGTGACCTACACCGCGACGGATGAGGACGGCGATGCAAGCTCAGACACCGTGACCATCACCGTGGTTGAACCCGACACCAACCCCACGGCGGCCATTTCAAGTCCTGCCGCCAACACCACCCTCACCCAGGGCGGAAGTGTGAGCTTCGCGGCCACAGTCACCAGCGGCAACGCGCCTTACACCCATGCCTGGAATTTCGGTGCATCCGGTGTGACAGCCAAAACCGTGGAAGATCCCGGCAGCGTGACCTTCAGCACCGTGGGCATCTTTACCGTGACCTACACCGTGACGGACAGCGACGGCGATGTGAGCAGCGCCACCCGCACCATCACCGTGGTTGAGCCCGACACCAATCCCACGGCGGCCATTTCAAGCCCCGCGTCCAGCACCACCATCACCCAGGGGGGCAGCGTGAATTTCGCAGCCACGGTCACCAGCGGCAACGCACCTTACACCCACGCCTGGAATTTCGGGGATTCAGGGATTGCAAACCAGACCGTTGAAGATCCCGGCAGCGTGACGTTCAGCTCTCCCGGCATCTACACCGTGACATACACCGTAACCGATAATGACGGCGATGTGAGCAGCGCCACCCGTACCATCACCGTCCTTGTTCCCGACACCAACCCCACGGCATCCATATCAAGCCCCGCAGCCAACACCAGCATCACCCAGGGCGGATCTGTGAACTTCGCGGCCACGGTCACCAGCGGCAACGCGCCTTACACCCACGCCTGGAATTTCGGAACGTCCGGTGTGGCGGCCAAAACCGTGGAAGATCCCGGCAGCGTGACCTTCAGCACCGTGGGCACCTTTACCGTGACCTACACCGTGACCGACAACGACGGCGATGTGAGCAGCGCCACCCGCACCATCACCGTGGTTGAGCCCGACACCAATCCCACGGCATCCATATCAAGCCCCGCAGCCAACACCAGCATCACCCAGGGCGGAT
>DYJE01000038.1 GCA_020723285.1 Desulforapulum autotrophicum | reverse complement strand
ACCTGAAAGGCGAAGAAGAAATCTATATCCACGCCCAGAAGGACATGAACACCGAAATCCTGAACGACAGGAGCGCGTCCGTCGGGCACGATGACACTCTGGACATCAAGAACAACCGCAGCGAATCCGTGGGTGCCGACAAAACCATCACCGTGACCGCAAACCACACCGAAACCATCGGGGCCAACATGAACCTGGCCGTCGGCGGCCTCAAAAACGAAACCGTGACCCTGGCCGCAACGGAAAACGTGGGCGCGGCCAAGGCCCTTTCCATCGGCGCGGGATACGCCATAACCGTGGCAGGGGCCATGAACACGGCGGTGGGATTGGGCCAGATCGAGGAGGTGGGCCTGACCAAGCAGGTACACGTGGGCAAAAGTTTGTCGATCACCGTGGCCGATACCGTGACCATCACCTGTGGCAAATCGAAGATCACCATGGACAAAAGCGGCAACGTCAGCATCAGCGGGTCCAAACTGGAGATCTCCGGTGCAGACCATGTGGACATCAACGGCAGAGTGGTGGATATCAACTGATGGAATACAGAGACCTGACTCCCTTTGAAACCGTGACCTTCGACGCCCTGGACAAAGAGGATGACGAATACCACGTCGTGGTCATGGGCGGCACCTTCGACATCGGGCCGGACGGAGTGCTGACCCTTTCCGAAGACCAGGAACCCCTTGCGGCCACCGATGAATATTTTGGCAAAACAACCCAGTCCAGTGTGAGGCGGGAAAGCGATTTTGCACCCTACAAACCCCGAACGGACATCCTTCTCGATGCCACGGCTTACGCTCCGGGTGGCAAACCCGCGTCTTCATTTACCGTATGCGTAACGATTACCGGCCCGTCGGATGTCACGCCGCCCCCTCCTCGCCCTTACGGGCTCAACCCGGACATGGAACCCTCGGCCGAAGACCTTGCGGCATGGGAGAAAGATCTTGCGGACCACAGGCTCGATCCACGGAAAACCGGGAAGATGGTTGCAGAAAAAACACTTCGGATCACCGGACCCCGGTATTTCAAGCCGTCGTTGTGGGACCGATGGACCCTCACCGATCCCGAACCGATAACCCATCTTCCCATCCGCTACGAACAGGCTTTCGGCGGCATGATCACCGTCTACGACTCCGAAACCGAACGGGACAGAACCGCCTTTGACGACCGGAACCCCATCGGCATCGGTTACTGGCCGGACTGGACCCACCCGGAAGCCCGAAGGCGCAAGCGCGTCCCGGTCCCTTGCATCACCTCTCCCTCTGAGACCCCTGCGTTCAGCAAGGCTCTCATCCCCCAGGGCTTCGGCCCCATCTGCCGGACCTGGCAGCCGCGCCTCGCCCTGGCCGGAACCTACGACGAAGAGTGGCAGGCAGGACGCTGGCCCAACCTTCCCCACGACTTCGACTTCGGTTACTGGAACTGTGCCCATCCGGATCTCCAGACACCCTTCCTTAAAGGCGATGAAGAAATCCACCTCATGAACCTGACTCCTGAAGGAGCCTTGAAGGTTGTTCTGCCCAGCGCCCTCCCGTTTGTTCTTGTGCGTTACACGAAGGGTGAAATCAAGGAAGCACGGTCATGTCTTGACACCGTTTTCATAGAGCCGGACAAACGCCGAGTCGTTCTTGTCTGGCGGACCGTGGTCCCATCGGAGCCTGGGGTCCGGGTGCTGGAGGCCCGCATAAAGGAGGCTGACCATGGCTGAAAACGAAGGAGCCCGCAAATCGGGAAAATTTCTTGCGGTGAGCCTGACCCCGGATGTCTGCAAGACACCGGTGGGCAATGCCGTCGTTCCTGTTCCCTATCCGGTCACGGCCAACCTGTCGGACAGCATGTCCACGAGCTCCAACGTGAATTTTGGAGGAGATCCGGCGTTTATCCTTTCAAAAAGCACGGTCACACAGGTGACCGGAGACGAAGCAGGCACTGCGGGCGGCGTCAAATCCGGCGTCAACAAAGCCAAGGTCAAACCAATCAAGGGCAGCAGTTCGGTCAGGATCAACGGAACACCTGTGATCCGGCACGGTGACTCCTGCGACATGAACAACGGAAACACTACCGGGAAGATCATTTATCAAGGGGTGGGCAAGTCCGCCTCAAAAGACGGTTCGACAGATCCACCGATTGAACCTGAAACGCCTGAAGAAAAAAAGGCCATGGACGATAAGGCCGCAGGAAACAGCAAAAAGCAGATAAACAAAAACAAAGAAAAAGGTGAAGCGTTCGCCAGGAAAAAAACAGATGAGTTCAAAAAAAGGGCGGATAACGTTGAAAACGAGATCACGGTCAAAACAGAAGGCGGGACTAAAACTCGACTTGATGCAATCGGATATGATAAAAAAACCGGTGAAATGAGAATCCAGGAATACAAATCATCGCAGACTGCGCCTTTAACAAAAAATCAGAAGAAAGGTTTTCCGGAGATTGAGTCATCCGGTGCTGAGATTGTTGGAAAAGGCAAGGGGGAGTTTCCAGGCGGCAGAAAAATACCGCCGACAAAAATTGAACTGATCAGACCCATTGGAGAAGGATAATGACCATCGAGAACCCGAAGACCATCGATTCAATTGGTGTGGACAAAAAAACCGGTAAAGTGGTTTTAAAAATATTCGATCACCTGGACTGGAACAACGAGCACGAGCATCTTCTCTTGCTGCAAACGAAAATAAACACGTATCTGAGCTTTATTGAAAGCGGGGAGGTGTACACGGCCTATGAAAACTCAAAAAACAGGGAGTTTGTCATCAGCGTCGATTTTGCCGAAAAACCCGTTTCAAACGCCGTGAAGTTCATGGACAATTCTGCAAGAATCATTGCCGAAGCCGGTTATGAACTGGAGTATTCCGTGGATACATATCCATGACCTAAAGCAAACAAACTCGCGCAATGAATCCGAAAGCGATGACAATTCCGCTCATTTCAAACAACTGGGAGGCATTATGGCAGACGGTGTAAAAATAACAGGGTCCGGTAAAAATCAGCCGGGACCGGATGATGAATACAGTCTGGCATTTGATTTTAGTGAGATGCATGATGCCGGAAATTATAATGACATAGATTACAGCCTCATGCCGGTTGAGATCACAAAGCCAGACGGCACATATATCACGACTCTCAGGACAGACAAATTCGGCATTTCGAACCGATTATTTACAAAAAAACAGGAAGAACTCGTTGCCTGGGCATGCAATCGGTCGGGGTTATGGGACATCACCGAAGAATACGAAGTCATGGAGGACGAAGAGGGACCGGAGGTGGAAGATGCCTGATCCCACAAAGTTCTATACTGTTAAAGCGGGAGACACGTTGAGTGAAATCGCCCGTCGTTATGGGACCACCGTCCAGCAACTGCAAACCATCAACGGCATAAAAGACCCTGACCGGATAGGCTTGGGCCAACTCATTGCTTTAAAAGCAGAAGCTGTTTGTAAAGTGGACGTGCTGCTACTCGATCGTGAACGAAACCCTATTAAAAATGCCAAAATGCGCCTGAATTACAGCGGCAAAAGTGAAATACTATCCACAACAAACGATGGCCGATTGCCGACCATACTGACAGACTCTCCCGAAGATCTGGTCAAAATTTCCATAGCGCGTTTGAACGGCACGTGGAAAAAAATAACTGAAATTACCTCCGGTTGGGGCAATAAGCTGGTCACACTGGCAAGCCCCAAGACTAAGTTTGCCGGAAAAACAATGCCACATCCCAAAGATCCCGATGGCATGCCGATTGTAGACCCGAAACGAGCGGATAAAAATCCAGTCACCCCACCTGAATATCCTGAGACAACGAAGTCCAAAGGCAAGTCACACGGAAATTATGGGGATGGCAAAGGACCAAAAACCAAGAAAAAAACCACTGAGAAAGGTTTGCCATTTAAAAAAGTGACAAACGACCAGGTGAAGCTGGATTTTTTTGGAGGCTATACCGGTGAAAAAATTACGGAAGAGGATTATAAAAAGGCCGCGATGGAATTGGAGTGTGAAGTTGAAGTGATAAAGGCCATTGCAATAAAAGAATCTAAGCAAAGTGCGTTTGATAAACAGGGTCGACCTACAATAATGTTTGAACGTCATTGGTTTTCAAAATTAACAAAAAGAAAATACGACAAAATCAATCCTGATATATCAAGCCGAAAACACTATGTAAGAGCTTCAAAGAAGAATAAAAAATTAGTTTTAGATGGGAAATTAAATAGTTATGATTTGTATGGTAATAGTTATTCAAAATTGGCAAAGGCGTATTCTTTAAATAAAAATTCAGCATTACAATCATGTTCATGGGGTAAATTCCAAATTATGGGTTTCAATTATTCAACTTGCGGCTACTCTACCGTTGAAGATTTTGTTTCAATGATGTGTGAGAGCGAATTAAAGCAACTTTACGCTATGCAAAAATTTATTAAAAAAAATTGCCTTGTTGCAGTAAGAAAAAAACAATGGAAAGCGATCGCATGCGCATATAATGGCGAAGGATATAAAGAAAACGACTACAATACAGATTTGGAAAGAATATATTTAAGGCTCAAAGACCAAAGAGGGAAAATATGAAAAATATTTTTTTGTTCATTATCGTTATTCTTTTTTTAACGCAGGAAGAGGCCAGTTTTGCTTTCGATAAGAATTTACCTTCATCTGTCATTGATCAAATATACAAGGATTATTCAACAAAGACCGCTTATATAGTTGCTGGTTCTAAGAAAGAAAGTGATTTGATTATTGAAATTCAAAATGATCAAACTTTTAAATTCAGAGTATTCAAAAAAGAGTATGCAATTGTTCCATTTACATATGTCCCAATAGAACCCGGACGTTCTCGTAAATGCGTGATTAGAATTTTAACAATACCAAAATATTGTTTTTTACAAGACTTATGTGAATTCATGGATGACGATGATGAGCTACCATGTAATGGTATTGTAGCTTTAAGTTTTAAAGATATAAACTCAGATAAAGCAAATGATATCATAGCCTTATATGATTTTTTTATATCTGGAAACAAATCTATTGAGCCAGAAGTTGCCGTGTATGTGTATAAGCCTTCTTCAAAAAAATTTGTATTCAATCAAACATTATCATTTAAAGCCACAGGTATTGGGGTTCGAAATATGAAAGATGCACTAAATAATTTAAAAAGGAAACGTTAATGGAAGTGTAAAATGGTCAGTTTTAAAAAATGCTCTCGCAAAGAAAGACTGGGCGATGTTTGCTAAAAAATATAATGGTAAAGATTTTTGGAAGAACAAATATGACACTAAAATGCGGGATGCTTATAGTAAATATGCGAAATAAAATTTATAGTATACTAACAATAATCGCCATTTTTTTAATATGCGATCATGTCTATGCTTTGGAAAATGAATCCCTAAAGGTTAAGGTAAAACCTATTGGAGTGGTTGAAGCTGAAAAGATGGTGGCAAAGTCACAAGATGGAATTGCCAAGCTGATTAAGAATAAAAACCAAGTTGAGCTATATAATGGACAATATTTTAAACTTATCAAACAATCCAAAGTTTTTTATGTTGTATCTGGGGGAAGAGATTCTTCTGACAAAAACCCTTCGACTTGCACTGTTTTACTTTTTGATCGAAATGGGAAAATTAAAAGTGCATTTGATACTTGTGGTCATGATGATGAAAAAAGATCTTGGTATTGTGATAATATTGAAGCAATGTCTTTCAAAGATTATTATCCTGACGGTAGTTTGAAAATAATTGCTATTTATCTTGCTACTCCACCTAGTAATGAATATTTTCATTTGCCCGTAATAATGAAGCTGGATTTTAACAAGCCCTCTTTAGAAATCGATGAAGCATTGACCCAAATGTTGGAAGGTGCCGATGTTAATACAATTCAGGAAGTCAGGTCTTACTTAAAAAAACATAAGAAATAATGATCTGATCATCATTATGAATTTTAGGTTAGGTGTGACCCTGCAACAGGGGCACTTCATTAAGTAGTAGGCGAATATTTACCCAACTTTCTGAGAAGTAAAAACCCAATTTCACCATCACTGAACCGAAAGTTTGGACACCGTTTCCCGCGTCGGGCCTTCGCTGATCCTGCAACGGCTGAAACCAAGCCTTGCGCAGGCGAGGCGGATCGCGTCTGCCGGTCTTGATACCCGCAGGCGGTTTCCGTTCACGAAAGACAGTGAATCCCCCACCTGGTCCACACAGGTGACGACGAGTTCCGGCCGGATGTCCATGTTTCGGGCCTGCCCCAGATCGTTCGCTACAGTCTCGGAGAGAAGGTCAAGGTTCATCCACGCGAAACGGAGAGCCCCCTGGTAGGCGTTGGGGATGTTGGTCAGATCCACGATGCCTTCGTAGGGTTTTTCAGGAACCTCGAAGGGCAGCGGACCCGTGCCGTGCCGGGTCAGGTAGGCGCGGGCCATGTACGATACGTCGATCCTTTTGATTCCCGCTTCCCGGGCGAGGATGAGAACGTTGGCAAGACCTGTCCTCGACCGCGTTACATGGGGAAACCAGCGGTGGTATTCGTCAAGAAGCAGTCCCTGGGCTCCTTCGAAGACGATTCTTTCGGTCTTGTTCAGTATCCCGGCATCGGTGACCGTCACCCTGTTTTCGAAAAGGGATGCGTCCTCGGCGAAATTCCTGAGAACCTCAGGGTCCGTCAATACGGTGTCGAAGGGCGAAGGAAGCCGGTTAAGACCTATGGCTTTCAACCGTTCCGGAACGTAGCGGTCCCGGATGAGGTTGAGCTTCTTTATCAATCCCCCCATGTCCGAAAGATCGTTAACGGTTGTCCGGTAAATCGGGGAAAGGCAGCGTTCAATGGTTTCCCCGAATCCGATGCCGCAGCTTCCGTGCCGTGCTCCACCCCTTGACTGTTCTATCGCCTGGTTGATCATCATGTCCCAGGGGGTGGACAACAGGGCGTCCCTGTCCGCGTAAACTTCGGGGAGATTTCCTTTAACGGTTTTTATTAGCTGCGCCCTCTCCTTGAGGAAAAGGATGGGGTTCACCACGAAGAAACGGCTGAGGAACGTCGGCGCTCCGGCCAGGGTCCCGGCCCCGAAATGGCCGAACACATGCCGTTCTCCGGAGGCCAGGGTCACGGTATGTCCGGCCTGGGCTCCGCCGTTGAACCGGACCACAAGACAGCCGCCGCCGAATCCCGCAGAAATCGCGTCGGTCATCAGTCCTTTTCCTTCGTCTCCGAAACCGGAACCGATCACGGCCCAAGCTTTCTTTTCCATGGTTTTCCTCCTGGGCTAATTGCCACTTTGAGTGACACGGTGTTAATCTCGGGCGAACACAAGGTTCGCCCTTGCATCATAACGTCACTGCGATCTGAAAATCGTATTATATGAAACGTACCACGCCGGAATCGGCGCGCCGTCTTACGGGCAGCGAGTCCACGGCCTTTCTCACCACCAGGGCTGTCTCGCCTTTCCAGGATGCCGCCACATCTTTTTTGGCCACGCCTTCTGTGACCTGGATGGCGGAAACGATGACTTCGGCCATTTTCCGGTGATCGGAAAGGCGGATGGCCCTCTGGCCCATAAGATCCGCCCATTTGGCCGCCACCCTGTCTCCGGCGTGCCGGAAGTGGTTTCCCTCCTCCACCATCAGGTGAAAGACATGGTAGGAGCGGGAAACCGCCGTGAGAAGGTCGTGGGCTGTCAGGTCGTGCTGGGCCTTTTCGCCGGTGACCTTCGTGATCTCCGAAGCTTTCAGGACCATCTGGGGCTCCTCGTCTCCCGCGGTGAACAGGTAGCCTTTCCGTCCCCGTTTTTCGAAGCAGTCGATGGACGTGTGCATGGCCGCGAAATACCAGGGAAGAAGATAACTTTCGTAGCTGTTTCCGCCGCCTCCCCCTTCCAGCCAGATTTTTCCCAGCTGTTCCGCGATCCGGATATCGGCCTCGAACTGGGTCACCTGAAGGGGCGCCCTGTCGTACTCCACGTCGCCGTTGGCCATGAACATGATGTGGGGATCGGGCACGGGTTTCCTCGCGTAGATCTCCGTGGCCAGGGTGTGGCAGCCTTCCCTCACCATCACTTCGGCCAGCATTCCCATGGAACCGGTCACGTCGATGTCGATGATGATGGCGTGGCTGCTGGGGTTGTCCTTCGAATCTCTGGATTCCCTGACCGAAACGCCCCGTGGATCGAGGGACGGATCGAGGCTGCGTGCGCTGAAAACCTCGGCCCGTGATTTTCCCTTTGTTCTCGTTGCGGTGTAAGCCGCCCAGTCCGTGTCGGTAAATCGTCCTGAACCCATGGTGTCCTCCTTGTTTCTTTCGTTTGTTCCCGTTTTTATTGACTTTGTTGCTTTTAACGACTGTTTGTCGTAGGTCGGGTTGCGGAACGAAACCCGACAAATGGCACGATCCTTTAAATATTTCTGCCTCCTTCTCAATGGCCAGCGACCGTCGGCTTTCGTCCCTCAAGCCGACCTACAGGTTTCACTAACCGCGTTACAGATTACTTCGGATGTTGATTTTCAAAAGCCCCCGGATATCCCTGTAGTGCCCGGTTATTTTTCCGGATAAACGTCCTCCGCTTTCAGGTTGAGTTCCACGAACGCGTAGCCGCCGAAACTCTCGATAAGGATCTTTTGACGCCAGATCCTGTAATCCGTCACGGCGTCTCCCGTGGTCGGAAACCTCAGCCATTGTGCCATGGCCTCGGGAACTCCGGTTCCGCTTGAAATCGTCAACCCCGAACCCCGCCCCGCAACTTCGCGGCCCGTGGCCTTGGCCAGTTCGAGATCCGTCCTGACGCTGGCGAACGTTTTCATTGCCGTGTCCATGGCCATCAGGTCGTATGTCCGAAGGGGCAGAGCCTTGAGTTCGTTGCCCACAGGTTCGGAATACCACCATCCGCCCAGGAGTGAGCCGCTGTGGTCCGAAGGTGAGATATAGTAGGTGTCCGGTGAGATGTCGTTGTGGGTCAGGCCGGCGTATTCCAGGTAACAGCACAGGTTGTTCAGGGTGCTCTGGATCCACGCCGCGTGCCGGGGCCACTGGTCCGGAAAACCCTTGGCCGTGTAATGGTCAAGGATATCCCTCAGGCGGATCATGTCCCTTTGTTTCCCGGTCACCAGGACATGGCGGCCGTCCTGTGTTTCAAATGTTTTCCGGATTGCCGGAAGGTAGCGTGACACTTCCCTCTTCATCGCGTCGGATGCGAAGGTGAAATATTTAATCCTCCGGACGGCGTTGTCGAAGAGCGCTTTGTGCTCCGGCTCCACGAAAAAGGCCGCGAAGGTGTCGCCGACCACCGTTTCGCCAAGCTCGAAGGCGAAACGTCTGCGGTAACGGAATCGAAACGTTTTCCTGTCCGTATCTTTCACGGTGAGGTGCCCCGGAATGTCCCATTCGCCGTGGCCGAGTTTAGCGACGGCGAGGTCGAAAAGACTGTGGATGTGGGCGAACACGGCATCTGCGTCCTCCAATCGACTCCGGTCCGGGTGCCAGAGAACGGCCAGGTGTCTGTACTCTTTTTTCAGAGAGTCCATATCTCCCGTGAACAGCCGTTCCGGCTCCCGGATGTTCAGGATGTCGAGTCCGGTCAGCGCGGACAAAGTGACAAGTCTCGGATTCATGGCCGCCTCCTTTTTTTCAGGGCCCCTTTTTACCTCGGCCCTTCCATGGTTCTCACAAAATAGTGGACGGTTTCCCGGTCTTTCAGCCGGTAGAGTTTCGCCGGCCTCATGCGCCCTTCTTTCCGTGTTTCGTTGACTTCCGTGAGGAGTTCTGAGCTTTCGTAGCGCCGCATCAGGGATTTCTTTTCAACCTTCCGGTTAAGGATGATTTCGTGTATATTCTGGAGGTCAAGAAAGGTGAACGGCTCGGCCAGAAGTCCCGCCGCCACGGTGGTGTAGCTCACCTTGGCCCTCAGCCGTTCCACAGCGGCCTTCACCAGCTTTTCATGGTCAAAGGCAAGGGGCACGGCCACGCCGTTTTTCCCGACTTCCTCCCAGCGGACTTCCGACGCCCCGTGGGCCGCCGAAAGGTTTTCTTCCGGCACGGTGACCAGGGCGAAGTAAACCACGGTGACCGACCAGCCCCTGGGGTCCCGGCTGGCGCTGCCCAGGGTTTCCACCTGTTCGAGGTAATGGGTGGTGACGTTCGTCTTTTCCTTGAGCTTCCGCAATGCCGCCGAGTGGAGGTCCTGGTCGAGCTTTTCGTCCACCAGCCCGCCGGGAAGGGCCCAGCAGTCCTTGTACGGTTCGATGTTTCTCTTGACGAGAAGGATATGGAGCTTCATGTCAAAAACCGTGAAGATCACGGGGTCTACCGATGTCTGGATCTGATGCGCGTTGTTCATGGTCGTCCTTTTCGTTTTTGTGTTTTTTTGATTCCATATTAATGTCTTTGTGTCATTTATGCAATGATAAAATGACACAAAGACATTTTATTAATTTTAAAACATAATTTATTGACTTTTGAATGTACGAACCTTAATATAGTGTCACATTGACTCTTAAATGGAGGTGGCTTATGAAAAACATCGTAAAAGAAACGACAGCGAGTTTCGACGTGGACGTCCAGAAAGGTTTCACGCCACTCTGCCCGGGCGAACTCCCCGTCGAGGGAGGCGAAACCCTGGCAGGAGCGCTTAACCGGCAGGCAGGACTTGCCCGGCTGCGGATCGGCTCCAAGGACGCCCACCCCGCCAACGCCGTGTGGCTCGCCGGAGAGGGAAAACCCCAGTTTTCAAAAGTCGACGGACCCCATGTGGATATCCGCTGGAACGCCCACTGCATTGTCGGCACAAGGGGCCATGAACTGATCGACGGTCTTCCACATCCTTCGGACTACGACTTCTTCGTCCAGAAAGGAATGGAACCGGACATGCACCCCTACGGAGCCTGTTACCACGACCTTGAAGGCCGCCAGAGCACCGGAGTCATCGAATTCCTGCGGTGCAACACCATCGAAACGGTTCTTGTGGGCGGGCTCGCCACGGACTACTGTGTGAAAACCACGGCCCTCCAGCTCCGTCACGCAGGATTTGACGTGGTGGTGAACCTTGACGCCTGCCGGGGCATCGCCCCTGATACGGTGAAGGCCGCCATAGAGGAGATGGAGGCCGCCGGGATCACCGTGGCCGATTCATTATAATTAAAAGGGGATACCATGAAACAAGACAATCCGGTGATCCGCACCCTGATGGACACCGACCGTTATAAGCTGTCCATGCAGAAAGCCTTTCTTCACAGCCACCCCGGAGCTTACGGGAAATACCGGTTCAAATGCCGGACCCAAGGGGTGGATCTGGGGAAATACGCCGACGAGATCAGGGAGCAGATCCGGCATCTCGACTCCCTGTCCTTCACACCCGAAGAACTGGACTATCTTCGGAAAATCCCCTCGCTTACCGGTGACTTCGTGGATTTCCTGCGGATCTTCCGCCTGGACTCCAGGTTCGTTTCCGTTGAAAACCGTAAAGGTGAGCTTTCCATCAAAGCCGAAGGCCCCATCGTCCACGTCATGCCCTACGAGCTTTACATCCTGCCCATCGTGGAGGAGGTATACTTCAAAAACACGTGGCCGGACCTGGATTACGCCGAAGGCCGGAAACGGCTGGAGGATAAAATCGAATTCCTGAAAAACGCAAAGAGTATCGAAGAGTTCCGTTATGCCGATTTCGGAGGACGGCGCAGGGCCGGCCGGGAATGGCACGACTACACGGTGAGCAGGCAGGCCGAAGCCCTTCCCGGAATGTTCATGGGCACGAGCAACATGTGGCTGGCCATGAAACACGGCGTAACCCCTATCGGCACCATGGCACACGAATACCTCCAGGCGTTCCAGGCCCTGGGCCCCCGGCTCGTGGACAGCCAGAAAGCGGCCCTCGAAACCTGGGTCAGGGAGTTCAGGGGCGACCTGGGCATCGCCCTCACCGACGTGGTGGGCATGGACGCGTTTTTGAGGGACATGGACCTGTACTTCGCCAAACTCTTCGACGGGTTCCGCCACGATTCGGGCTGTCCCTACGTGTGGACAAGGAAACTGGTGAACCGCCTTACGGAGCTGAAGATCGACCCTAAGACGAAGCTGGCCGTATACAGCGACGGCCTCACCATGGAAAAGGCCGTCGAAATTTACAGGGCCGTGAAGGACAAGATCAAGGCGGTGTTCGGCATCGGAACCCATCTGACCAACGACTGCGGCCCCAAGGCCCTGAACATCGTGATGAAAATGGTGTCGTGCAACGGACAGCCCGTGGCCAAGATCTCCGATTCCGAAGGCAAGGGGATGTGCGACGACGAGAACTACATGGCCTATCTTAAACAGGTTTTCCGGATCGGCCACAATCTTCCGATGGCATGATCTTTTTCAGCGGTTACCTTTCGGTGCCACCAGGTCGTAGGTCAGGACAAAGGGCAGTTTGAACACGCTGACGAAGGTGTTAAGAACGCCCGACGACACGGCGGAAAGGGGTTTGGGCAGAAACCGGGTCCGGGGACTGTCGAAATCGCCTTCCACCACCAATGGGACGGAAAGCAGGCTTTTGTTTTTGCCGCTGATGAGGGGACCGGCGAGGGGAATGTGGTAGAAGAGGCTGTCCACCAGTTTGAAGGGTGACGCCAGGACCACCAGGTCAAGGGACCGGCTGGACAGATCGGCGTACCCGGTGGCGTAGAGGTTGATGCCCGCGCCGGTGACCGCCGCCTGGGTGATATGGATGTTGTGGCCGGTGATGGTGCCTTCGATGTCCATGGTGTCGTAACGGTAACCCCGTTCCATGATGCGTTTTACAGGGTTTCCTGAAAAAAGTTCCGTCAGGTCCAGAAGACCCAGCATTTTCGTGAGCACCGTGGTTTTATTCACCACGCCTTTTGACGCCTTGATCGTGAACGAGGCTTTGGAGATCATGCCCGGATTGCCCTGGATGGTGCCTGAAACCGACAGCGAACCGGTCATGGCCGGGGCGTCCGCGCCGAAACAGCCCATAAGGTCCTGCACACTCGATACTTTCTGACGTTCCGACGCGTAACTCAGATCCATGTCAACGTCCGGAAGCTGAACAGATCCTGAAAATGAAATGCCGCAGACGTTGCCGGATGCGACGTTCAGAAGACACCGGCCGTTTTTTTGAAACGTCACGGTTCCGGCGATATGCGGGAAAAACAGAGCGTCGGGGCCATTGCCGTTTTCGGGCTTCAGGGCGCAGGACAGTCCATTAAGATTCATGCCCGCCTTTTCGCCCTGGCCGTTGAAGCGGGCTTGATCAACGGTGACGCTGACGCCCTTTTCCGTGCGGATGACCGCGTTGTTCAGGGCCAGGGGGCCTTTCAGTCTGAAAAGACCCTGGCCTGAAAGAGGATATTCGAACGACGCGTAACCCTCGATGTCTCCCCTGATGCGGTCCCCTTTTTCAAAAAGCGCAGCCAGCGTGGTGCCTTTGAGGTTCCCGTCAAACCGTCCGGTCATCCGTCCTTTTGTTTTGTCTGCCGGTATCCGGGCTTTGATTTCAGCACGTTCCATTCGTGTTTCGAACGTCAGATTTCTGATAAGGCTTTCTGTGGGGGATACGGCGGCGTCCACTGAGCTGGTGATAGGGCCCGAACGGGGGTCGGTCCGGTGAAACGTTCCCTGGACGGATAGATTCCGGTCCGACCAGGAAAGGGTTAGCGGGTCAAGCTCCACAGGAAGTATGGGAAAGAAATCCGGTTTGATCCAGGCTCTGTTTTTAAGAAACGTCCTGAAACTCCCGTCTACGACGCCTCTGATGGAGACAGTTCCCATCGCAGGTTGAGATCCATCAAGGCCCACTGAACCGGTCAAGGTGAACGATTGCCCGTTTATCCTGACGGACATGGACGCGCAGCCGATCTTCTCCGGGGATACGTCCAGATTGTCGAAGGACACTGTAGCCGGGCCCGGGAAACCGGGTGCTGAAAGGTTCAAACCATCCGATGAAGACGTCAGGTGATACCGGACACTTCCAGGCTTTGAAAGGGTTCCACCCATGCTGAACGACGTGATCCGAATCGGGCCTGCAGCATAGGTCAGGTGTCGCCTGATCCTTTTTTCAACGGCGGGAAAACGGGTGGAAAGACGGAGAAGATCCCCGGCGTCGGCCCTGCCGGAAAACGATGAAATTTCGAATGATTTCCGTTTTCCAAAATGAAAAACCCCTGAACAGTCCGCGATGTCGTGGGGTCCGATTCCGCCTTGAAGGCCCGTCCATTCCAAACGGTCCGGCTCAATCCGGACCGAGCCGTTCGAAAGGAAAACCGGTCGGCTCAGAGCTCTGTAAAACGCCTTGGCCCGGATGTTGTCCGCCTGAACCCGGACTTCCGGCCGACGCAATATGTGTTTGAGGGACAGTCGCAGGTCTGCGGTTCCCTGAATGGACTCGAACCGTGTCAGGGAATGGGACCGTGACAGAGCGGGGAGGTAAGCGTCAAGGACGCTGGAAAGATCGGACAGGTCGGCGGCGATGAAGGTGTCGATTTCAAATGGCCGGGATCCGTTGTCTGCCTTGATCAGATCCAGGGAGAACCGCCCGTCTTTCGCCCTGGACCGTCCCAGCGATGCACACAGTTTCTCGCCGTCAAGCATCCCGTTTTTCAACCGGATAGGCCCCGTGATCTCACGAAGATCGAGCCGGGAGCCAGGAAGCCTGATCACGGCGTTTTCAGCCTGGGCTTCCGCAGTCATGCGCCGGATGTCCTGCCATTCATCGTTGTGTCCGCTGAAAGAAAAAACAAGGGAGGTCAGGCGGCCGGAACGGATCAGGTTGGGAAATAACGAGCGTACCGCCCTGTTTTCGGGAAACAGTGCGGCGAGGGTTTTTCCTGTGGCGGCAAGGTCCAGGGATTCGGCCTCGATCTCCGTATCCCAGCGGCAGGAACCCTGATCTTTCCTGATGAGGACGTCTCCTGATAAGGCCTGCGTCAACTCTGAACGGAGGTCGGCTTTGAGCCGAAGTCCGGTTTTATCAGAGGCCACCTTCAGCGACAGATCCGAAAATTCGATGGCGGTTTTTTTCGTTTTTCCACCCGAAGGGCTGGTTGAAACTGGGCAACTGATCCGTCCGCCAGAAACGCCCAGGCTGAAATCCGGAAGCGACAGCGAGTCACAAAAGGATTTTTTCTCTTTTTTATTCGTGTTCAGGATTTCCCGGAGCTTGGGCCAGGAAAGGATGCGGAGGTCGGGATTTGAGATTTTTACCGAGGATAAAACGGCCTTGCCCATGACAAGCCGCCACAGATCCGGGTAAAAATCCAGGGATTCCATGGAGAATAAAGCCCCGTCGTTTTCAAGGTCAACCCCTTCGAGCGACACATGGGGAAAGGGAAACAGATGGAAATCCGTGGTTTCGATGCGGCTTCGGGTCCGGTAATCCTCCCGCAGTTTTTTTTCAATGACGGACCGGAGAACCGCAGGCCCTTCGCCGTATGTCAGAACGGCGATTCCGGCAAAGACCGAAAAAACGAGGGCCACGGCCCCATAGCGGACCCAACGCCGCCGCATCATTTTATACACCACTCTCAGGAACCGGTTCTTCCGGTTTTACGGAAGGGATGATTTCGTATCGGTCCACTTTCTGGTAGCCCCTGGGCAGTTTTTTACCCCGAAGTCCCCGGGATCCGATGTAGCCTGCAAGGTTTCCCTCCTTCAGGGTGAAATGCCGTTTGCCGGAATAAATCACCAGCTGGGCACCCTCGGGAATCAGGAACAGCGACGTGAGGATTTCTTCACGGTCACGGGCTTTTCGCGTGGAAATGTTGATGATCTTGTTGCCTTTGCCTTTGGACAAACTGGGCAGGTCTTTCACGGGAAAGATCAGCATTTTTCCGTCACTGGTGATGGCGGCGAGAAGAAGCCCCTGGGTTTCAGGCAGTTTCAGTGGACGCAAGGGCAGGGCGTTTTCAGGAAGGCTCAACACCACCTTACCGTTCCTGTTCTTGGTGAACAGATCGGACAGGCTGGCGATAAACCCGTACCCCGCGTCGCTGGCCATGAGGATCAGGTCCTCGGGTTCGCCCATGAGGGCGTCGCACACCGTGGCTTCCGGCGGGATGCTGAGACGTCCGGTGATGGGCTCGCCCTGGCCCCTGGCCGACGGCAGGCCGTGGGCCATAAGGGCGTATGTGCGGCCTGTGGAATCGAGGATTACCACAGGCTGGTCGCTCTTGCCGTGGGTCACGCTGAGAAGCTCGTCTCCGGCCTTGAACCGGATTTTGCTTTCGTCGTAATCGTGGCTTTTGGCCGCACGGATCCAGCCGTTTTTCGAAAGAACCACGGTGACCGGTTCGGTGGGCGTGATGTCCGCGGCGGTCATGGCCTGGGCTTCCATCCGCTCCACGATGGGCGAACGGCGGTCGTCTCCGTAGGTTTTGGCGTCCTCCTTCAGTTCTTTCCGGATCAGCTTGTTCATTTCCTTCGGGCTTGAAAGGGTTTTTTCAAGGGCGTCTCTTTCTTTGGACAGCTCGTCCTGCTCGCCCCGGATCTTCATTTCCTCCAGTTTGGCCAGGTGGCGGAGTTTCAGTTCCAGAATGGCCTCGGCCTGGATGTCGGTGAGTCCGAACCGTTCCATGAGCACGGGTTTGGGATGATCTTCGCTCCGTATGATGGCGATGACCTCGTCGATATTGAGAAAGGCGATGAGAAGACCGTCCAGGATGTGGAGCCGTTCTTTCACTTTTTCCAGACGGTACGCCAGCCGTTTGGTCACCGAATCCCGCCGGAAGGTCAGCCACTCGGTGAGAATCACGTCAAGGCCCTTGACCTGGGGCTTGCCGGAAAGGCCGATGAGGTTCATGTTGACCCGGTAGTTTTTTTCAAGGTCCGTGGTGGCGAAGAGGTGCGCCATCAGGGCGTCCTTGTCGATGCGGTTTGACCGGGGCACGATGACCAGGCGGGTGGGGGACTCGTGGTCCGATTCATCCCGAAGGTCTTCCACCATGGGCAGCTTTTTCGCCTGCATCTGGGCCGCGATCTGCTCCAGAACCTTTGCCCCCGAAACCTGGTGGGGCAGGGCGGTGATCACGATATCCCCGCTTTCTACGGTGTAGACCGCCCGCATCTTCACCATGCCGCCGCCGGTTTCGTACATGGCGGCGATGGCGGCGGGCGACGAGATGATCTCCGCTTCCGTGGGGTAGTCCGGCCCCTTGATAAACCCGCAGAGTTCGGCGATGCTGGCTCCCGGATGGTCCAGAAGGTGCAGAAGAGCCTCCACCACTTCCCGCAGGTTGTGGGGCGGGATGTCCGTGGCCATGCCCACGGCAATGCCCATGCTGCCGTTGAGCAAAAGGTTGGGCAGCCGGGCAGGAAGCACTTCGGGTTCGTCCAAGGTTCCGTCGAAATTGGGAATCCAGTTCACCGCCCCAAGACCCAGTTCACTCAACAACACCTGGGCGTAGTGCGAAAGCCGGGATTCGGTGTAACGCATGGCGGCGAAGGATTTGGGGTCGTCCGAAGACCCCCAGTTCCCCTGGCCGTCCACCAGCGGGTAACGGTAGGAAAAAGGCTGGGCCATGTGCACCATGGCCTCGTAACAGGCCGAATCCCCGTGGGGATGGTACTTGCCCAACACATCCCCCACCGTTCTCGCCGATTTCTTGTGCTTGGCCGTGGCCCTTAAACCCAGCTCACTCATGGCGTACACGATGCGCCGCTGCACCGGCTTCAGCCCGTCCCCGATATGGGGCAGGGCCCGGTCCAGAATGACGTACATGGAATACTCCAGGTACGCGTTTTCCGTGAATATCTTCAAAGGGATCTGCTCGACCCCTTCCATGCTGAAATCACTCATATCTTTCTTCCTGCCAATCCCTCACAGTTAAAAATCACCCCATTGTAGGTCAGGTTCTCGGCACGAAACCCGACGAAATGGTTCAAACTGTTTAACCATCCATTTTAGCGATATCTGGGAAAGCTGATATTATGGATAGAATTATTTGTCATTTGTCGGGGTTCTGCGAACCATGAAACATTTTTCAATCAAACCCTCTCAAATCCATCCGGTCGTTATTACATCGTCCGCCGACCAATCGATGTTCGTCTTTCATTCTCCGGCCAGCCTGTCAAGCAGAACATCCTCCACATTTCTCCGTGAATCCACCAGACAAAAAACGAGCACCTCATTCCCGCTGATTCTGTAAATCAATCGCCAGGGAGAGAACACCAGTTCGCGGTAATGACGGATACCCTGGCGTTCAAGCTCCGGGACGATGCGTCCGCGTTCCGGCATGCTGACAAGCTCCGAGGCTTTCTGCTTGATTCTTTCAAATACCTTGCTGGCGTTTACAGGGTTTTCCCGGCCAATGTACCCTATGATCTGTCTGAAATCCTTTTCCGCCGCACCCGACCAGATGACGTCAAAATGCTCCATGGTGCTTATTCCCGGAGCAGTTTTTCGAGATCGTTGAAAACCTCCGCCTGAGATTTCACCCGGCCTTCCCGGATATCGTTTTCCCCCTGGGATATCAGCTTCAGGAGACCGATGGCGTTTCGCATGTTTTCAAAGCTTTCCGGGTCCTGAATCACGGCTTTGGGCTCCCCGTTCTGTGTGATGACGACGGGGCGGTGGGTTTCGTTGATCTGCTTCAGCAGGTCGGCGGTCTTTGATTTCAGGTAAGTCACCGGTTTGATGTCGCGGGTTATATTCATGTTTTTATCCTCCAGTCCTAATATCATACTAAAAAAAGACTGTATGGTGAAGCGGTTTGTCCAAAGGTGTAGGATTGGGAAGGGCTTCTGAAGTTCATGGATTTTTATTCATTTGAACTGTCTGTAGCCCTTACAGCCATTTTCCAATAGCTCGTCTCCTGCCACCCATTCGGCGTTGGACGTTAGATGTTCGTTCTGTAACGTATCCGGAGCGAGCCCCGGAAAAACAAAAAAGGATCGAGCCATTTGTCGGCTTTCGTGCCGAAAGCCGACCTACGATGGGCCTCCGCGGTTCATTCATTCATTTTTTTATTTGAGCCGTCTGTACCCCACAAAGCCGTTTCCCCACCAGCCGCCATCCTGCCACCCATTCGATGTTGGACGTTCGATGTTGGATGTTGATGGACTCGTAAAAAGTCGCCCGATGGCTATGGAAAAAGGCCCAGAGGCAAGGCATAGTGTTTGGCCAGGCGCGAAGGCATACATGTAGTATGTCGAGTGTCTGGCCAAACACTATAACGCCGCATATGGGACTTTTTACGACGCCATCGATGTTGGACGTTCGTCTTTTCAACCCACCCGCACCCGGTCGCCTTTCTCCTCCAGCCACGCTTTCCGGTCTCCGGCTCTTTTTTTCGAAAGCAGCATGTCCATCACGGCCCGGGCGCTGCCGTCCGCGTCGTCATCGGCCATATCCAGGTCGTCTAGCGTGAGCTGGACCAGCCGCCGCGTGTCCGGGGCCATGGTGGTTTCACGGAGCTGGAGCGGATTCATTTCGCCTAGGCCTTTGAATCGCTGGACGTTGGGTTTGCCTTTTTTCTTTTCAGCGGTGAGGCGGTCCAGGATGCCGTTTTTCTCCGAATCGTCCAGGGCGTAGTACACTTCCTTGCCCACGTCGATGCGGTAGAGGGGGGGCATGGCCACGAACACATGGCCTGCGGAGACGAGGGCCGGGAAATGCCGGAGGAACAATGCGCAGAGCAGGGTGGCGATGTGAAGGCCGTCGGAGTCGGCGTCGGCCAGGATGCAGACCTTGCCGTAGCGTAGGGACGAAAGATCCGGCGAGCCGGGGTCCACACCGATGGCCACGGATATGTCATGGATTTCACGGGAATTCAGGATCATGTCCTGATCCACTTCCCAGGTGTTCAGGATCTTGCCGCGAAGGGGCATGATGGCCTGGTACTGGCGGTCACGGGCCTGCTTGGCCGAGCCTCCGGCGGAATCGCCTTCCACCAGGAAAAGTTCGGATTTCATGGGGTCCTGCACGGTGCAGTCCGCCAGTTTGCCCGGAAGGGCGGGACCGGCGGTGACCCGTTTCCGTTCCACCTTCTTTCCCGCCCGAAGGCGTTTCTGGGCGTTGCCGATGGCCATGTCCGCCAGCATTTCCCCGATGTCGGTGTTTTTGTTCAGCCACAGACTGAACGAGTCTTTCACCACACCGGCCACGAACGCCGCACTCTGGCGGGAGGACAGGCGCTCCTTGGTCTGGCCGGAAAACTGGGGGTCGGTCATTTTGACGGAAAGAAGGTAGGCGCAACGGTCCCAGATGTCTTCCGGGGCCAGTTTGACGCCCCTTGGCAACAGCTTCCGGAATTCGCAGAAATCCCGGATCGAAGCGAGGAGCCCGGTTCTGAACCCGTTCACATGAGTTCCGCCCTGGGCCGTGGGGATCAGGTTCACATAGCTTTCAGTGATGAGGTCGCCGCCTTCGGGCAGCCAGAGCACGGCCCATGTTGCGGTTTCATTTTCCGTGGCGAAATGGCCCACGAAGGGCTCGCTGGGCAGTCGCTCGAACGCTTCCACGCTGTCCAGCAGGTAATCCTTGAGGCCGTCGGCGTAATACCACTCGATCTTTTCGTCGGTGTTCCGGTCGTGGAAGTTCATTTTGAGGCCGGGGCAGAGCACGGCCTTGGCACGGAGAACATGTTTCAGGTTTCTGACGGAAAACTTCGGGCTGTCGAAATAGGAGGGGTCGGGCCAGAAGCGCACCGTGGTTCCGGTGTTACGCGCGCCCACAGAGCCGGTGATATGAAGGTCCTCCACCTTGTCACCGTTTTCGAAGGCGATGTGATAACTGTTGCCGCCCCTTTTGATGGTGACGTCAAGCCGGGTTGAGAGGGCGTTCACCACGGACACGCCCACGCCGTGAAGCCCGCCGGAAAACTGGTAGCTCTTGTTGGAGAACTTGGCTCCGGCGTGAAGCCGGGTCAGGATCAGTTCCACACCGGTCAGGCCTTCTTCCGGGTGGATGTCCACGGGCATGCCGCGCCCGTTGTCGCTGACCTCAAGGGAATGGTCCTCGTGAAGAATTACCTCGATGCGGTCGGCGAATCCGGCGATGGCCTCGTCCACACTGTTGTCCACCACCTCCTGGCCCAGATGGTTGGGCCGCTCCGTTTCAGTGTACATGCCCGGCCGCCGTTTCACCGGGTCGAGCCCTTTCAGAACCTCTATGGAATCTGCATCGTACCTCTGTGCAGTCATCGCGCCTTTCTCTGCCGCGCCTTGGTTCACGCGGATGTTGCCGTTGTTTTTTGGAAAATGAAACCCGGGATTTTTTTTCAAAACATCATAGCCGTTTTGATTTTTTAATCAATAGGCTAATGGATGGATTTTGCGATGAAAATGGAATATGAACTTTTTTAAAATGGCTGCACTATTTCAACTCCAATAAGACGACCTGGGATTTTTTTATGCGTCGATATGTCTTGATATTATCCATGATCGCCCTCATTGCTGCGGTCATCGCACCGTTGGCTGAAGGTCAGGCCCCACCGCCTGCCGTTGAGAAACCGGCACTGATGCTGGCAAGCATTTATAGCCCGGAAACAAATCCTGAAGGCTGGCTGGTCAGCGAAAAGCTGGACGGGGTCCGGGGCTTCTGGACCGGGACGCGGATGGTGTCGCGATCCGGGCATGAAATCCGCGTTCCTGTCTGGTTTACCGTAGGTTTTCCTCCCTTCCCCCTGGACGGCGAGTTGTGGCTCGGACGAGGGCGTTTTTCGGAGATGAGCGGCATCGCACGGAAAGACCGGGCCGGAGACGCCTGGAAACAGGTCCGCTACGCGGTGTTTGACGCGCCTTCCGGCAGTCTGGGTTTTGAAGACCGGCTTGACGCGGCCCGGCGCTGGTTTTCAGGCCATCCATCTGGGCATGTGATGATCGTCGACCAGATCCCCTGCGAAGGACGGGAGCATTTGAACCGCATGCTCAAGGGTGTGGAAGCAAAGGGTGGGGAAGGGCTGATGCTGAGGCGGCCCGGCTCGCTGCACATCCCCGGACGTTCGCCGGACCTCCTCAAGGTGAAATCCTTTCTGGATGCCGAAGCCAAGGTGGTGGGATACGTCGGCGGCGAAGGAAAATACAAAGGGAAGATGGGGGCCCTGGTGGTGGAACTGCCCGGCGGTCTCCGTTTTTCCATTGGAACGGGTTTTACCGATAAAGACCGCGAAAACCCGCCGCCCATGGGAAGTACCGTGACCTTTAAATACAAGGAAATGAACCCGTCGGGAATCCCGCGCTTTGCGTCGTTTTTAAGGGTCCGCGAGGATAGGTAGCGTGGGTGTCAGAGTCGCAATCCGATGGGCGTATTTTTTTTAACATCGAACATCGAACACACAACATCGAATGGTGAATGATTCGCAGGATCACCATTGTCGCATGCATAGAGACCGGATTCTGAAGATTCATTTTTTTTTAAAAAAAAAGGAGTTATCCTTCATTCGATGTTGGATGTTGGGTGTTCGATGTTCACAGATTTTTCATTCGAAACGATATATCCCACTCACTATTCCACGACCACATGCATGCGGCAGAGGTCGCAGTCAAAACGGAGCCCGTAAGAGCGTTTACCCTGGACCAGGGTAAGCGGGGGAGTGAGTTTCAAGCGGCTGTCCCGTTGTTTCAGGCAGGCCCCAAGCTCCCGCCGGATGCAGTACCGGGTGGTCATGAGAACGTCACCAGGTCGGGCCGGGCCGGTTTCAAAAGCGTCGGCAACATCTTCGGCCCCGTGTTTTTTGTAAAAGGCTCTGGCAAAACGGTTGAGCACATTGGCCCGGTAATCCAGGGTTATTTCAGGGCAGACCGGGGCCGGATCGGCGGCTTTGCCGGGCTCCTTCGGAACATGGGTTTCTTTTCTCTGGCGGGTGAGTTCGGTGAGAGCCTCGCGCCGAAGGCCGTTCAACAGGCCGAGGGAGAGAAAACCCGGCGAGGGTGTTTCAATTTTCAGATCCGTCATATGAAAACAGGTCGTTCCGGTGCTTGACAGCTGGGCATGGATCTGGGCCTTCATTTTTTCAGGGTTTCGGGATTCTTCGAATACAACGGGCTGACAGGCTGTGACCGAATGGCCGTCCTCGTCGGTGACGGTGAGGCGGATGTCCGACACTGTCTGGTGGAAAACCATGGTCACGGCGATGCGGCGGTCCGCGGTTTTCCGGTCCAGCTGCTTGAGAAATTCATGATCCCGGTTTCGGAAAAGACGAAGACCCGTGCTTATTCCTGTCATATCGTTGGGAAAGATCCGGCCGTTTTCCACGCGGTCTGCCCGGAATCCCTTGAGGGTGCCGTTCGATCCCACGAAGCAAAGCCCGTCGCCGTTGTGGACCGGTCCGCCGGACAGCCGGAAACTGTCCTTGCCCGTCTGGAGGACGGTGCCGATAGCCGCGCCCATGGATTTGGGGCTGTCCATGGCGGCCTGATGTCCGGGCATGTCGGGCGAGGTGAGAAAATACCGAGTGTATCCCCGGTTGAAGGTCCGGTCGAGGTCGGGTTCGAAGGTGAAGGCCACACGGCCCGAACTCTGCCGCCGGTAAAGATCGCCGCTGTCGATGATGCGGTCCAGGGCTTTGCGGTAGGCGGCGGTGACGTTTTTTACATAAGCCGCGTCTTTGTAGCGCCCTTCGATTTTGAACGAGGTGATGCCCGCTTCGGCCAGATCCCCCAGGTGGTCCACCAGGTTGAGATCCTTCAGGGACAGGAGATGACGGTCGGCGATGACCTTTTTTCCCTTTCCGTCCAAAAGGGTCGACGGCAGGCGGCAGGGCTGGGCGCAGACGCCCCGGTTGCCGCTCCGGCCGAATGCGGCCTGACTCATGTAACACTGACCGCTGTAAGAGACGCACAACGCCCCGTGAACGAAACTTTCAAGTTCCACCGTGGTCTTCCGCCGGATATCCCGGATCTCGTTAAGGCTCAGTTCCCGTGCGAGAATCACCCGGCTCACGCCCAGATCTTCCAGAAATTTGACCTTCTCCGCCGTGGCGTTGTGAGTCTGGGTGCTGGCGATGAGCGGCACGGGCGGGAGATCCAGTTCCAGAAGCCCCATGTCCTGGAAAATCAGGCCATCGATGCCCGCGTCGTGGGCTTCGCGGATGATGGCTAGGGCATCTTTGATTTCCGTGTCGTTCAACAGGGTGTTCAGGGCCATATACACTCTGGCGTTGAACAGGTGGGCGTGGTCGATGAGCCGTCGGATGCCGTCCATGCTGCTGGCGGCGTTTGCCCGTGCGCTGAACCGTGGGGCTCCGATGTACACGGCGTCTGCTCCGTGGTCCACGGCAACGATGCCGATGTCGGCGTTGCCAGCCGGGGCGAGAAGTTCAAGGGGTGTGGTGTGGTGTTCATTCATGGATGCGGCTTTCGGTATCTTCAGGGTTCAGGAAGTTCAGGATCAGGGTTTTCGCTTCATCCAGCGACTGGTATTCACCCACTGAGATCGATGGACAGCCCGCGATCATGGCGGACAGGCAGCGGCCGGGTTTGGGACGGTACAGGGCGAGTACGGGTATTCCCATGGCCACCGCTGCGCCCAGTTCGTAGCCCACGCCCAGAGAGGGCTGGGTCACTTCGGCCACCACCACGCGGCTTTGGGCCAGCCAGTCCATGTCACGGCGGTAGATGCCGGGATCGTCGGGTCCGTCGTCGCCTCTGGCCGTGAGGGAGGGATCGCCCACATGCTCGGTGAAGACAGGGCCCATGGTTTTCAGAAAGCCGATGATGTCATGGTAAAGAGCCGCGTCATCGCGGCCGCCCCGGATGGATCCGGCAAAATAAATGGTCATACCTGCACGCCTTTCGCTGATGTTGATTCGTGCGGTCACTATGTCAAAAAGGGAGTCGGGTGTCAATCCGACGGGATGTGAGGGGCTGGCCATTTCCCGGTTGAATATGGGGGCCATTGAATGTATGGTGGGCCCGTGCGGCGGCGGAAGAAACGGTCTTCCGGAAAAAAGCCAAAAAAAAATGATCTCCGCAACAGGTGCAGGAGATCATTTGTGGTGTTGGGTTTGTGGTCGGGGCGAGAAGATTTGAACTTCCGACTCCTTGAACCCCATTCAAGTGCGCTACCAGGCTGCGCTACGCCCCGACAAAAACAAACGGTAATTACCATTTCAGGAAATGCATGTCAAGGTATGAATCCAAATATCCCATGAAAATGAAAAAAGGAGCCACGTTGGGGGTGGCCGCGCCCTCAAGTCCCTTTGATCAGGACCTTTTCAGCAAGGGGATCTCCATCCTTGAAAACATGGGATTCCGGGTGGCTGTTCCCGATGAAATTTATAATAAGGACGGATTTCTGGCCGGTGATGACGAAGGCCGGGTTGCCGTGCTCCACCGCCTGTTTCGTGATCCGGGCATCCACGGCATTGTCTGCGCCAGAGGCGGCTACGGTTCCATGCGGATTCTGGACCTCCTCCATGGGGATCTGATCCGGGCCAACTCCAAGCCCTTCATGGGGTTCAGCGATGTCACGGCGCTTCTTTCAGCGTTCCACAGCCGGTTCGGTCTTGTCTGTCACCATGGGCCGGTGGTCACCTCGCTGTCCTCCCTGGACGCGCCAAGCCTTGCCGCCATGGAACATCTTCTTGTCACGGGCAGGCCGAAACCCATGGAAAGCCCGGACGGGACCGTCATCGTTCCCGGCCGGGCGGACGGTGTCGTCAACGGAGGCAATCTCGCCACGCTGTGCCATCTCACCGGAACGGCCCACGCCCCGGATTTCACCGACAGTATCCTGATGCTGGAGGATGTGGGGGAAGCGCCTTACAAAATCGACCGCATGCTTGTGCAGATGGACATGGCCGGGCTTTTCAAGGGCATCCGGGCCGTGGTGTGCGGAACATTCGAACGATGCGGCGAACGGACGGACATCGAAAGGGTGTTCAGCCGGATGTTCGGTCACCGGGGCATTCCCGTGGTTTTCGGATTCCCCTTCGGACACGGTTCATCAAACCTTGCCTTTCCTGTGGGCTTCCGGGCTGTTCTCAGCACGGATTCCATGACGGTGGTGTTCGATGAATCCTGACGCCGTGGATCGTTGCATGGAGAAAGCCGTTCAAGACGGCGTGTTCCCGGGAGCGGTTCTAAGAGTCTGGTTCAAGGGCCGGACGGTTTACGAAAAAGCCGTTGGTGTGACGGATCGGGAATCCTTGACTCCCGTCGACCCGTCGACGGTGTATGATCTGGCCTCTCTCACCAAACCCTTGGCCACCGCTTCGGCGTTCATGATCCTGGTCCAAAAAGGACGGGTCAGCTTAGAGTCCCGCCTGTGTGAACTGATCGCTGAATTCAGGGATAACGACAAAAAAGATGTGACGGTGGGCCAGCTTCTCTGCCATACGTCGGGTCTTGCCGACCACAGGCCGTATTACGAAACGCTTCAACAGCTTCCCGGCGCTGGACGTCCCGGCGCGCTGAAATCCCTTCTTCAGTCCGAACCCCTGATCAACCCTCCCGGAGCGAAGGTGGTGTACAGCGATCTTGGATATATGATTCTCAACTGGATCATCGAGGCGCGGTCCGGCATGACCATCGACCGTTTTTTCGAACACGAGATCCTGCTGCCTCTTACTCTGTCCGATCTCTATTATATAAGGAAGAACGAAAGGGATGTGACGGGCCGGATCATCGCCCCCACGGAAACCTGCCCCTGGCGCAAGAAAACTCTGAAAGGTGAAGTCCATGACGACAACGCCTGGGTCATGGGAGGATGCTGCGCCCATGCCGGGCTTTTCGGAACGGCCCGGGGCGTTTCCGATTTTCTTGTTGAACTTCTTGGGGTGTATCACGGGACAAAACAAAGCGCGGTGTTCAGCCCGGACGTGGTCCGGACGTTCCTGACGGAATGGAACGGCTTCCGGAGAACCCCCGGCTTTGACATGCCATCCGCCGAAGGTTCCAGCAGTGGCCATCTTTTTTCACCTGGCAGCGTCGGTCATCTGGGGTTCACGGGAACGTCGTTCTGGATGGATCTTGAACGGGAGATCATCGTGGTTCTTTTAAGCAACCGGGTTCATCCCAGCAGGGACCATACCGCCATCCGTGCCTTCCGGCCGCTCATCCATGATACCGTGATGGAAGAGCTCCTTCAAAGAGGATGACTCTCGGGCTGAACGCTGTTTCAAACTTGTTTATTCAGACTGTATTTTGTTCTTGTCATGCTTATGTAATTTTGATAGCGGTGTGTTTGTTATTTTGGCAGGGTGTGGACCGTCATTTCATTTTATTTCCGCCACATGGACGAACATCGGCGGGAATTTCAGCGATCATGCACTGGGGGAAGGCTTACGGCATCGGCAATGTCCATGCTGTTTTTTTATGTAACAAACGGAAGCGCCTCATCCACGGGACGGGGCGGAGAACGAGGATATATATGAATCTCATGGATTCGGTTTTGGGTTTTTTTTCGAGTGATCTGGCCATCGATCTGGGGACGGCCAACACCCTTGTCTATGTCAAAGGCAAAGGCATTGTGCTGAGTGAACCGTCCGTCGTGGCCGTGAAAATGGAAGGCGGCCGGAAAAACCGTATCCTCGCCGTGGGAGCCGAAGCCAAGAAAATGCTGGGCAGAACGCCGGGCAATATCGTGGCCATCCGCCCCTTGCGTGACGGCGTCATCGCCGACTTTGAAGTGACCGAAGCCATGCTCAAGCATTTCATCACCAAGGTTCACAACAACCGCCAGAAATTCGTCCGTCCCAGAATCATCATCGCCGTGCCTTCGGGAATCACCCAGGTTGAAAAACGCGCTGTCAAGGAATCCGCCGAATCCGCCGGAGCGCGGGAAGTCTTCATGCTGGAAGAACCCATGGCCGCAGCCATCGGGGCCGGCCTTCCTATCACGGACCCCACCTGCAACATGGTGGTGGATATCGGAGGCGGAACCACGGAAGTGGCCGTCATCTCGCTGGCCGGCATCGTGTACAGCCGTTCGCTGCGTGTGGCCGGTGACAAGATCGACGAAGGCATCATGCAGTACATCAAACGGAAGTACAACCTTCTCATCGGCGAACGCACCGCCGAAATCATCAAGACCACCATCGGAAACGCATATCCTGAACCTGAGGCCATCGAAACCATCGAAGTGAAAGGCCGTGATCTTGTTTCAGGCATCCCCAAGATTCTGGCCATTGATTCGGAAGAAATCCGCGTGGCCATCTCCGAGCAGATCGACGCCATTGTGGAATGTGTCAAAATCGCACTGGAGCAGACTCCGCCTGAACTGGCCGCGGACATCGTGGACCGGGGTATTGTTCTGACCGGCGGCGGTGCATTGCTCAAGAACCTGGACAAACTCCTGAGGGAAACCACGGGTCTGCCCATCACTGTGGCGGAAGATCCTCTTTCCACCGTGGCTCTGGGTGCCGGTAAATCCCTTGACAGCATTGAAATCCTTAAACAGGTGATGATCAAATAGGTCATGTTCTCAAAAAAGATGCTGATTGTCGTCGTGTTGATCGTGCTGTTTTTTTTCAACATGACGATACTCAATGTAACCAGCAAACGGGACACGGCGTCTCCGACATGGGCGGGACGGGTGTTTATCTACGTGGTCGATCCTTTTCAGAGGGCCGCCATCCATTCCATCCGCTTTGTCAGGAGCATCTGGGAGGATTATTTCTACCTTGTCACTGTTGCCAAGGAAAACAAACGGCTTCGTTCTGAGCTTGGCCGCTGCGACGAACAGATCAACCGATACAGGGAGATGGAGCATTTCAACACACGCCTTAGAGAATTCCTGAGATTCAAGAAACAGACAAACAGCGAAGTCTTGACCGCCGAAGTGATCAGCAAGGATGCTTCGGCATGGTACAAAACCATCATGATCGACAAGGGGCTCCGCGACGGGGTTGAAAAAGGTGCGCCGGTGGTCGTTCCTCAGGGCATCGCCGGCCAGGTCATCGACGCCATGGAAAAAACGTCGAAGGTCCTTCTGGTCATCGACCGGAACAGTGCGGTGGACGGGCTTGTCCAGAGAACCCGCGCCCGGGGGATCGTCAAAGGTGATGCCTACGGGAGTTGTATTTTCCAGTACGCTCTGAGAAAAGAGGACATCAAACCCGAAGACATCATCGTGTCGTCGGGCATGGACGGGATTTACCCCAAAGGCTTGCGGTTGGGCGTTGTGGCTGATGTTCAAAACATCCGTTCAGGTATTTTCCAGGAAGTCCGGGTGGTCCCGTTCGTGGATTTTGAAAAGCTTGAAGAAGTCCTTGTGGTCATGCACACCCCGGAGGAAATTCTCGAAGACCTGCCGGTGGAACCAGCTGGAGAGGATCCCTTTAAACGATGACCTATCTGGTTTACATCCCTATAGCCATCGTTCTCATCGTGATGCAGACCGTGGTTCTGCCTGTTCTTTTCTTTGCCGAACGTTCCTATGACCTGATGATCATTCTTGTCCTTTTCCTGGGTTTTTACCGGCCCGGCACTGAAAGCCTTCCAGTGGTCCTGGTGGCGGGGATTCTTTCCGACAGCTTTTCCGGCGGGCCATTCGGTCTTTGCACCACCACATACTTCTGGCTGTTTGTGGGGGTCAAAATGCTGATCCCCCTGTTCCATGCCGACAGCTGGCTTGTGCTTTTCGTGGGCATTCTATCAGGGGTGGTCCTTGAGCACGGCACGGTTTGGCTGGCTCTTACCATGCGCAGGACGCCGTGGCATCTTTCGGCCGAATCGTTTCGAACGGCGGTGTTTCAGATCGTCTGGGCCCTTCTGACGGGGCCATTTGTTTTTCATATGATCAAAGGCTTTGTGGGTGTCTGGGATATCTGGTTTAAAAAGCGTTTCGGATCTAGTCTTGATCTGGATGAGGTCTGAATAAAACGTTTCAAGGTGGCATGACCGATGGCGGAGCAGATTGTCAATACATACCTGAACACACCGGACAACGACTGGTACAAGGCCCGGCTGTCAGGTCTGGTGTTTGCCGTGCTTGCCGCCTGCTTCATGCTGTTCATCCGGATGTTTCATTTGCAGATCATCGAAGGCGAGGAATTCCGGCGTCTTTCCGAAAGCAACTGCATCCGGATTCAGAACATCGACCCTCCCAGGGGGCTGATCTACGACAGCAAAGGTGAGCTCATTGTCGACAACCGTCCCTCGTTCAACGTGTGCATCACACCCAAGGACGCCAAACCCATCGAGGAAACCTTCAACCGTCTGGCGGCTCTGACCAGGGCTCCTGTGAGCGACATGGAAGAACGGTTTAAGAAACAGAAGGGGATGCCGTCGTACAACCCTGTGGTTGTCTTGCCGGATGTGGACCGGGACATTCTGGGAGTCATTGAGGCCCGGCGTTTCGATCTGCCAGGTGTTTCCATTCAGGTCAAACCTCTTCGCCATTACGTCCACAATGGCAGTGCCGCCCATCTTCTGGGATATCTGGGTGAAATCAGCCAGAAGGAAATGGACAGCGGAAAATACCCCGGTTCTCTTCGCGGAGACTCCATCGGCAAGAACGGCATCGAGAAAAAATTTGAGATGAAGCTGAGGGGGATCCGGGGCGGCCGCCAGGTTGAAGTGGACGCACGCGGTCGGCTTGTCAGGGTTCTTCGAACCGTGGAAGAAAAACCCGGAAACACGATTTACCTCACCATCGATCAGCAACTCCAGATGGCTGCCGAGGCGCTCTTCCAGGGTAATGTGGGCGCTGCCGTGGCCATGGACCCGGACAACGGAAACATTCTGGCCATGGTCAGCAGTCCCACGTTCGATCAGAACGAGTTTGTGGCCGGTCTTTCCCACCAGACATGGAACGCCCTGATCAACAATCCCCAGAGGCCCATGGAAAACAAAGCACTTCAGGGAACTTACCCTCCTGCATCCACATATAAAATTCTGACAGCCATGGCGGGACTTGAGGAAGGGGTGATCGACGAGCATACCACCATGGTCTGCAACGGATATTACCGGTATGGCAACAGGTCGTACAAATGCTGGCGGCCTGATGGGCACGGGTCCGTGGACATATACAGAGCCTTGGCCCATTCTTGCGATGTGTATTTTTATCAGGTCGGGCAGCGTCTTGGGGTGGACAAGCTTTCGTTCTACGCCCGGTCCAGCGGACTGGGAAGCCGGACTGGCATCGATCTGGACAACGAAGCGTCAGGAATCATTCCCACCGCGGAATGGAAAAAACAAAGGACCGGGGATGTCTGGCAACGGGGGGAAACTTTGTCCATTGCCATTGGTCAGGGTTTCAACCTGGTGACGCCCCTTCAGATGGCCTGTTTCGTTTCCGCTGTGGGCAATGGCGGCAAACGTTTCAAACCGCAGCTCATCCAGAAAGTCGTTGATCCTGACGGGGATGTGGTCAAACTGACCCAACCCGAACTCGTCGGGAAACTGCCAGTCCACCTGACCCATCTCAACATGGTCCGCAAAGGGCTTTGGCAGGTGGTGAACGCAGGGGGGACCGGCTCTCTGATCCGTATGAAATCTCTTGAAATATCAGGGAAAACAGGGACTGCACAAGTGATCAGCCGCGCCCGTGGAGATGCTGAAACATCGGCGGGCCCTGCCCACTGGAAGCCCCATGCATGGTTTGTCGCATACGCTCCGGCCGAATCCCCGAAAATTGCCGTTGCCGTCATCGTCGAGCACGGAGAACACGGGGGGAGCGCCGCTGCGCCTATCGCGAGGGACATCATCAAACATTATCTCAAAGAGACCAAACCATGATGATCGACAGACGGTTGATTGAAAATTTCGACTGGGGCCTCGCGGGCATTACCCTGGCCATCGGTACGGTGGGGCTTATCATCCTTTACAGTGCCGTAAACGCCGGGGGATCCACGGGCCAGGAAATGTTTTATTACAAGCAGATGGTCTGGTTCGGCGGCGGCTTTTTTCTGATGTTCATGATTCTGATGGTCAACTACAAGGATCTTGAACAGTGGGCACCGGGAATATTCTTTTTCTGCGTGTTCCTGCTGGTGGCCGTCCTTCTTGTGGGCCGTGTGGTCGGCGGTTCAAGACGCTGGCTGGTTCTTGGGCCTGTGACGATTCAGCCGTCGGAATTTGTGAAAATCGGAACCATCATCATTCTGTCCCGTTTTTACGCAAGAAACACGAGCCGGCGGGGATTCACGCTTCGCGAACTTCTTCGGCCGGCCGGAATCATGATGCTTCCTCTCATTCTGATTCTAAGACAGCCGGATCTTGGGACAGCCATGCTGGTGGTTCTGATCTCCGCATCCATGACCCTTTTCGTGGGTATCGAGCGGCGTTCCCTGGTTTATCTGTTTTTTCTCGGGGCGGTCGTCTGCTGTTCCGGATGGTTTTTTCTTCATGACTATCAGCAGGAGAGGGTTCTTACGTTTCTCAATCCGGATCGCGACCCGCTGGGGGCGGGATATCATATCATTCAATCCAAAATCGCCATCGGGTCCGGCATGGCCGTGGGAAAAGGGTATCTCAAAGGAACACAGAACGCCCTTTCTTTTCTTCCCGAACACCATACGGATTTTATCATGTGCGTCCTTGCGGAAGAATGGGGATTCGTGGGGACGGTGTTCGTCCTCGGGCTGTACGCGTTGCTTCTGATCTGGGGCCTCAACATTGCCCATAAAGCCAGGGACACGTTCGGCACGCTTATCGCCGTGGGTGTTACATCCATGTTTTTCTGGGGTATTTTCATCAATATGGGCATGGTCATGGGGTTGATGCCTGTGGTGGGCGTTCCCCTCCCCTTGATCAGTTACGGGGGATCGTCCGTTGTGACCACGCTCATCGGCATGGGTCTTCTCATGAGTGTCAGCATCCGAAGGTTCATCAAAGAGTAAACAACGATAAACCGTTGAACCGTGTGTTGTTCAATTAAAACAGGTTGACAAAAAAACGGAATAATTGTTATAGGGTTCTTTGCTCAAATCTGAGCCAGAATCAGGCTGTTTTAACGGATGGGTTTTGGTTATCTGTTTTTTTATAATGTTTTAAAGAGGTTGGAGGTCATTAAATGGAGAATTCTGGTGTTCGCCGGAATGGTTATCCGCTTTTGACATCTGCCGCAGGGTTGCTCCTGGTATTCTTGTCCGGGAACTCTGCTGTTTATGCCGAAAGTGCGATAACAGTAAAGCCTGACGTGTCAGCCATCGTCCAGATCGGCAATTTCATCCTGCTTGTCATCCTTCTCAACATCGTGTTGTACAAACCGATCAGAGGGATCCTGGCCGCGAGAAAGGAAAAGGTTGAAGGGCTGAAAAGCAGCATTCAATCATCCGATTCTCAGGTCAGTGAGAAGGAAGAGGAGTTTAACGTCGGTATCAGGGAAGCCCGCGCCAAAGGCGTGGCCGTGAAAGACGCCCTGATCGACGAAGCTTCACAGGAAGAAAAGAAGATTCTTGGCGAAATCAGCGAAAAAACGCAGGCGGATCTGGCAGAAATTCGTGAAAAGATTTCAAAGGATGTAGAAAGCGTCCGTGTGAAACTTCAGGGTGAGATTGATGGTTTTGCATCGGCGATTTTCGAAAAGATTCTTGGGAGGGCCTCATGATGAATCGATTCAGATCAAAAAGGACCCTCGTGATGCAGCTGGTTGTCCTGATCGCTTTCCTTGTTTTCAGCTCCATGGCCCTTGCTTCATCGGCGGGTGGAGGTGCTGAAGGCGGTCATGGCGGCGGTCATGTGGCGGTGGCCAAGGAATGGACGAGTACGGACTGGCATCGTGTGATGAACTTTGCAGTTCTTGTCGTTGCCCTGTTTTTCGCCGTCAGACGGCCCGTGGCAGACGCACTGAACAACCGCATCAACACCATCAAAACCCAGCTCGAAGATCTTGAAGCCAAAAAAGCAGCGGCCGCGAAAAAACTCGCGGAATACGAGAAAAAAATCGCGACCCTCGATTCAGAGGTTGCGCAGATCCTTGCCCAGTACAAGGAGCAGGGAGAAGCCGCGAAAATGCGAATTCTCGATAAAGCCGCCGCTTCAGCTGAAAAGATGAAAGAGCAGGCCAAACGGAATATTGAAAATGAATTCAATGCCGCTAAACAGAAACTTCAGGCCGAGATGATGACGGAAGCACTTGAGAAAGCCGAAGCGCTGATCAAAAAATCCATCTCCTCCGAAGATCAGGACCATTTGATAGATGAATATCTCAAAAAGGTGGTGGCATAATGAAAGATATAGCAATTTCAAGGCGTTATGCCAAAGCTCTCATGCTTATCGGTGGTGAGGACGGAAAAGCCGATAAGTACCGTACCGAACTGAGCGGTCTCGCCGCGCTGATGAAACAGGAAACGGCGCTCAACGACACGATCTGCAATCCCCTGTACGCCAGGGAAGAACGGCGCAACGTTTTGCAGGAAGTGCTCAAGAAGCTGAAATTGTCTAAGGTGATCAAGTCTTTTACTGTCCTTCTTTTCGATAAAGGACGTTTCGGTTTTCTCGCAAGCATCGACGAACATTACCAGAAGCTTGCCGACGAACTGAAAGGCGTGGCTCATGCCAGCGTGGTCTCCGCTGTGGAGCTGTCCGCCGATGCCGTGAAGAAGATTCAGGCATCCCTGTCGAAACTTACAGGAAAGACCGTCGTTCTCGATATCGAGCAGGACCCGTCGCTCATCGGCGGTGTTGTCACGAAAATCGGTGATCTTGTTCTCGACGGCAGTATCAGGACTCAAATTTTAAACATGAGAGAATCTTTTAAGAGGGGTGAGAAAGCCTAATGGAAATCAAAGCAGAAGAAATAAGTCAAATAATCAAAGATCAGATTAAGAATTTTGACAAAAAAGTCGAATTGAGTGAAACCGGTGTCGTTCTGTCCGTGGGTGACGGTATTGCCAGGGTTTACGGTCTTGAGAAGGTTATGGCAATGGAACTGGTTGAATTTCCCGGCGGTATCATGGGACTGGCTCTCAACCTCGAACAGGACAACGTGGGTATCGCCATCATGGGCGATGACACTCATATTAAAGAAGGCGATCTGGTCAAACGGACCGGGCGTATCGCGGAAGTGCCCGTGGGTGAAGCGGTACTTGGGCGCGTGGTCACAACCACAGGTGAACCCATTGACGGAAAAGGCCCCATCGACAAATCGAATATGGCCCGTCTTGAAATGGTGGCCCCCGGTGTTATCGCCCGTAAATCCGTTCATGAACCCTGCTACACCGGCCTTAAAGCCGTTGATGCCATGACTCCCGTGGGAAAAGGCCAGCGTGAGCTGATCATCGGTGACCGTCAGATCGGTAAAACCGCCTGCGCCATCGATGCGATTCTTGCCCAGAAAAACACCGATGTTTACTGCATCTATGTGGCCTGCGGCCAGAAAAAATCAACCGTTGCCCAGGTTGTGGCCGTTCTTGAAGCGAATGGTGCCATGGAATACACAACGGTTGTTTCGGCATGCGCCAGCGATCCCGCGGCTCTTCAGTTCCTCGCCCCCTATGCCGGTTGCGCCATGGGTGAATACTACCGCGACAACGGCAAACACGCCCTGATCATTTACGATGATCTTTCAAAACAGGCTGCCGCTTACCGTCAGGTTTCCCTGCTGCTCCGTCGTCCTCCAGGACGTGAGGCTTTCCCCGGTGACATTTTCTACAACCATTCACGTCTGCTGGAACGTTCGGCCAAGCTGAACGATGAACTGGGTGCCGGTTCTCTGACCGCCCTGCCCATCATTGAAACCCAGGAAGGTGACGTTTCCGCGTTCATTCCCACCAACGTTATCTCCATCACCGACGGCCAGATCTATCTTGATAAAGGCATGTTCTTTGCCGGTACCCGTCCCGCGATCAACGTGGGTCTTTCCGTTTCACGCGTCGGCGGTGCGGCCCAGGTTAAAGCCATGAAACAGGTGGCCGGTACCCTGCGTCTCGATATGGCCTCTTTCCGTGAACTCGAAGCGTTCGCCGCGTTTGGTTCCGACCTTGACGCCGCCACCCAGGCACAGCTCACCCGCGGTCAGCGACTGGTTGAAATTCTCAAACAACCCCAGTACAAACCCCTGCCAGTTGAAAAACAGGTTCTTATCCTTTATGCAGGAACCAAGGGTTATCTCGACAAATATCCCGCTTCCGTCGTCACTAAATACGAAGCAGGACTCTATCCTTTTGTTGAAGGCCGTTTCCCCAAACTCCTTCCCTCTTTAGCAGAAAAAGCCATGATCGATGATGAAATCGAAAAAGGACTCGTTCAGGCTCTTACCGCTTATGACGAGGAATTCAAAGATACGATCTGATATGTGTCTTTGCCAGTTAACAATTAAGAGGAGCAGTAAAGGGTAAACATATGGCAACATTAAAGGAAGTTAAACTTAAAATAGTTGGTGTGAAGAAGACTCGGCAGATCACCAGCGCCATGAAAATGGTTGCCACTTCCAGGTTGCGCGGGGCTCAATTGGCCATGGAGGCTTTTAGACCGTATGCGGCAAAATACGCGGAGGTTCTTGGAAGTCTGGCTCAAAAAGCCGGGGAGAACGCCAGTCCTCTTCTTGTTCCCCGTGAGGAAGTGAAAAAAATCCATATCGTGCTTTGTACTTCCGACAGAGGCCTTTGCGGTGGTTTCAATATCAACTTGATTGATAAGGCCGCCGCTTTCATTGAAGAAAAGAAACAGGCCGGCGATGTGGATATCAGCATCACCCATTTCGGAAAGAAAGGACGTGACTGGGCCAAGAAAGAAGAGATGAACATCATCGATCAGTACCTTGGCGTTGTGGGGTCTCGATTCGGTTTTAACGTGGCCTCCACGGCAGGTCAGAAAATGATCAATCAGTTTCTGGCCGGTGAATACGATGAAGTTTACATCATTTATTCACGGTTCGTCAGCATGTCCAAGCAGATTCCAACGTTGCAGCAGATCCTTCCCATTCCTCCCATTGAAGCGGTGGAAGAAGTCGAAGGCGCTCCCTATATGGCTGAACACATCTGTGAACCCAGCCCGGACGCCCTTCTGGGTGAAATGCTTCCAAGGAATATTTTCATACAGATCTACAGCGGGCTTCTGGAAACATCCACCAGCGAGCACGCGGCACGTATGAGCGCCATGGACAATGCGACCAAGGCCTGTAAAGACATGATCAATGATCTTCAGAGGCTGTTCAACAAAACAAGACAAGCGGCGATCACGGCCGACCTCATGGATATCGTCGGCGGCGCGGAAGCTCTCAAGGGCTAAGTTGCTCCAGGCTTGTAAACCATAAAACCAAATATACAACGATTGTATATGGAGGAATTTCAGATGGCTGAAAATATTGGAAAAATAACACAGGTCATGGGACCTGTCGTTGACGTAGAATTCGAACCTGGAAAACTGCCGGCGATCCTTAACGCATGTCTTATCACCAACCCGGCGATCAGCGATGAAAAAGACAATCTGGTCGTGGAAGTGGCTCAGCATCTTGGTGACAACGTGGTCCGTACCATAGCCATGGACGTTACCGACGGTCTTGTTCGCGGTATGGAAGTGAAAGACACCGGGAAAGCGATCATGATGCCCGTGGGTCAGGCTTCTCTCGGCCGCGTTCTCAACGTTGTGGGTCGTCCCGTGGACGGTCTCGGGCCGGTCAGCATGGAAAACACCATGCCCATTCACCGTCCTGCACCCGAGTTCACCGAACAGGACACCAAGGTCAACGTCCTTGAAACAGGCGTTAAAGTTATCGACCTCCTCGTTCCCTTTCCCCGAGGCGGAAAAATGGGCATGTTCGGTGGTGCTGGCGTTGGAAAAACCGTTATCATGATGGAAATGGTTAACAACATCGCCATGCAGCACGGCGGTATCTCCGTGTTCGCAGGCGTAGGCGAAAGAACCCGTGAAGGAAACGACCTTTACCATGAAATGAAAGATTCCGGCGTTCTCCAGAAATGCGCCTTGATCTACGGCCAGATGACCGAACCTCCCGGAGCCCGTGCGCGAGTGGCTCTTTCCGCTCTGACCTGCGCCGAATACTTCCGTGACGTCGAAGGCCAGGACGTGCTTATCTTCATCGATAACATTTTCCGTTTCACCCAGGCTGGTGCGGAAGTATCGGCCCTTCTCGGTCGTATGCCTTCAGCCGTAGGGTATCAGCCCACTCTGGCTGTAGACATGGGGGCTCTTCAGGAACGTATCACATCGACCACCAAAGGGTCCATCACCGCCGTTCAGTGCGTTTACGTACCTGCCGACGACTTGACCGACCCCGCTCCTGCGACGACATTCGCCCATCTTGACGGAACCGTGGTTCTTTCACGTGCCATCGCCGAGCTGGGTATCTATCCCGCTGTGGATCCCCTGGATTCATCATCCCGTATTCTCGACGCTGCATACATCGGTGAAGATCATTACAGGGTTGCTCGTGAAGTTCAGAGAATCCTTCAGAAATACAAAGAACTTCAGGATATTATCGCCATTCTCGGTATCGACGAACTTTCGGATGAAGACAAGATTGTTGTTACACGCGCCCGCCGTATTCAGAGATTCCTTTCCCAGCCTTTCCATGTGGCTGAGGTTTTCACGGGTCTCAAAGGGAAATACGTCAAAATTGAAGACAATATCCGCAGCTTCAAAGAAATTCTTGAAGGTAAACATGACAGCCTTCCTGAATCAGCTTTTAACTTGGTTGGTTCAATTGAAGATGCAGTCGCAAAAGCGAAAGCGATGGCCGCAGCTTAATTAACCAGGGAGAAGACCTATGGCTGATAATATCAGATTGGAAGTAGTAACTCCGGAAAAGATTGTCGTCAGTGAAGCGGCTCAGATTGTCATGTCACCCGGCTCTGAAGGAGAGTTCGGTGTTCTTGACGGCCATACACCTTTTCTGACAACACTGAAAACCGGTATGATTCGCTATAAGGACTCTACCGGCGCTGAGCGCGCTGTCTTTGTCAGCGGAGGTTTTGCTGAAGCTCTTCCGGATCGTGTAACCGTCCTCGCCGAATCGGCTGAAAGGCGAAAGGACATCAATGTCGATCGCGCAAAAGCTGCTTTGGCACGAGCTGAAGACCGGATCGGAAAAAGCCTTTCTGACAACGAAATTGATGTTGTTCGTGCAAAGGCGGCTCTTCTCAGAGCCATGACCCGGTTGAGCGTTGTTCAAACACGGTAAAAGCGTTTTTTACCACATGAATGGATAGAAAAGGGTGAATCAGAAATGGTTTACCCTTTTTTTTTGAAACACATGCATCTTATTTGATATAACGGGGAGAAACTATGGGTGATGTTGCAGTAATTATTTTGGCTGCCGGTAAGGGCACACGGATGAAGTCCGATAAAGCAAAGGTCCTGCACGAAATCAATGGGAAGCCCATGATAGCTTATGTCTCTGAAACAGCTTCAAAAATCGCTGGAGAAAATGTCGTTGTGGTTATCGGGCATCAGCGAAATGAAGTGAAAAATGCGGTTCTTCATAACCTGAACGCACGTTTTGCAGTTCAGGAAGAACAAAAAGGGACAGGACATGCCGTGTTGTGTGCTTTGCCGGAAATCGGTCAAGATATTTCAGATGTTGTGATTTTATGTGGTGATGTTCCATTGATAACAGTGGATACTATCCGGGAGCTTGTTGCAAAACACTATGAAGACCGTGCTTCCGTTACAGTTCTCGCAGTTACGGTGGATGATCCGAAAGGCTATGGCCGTATGGTGACCGATGCTGACGGAATGGTCGTGAAAATTGTAGAGGAAGCCGACGCAAACGCTGATGAAAAGAAAATAACGTTGATCAACAGCGGGATATATTGTGTCGATAAAGGTTTTCTTTCTGAATCTATACATAAGATCAAAGACGGTAATGCTCAGAAAGAATTCTATTTAACAGATATTGTAGGAATTGCGAGCCAGGAAAAAAAACGTGTCAGCCTGTTCCAGGGGGCCTCCAGTGCTGAAGTTGTGGGGGTCAATACCTGCGAAGATCTTGAAACGGCACAACGTCTGATGACAACGGCTGAAATTTGAAATAACTTGACTTTGAATGATAATAAAGATTATATAAAACTATAAGTACCATGAGGTGCGTGATTGGATAACGATGTGATTTTAAGTCAATTTGATGCAATAGATGAGAAAGTTGAAGCCCTTTTGGCCCAGTGTGCCAATCTTAAAGCAGCAAACACGAGACTTAAAAGCAGAATAGAAATAATGGAAAGAGAGATCAGAGCTAAATCGGAAGCTGAATTGAAATATAATGAGAAGAAAGAGCTGATTCGGGAAAAGATTAACCATGTCATTGAAAGACTGAACCATTATTCCGAAGTTGAAACTCTGTAAATCAATTCAGCAAAAGACTGGACATATTCATTGGAACAAATTGTTGAAATAAATCTTTTTGGTGAACAGTACAGATTCAAGGCGGGTCCGGAAGACAAGCACGCTGAGAAAGTCGTTGCTTTTATATTGAATAAAGTCGATGGAGCCAAAGACAGCATGCCTTTGCCCAACAACGACGCGAACAAGTTCGCTCAGCTTCTTCTCGCAACTTTAAATATCTGTAATGATTTTTTTGATCTTAAAGATAAACATGAAGATTTATTAAAAACCATTAAAGACAGATCGACAACATTATCCAACAGAATTGAATCAGGGATGGTTTGATTCATTAAAATGAATAACCAGTATATGATATGGATCGATGCAGAAATTGATCCCTGCCGTGTTCGTGATTGTTTTTAATTTCTTTGACCCAATGAAATCTTTTCGGGGGCCTTACCTGGTTTTGGTGAGCATGTTCTGATTTTTACAGAAAAGCCTAAAGAAACTACAAGGCACCCACCTTGAACCTATGGTTCAAAGATTCATCAACACGGCACTTGGGTGGGGATCAATTTCTGTTCTTCTTTTGCCAGTCCTTCGTCTATCCTGAATAATCCTCTAACAGATTTGCTTTTAAAAAAAAGGCAGGAGTTCCTTCGCTTATTCAGTTGATTCAATGTCTCGTGAGCGGGGGGCGTGTTTCACTTCATCCAGAGGATAATGAATCATCTGGAATTTAATATAGTAGGAGATTGGAATGAATGTAGCGTTGATCATTTCAGGATTAATTTGTTTTGCCGTCGGTTTCCTGATTGCATACTTGGTAAAGGCCAGAAACGTATCGTCAAAAATGATCGTAGCCGAGGAGGAGGCCGGTAAAATCATTGATGATGCTAAAAGACGTGCTGAAACGCTGTTAAAAGAGGCCAGTGTGGAAGCCAAAGACCGCCTTTTTAAAATGAAAACAGCCTTTGACGCTGAAACCAATGAGACCCGGGCAGAACTTAAAAAACTTGATAAACGTTTAAATCAAAAAATTGAAAAACTTGACAGACGTCATGATATTTTTGAAAAGCGTGAAAAAGAACTGGATGAAAAAGAAAAAGAAATAAACGAGCTCAATGAAAATCTGGAAACCGATAAGGTCAAGTACCAGGCCATGATTGAAGACCAGAAAATTCAACTTGAAAAAATATCCGGTATGACGACCGACGAGGCCAAAGATCTTCTGATCAAGGCCATGGAGAATGAAGCCAGGCACGATGGTGCAAAGATGATCAAAAAGATCACGACCGAAGCCAAGGAAACGGCCGATAAGGAAGCAAAAAAAATCATTGCGACAGCCATTCAGAGATATGCCGGTGATTTTGTGGCTGAACGGACGGTGTCCGTTGTGCCTTTGCCAAACGATGAGATGAAAGGACGAATTATCGGTCGTGAAGGGCGCAACATCAGAGCATTGGAAGCTGAAACCGGTATTGATCTCATCATCGACGATACCCCTGAAGCGGTGATTCTTTCAGGATTTAACCCGGTCAGGCGAGAAGTTGCCCGAATTTCACTCCAGAAACTTATTGCGGACGGTCGAATACATCCTGCCCGTATCGAGGAAGTTGTAAAATCTGTTGAAAAGGAAGTCGACCAGACCATTAAGGAAGCCGGTGATCAGGCTGCCTTCGATTTGGGTGTGCATGGTATTGATCCTGAATTGATCATGATACTTGGCCGTCTCAAATTCAGAACAAGCTATGCTCAGAACGTCCTGCAGCATTCCGTGGAAGTGGGTTTCCTTTGTGGAATCATGGCTGCCGAACTGGGATTGAATGTCAAGCTGGCCAAAAGAATGGGATTGCTTCATGATATTGGAAAGGCGGTCGATCACGAGGTGGAAGGTCCCCATGCAATCATTGGAGCCAATCTTGCGAAGAAATATGGAGAATCACCGAAAGTTGTTCAAGGTATAGCCGCTCATCATGAAGATGTGCCGCCCATTTCCGTTTATGATCAGCTGGTGCAGGCCGCAGATTCGCTGTCCGGTGCAAGACCTGGTGCCAGAAAGGAACTGCTTGAAAATTATGTCAAGCGTCTCGAAGAACTGGAAGCCATCGCCAACTCGTATCACGGTGTTGAAAATTCATACGCCATTCAGGCTGGCCGTGAGCTTCGAGTGATCGTAGAAGGGGATGTTGTCAAAGATGAAGACGCTGTCATGCTTAGCCGTGACATCGCAAAGAAAATTGAGGAAACGCTGACGTTTCCCGGTCAGATCAAGGTGATTGTCATCAGAGAGACTCGGGCAGTGGGATACGCTAATAAATAAAGGTTATCATGATGAATGTTTTGGATGTTTTATTTGACAGGGGGTTTATTGAGAATACAACCCATGATGAGGAGCTGAGGGATTATCTTAATAAAGGAACAGCGTCCTGCTATATCGGCTTTGATCCAACAGCGTCTAGTCTGCATGTGGGAAGTCTTGTGCCAATCATGTCTCTTGCCCATATGCAAAGAAACGGGCATCGGCCCATCGCCCTTGTGGGTGGCGGAACCGGGCTTATCGGTGATCCCAGTGGCAAAACTGAAATGCGTAAGATTATAACCCATGAAGATGTTGAAACGAACAAGGCCGGTATAAAAAAACAGTTATCCAATTATATCGATTTTTCAGACGGGCGTGCGACACTCGTCGATAACGCCGACTGGCTGAATGGACTGGGTTACATCGATTTTTTGAGGGACATCGGTCGGCATTTCAGTATTAACCGCATGATCAAGGCTGAAAGTTATAAAATGCGGCTGGAGTCAGAAGAGGGGTTGAGTTTTATCGAATTCAATTACATGCTTCTTCAAGCTTATGATTTTATGAAATTGGCGGATAGTCATAATTGTCTGTTGCAAATGGGCGGAAGCGATCAATGGGGCAATATCGTCGCTGGCATTGACCTTGTTCGAAAAATTCACCGGAAAACCGCTTTTGGAATTACATTCCCCCTGATTACAACGAGCAGTGGGGCAAAGATGGGTAAAACCGCGAACGGGGCAGTTTGGCTCGACGCATCAAGAACGTCTCCCTATGAATATTATCAATTTTGGGTAAACACGGACGACAACGACCTTGTGCGTTTTTTAAGTCTTTTTACATTTCTGCCCATGGATGAGATTCGAAGCGTCAGTAGTCTTTCGGATTCGGAAATCAATCAGGCAAAAGCGATTCTGGCATATGAGGCAACCCTGCTCGCTCATGGTCGTGAAGAAGCTGATAAGGCATTTGCTTCGGCACAAAGCATGTTCGGGGAAAGAATGATCGCCGAATCCATTATACCAACAAGTTCGATACCGCGTCATATGAGAACGGACGTTCATGATTCCGTTCCAAGCTCCATCATTGATCTATCTGACATCGTTAACGGGATATCTGCGTTCAGGCTGCTGGTTTTATCCGGGCTTGCAAGCTCCAATGGAGCGGCACGCAAGCTGATACAGCAGGGCGGAGCTTACATGAATGGCGTTCGTATGGACAATCAGGATCAGGAAATCACATCGTCCGATTTTAAGGACGGTGCCATTGTGTTGCGAGCTGGCAAAAAAAGGTACCATAAGTTAATTTTGGGTGCATGATGAACAATAATCATGCCCTGTGGTTTCTTCTTAAAGAGCAAAGGGCATGATAATGAATAATGTCTTACTTATTTTCTGAATGAATGTTTTTTTTGTTGACAGCACAGAGCATCGAGTGTAAAACCCTCAAGTCTTTCGGCGAGAGGGAAAGACAAAGTAAGTAAAGACCGGTTGAAAATATTGATTCGGTCTCAGTCAATCGAAAAAAAGATAAAAAAACAGATTGACACGGAGCCCGAGATTGGATATATTAATCGGGTTCGCTTGA
>DYJE01000059.1 GCA_020723285.1 Desulforapulum autotrophicum | reverse complement strand
TTTCTGTCGGCAAAAACCTCGATGAAACCACCGGCGAGAACAAAAAGGTGGGGGTTGGGAAGAATTTCGACGAGACGGTGAACGATGACGCAAAAACAAACATCGGGAGAAACAGGACCCTGAGCATTGGGGAAAACAGCGTCATCGACACCGGTAAAGATCTGACCGAAACCGTCGGAAACAGACACAAGCTCGACATCGGCGATGAATCCACGATCAGCGTGGGAAAAAATCTTTCAATCATGGTGGGCAAGAAAACCATATTCACAAGCGAGGATCAGATTTCCATCACCTGCGGCGACGCAAGTATCACGATCAAGAGTGACGGAAAAATTCAGATCAAGGGGATGGATATCACCATCGACGCCGCTGGAAAACTTGTCACCAAAGGCCAGAACATCGCCGGGAACTGATGATGGATTTGAATCTCTCCTTGTATCATGAACACCTGTGGAACCTTTCGGCAATCTTCGATCAGATGGTCTGGCTGAAAGACAAGGATCTGCTGCCCTGGCCGGATTTCAGAAGACGGGATGAACAGCTTGACGCCCATGTGTCCGGGCTTGTTCAGGGCGGCGATCTGGCCCTTGATCTGTGCAGGGAAAAAGCCGTGACTGGTGATGTGGGGGAATGCTACGGCGCTGTCAGGGTTTTCATCCGAAAAAAAGCGTTTCCGGCTCTGAAACAGGCGGTTCTTACGATGGATCTGGCGGATGCAAAACGTCTTGACTGCGTGGTCCGCGCCTTTGCGCACGAGCACCCGGACACGGACATGGAAAACACCGTCAGGGATTTTCTGGATATGAAAGGCACGTTCATCAGATTGTCAGCCCGGATTGCCGGATATCACCGGTTGGATATGGTCAGGAACCTGTATAAGGCCTTCGATGATCCGGATACCGTGAAAGAATCGCTGATCGAAATATTAACCGCTTTGGGGCAGCTGAAACCCCATTGGGGAACCGGGCGCATCGCCACCTTGTTGTCAAGCCATGACAAAAATCTCAGGAATGCTGCACTGTCCGCTCTGGTGAGAATTCCCGATCCTCCAGATTTAGGCCATTGCCTGAAAATCGTGCCGGCCGGACAATGGCCCGGCCGTCTTGCCGGTCTTCTTGGAATGCCCGGCCTGACCCATGAGCGCTCAAACGATTCTGAAAAATCATCTGAATGGATCATGGCTGCGGGAATGACCGGCTGTATCACCCATATTCCCGACCTGATCGATTGCCTTGAGATTGAAAACCTTGCCGGAGCCGCCGCAGGGTCCCTGAATCTGATCACCGGAGCGGATCTTGAGGAAGAGGTTTTTGTCCCCGGCGAAATGCCCATGGAAATGCTGACGCCGGATGCGGCGACATGGACGGCCCAGAGTGTCGTGCAGGGAAAGACCGTGTGCCGAATTTCACGGGACCCCACCCGCTGGTCCGGATGGTGGGACAAAGAACAAGACAGGTTCGATCCGCAAATCCGATACCGGCTGGGAAAACCCATATCGCCCCAGGGCCTGTTCCTGATCCTCGCTTCGGCAAGTCAGTCGGCGGATCTCCGCACGATGGCCGCCGATGAACTTACCATCCGTTACGGGCTGGATATCCCCTTTGACAGATGGATGAGCGTCAAGACCCAGCGCAGCCTGATTAAAACATTACATCGGCACATTCAGCAGAGTGACGATCGGTTCAAAGACGGTACACTCTACTATCACCAACGTCCCGTAAACGGAGAAGATCCTTTTGTTCACCACCCTCAATGAAACCCCTTATCCCGCGGAAACATTTATCCTTCCGGATCAGGACGGTTTGATGTCCGCCGTGTCGGTCATCAAAGCAACGTATCATCTGGATGTCGATGGAGCGTTGAGAATTTCAGACAGCCAGATCCCCCTGTGCTGCACTGACGAGTATATGGGCGAACCGGGAAAATCCAGCGTCCGTTATCCCTCGGACCTGGTCTGTGAGAAGAAAGGAACGGATATCGCCGTGAACGGTCATGTTTACGCGCCGGGTCGGGTGCCGGTCAGGGAATGCCCGGCCATGGTTCAGGTGGGTAAGCTTCGTAAAATCATCGCCGTCCGGGGCGACAGAGTGTTTCGGTCGCTCGCGGGTTTTGTCACCCGATCAGCGCCGGAACCCTTTGTCAAAATGCCTCTCGGTTATGAAAGGGCTTTCGGCGGATCGGATATCAGCCATCCCGATGCGAAACACCACGGTGTGTTCATGGAAAATCCCATCGGTGTGGGATACAGGGCCAGTCGAAGTAAAAAAGCCGTTCAGGGATGCGCCCTGCCCAATTTCGAAGACGTGAAAAACCGGATTGTGACCTGGACAGACCGCCCCAGGCCCGCCGGTTTCGGGTGCGTACCACCGAACTGGGAACCCCGTCTTTCCTATGCCGGAACGTTTGACGAATCATGGAAGAACAGCCGCATGCCGCTGCCGCCCATGGATGCGGATATCCGGCGTCACAATGCAGCAGCAGAAGGCCTCACCACCGGATCGCCGCTTTTGGGCCGCGAGTCCGTCCGGCTGGTCAATCTGCACCCCCATCATGAAAGCCTGTGGTTCACGTTGCCCGGTCTTTCCCTCACGGCGGCTTTCACCTTTGACCACGAAACCATGAAACCCAGACCGGTTTTGGACACCCTGATCATCGAACCCGACGACAACCGGATGATCCTCGTGTACCGGGTTTTGTACAGGGGCGAACTTCCACTTTCAGGACTCAGGCAAGTGAGGATTTATGAAACCAGTTAAACCTGAAGATGTCTGCCACCGGAAAAACGTAAATAAACCGGAACTCTGCATCACCGGTCTCGGCCTTGCCTGCTCTGTGGGCCATGATCACAAAACCGCCTGCGCGTCCATGAGAGCCGAATTCACGCGGCCTGAAAAGCTGACCCACTTTTACGCTGAAAACCCGGAAGGGTACGAAGACCCGGATGACGGCCTCGTAACGGGCCACCCTGTTCTTCAAGGAGACGCCGATGATCGCCTGACCCGGATGTCCGTCCTCCTTGCCATGGCTCTGGATGATCTGTGGTCCGAAGCAGGCGGCATGGATGACCGGGTGGACACCCTGTTTTGCCTGGCGTTGCCCGGCCCGGAACGTCTCTCCCTGGATGATACGGCCATGTACCGTCTGATTCCCGAACCGTTAAGAGAGATGTTCCCCATGGACATGTGCCGCTTTTACCCCAACGGGCATTTGGGAATGATTCTGGCTGCAAACGACATGGCCGTTGCCATGGAAACAGGTGTTTTGAGCCGGGCCATTATCGCCGGAACGGACAGCCTTGTGGGGTTTGACGATCTTGTCCGGTTTGAGCGTCAGAACCGTCTGAAAACCTTTGTCAACTCCGACGGCCTGATGCCCGGCGAGGCGGCTTCAGCGTTCATCCTTGAAACCCGGTCCGTTGCTGACGCACGGAACGCGGAGATCCTGGCCTGCATCAAAGGGGTGGCAACGGCCATGGAAGTCCGGCATCTGCTGTCCGGCCTACCTCCTGTGGGTTCGGCCCTTGCCTCGGTTATCGGAATGATAATGAAACAATCAGCCACGGAAGAACTGGCCGTGGACGCCGTCATCGCCGACCTGAACGGAGAACTTTACCGTTTCGAGGAATGGGCCCTCATTCAGTCCCGCCTGGGCAACCGGATTACCGGAGAGAAAAACCTGATCTGCCCGGCCCGGTTCATCGGCGACACCGGCGCAGCCAGTCCCGGTGCGGCCGTGGCCGTCGCAGTGCGTGGAATGGCACTTGATTATCTGGTTCATGAAACAGACGAACCCGAAGGGAAGGTCCTGGTCGTTTCATGCTCCGACACCGGAGAACGGGGGGTGTTGCTGATTGAAAATGTTAAATACCCTCAGGAATTGACCGGGTGATTTTTGTATTCGGTGGCCCTGTCGGGCCATGTTGTTGGCTTAGGGGATGGGCACGGCTTCACCTTTGCCCATCCTGCGGGTAACAGACCGGAATCATGTAGGATGGGCAAAGCGTCAGTGTGCCCATCAGAAACAAACAGGCTTAAACCAATACCATTGGCCCTGCCGGAGGCATGGAACACATTTGAATCAACAAACTTAAAAAAAAGGAGAACCCCATGGCCGTCACCGTCACCGTCAACAAAAGAACCGTGGTCCACAAGGAAAGCGGAGGCAAATCCATTGCCATGAACGATGTCTGCATGACCCCCATGGGCCCTTCCTCAGTGCCGGTGCCGTATCCCAACTTGGCAAAGAGCGCGGATATGGAAAACGGGGCTGGCAGCGTCAAGGCCGACGGCCATCCCATGGGCCACGCCAAATCATTTTTCAAAACCAGCACCGGCGACGAGGCCGGAGCGAACAAGGGCGTCGGCTCCGGGACCATCCAAGGCAAGGCCGAATTCGTGAGCTTTTCCTTTGACGTGAACGTGGAAGGCCAGGGCGTGGTCCGGGCTTTTGACCGGATGATCCACAACAACAAAAACACCCCGCCCACCCCGCTTCTCCAGCAGCCGATGGTGGTCACCGCCATCCCTGAAAAACCGGTGACACCGGAGCAGGGGCATGTGGCCGTGGAATTTCTGGACACCTTTGGGGAACCCATGGTCGGATTGCCTGTGGAGATCGAAATCGACGGTGAAAAACAAACCATGAGCACCATGAGCAGGGGAAATGTGGTCCATGTCACCGAAAAGGATCGGGTCACCATGACCATTAAAAATGAAATGTTTGATTTTAAAAAGAAAGAATAAACGGAAAACACCCGGAGAATTTCATGAGTGATGTCACATCGGATAAGCAGAAAAAGAGTTTAGAGACAAGTGAGACGGTCAACACAAAAGAGACAGTGCCTTTCGCCCTGGATCCGGCAGGTGCCGTGGTCCTTTATCCGGCCCTCGGTAATCCGGCCCTTGTCCGAAAGGAAACGGCGGGAAAGGATAAAGACGGAAAAACCATCAGCAAAGCGGTTCTTGAACTCATCCTCCTTGGCAAGGACAAAAATCTTCAGCGCGGACAGGTCGCCAGTCATCTCAAGATATCCCACTGGGCGCGAAAAGATCTGGGGGTAACGGTCAAAGATAAAACCGTCTTGAACGGTTACGTGACAGACGCTGAATCGGTCAATGTTTCTAAGTGTTCTCCCGCCGACGCGGAATCCTTAGGGCTTGGTCTTGAGGGAAAGGAGCCCGACAACGGGACATTCAAGACCAGGTTCAGCCACATCAATGTTTTTCCATGGATTATTAAAGGGCTTTCAGCGTATCCCTACCTGTACAAGGTTTCCATCAATCTCAAGAATATTCCCCCCGGTCTTTACAACATCTGGTGGGTCAACGAGGCGGATTATATCGAGGTCAGGAAACGCTACACATGGTGGAACCTCGTGGGCCACATGAAAGACTGGGCTCTGGGCTCGGCCCGACAGCCCCGTCCCTTCAAAAAACAATTGAAAGACTACGGCGGAGACATGGCCGATTCGGACGTGAGCGGGAAAAAACCTGAAAACATCAAGGCCGCGATCTACCATCCGTTTTTCGTGACCACGAAGAGTATGATGGACATCGGTCATGTCACGGATCTTCATCTGGATTCCCGGATGGAGCTTTACGACCAGTCCGAGGCCAGCGTGATCGAGGTTGAGGAAAACTGCCCGGTTGAGGCGGATGGGGCCGAACGCCGCATTGTCAACACCGACTTCCATGTTCCCATTCGAAAGAAAATCGCCAATTTCAACCGGATCTTCACGGATATCTGCGACAAGCTGATCAATAAAGGGGCGGACATCCTGGTGATCACCGGGGATCTTGTGGATTACAACCGGGGCATCCACACGCCACAGACCTACAAGCGCTGCTTCACGAAGATATCGGACATGTGGGCCGCTTTAGGATCCAGAGTTTCGGGCAACGAGCCTTACCGGGACGACCGGAACTGGTTTTTATTCTATAAAAAACTCCTGGAACTGTATGACAGGCCGGACCCCGTGCCGGTGTTCACCCTTTTGGGCAACCATGACTACGTGAATTACGGCATGGCACCCTGGCCGGTGTTCGGCATTCCCTGGAACGGCGTGTTTGACCAGAACCTGACACTGTATGAATCGGCCTTGTGCTTTGGCGAGGGTTACAACAGCAGCAGCGCGTTTATCAAGGACGTGAAAGAAAAATCCGATTACGTGGAATGGTATTCGATTTTTATCAACCCCTTCGCCGACTTTGTGGTGAATTACGGAGACCAGAGCCTGTTTATGGCGGACTGGGGCGTCAAAAGCAACATCGCGACCTCGGTGCTCGCCGGGTCCGGTGGACTGCACCACGCCCGTCATATGTTCAGACGGAAAACCGACTACGATTACACCACAGGCGGTGGAGAAATGCCCGAGACGACCCAGAACGCAGAACCGTTTCCCGTGCGGAACCATTCGATTTACGAATCGTGGATAGCGGACAAGGCCAAGATGAAGATCCTGTTCATGCACGCCACGGCCATCTGCCCCAAAGAC
>DYJE01000037.1 GCA_020723285.1 Desulforapulum autotrophicum | reverse complement strand
TAGCAAGTGGCCAAACACTATGCCTTGCCTCTGGGCCTTTTTCCATAGCCATCGGCGACTTTTTACGAGTCCATCGATGTTGGGCGTTCGATGTTCGATGTTCACCGATTTATCATTCGGAACGAATGTATGAAAACCACTCAAACCCAAAGGGGGCAAAAGGTATGAGCATCATGGAAGACTATCGAAACAAAATCGTAGCCGCTGAAAAAGCCGTGTCTGTGGTCAAGTCCGGGGACTGGGTGGATTACGGCGCGTTCTGCTGCGCCCCTGAATTCCTGGACGCGGCCCTCGCAAAACGGCGGCCCGAACTCACCGATGTTAAAATAAGGGCTCTGGCCTTTCCCGGTACGGCGGCGGTGGCGGCGGAAGGCATGAACGGCGGCGGTTTTGTTTACAACAGCTGGCATTTCAGCGGCGCGGAACGAAAGAACCATGACCGGGGAGGCTGCCATTTCATTCCCTTCGTCTACCATGAAGGCCCGTCCCACTACCGTCAGAACATCCGCACCGACGTGTGCATGGTGAGAACCGCCCCCATGGACACCGACGGATACTTCAACTTCGGCATCGCCAACTCCTTCCAGAAGGCCGTCATCGACAACGCCCGGATCGTCGTGGTGGAAGTGAACGAAAACATGCCCCGCTGCCTGGGCGGCTACGACCATGCCGTGCATGTCTCGCAAGTGGATTTCATCGTGGAATCGGACAACAAACCCCTGCTGACGTTGCCCGAACCTGAAATCTCACAGGTGGACCAGAGCATCGCGGCCCTCATCATGGACCAGATCGAGGATGGCTCCTGCATTCAGCTGGGCATCGGCGGGCTTCCCAACGCCATCGGCAAGATGATCGCGAAGTCCAATCTGAAGGACCTCGGGGTTCACACGGAAATGCTGGCCGACGCCTACCTGGACATGTTCGAGAACGGCAAAATCACCAACAGCAGAAAAGCACTGGACCGGAACCGGATGACCTACACCTTTGCCCTGGGCAGCCGAAGGCTGTATGACTTCCTGAACGAAAATCCTGTCTGCGCCAGCTATCCCGTGGATTACACCAACACCCTCACCCATATCTCAGCCAATCCCAAGGTGGTGTCCATCAACAACGCCCTGGAAGTGGATCTTTACGGCCAGGTGTCCTCGGAATCCGCAGGCTTCCGGCACATCACCGGCACCGGCGGCCAGTTCGATTTTGCCTACGGGGCTTATCATTCCCAGAACGGAAAATCCTTTATCTGCCTTTCCTCCACGGTGAAGGACAGGAACGGAAACATCACCTCCCGCATCAAGCCAATGTTCGAACCCGGCACGGTGGTTACCCTTCCCCGAACCATCACCCACTACGTGGTCACGGAGTTCGGCATGGTGTCCCTCAAAGGGAAATCCACCTGGGAACGGGCCGAAGCCCTGATCAGCATCGCCCATCCCGCCTTCCGCAGCGAACTTCTCGCCGCAGCCGAACGGATGCACATCTGGAGCCCGGGCAGCCGGAGGGATGTGGCCTTCGGCACGGTGAGAGCCTGCGCGTGAAGGGCTTGATGTATCCCGGCACCCGGTGTCCCATGGCGTTTTTAAGGAAGAGTCCTTATATCGATTAAGATCCCCAAGGCGGACGGGTAAAAGTCGCCCGACGGCTATGGAAAACGCTCACCCATCAAAGCGTCTTCCCGCAAATCGCCTGGGCCGCGATCCGTCCCATGAGCACACAGCTTCCAAGAAAGGTGCCTTCAAGGGACCCCAGACCGTGGATGCCGCCTCCGCCGAAACCTGCGGTTTCACCTGCGGCGTAAAGACCGGGGATCACTTCTCCCGAAGGGGTGAGAACCCGGCAGGCCAGATCGGTCTGGGCTCCGCCCAGGCTTTTCCGGCTTAAGATGAACTGGCGGATGGCGATAAGGGGCCGGGCTTTGGGATCGTCGATGGCCTGGGCCTTGCACATGCGGATTTTGTCGCCGCGATAAGTCCTGAAATCGGCGATACGCCGCAACTGGTCGTCGTTGTGATACGCCGTGCCACGTCCGATACGTCCATCATAGGCCCGGACTTCGGCTTTCACTGTGTCCGCGTCCACCTGAAATTCGTTGTCCATGCTGTTCATCTTTTTGACCAGTTCGGTCAGATTGTCGGCCACCACAAAATCCCTGGATTCCCGGATCAGACGTTTTACCAGTTCGGTGTTGCCCAAAAGCACATCTTTCACCAGTTTCACCTTGTTCCGGTAGCGGAAGGCCTTCATATGTTCGCTGCCGGAGACGGCCAGTTCCTTGATGGCGATTTTCCAGTTCATCAGGTGCCAGGAATACTGGCCGGGCTGTTTCAGGATCTGTTCCACCAGATGGCGGGTGTCGGTGTAGCTGACCAGAGGCCCCGGAGCCATGATCCGCTGGCCCAGGGCGTTCAGCCACAATGCGGACCGGGGCGGAACAAGACTCAGCCCCTTGTTTTCCATATCGGCGTTGGGGTAGCGGACACCCGCTGCGTAATGCCACTGTTTGTCCAGATGGGTGATGTTTCCGCCCACACTTTGGATGCACCGGTGGATTTTTCCATCGGCGTATGGATGAGATCCGTTCAGGAGGATTTTCGGCGGAGCGCCCCAGGGTTTGTACCAGTTCTCACGGACCATGGAAAGATCGCCGCCGCACATGCCGCCCGCCGCCGCCACCACGGCCTTGCCCTCGGCCCGGAATTCGGTGGCGGTGCCTTCAAGGACGCCGTGGCATCCGGTGACGGCTCCGTCGGTGACATCGAGACCGTTGACCTGATGATCGCAGTGAATGGTGAGGTTTTTGATGTTCGGATGGGCGTAAAGGTCGTTTAATATCGCTTCGATGATGCCGTACCCCGTGCCCCAGGCGATGTGCCAGCGCGGCACCGAGTTGCCCGGCACATAGAGGCCGCGCTCCGGCCAGTTCACCACCGGGAGAAACGTGACCTTGCGCTCCGCCAGCCAGTCGTGGATGATGTCCCTGGACCTCGCCACATACTGGGCAGCCCAGCGTTTCGGCCATACGGCGTCGTCGTCGAAACGGGCGTAGTTGTACCAGTCGGAAAGGGCCAGTTCCGGGTTGTCCCGGATGCCGTTTTTCCGCTGGAGGGGGGTGTCCACCATCATGATGCCGCCAAAGGAATCCTTGGCAAGACCGCCCAGCTTTTCTCGTGTGTCCCGTTCGAGAATCACCACGCTCTTGTTCTGGTCCAGAAGCTCGTAAGCCGCCACAAGCCCTGCGAGCCCCCCGCCGATGACAATGACATCCGCCTGATAGATCCTGTTTGGTTCCGCCATGGATTCCCCCTGCTTGAAAGATGGTTTTTGGAAGATAAAAACAAACTGTTCGGTTTGTTTTTTTATATGATCAGGACAAGCCCACGAAGTCAAGCGATTTTTTCATTCATCATTAAAGGAATGCTGTCAGCGGTCCAGCATCCGGGCGAGCATGGCGGCCCAGGCTTTTCTCATGGTCTTGTAATGATCGGGATCGTCCATGGAGATGGACTGGAAGGACATGCCCCGGAGCAGGTACAGACTGAGGTTCATCACGGTTTCCGCTTTCAGGTCCGGCCGTGACAAACCGGAAAGGCGATCGGCCCAGATCCGGTCCATGGTTTGGAAAAAAGCCCGGATCACCGGGGTCAACCGTTGATGAAGTTCAGCGTCGGTGCGGCAGGCCACATTGAACTCCACCCACACATCCCGGTACCGCCCCTGATAGAACTGGTCCCAGATGAGTTCGAGAATGTCTTCGATGGCACCGGTTTCAACGGAAAGGGTTTCGGCCACGGCCCTGGCTTTGTCGAGGGCTGTTGAAAGCAGGTATTCCGACGCGGCGGCCACCAGGTCGTTTTTCGTGGAATAATGATGACGCCAGGCCCCCCGTGACACATCCGCGCGTTCAAGGATGCGGGCAAGAGACGCCCCGCTGAACCCGTAGTCCTGGAGGCAGTCCAGGGTGGCGTGGATCAGCCGCATCCGCATTTTCTGGCTTTTTTCCTGCTGGTTTTTCCGGTTGCCGATTTCCATGGGGCCTTCATCAGATAAGGTTTTTTAGTTGTATTCATGTGACGCTATCCGAATTCATACCATGGATCATGACCCAATGACAGCCGGAAACCGCCGAGATTAAGAATGGTATTACAGATAGCACAAAAAGTGTCTAATGAAAATTTGATAGCCCAATATTTGTATTGACTCAAAATAAAATAAGGTATACCTAAATTAATCGATAATACAAAACAAAGCGAGAGGGGTATATGACAACAATCAGTATGAGAAACATGAGTGTGGGGCAGCGCGGCCAGATCACGGCGGTGAAGGCAGACGGCGAAATGGGCCGGAGAATCCGGGACATGGGCCTGATACGGGGGGCGGAAGTCACCATCCAGGGACGGGCACCGCTCTACGATCCGGTGGCCATTCGTATCAAGGGGTTCACCCTGACGCTCCGGAACAACGAAGCCGATTTCATCAGCGTGGAGGTCAAATGACAGCCATGAGCGCAACCATCGCCCTTGCGGGCAACCCCAACGCGGGAAAAACGACCTTGTTCAACGCCCTCACCGGCGCACGTCAGCATGTGGGCAACTACCCAGGCGTCACGGTGGAAAAGAAAAGCGGAACCTGGGTGAACGGCGACCTGAAACTGACGGTGGTGGATCTTCCCGGCACCTATTCCCTTACAGCCTATTCACCGGAAGAAGTGGCCGCCCGTGATTTTCTCGTCCGGGAACAGCCGCAGATGGTGGTGAACATCGTGGACGCCTCCAACCTGGAACGCCACCTGTACCTGACGGTCCAGTTCATGGAAATGGGTGTTCCGGTGCTGATCGCACTCAACATGATGGACGTGGCGAAAACAAGGGGCATCGACATCCGGGTGGACCGACTGGCCGACCTTTTGGGCGTGCCGGTGATCCCCACTGTGGCCCGGAGCGGAAAAGGCAAGGACGAGCTGATGAAGACCGTGGCCGCCGCCAGACCGTCCGTTGAAAAGAAGCCCTTGCGTTTATCCTACGGCGAGGACCTGGATTCGGCCCTTAACCAGATGGAATCCATGATCATCAAGGTCAAATCATTGTCCGGGGTGTACGATGCCCGATGGCTGGCCCTGAAGTTTCTTGAAAACGACCGGAAGATCATGGCTGAAGTCAAAACCGCAGACAGCGGACTTTACGAAAGTCTCGTCACGATCAGGGACACAGTCACCGATCATTTGAAAAAGACGCTGGACACCTACCCTGAAGCCATGATCGCCGACTACCGTTACGGGTACATCAGCTCCATCATGAAACAGGGGGTTCTCGCCCACCGCTACGACGAAAACCGGCTTTACCTGTCCGACCGCATCGACAAGGTTCTGGTGAACCGGCTGGCCGGGCCGCTGATCATGGCGGCGGTGCTGTTCGGGCTTTACGCCTTCACGTTCACGTTCAGCGAAGCTCCGGTGGCCTGGCTGGAAAACGCCATCGCCTGGCTGGGAGCCTCGGCGGACGCCCACATGGCCGACTCCCTCCTGAAATCCCTGGTGATATCCGGGATCATCGACGGCGTGGGAGGCGTTCTGGGTTTCGCGCCGCTGATCATGTTCATGTTTTTCGGCATTTCCATCCTTGAGGATTCGGGCTATCTGGCGCGGGTGGCGTTCATGCTGGACCGGGTGTTCCGGGTTTTCGGGCTTCACGGCAGTTCGGTGATGGCGTTCATCGTTTCCGGCGGTATCGCGGGCGGCTGCGCCGTTCCCGGCGTCATGGCCAGCCGGACGCTGAGATCTCCCAAGGAAAGGCTGGCCACCCTTCTGACCGTTCCGTTCATGAACTGCGGGGCCAAACTTCCGGTGTTCGCCTTGCTGGTGGGGGCTTTTTTTTCAAAAAACGAGGCGGGCATGATGATGACCATCACCGTGATCTCCTGGGTGGGTGCCCTTCTTGCCGCCAAACTTTTAAGGGTCACCCTGATCCGGGGCGAGGCCACACCCTTTGTCATGGAACTTCCGCCCTACCGGCTTCCCACGTTCAAGGGTCTCCTGATCCACACCTTCGAACGGACGTTCCAGTATGTGAAAAAAGCGGGAACCACCATTCTCGGCATTTCCATCCTTCTGTGGGCCATGATGACCTTCCCCGAACTTCCTTCGGATGTCAGCCAAGGGTTTGAAGCCCGCAAAGCCCATATCGAGGCCACGGTCACGGACAAGGACAGCGCCGCCGAAGCCCTGGCCAAAGTGGACGCCGAGGAAGGTGAAGCGGCACTCCGGCACTCGGCGGCAGGGCGTATCGGTTCCGCCATGGAAGGATTGTCGTCCCTGGCCGGTTTCGACTGGCGCACCAACATCGCTCTGGTGGGCGGGTTCGCCGCCAAGGAAGTTATTGTGTCCACACTGGGCACGGCCTATTCCATGGGTGAGGTGGACGCGGAAGACTCCGGTTCCCTCAAGGAAGCCCTGGCTGCCAATCCCGGCTGGAGTCCGCTCACAGCCCTCAGCCTGATCGTTTTCACCATTTTTTACGCACCCTGCTTTGTCACGGTGGTGTGCATCGTCAAAGAGTCGGGGTCCTGGAAATGGGGGGCGTTTTCCATGGCGTTCAACACGGTTGCGGCGTTTCTGATTTCCGTCCTGGTGTATCAGGGCGGACGCCTCTTGGGTTTCTGACGGACAGGTCTGATGATAGGAGGGAAATATGGATCGTGTGCTTGTTGGAATCATCGTCGCCGCCGCGGCGGTTGTGATGATCCGGCGGTTTCTGAAAAAACTGAAACCCGCTGAAAACGGGGGTTGCCCGGGAGGCTGCGGTTCCTGCGCGGCCGCAGAGAATAAAAGCGGCCTTCTGACGCCGGGACCCGGCTGCGGCCAGCGGTCGGCGGAATAATAATAAAAAACGGGCGTCATTCATCGATGACGCCCGTTTAATTTTTGCAGAGACACACCTGTCCTTTTGATCAGACCAGGGCGTCGGCGAATTCGCGGGCTTCGAAATCCTTGAGGTCGTCGATCTGCTCGCCCACGCCGATGTAGGAAATGGGAATGCCCAGGCTGTGGCTGATGCCGATGACAATGCCGCCCTTGGCCGTGCCGTCCAGCTTGGTCAACGCGATGTTTGTTACCCCTATGGCCTCGTTGAACAGCTTGGCCTGCTGAAGGGCGTTCTGGCCGGTGGTGGCATCCAGCACCATCAGGGTTTCGTGGGGAGCGCCGGGAATTTTCGACGAGACGATACGCTGGATTTTTTTCAGCTCTTCCATGAGGTTTTTCTTGGTGTGGAGACGCCCCGCCGTATCGATCATCACGATGTCAACAGCCCTTGAAACAGCGGCTTCCATGCCGTCGAAGGCTACGGAGGCCGGATCGGAGTTGTCCTTGTGGCGCACGATGTCCGCGCCGCAGCGCTCCGCCCACACGGCCAGCTGTTCCGAGGCCGCAGCCCTGAACGTGTCGGCGGCCACGATCAGCACTTTTTTCCCTTCCCTGACAAAACGGGCCGAAAGCTTTCCGATGGTGGTGGTCTTGCCCACGCCGTTGACGCCGATCACCATGATGACCCTGGGTTTCTCCTGGGTCTTTGCCTCCGTGTTTTTCACGTCGACGATGCGGAAAATTTCTTCCCGGATGATCCTTTTAAGATCTTCGGACCCACCAATTTCAGAACGGCGGTCTTTGAGGGATTCGATGAGGTTCATGGAGGTCTCGACGCCCACGTCCGCCGTGATCAGCATTTCTTCAAGGTCTTCCAGTTTTTCGTCATCCAGCTGTCCGCCCCCGGAAAACAGGTGGTCCATTTTTTCCGTCAGCGCTTTTCGTGTTTTTTCAAGACCGCTCCGGATGCTCCGAAGGATTCCAGCGGGTTTCGGCTCCTCGACCGGCGCTGTGTGCGTCGCGGGTGTTTCGTCAGCCGTTAAGGGCTGAGCCTCGGTCTTTACCTCTTCGCAAGCTTCCACTTCCGTTTCCGCGGATATCTTTTCAAGGGGTTCAACGATCTTAACACCGCCTGAAAGTTTCCGCCGGGCGGACCGGACAAGGGTGGCGGCAAGAAGAAGAGCGATGGCGATGAGAAACACGGCGGACAAGGGAAAGATCCAGGCTGTCACACTGCGTTCAAGCCCGGTGAGTGCCTCGATGCGGACGAGCCAGGGATCGGTCAGCTCGAAAATCCGGCGGAAAAACGCCGGAAGCTCCGCGCTCGGGGTTCTTGTCTGGAAAAAAAGGGAAAAGAGGATATGCAGATTCATAATTGACCTTGTGATCGTGTTAATGATTGATTTGAATGACAAACACCCTGTATTATCAAACAGGCCGCACCTAATAATTACAAACAAAACCACAAGAAATTATTCCAGACCATGGGAATAGTCAACAAAGAATTGATTGAAAAGATAGGGGTTTAGTCAGATATTCCACAACGGGTGAAACGGGGGGAACCATGAAACTCAACGTGTTGGTAACCGGCGGTATCCTGTGCCTTGCCGTGGTCACGGCTCTGGCCCTTTCCATGGATTCTGGCCGGAATACAGGGAAAAAGGCGGAAGAATCAGCAACCCAGGGCGGGTTTTACACCGGTGCCGCCGAAAAAAAACCGGCGGGTGTGACGCCGGTGGATCTGGTGAACGGCGGGACCTTCCGCCTTGAGCCCGCGCTACAGGGGGATATGGTAGAGCATTATTTTCTGATCCGGAACACTTATAAAACCCCGGTGTCTTTCTCGTCGGTGAAAAGCTGCTGCGGAGTCATTTTAACCGGATACACAAAGGAAATCGCGCCGGGGGAAACAGGACGGATCAGCGTCGTCATTCCCACGGACAAATTCGGGGGAAAAACGGTGAAGGGGCGGATCACCGCCGTGACTCAGGACCCCGCGCAGCCGGATTTAAGCATCGGAATTTCAATGGATGTGAACAAGCTGGCCTCGCTTTCTCAGTTCAAGATCGTGCTGTCGGGTTCATTTCATGACGTTCTGGAAGGGTCCAGCTTCATCGTTCCTGAAAAAAATCATCCGTTTACCGTGAAAGGCGTCAAGGCGAGGAAAGGGCTTCATATCGTCTACACGGTGAAGGATGAAGAAAAAGGGGGACAGAAGGGATACCTTGTGCATGTGAAAAACACCCTCAAAAAACCGGGCATATACCGCGACACCCTGTATGTGGCCACCGACTGTCCCGAACGGCCGGAGATCCGTGTCCGGGTGGAAGGGCGCATTACCCGGTGAGGCAGGACCATGTTTCCGTGACGCATGGTTTTGAACATCGAACACTGAACATCGAATGGTGAATGGGTTGCAGGATCACCATTTCGGCATGGATAGAACAGATTCTGCACATTCATGTTTTAAAATGGAGTTAACCTTTATTCGATGTTGGATGTTGGGCGTTCGATGTTCAATGTTCAACGATTTTCATGGCCATCACGGTGTTTCATCCCTGCGGTAGATGTCCAGAATGGCTTTGTCGCCGCTGATCCGGGTGAGGACCATCACGCTGTCCGTGAGAAACCGGGCGCGGGTGGTGAGGGTTTTCCCGTAATAATTTGTTTCAAAGACAAATTCTTTTTTTTCCGCGTCGTAGGTGTAGGACCTGGGGTTGTCGTTTTCAGGAATCAGCCTGTACAGCCCCTGGCTGTCTTTTTCGATTTTGAGGGTGTCGTCGTATCGTTTCCAGTCGTCGGCGCTGACCCAGTTTCCGTTCCATAAATTCCGGGGTTCCGCCGCGCTGGGCTGGACCATGTCATCCAGAAGATCCAGGTCGTCGGTGTACTCGATCCGGCTCTGGTAGATCTGCTGTCTGATATCATCGACGGTGGCAGGAGATTCGGGGCTCCCGGATGGGCGGCCCACCGGATCGTTTATCGTTTTTTTCCGTGCTGCACGGGGGGGGGGATTCTTAGACACGGCACCTTCAAGAACCTGGGGAACTGGCTCGTAAGACGATACGGTTTCCGACCCTGAGCTCCTGGAATAAAGATAATAGGATACCGTAGCGCCTAACAGAACCGCTGAAAATGCACAGATCATAAGTGTTTTGTGCTTCATGAGACCTCGGACGGGTATTTCCATTCATGCGAAAAAGGATGATCCCGCAACCCATTATCCATTCGATGTTGTCTGTTCGGTGTTAAAGAATCCGACCGCAGAATGCTATTCTGACAACCGCGACATGTCCACGCCAGAATACAACGCCTGCCCTCAAAAGGCAAAGCAAGAGAACCCGCGGATCACCCGCGTGCCCTCCTGCCTTGCTTATCCCTGTTTTCCCCTTTGCCCCCGCACAGAGGTGAAACAGGTTTATAACATACAGGTTTCAGGGGGATGTCACCTGTACATGTTCTGCGCCACCATTTCAGCCCAGATCATGTTGGCCAGTTCCTGGGATCCTGACGCGGTGGGATGGATGCCGTCGGACTTCACCTGACTGGCCACGATGTCGGGCCTGGGGTCGATGAGGTACGCGCCGCCTGCGCCGTACAGGTTCATCCGGGTGTCATCGAAAACCGCGGGATACAGGGTGTAGGCGTAGTCCAGGGCCTCGTTTTTCTCGATTTCGTCGTTGGTCAGGTAGTAGTAACCCAGCCAGACGCAGTCCACCACCCCGTCGCTGTACATGTCATCCAGGAGTACTTCCATCTTGTCCGCCACATAGTCGATGACATCGACGCAACCGGCGGTCAGCGGGTCGGAATCGCAGTCTGCACTGCCCTGGAGAATGTCGTTGCCGCCGCCGTCGGCGATCACCGTCTTCAAGGTCGGTGTTCCGCTGATGGCCCTATCGTACTGGCTGATGATACCGGCGATTTTTTCACCGCTCACCGAACGGTCCTTGTAGGTTTTTCCTGACAGCGTTTTTAAATATTTCTGAATGTCCCCGGATAAATCGAAAATCGAATCGCCGATGATCTGAACGTTGTACTCGTTGGCTTTGGGGTTGTTGAAGTCCATGCTGCATCCTGTGGACAGCATCATTACCGCGGGAAAAATTAACCACATCACATGTTTAAAACGTTTCATCGTCTCTCCTCCTTTGTGTGTCACTTCGGTCCGGGTGCGGACCCTTTTTGATGGTTGATCGAGAATACGAATAACACGGCCCGAACCTTTCGGGCCGAAAGGAAGCCTGGTTGCAAGACCTTCATAAAAAAGCAGGTCTAAAGTCTGTCGTAACGATCATCAGGAAACAGATTTCAATGTTGATGGACTCGTAAAAAGTCGCCCGATGGCTATGGAAAAAGGCCCAGAGGCAAGGCATAGTGTTTGGCCAGGCGCGAAGGCATACATATAGTATGTCGAGTGTCTGGCCAAACACTATTACGCCGCATATGGGACTTTTTACGACGCCATCAATGTTCGATGCTGACGCGTCCTCGGGCGGACAGTCGGTGAACGGGCCGGGAGTTGGTCGGTGAAGGGGCGGATATGGAAAACAGGTCTCCATCTCCGGTGTAAAGTGGTCAACCAGATCAACCGTTCATCAGCATGATGTCGCGGGGGAGTTGCATGAAACGCTGTTTGTGTATGTAGTTAGCGGTTCATGTTGTGTAACACTATAAAGAAAGCGTCCGGTTTTTTCAACAAAAAAATAACGTCCGTCCAATAGGCTGTTTTAACAGCGATTCATCCCTATGCGGTCTTGCTCCGGTAATAGGCGTAATCCCCTTCGTACACGATCATCTCCCCGTGGTCGATGGCGAAAACGCGGTTGACAAGACACCTGAGAAAGTGACGGTCATGACTTACGATCACCACGGTTCCGGCGAATTTTTTCAACGCGTCGAGAAGCACGTCCCGGGCCAGGATGTCCAGGTGGTTGGTGGGTTCGTCCAGAATCAGGAGATTGACGGGGCGGGCCAGAAGGGTGGCCAGAACCACACGGCTTTTTTCTCCGCCGGACAGCATGTCGATGCGCTTGTCCACTGTATCACCGGAGAACAGGAACGCGGCGCAGAGATTGCGAACCACACCGATGTTGGCCATGGGCATGGCGTCCTGAACGGTTTCGAACACGGTTTTTTTGGGATCGAGGATGTCCATGGCGTGCTGGCTGAAATACCCGGTGTTCACATTGGCCCCCACATTGACAAGGCCGCTGGTGGCCTCGGTTTCTCCGGCCAGGACCTTCAGAAACGTTGATTTTCCAGCCCCGTTCACGCCCACAACGGCGATCTTGTCTCCACGACGGACCATGCCGCTGACGCCCCCGAACACGGATTTTTCCTGTCCGTCGGGCTGGGACCAGGTCTTGCCGACTTTTTTCAGGCCGATGACATCATCCCCGGACCGGGGCGGTTCGGCAAAGGCAAAGACAATGCGCTTCTGTTCAGGCGGAATTTCGATGCGCTCGATTTTTTCGATTTTTTTCACCCGTGACTGGACCTGGGCCGCATGGGAGGCTCTGGCCGCGAACCGGGCGATGAATTCCTCCTCCTTGGCCAGCATGTCCTGCTGCCGCCTGTGGCTTGCCAGAAGCTGCTCCCGCCGGATTTCACGTTCGCGGAGATAGAAATCGTAATTTCCATTATAAAGGGTGGTGGTCTTGTTGGCCACCTCCACGGTGCGCGTGGCCAGGCGGTTCATGAAGTCCTGATCGTGGCAGGTCATGAGCACGGAACCTTTAAATTCCGTGGCCAGCCAGTTTTCCAGCCAGACAATGGATTCCACGTCCAGATGGTTGGTGGGCTCGTCCAGCAGGAGGACATCGGGCTGGACCGTGAGGATTTTTGCCAGGGCGATACGCATTTTCCAGCCGCCGCTGAAGGATTCCACAGGACGTCCGAAGTCGTCCGGGCCGATGCCCAGCCCGGTGAGAACCGCCTGAGCCCGGCTTTCCAGATCGTAGCCGCCCCGGTGCTCGAACTCCTCCACGGCGTTTCCGTATCGCTCCAGAAGTTCGGCCATGGCGTCGTCCTCCATGGGCGTGGCCATTTTTTCCTCCATGGCCCGCATGTCTTCGCCGAGAGCCACCACATCCGCAGCCGCCGCCATCACTTCGGAAAGCGCGCTGCGTCCGGCCATTTCCCCGACATCCTGCGAAAAATAGCCGATTTTCGCCTGTTTTGCGAAGATGATGTCACCCTTGTCCGCTTCCTCTTCCCCCACGATCAGTCTGAAAATCGTGGTTTTCCCCGCGCCGTTGGGTCCCACGAGACCGGTGCATGTTCCTCTGGGGATGTGAAGGCTGGCGTTGGCAAAAAGGATCTGGGGCCCGTACTGCTTGCATATGTTGTTGAAATGAATCATCGATTGTATCTCATACTCCGTTTTATGGTCATGCATCCCTGTTTCAGGAACAGCAGCCCTATCATATGGACGCCATGGGGGCAAGGATAAACGCAATGGGGAAACCCCTTGAAGTTTTTTCCCACATACCGCATAGTGGGTCAAACGACCTAACCACCACAGCCGGGATTATCCATGGATCGCATATTTACGGACACCACGAATTTCTTCGCCATCGACTACGGAGACATCATCGAGGTCGAAGGCCGACGCTACCTGATCAAAGGTCATGAACGGGAGGAACGATTCGGGCTCGACGAACCCAAATTCTGGGTCAAAAAAGGCGTGGACATGGAAACCGGCGAGCGTAAAATTCTGAAACTCGCCTTTTTCGAACGTTTTGAAACAAGCATCGGCGTGGTCCGGATTCCCTGCTTCAGGAATCCGGAAAAGGAAGGCCATGTCCTTCACCTGGTGAAAGACCATCCCCATTTCATGCACGGCAGAGCCTATTCGGATACCGAAGGGAACAGCGTGAGGGTCATCGACATCGTTCCGGGCATCAATCTCTACCGGTATGTGGAAAGCCTGACCATGGACCACCGGACGTATTTTTTCGAGATCTTTCCCGCCATTCTCGCCCAGCTGATCAAGGCCTTCCAGAGCCTTAGGGTGCTTCACGCCAGCGGGCTCCGGCACGGCGATGTGCGGAACGACCACATCATCATCGAAAACGGCACCGGCAACTATGTGTGGATCGATTTCGACTACGATTACGAATCCATGGAAAACCCCTTCAGCCTGGATATCATGGGGCTGGGCAACATCCTCCTCTTCACCATCGGCAAGGGTTTTCACAACCTTCAGGAAGAAGACAAGGGTGAGCTGGTGTACAAACACCTCCGGGAAATCGCCGAACCCGAAGATTTTTCCATTCTCCACAAATGGCGCTTCATGAATCTTAAAAAGTTGTACCCTTACATTCCCAACGGCCTTAACGACATCCTCGGGCATTTCACTCTGGGAGCCAACATCTTCTACGAAAGTGTCGACGAAGTGGTCGACGACCTCAAACGCTTCATATGATCAGGGATATTTGACTGGGAACATATGAAGCGGCTAAATCCAACACACAAGGAGAACAAATCATGGCATTCATGACCATTGACACGGACACATGCAACAAGGACGGCATCTGCGCGGCGGAATGCCCCATGAAGATCATCCAGATGAAAGACGGTCTGCCCGTGCCGGTGAACGGGGCCGAGGCCTTGTGCATTCACTGCGGACACTGCGTGGCGGTGTGCCCAACGGCGGCTTTCACCCTCAACAGCATGGGGCCTGGCGACTGCCTGCCCGTAAACAAGGACCTGCTCTTAGACCCAGAAAAGGCCGAGCATTTCCTCCGGTACCGCCGTTCCATCCGCACGTACAAGGATAAACCCGTGGACCGGGAAACGCTGTCCGAACTGATCCGTATCGCCAGCTACGCGCCCTCCGGCCACAACAGCCAGCCGGTTTCCTGGCAGGTGGTGTACGGACGGGACGACGTGGTCCGCCTGAGCGGCCTTGTCATCGAATGGATGCAGTCTATGATGGAACACCAGCCCAAAATCGCCGCCATGCTTCACCTGGACATGGTGGTGGCCGGATGGCAGATGGGCCTCGACACCGTAAGCCGCAGCGCGCCCCACCTGATTCTGGCCAACGGCAACAAGGCCAACCCCATGGCGAAACCCGCCTGTTCCATCGCCATGACCTACCTGGAACTGGCCATTCCTTCCTTTGGTCTCGGCGGATGCTGGAACGGATTTTTCAACGCCGCCGCCCTCAGCTATCCTCCTTTGAAGGAAGCCCTGGGCCTTAAAGACGGGATGGAAAACTACGCGGCCATGATGGTGGGTTTCCCGAAATTCAAGTATCACCGCATGCCCCCAAGAAACGAGCCTGTGGTTCAGTGGGTGTGATGGGGAAGACGATGTCCAGCAAACTTACCTACCTCGCCGGGTCAGGCGCATTGAAAACCATAAGGGATAACGGCCTTGATCCGACGATGATCCGGGTCATCGCCGGGGCGGCCGGAGGTCCCAAATGGATCGTTCTTTCCGGTCTTGACCGCTACATTTTTCCCCACTGGCTGACCGCGTCTGAAAAGCCCGTCCACCTTCTGGGTTCATCCATCGGTGCCTACCGTTTCGCGGCGGCCATGCGGAGTAACCCCGAAGACGCCATCGAACGGCTTTTGGACGCCTACATTCTCCAGGCTTACCGGGGAAAACCCGCGGCAAAGGACGTGACGGACAAGGGGGCGGACATCATCGAAGATTACCTGGGAGCCGACGGGCCCCAAGAGGTTCTGGCCCATCCGTTTTTCCGCCTGAACATCCTTGCAGCCCGGAGCCGTCACCTCACGGCCAGCGAACGAAAAGCCGTGATGATTCCGGGTCTTGCCGGAGCGGTGGCGGCCAATCTGGTCCGCCGGAGCAGTCTCAAATACTTTTTCACCCGCACCCTGTTTTACGACAGCCGCACCCCGCCTCCGTTTTTCGGGATGAACACCTTCCCCACAGACCGCGTGCCCCTTTGCCCGGAAAATATGAAACCCGCCATCCTGGGCTCGGGTGCCATTCCGATCGTGATGACTGGCGTCAAAGATATTCCGGGTGCCCCACGCGGCGTGTACAGGGACGGCGGCGTGATGGACTACCATCTGGACATCCCCTACAACGTCACGGACGGCATCGTACTGTTTCCCCACTACACGGACCGGGTGGTGCCGGGCTGGCTGGACAAACACCTCCCGTACCGGAAACCGGACAGAACCCACATGGAAAATGTCCTTCTCGTCAGCCCGTCCCGCGAGTTCATCGCGTCCCTTCCCAACGCCAGAATCCCGGACCGGAACGATTTCAAAACCTATTTCAACCGGGATGCGGACCGCTTCGCCTGCTGGCGAGCCGTGGCCGGCCGCAGCCGCGAACTGGCCGATCAGTTCTGCGAGGACGTGGCCTCGGGGAAAATCAGGGAACGGGTGCGGCCTCTTGGGTGAGGTGTGGGGAATGTTGGTTTTTTGCCTCCGGCGGCCAGCTTTTGAAAAGCTGGACAAACGGGTTGGGGTGTGATTTGTCTGTAAACTAATCGATCCAATTTGTTCCGGTAAGTGATTTGATGACAGCCTAAGAGATGGGCACGGCTTCGCCTTTGCCCATCCTACGGACAACAGACCGGAATCATGTAGGATGGGCAAAGCGTCAGTGTGCCCATCAGAAACAAATATGCTTAAACCAACAACATTGCCCGGCAGGGGGCGCCGGAGGCATAACCCAAAACAAAACCGAACGTGTCAAACATCAAGGAAAACACCATGCACGAACTCCCGGTGATGAACAGCATTCTGGCCGTGGTGCTGAAGCACGCGGCGTCGAACCAGGTCAAGAAGGTTGTGGCCATTCATCTTCAGGTGGGGGAGCTGTCCGACCTGGAAGATGCCTGGATGCAGCAGTATTTCGATTATGTGAGCAAGGGGAGCCTTGCGGAAGGCGCGGTGCTTAAAATCGAGCGCATTCCCGTGGTGATGCGCTGTTCGGCCTGCGGCCATTCCTTTAGAATCAACGTGAAGGACGGCATGAAGCCGTTGTGTCCGGAATGCGGGGGCGACAAACACAGCCTTGTTTCGGGCAGGGAATATTTAATCAAGAATATGGAGGTGTTATGAACGACGCCGTGCGCATCATCGAAGTCAAGGAAGACATTCTGGCGGACAACGCCCTGATGGCGAAGAACCTGAACGCCGAGCTGACCGCTTCAAAAACCTTTCTCATGAACCTGATGGCGTCCCCCGGCGCGGGAAAGACCACCACCCTTCTCGCCACCCTTGCCCTTATCGGAAAGCATCTGAAAGTCGGGGTGATGGAAGCCGACATCGACAGCAAGGTGGATGCGGAAAAAATCGCCGCCGCAGGAACCGAAGCCATCCAGATCAAGACCGGCGGGTTCTGCCACATGGACGCCACCATGGTGAAAACCGGCCTCGACGCCATGGATTCCCCGCGTTTCGATCTGGTGATCCTCGAAAACGTGGGCAACCTGGTGTGCCCGGCGGAATTCGAAACCGGTGCCCATCTGAACGCCATGATCCTCTCCATTCCCGAAGGAGACGACAAGCCCCTGAAATACCCTCTGATGTTTTCCGTGTGCCAGGTGCTTCTCGTCAACAAAATGGACTACCTTCCCCTGTCCGACTTCAATCTGGACGTGTTCAGGGAGAGGGTGCGTGCCATCAACCCGGACATGACGATTTTCGAGATATCCGCAAAGACCGGTGAAGGTGTGGATGCGTGGGCACAGTGGCTGACGGCGCGGGTGAAAAGCGTGATCGGTTAAGGTGGATGGACGCCCAACGCCGAATGAACGACGATGAAATCGTAGGTCGGGTTCTTCAAACCCGACAAAAAGGCCCGATCCTTGGAATAATCGGACGACCGTTTTAAGACGATGTTCAGAGAATAGTGGCGATGGTGTGGCACATGGGCGTGTACCGCATGACAAGGATGGGGCCAGTTGTCGGCTTTCGTGCCTCAAGCCGACCTACGGGAGCGCGCTGGTGCATTCAAGATCGTTGAAAATTTGGAAATGACCAAAAACATAAACCACCGGGCTTCCATGCGTTGGAATGTCCCGTAATCCATCAATTGATTAAAACAACCTGTTGTTAAAAAAGGGGGAACGTCATGGAAAAAACCATTTACGAACAGATGACCGACAAGATCTTCCTGTCCGGCTCCAAGCTGATTCCGCAATTGTTTGAAATGATCGCGAGCCTGTCCGAGGCCGATCTTCTGATGAAAATGCCGGGCACTCCGGCCGAACTGGCCAGGGACATCGGAAAAAACGAAGAAGAGACGGAGGCGATGTGCAAAACCCTTTACGTCAAGGGGTTGGCCTTCAAATCGCTGAAAGGCGGTGAAACGCGCTATAAAATGTGCCGGGATCTGATCCAGTTCCACGACGGAACCATTCTCTGGCCCGAAGCCACCAAGGCCTACCACGACCTGTGGCAGACGTTCATGGAAACCGAATGGCCGGATTTCGCACGGCTCTACACCAAAGTGCTGCCCACGGCGGTCACGCGGGTCATCGCTGTGGAGGAATCGGTGGATTCGGGCAGGCAGCGGGTTCTGGACATGGACAGCGTGAACCGGATCATCGACACATCGGAAGCCCTGGCCGTCACCCGGTGCACCTGCCGGGTCATCGCCCACAAGTGCGACATGCCCGTGGAAGCCTGCATTCAGGTGGGCAACGCGGCCCTGTACACCCTGGACCGGGGCACGGGCCGGAAGATCAGCAAAGACGAGGCTTACGCCATTCTGAGGGATTGCGAGCAGAAAGGTCTGGTCCATGTGACCATGAACAAGAGCCATGTGGGGCATTTCATCTGCAACTGCTGTTCCTGCTGCTGCCAGACCCTGCCCCTGATCATCTCCGAGCGGCTGAACCTCACGGCCCCCAGCCGTTTCTGCGCCACCGTGGACGAAAGCCTCTGCTCCGGCTGCGGCACCTGCCTCGACCGGTGCAAATTCAACGCCATCAGCGTCGAGAGCGACAAAGCCTCGGTGAACGCCGAATTCTGTCTGGGATGCGGCCTCTGTCACATCACCTGCCCGGAAAGCGCCATCACCCTCATTGAAACGCGCCCCGCGTCGTTCATTCCCGATTGATAACAGCCAGGGCAACCCGGGAGCGCCGTTTTCCGGCGCTCCCTCAGGACAGATAATGAAAGTACAGACGAACGATTCAACGCCGTATTTTTTATCATCATGTTATATCGAAAACAACATGGCCGTACATTGACCATAACGTGATAGTGTTTTTTCCATCTTCGGTTCTTTGTCCCTGATCGAAAAATCCTTTGATTTGATTTTTATTTCCAGATGATATAGGGAAATAACGTTTTATTTTTACGGGATTGGGGTTGTACAGCAAAGGGAACGGCCGGATTGACACAGACGAAACAGAAACAGGAACCGGGCAAGGTACGGCGCTCACGGTATCAGATGCCCGTGCGTCCGAAAAAGAGCCGCCGAAAGCTTGTCGGCGTCAACGTCGTTTTACTGGGAACCGTGACGGTTTCGGCAGTGGTCACGGGAATTCTCATCGGGGCGTTTTTCGCCTTTTCACGGGATCTTCCCCAGATCGAAGGTTTGAAGACCTTCAAGCCGTCCACGGTTTCACGGGTGTATTCGTCGGATGACGTTCTTCTGGGAGAGTTTTTTGAAGAAAAAAGAGACCCCCTGCCGTTGTCGAAAATCCCGCGGAAACTCATCTCCGCCGTTATCGAGACCGAAGACCAGAATTTCTACGACCACACCGGAATAGACCTCCGGGGGATCATCCGGGCTCTGTACCGCGACATCATGGCCCGGGATTTCGTGGAAGGGGCCAGCACCATCAGCCAGCAGCTGGCCAGGACCCTGTTCCTGAAATCCGACAAAACCATGCACCGAAAAACCCAGGAAGCGGTACTGGCGTTTCAGCTGGAGCGCCGTTACACCAAGGATGAGATCCTCGAACTGTACCTGAACCAGGTTTATTTCGGAAGCGGGGCTTACGGGGTGGAATCGGCCGCCAATATCTTCTTCGGAAAAAGTGCGGACCAGCTCACCCTGTCGGAATGCGCCCTCATCGCCGCCATGCCCAAGGCCCCGTCCCGGTATTCGCCCCTGATCAACCCCGACCTGGCCAAAGACCGCCGGAACCAGGTTCTTAAAACACTCTGGCGGCGGGAATACATCAGCAAAAAAGAGTATGAAACCCTCATCGCCGAACCGGTGGTGACGGACAAAGGTTTTCGCCGGAAAATAAAGGCCCCGTACTTTGTGGAGCATGTGAAAAAAGAGATGGAAGCCATGGTGGGCACGGCCCAGCTTTATAAAAACGGCTACACCATCAGGACCACCCTTTCAAGCGAACTCCAGGACGCCATGGAAAAGGCGGCGGAAAAGAATGTGGCTGCTCTTGAAAAGCGCATGAAACGGCGGAAGAAAAAAGCGTCGCCCCAGACCGCCGCCATATCCATCGATGTGGAAACCGGAGGCGTTCTGGCCATGGTGGGCGGACGGAATTTCTTCAAAAGTCCCTTCAACAGGGCCACCCAGGCCAAGCGCCAGCCGGGATCGTCGTTCAAGCCTTTTGTCTACGCCGCAGCCATCGATAAAGGTTCGGGGCAGAACCGGCTGATCATGGACACGCCCATTTCCTATTCCATGGGAACCCGTGCCGGGCTGTGGACCCCGGACAACTACGACAGGCAGTACGAAGGCCAGATGACGCTCAGACGCGCCCTGGATCACAGCCGGAACATTCCGGCCATCCGCCTGCTGGACAAAGTGGGCCCGTCCGAGGTGGTGGCTCTGGCGGCCCGTCTGGGCATCAAGTCCAATCTGGAGCCCAACCTGTCCCTGGCTTTGGGCACATCGGTGGTGACCCTTTACGAGCTGACCTCCGCATACGCGGTATTCGCCGCCAACGGCGTCAGGATCGCGCCATACGCCATCGAAAGCGTGACAGACCGGAGTGGACGACAGATTTTCAAGGCCGCCCCCAGGAAACAGAACGCCCTTTCACCCCAGACCGCCGCTATTGTGGCGGACATGCTTACCGGTGTTATCAAGGAAGGCACAGGCTGGCCTGCACGAAAAATGAACAAGCCTGTGGCCGGAAAAACGGGTACGACGGATCAGTACAAAGACGCCCTGTTCGTTGGGTTTTCACCCAGGGTGGCCACCGGCGTGTGGGTGGGCTGCGACGACAACACACCCATCGGTTCCGGTGAAACAGGGGCCGAAGCCGCACTTCCAGCCTGGATAGGGACCATGGAAACAGCGTTTAAAATCAGGCCTTCTGAAAAATTCACCGAACCTCCCGGTGTGGTGCGCGTACCCATGAGCCTCTGGTCCGGCCAGGTTCTTTCCGGCGAAGCGAAAGGGCCCGGCATTGTCTGGGCTCTGGTGCGGAAAAGCGCGCCGGAAGATTCGGAATGACGGTCATGATCGGCATGGCCACCCTGCTGAGGAGGGGGCTTTCAACGAATGATGATGTTCGGCCCGCCATGTCGCTTTCATAATAAAAATAAGGAGAATTATCATGCTGAACATCGGCTGCCATCTATCGGTGACCCAGGGATACGCCCATATGGTGAAGGAAGCGCTGAGCATCGGGGCCAACACCTTTCAGTTTTTCACCCGGAACCCGCGGGGCGGGAAAGCCAAGGCCCTTGACGATGCCGATGTGGCGGCATTCAACGCCCTGGTGAAACAACACGGATTCGCTCCCATGGTGGCCCATGCGCCTTACACGTTAAATCCCTGCTCCGACACGGAAAAGACGAGGGCCTTCGCCATGATGGCCATGGAAGAGGACCTTGCGCGTATGGAACGGCTGCCGGGCAACTACTACAATTTCCATCCGGGAAGTCATGTGGGGCAGGGCGTGGAGGCGGGCATCGCGATGATCACGGCCCAGCTCAACGCCCTTCTGAAACCCGGCATGAGCACTCTGGTTCTGCTGGAAACCATGGCAGGCAAAGGCAGCGAAGTGGGCGGGACCTTTGAGGAACTCCGGGCCATCATGGACAATGTCACGCTTTCCGACAAGCTGGGCGTCTGTCTGGACACCTGTCACGTTTATGACGCGGGTTACGATATCGTGAACGATCTGGACGGGGTTATCGCCGAATTCGACCGGATCATTGGCTTGTCGCGGCTATACGCCATCCATCTGAACGACAGCAAAAATCCCTTTTCAAGTCACAAGGACCGCCACGAAAAAATCGGCGAGGGCAGCCTGGGCATCGAGGCCATACGGCGTGTGATCAACCACGACAAACTCCGGCATCTTCCGTTTCTTCTTGAAACACCCAATGAAATCGAGGGATACGCCGCAGAGATCAAGCTTCTTCGAAGTCTCTCCGAATAACGGCCATGACCATTTTCATCTACGGCGACACGGAAGTGAATTATCTGAAATCACGGGATAAAACCCTGGGTGAGGCCATCGACCGCATCGGGCTTCTTTCCCGCGAGACCATGCCCGATGTTTTCGCCGCTCTGGTGAACGCCATCGTGGGCCAGCAGATCTCCATGAAAGCCTGGGCCACCATCTGGGGCCGGATGGAGCAAAAATTCGGCGGCGTCACGCCCCGGTCCATTTTCTCCGCGTCGGTGGAAGAGGTCAAGGCCTGCGGGGTATCCATGCGAAAAGCCACGTACATCAAAGGTGTGGCCGATCAGGTGATGTCCGGCGAGCTGGATGTCCATGGGCTGGGCAGCCTGTCCGATGGGGAGGTTCTGGAAAAGCTTACGGCGCTGAAAGGCATTGGCGTCTGGACTGCCGAAATGGTGATGATTTTCTCCATGCAGAGGCCCGACGTGTTCAGCTGGAACGACCTGGCCATTCACCGGGCTTTGCGCCAGTTATATCGGCACCGCACCGTCACGAAAAAGCTGTTTGAAAAATACAGGCGGCGGTATTCGCCCTATGGCACCGTGGCGTCTCTTTATCTTTGGGAAATCGCGGGCGGTGCCTGAAAAAATGTTTCAGGCCACCTTGATGTGCCAGGGCTCGAAACGCACACCGAAATTGTTGGTGCGGGTGTAGCGTAACGTGGCGAAACCCGATTCCACCAGTTCCTTGAACACGGGTGTGTCAGTGAAGCTCCTTGAAAAATTGCGTTTTCCGTAACCCACCTGGCCCACGTCAAAGTCGCCCACCGCATGGTAGGAGTAACCCGGAGGGGCCAGGGACCGGGAGGCCATGGAAAGATTTCCGTTGCACTGGGCCGCTTTGTTGAGAAAAAGCATGAACTGCTTGGTCACGCTGCGGACGCCGGAGGTGAGGATCAGCTCGGGTCCGATGGCTTTTTTGATGGTTTCATACACCTGGACGGACTGGCCTTTGAAAAGGTAGTTGCCCGTGCCGGGGATTTTCATGGCGTCTTTGACCGGAATGGTGGCGGTGAATTTGTACAGGGGTTTTTCCCCGAGAAATCCGTATAGTGCTCCATCTTTGTAAAACAGCATTTCCAAAAAATCCAGCTCTTCACGGGTGAATGCCCCGATGGAGGGATAGGCCCCGGCGGTGTGGATGGCCTGATCGATGCTGATCAGCGAGAAAAAACCATGACCCACGGTGCTCTGAACCTTCAAAAGCCTTCTGAGCGTCGACGAGAGAAGGGGCATCCGCTTCTGGTCCAGATACAGGTCGTTGGGATGGGGCGCGTCGAAATGCTCGATTTTGGCCAGGTAATCCCGGATGTGGGCGTCCATGTTGGGCTTGCGCCGGACCTGGTGTGAAAGTTTGATGGCTGCATGGACCCCACTGGGGAGTGTTGCACCGATCAGCCCTGCGGAGAGCGTTCGAATAAATGTCCTTCGGTTCATGCCATGGCTCTTTCAATTTTCTTCGAATTATGATTTGATGCTTGCCGGGTTTTATGAAGAAAAATCAATGTTTCTTACAGGAAACACTATACATGACTAGCCGGATGAAAAAAAAGAGTTTTTTATTCTTTATGAAAAAATAAGTGATCATCCCCAAACTGACATCGGAATGATTGGAATGCACAAGGAAAATACGGCGGACAGGCCCCAGCGGATTCTTGTTTTTCAGCAAAAAGGAAGCGGGGTGAATAAAATCAGCGGTATCCTCAAATACGGGGGGAACCGTTTCATCGTGGAAACCTTCGACATCGACGAGCCGCTCCCCGGTCTTATCGAACACGGCGGGGTTTACCTGCCGGAAACCATTGATGCCGATCTGGTGCTGGATTACCTGAAGCACCTGGATCTGTCCAACGATTTGTGGAAGCTGTGTGAAAAACTGAAGATCCCTGTGGTGGCCTCCAACAGGAAATCCACCGATGGATGGGTCATGACTCCCAGAGTCTGCTGCGCCCTTCCTCCCCATAAAAGCCTTGGAGAATACGGCCGGATGTTCGGTGGGCCGGAATTCCAGGTTGAGGTGGAAAACGGGGTGATCCGGTCCATCACCGTCACGCACGGAGCGCCTTGTGGAGCCACCTGGGAAGCGGCCCTTCAGACTCTGGGCGTTCCTGTCGAGGGCGCGCCGGTGCACATCGGTCTTCGGACCCAGTATTTCTGCACGGCCAATCCCGCGGGCTGGGATGTGATGTATGGCAAGAGTCCGGTTCATTTTGCCGGTGAAATGCATGCGTCGGCCCTTAAAAACGCCATTGATAGAGCCCTTAAGCTCGATGATGAAAACAGCGGAAAACACGAATAGGCACACGGTCCGTTTGTTTGTGGCCATTCAGCCGGGAAGGGAAACCCTGTCTTCCATGGAAGGAGCTCTGGGCGCTTTGAAACAGGCGTCGTGGGCCGGTAAAATCCGTTGGACGCCAGTGGAAAACATCCATCTGACCTTGAAATTTATCGGTGACGCCCGAGAGGAACACCTCAACTGTCTGACGGATCGTCTGGCTCGAACCGCCAGTGAAAGCCCATGTTTTTCCATCGGCCTCAACCCGGTGATGTGGATTCCGTCACGGTCGAAAGCCCGGGTGATCGCTGCGGGTGTTTCACCTTCAGCGGATCTCGAACGCCTGGCGGATGAGGTGGATGCGGCGGTCAGCGGTTGCGGATTCCCAAAAGATCGGCGGCGCTTCAAAGCCCATGTCACCCTGGGCCGCTGCCGGGAACTGGATGCGCGCCGATGGAGCATCCCGGCGGATTTCAGCGGAATCGCCCTGAAGGTCTGCTCCATGGATCTGATGCAGAGCATCCTTTCACAACACGGAGCGGTTTACCGGTGCCTGCGGTCATTCGCCCTTGCGCCTTAAACCGGAGTGAATCACTTAAACACAGGAGACAAAAACATGCTTCAACCCCTGTTCATCGAAGCCACCAGTCTTTCCGACGCCTGGTTCCAGACCCTGTACCGATGTGTGGAAAAAGGGCGTTCCTTCACCATCGACCGGGGCTCCTTCGAGGGGCAGAAGAGGCTGGAGTTCGACTACATCACCATCCACATCAAATACCCGTCGGTGGTCCCCCTGCTGCCCCAGGTCAGCCCGGCTTTCGGGTTTCCCAATCCCGTGGCCGACGATTATCTGGACGACTACCTGCCCTACCTGATGACCGGCGAGGAAAAGGAAGGGGAATCCTACACCTACGGCCAGCGGATCTGCCGCTGCGATGTCAGGAATCTGCCGGAGCACTACGCGGACATGAAAGATATCCTCATCCAGGAGTGTGAAGTCTGGGAGGACCGGAAAATCCTGGTGAAAACCGAGGACGGATATTTCCTGAACCAGATGGAACTGATGATCTGGACTTACAAAAACAAAGGCTACCGGAACAACCAGATGATCCTCCAGGTGGGCCAGCCCTCGGACATGACCCTCATCGATCCACCGTGCCTGCGGCACATCGACACCCGCATCCAGGACGGGAAACTTCATTTCTTTCCGTATTTCAGGTCCTGGGATCTTTACGGCGGTTTTCCCGCGAACCTCGCCGCCATCGAAATGATGAAACAGTACTGCGCCGCCGCCATCGGTGTCGAGAACGGTGAAATCATCGCCTCGTCCAAAGGTCTTCACATCTACGACTACGTGTTCGAAATCGCCGAGGCCCTGCGGGGCAGGACCATCGAGGAGTTTGCAAAAGGACTGTGAGGGTTTTTTGCTTCTGCGGCATCCAATCCCCTGGAATTATTATTTATGCTCTTTGTTGTCCCAGGCTACAAGTCCCCCCTCGATGAAACGTGCTTTAATGTTTTTCGATAAAAGGTGATCGAGAACGCTGTTGCTGACCGAACCACCACGAACACAGTATATGACTGTTTCCTGATCATTCATGAGTTCATTGCTCCACTCATCGACTTTTTCCGGGTCACGCCATACAGCGCCCGGAATGGTCCGATTGTCAGCTTCAAAGTCAGCTTTGCGCCTGACATCGAGGATCTGTTTGATCTGTTTTTTTTCAATGGCTGTTTCAAGTTCCGAGGGTTTTATGGTTCTTTCCATGACAATTTCTCCATTAAACGACTGATTTATTTGATTAGTTAGTTTTTATCACCCATGTAGAGGTACATGGCTTCAAAAAGAAGATAAGCCTGTTCAATCGTCTTGGCATCGTCGTTCATGAACCTTGATATGCTCCTGCAGACCAGATCAAGGCCAGCGGCTTCCGGCTCGGGCAGGAGATCGTTGATGGTGTCCGCCGAGTTGACGATTTCCGCCATGCGGTCAAGGGTTTTGTCGTTCAGGCTGTATTCCTTGAGAATGGTGCAGAACGTGCATTTTCCGCGTTTGTGGCTTAAAGCTGCGCCGGGGATGTCAAAGGGGATGCCGTCGATGTCCTTGTAATCGGCACCTTTTTCAATGAAGGTAAATTCGGCCGCTTCATCCACGAATTTCTTGATCAGCCATGAACAGGCCATCCGGTCTATCCCGACACGCTCCCAGGTTATCCATTTCATGCTTCACTCCAGTGCCTTATAAGTCAAGGCTGTTTTGAATTTCATACAGCCGTTTCTCGAAGGCGGCTTTCACTTCCACGGTCAACGGTGATTTCAGGTGGTCCTGATTTTTCGTCCTGTGAAAGTACGTCCATATTTTTTTCAATTCGTTCGGATCGGTGATGGTTTCAATATCCGTGATAATTTTCCGGTACTGATCGTTCACCTGGGCAATGAAAAATTCCCTGACCGTTTTTTCCTTGTCAGGGCTCATGGAAACGGTGATCCACACCGATGCGTCACCGCCTCCCTCCGTGACTTCCGCCGCGATCCATTCAAAATCCTCCCGGTTCTTGTCAGATAAAGGAAGGACACACACCGAATCCTGAACCGGGCAGACGCCCAGCTTTTTCAATTTCCGCCACAATGCCACTTTCCCGGCGGACGTTTTCGCTTTGGGCAGTTTGTAAACCAGCATCAGCCATTCTTGTGGGTTGTCCATTCAATCCTCTTTTTTGTAACTCAAGGTACATCATTATATAGATGATATCGTTTATATTTTCAATAAAAATGGCATTTATCTTGACATTCTTTCAAGACATGTATTATCTTAAATGTAACCAAGGTTACATATAATATAACGCTCAGTGAAAGGAAACGATCATGCCACCTTTTGAAACACATCTCAAAACAAGTGAAACAAGAACAGGAAACGAATATAAGGACATGCACGACTGGCTCGACAACCACCCCGAAAGCAAGAAAGAGCGTCACGACCTGGACCGTCTTCCGGAGAACAGGGAATACGTGAGGAATCTCTGGGGCGATGAAGGGGAGAGGGAGTTTCTGCTGCATATCGTGGAAGACCTGGCCATGAAGGATATCGAGATCCTTAAAAACGAAGGCTGTCCGGAGGAAGCGGTAGCCCACAGCATCGAAGTGGCACGGAAAGCCTTGGAGATTTCGACCCGCATCGGCATAGCCCTCGACCGGAAACTGATCGTTTTAGGGGCCATTTACCATGATTTCGGAAAAGCCCGGACATACGGCATGCAGCACGGGGAAATCGGCGCTCAAATGGCAGAACAGCTCGGCCTGGACGAACGGATCATTGCCATTATCCTCAAGCACATCCGTGGCGGTCTCACCGAGCCGGAAGCCGTTGAGCTGGGCCTGCCGGTGAGGGATTACACCCTGCGGACACCTGAAGAGAAAATCGTGATCTACGCGGACAGGATGGTGGATATCTACACGGACGGCATTGTGCCGGACACCGATGAAAACGGCGCGGAAAACCGTTTTATCGATATTCTCACCACCTATGAAAAATATGGGAAAAATGAGGTGACGCTAAAGCGGTATGTCGCTATTCATGAAGAAATAAAAGGGTGGATGAATAGAGGTTGAGAAACTTGACATAGCCTTTAATTATGAGGTTTTTGCCTCCGGCGTCCCTTCCGGGGGCATGGAGATTCTTTGAATAAAAAAGAACGTCGAGTCATTAGAAGGAACAGATCGTATGAGGATAAATATCACACTGCTTTTTACAGCCCGGATCATGCGTCTTTTCGCCTTTGGCTTCATGTCGGTGGTCCTGGTTATTTTTTTGTCGGAAACCGGCCTGGGCGACGCAGAGATAGGCCTTCTCCTGACCATGACCCTCGTGGGCGACGTGGCTCTGTCATTTGGCGTGACAGCGGTGGCGGATCGCTACGGGAGAAGGCGGATGCTGGTGTTCGGCGCTTTTTTAATGGCGGTGTCGGGGGTGATTTTCGCCGTCACCCGAAACCCTGCGGTTTTGACGCTCGCCGCCATCATCGGCATCATCAGCCCCAGCGGGAACGAAATCGGCCCCTTTCTTTCCATCGAGCAGGCGGCGCTTTCCCAGCTGATCGACGATAAACAAAGGACGGCGGTGTTCGGCTGGTACAATCTGGCCGGATCGTTCGCCACCGCCATGGGTGCTCTGGGTGGCGGCTGGCTTTCCCATGTTTTGCAGCAAAACGGGATGAGCGCTTTTGAATCGTACCGGCATATCATGATAGGTTACGCCGTCGCAGGCGGGATACTGATGATCCTGTTTATCGCCTTGTCCCCGCGTGTTGAAGTTCCGGAAACCCAGCGGAATATGCCGGACAGGGTAAAACCGGTGAAAACGTACATCGGCCTTCACCGTTCAAAAAAGGTGGTCGTCAGACTCAGCGCCCTTTTCGCCCTGGACGCCTTTGCAGGCGGCTTTGTGGTTCAAAGCATCATGGCCTACTGGTTCCACACCCGGTTCGGCGTGGATACCGGAGTTCTTGGTTCCATCTTCTTCGGCGCAAACATTCTTGCCGGGATTTCGGCCCTTCTGGCCACGCGGATCGCGGCACGGATCGGCCTTATCAGGACCATGGTGTTCACCCACATTCCGTCGAACATATTGCTCATCCTTGTGCCGCTCATGCCGACTCTGGGATGGGCCATCGCCTTGCTGCTGCTGCGGTTCAGCATATCCCAGATGGATGTTCCCACGCGCCAGTCGTACACCATGGCCGTGGTGGCACCGGATGAACGAACGGCGGCATCGGGGATAACCAACATCGCACGCTCGTTGGGGGCGGCTTTGTCACCGACTTTGAGCGGACTATTTCTTTCGAATCCGATTTTTTTCAGCGTTCCGTTTTTTCTGGCGGGCGGTCTTAAAATCATTTACGATGTCAGCCTCTACACTATGTTTCAGCATGTCAAACCCCCGGAAGAAAAAGATGATGAGCCTGAATGCCCAACACTTTCAGTTGCAGAAGAGGCGGGAGGAACAGCCGCATAACCGGTTTTATTGATCAAGGAGAATGACCATGTTGAACACACCCACATTTTTTGAAGCCTTCAAATACTGGCTTAAACTCGGTTTTATCAGTTTCGGCGGTCCCGCCGGTCAGATCGCCATCATGCACAAGGATCTGGTCGAGGAAAAGAAATGGATCGACGACGATCACTTTCTGCAAGCTCTGAATTACTGCATGCTACTCCCAGGCCCCGAAGCCCAGCAGTTGACCGTTTACATCGGGTGGCTGCTGCACGGCCATCTCGGAGGAATTATAGCCGGTGTTTTCTTTGTTCTGCCCGCAGTTTTTATTCTTCTTGTCCTGTCCTATATCTATGCGGCTTTTGGAAATATTCCGGCAGTTGATGCACTGTTCTACGGGCTGAAACCCGCCGTTGCGGCCATTGTGGCCGAAGCCGTGATTCGTATGGGCAAGAAATCGTTAAAAAGCGATGCTCTCATTTTTATCGCCATTTTGTCATTTATCGGGATTTATTTTGCCGGGCTGCCTTTCCCTCTGATTATCCTGATCGCAGGGCTTTCAGGTCTTGTCGGGGCTCGCCTGCTTCCTTCAAAATTCATTGTCAATTCAAAAAACGGTGCAGCAAAATCTCAACATCAGATGGTATCCGGCCAGGCCAATCCAGGTAAAAATCAGGCCACATGGCAACATACGTTCAAAGTGATCGCTGTCTGTGTTCCCCTGTGGTTTTTGCCCATGATCCTTCTTGGACTTTTCCGGGGATGGAACGACATTTTCATGGACATTGGAATTCTGTTCAGCAAAGCCGCCATGGTGACCTTCGGAGGCGCTTATGCCGTTCTTGCGTATATCGGCCAGCAGGCCGTCAGTCATTACGGCTGGATGCTTCCCGAACAGATGATGGACGGGTTGGGACTTGCGGAAACCACCCCCGGCCCTCTGATCATGGTGACCCAGTTCGTGGGTTTTTTTGCCGCATACACCCACGCAAAGGGTATGAGCCCATTTCTCGCGGGCCTGACCGGCGGGCTTTTAACCACATGGGTGACATTCGTTCCCTGTTTTATGTGGGTTCTCGTCGGGGCACCTTACATTGAGAAGCTCCGAAACAACAAAACCATAGGGGCCGCCCTTTCAGGGATTACCGCTGCCGTGGTCGGCGTGGTTATGAATCTCTGTGTGATGTTCACCCAGCATGTCGTGATGCCGAACACAGGCGGTGTGGATGTTTATGCGATTTGCGCGGCCCTGGTTTTTTTTATTGGGCTTGTTCGCTTTAAATGGGGTATGATTCCCGTTGTTTTCGGTTCCGCGTTTGCGGGATATGCGTGGAAAATGATTTTGAGCCATGGGCTTGTGTGACTAATCCGTATTCATTTTTTGCTGTGTGAGAACAGGCATGCTCAGAGGGACTTAGTGAAAGCGAGGTTATATGAAACTCACCGATATTCTCCCTGTTGAACAATGGATGAAACTTGAAAATGAAATTCGTGAAAGATCAGGGTTTAATCCGACCATTTGTGATGCTGACGGCGTCAGCATCACCGGCACGGTCACACGCAATCCCCTGTGTCATACCATCAAAAGCAATCCTGACGGCCAGGCATTCATCTGTTCGCCGTCCAATCACGATATAACGAATGAGGCGAAAAAAAGTTTTAAACCCGTGGTCGGTGTCTGCCGATCCGGGCAGGCCAAAATCGTGGTTCCCATTGTGGTGGGGGTCACTTTTGTCGGCACAGCCGGGGGCTGCGGCCTTATTCCTGAAAACGGCGGGGTTGCGGGTTTGTTTGTCAGTAAAACCATCGGTGCGAACATCAAACGGCTTGAGGATCTTTCGAAAGACATTCCCAGCATCAGCCGGCAAAAGGCCCTGGATGTGGCCCATTACATCAAAGAGCGTATCGACGGCATCATTTCGATCTATATGCTGCTTCAGGGCACAGAGTCTCACCGTTATCCGGGGCAAGTCGGCGCTCCTGATCCATGCAGGGGGACTGCACGATAAGTCCGTTGGGTACCTTGCAAAAAACCCTAAAAATAGTGTACTGTTTAAAAAAATCAAAAATTCCTGTCATGACGTTTTCTGCAATGTTCAAGAGGGGGGCCAATGAATAAAAGGGAAACCCATTCCGGTGTTAATGTCGCCAAGATTGCCGAGCTGATGACCCAGATGCTGTCCAAGCAGAAAGGCATCCTGTCTTTTTTTCTCAAAAATTGGGCTGTTTCCAAGGATTTAAAGAAAGACTACGTGATCGCTTCGGATTACAACGAGTTTCTGATGAAATACTTTTTTAATCCCGAGCATTTTTTTAAAGCCCAGCAGAGGTTCATATCAGATTATATGAATCTTGCAGAATGTCTTTTTGACAACTTCATCGGGGTGAAGGAGCCGAAAGAAAGTATCGGGGCAAAGCTGGCTGACAAACGATTCAGAAGTACCGAATGGGACTCCAATCAGTTCTACAGCTTCCTGCGGGATTTTTATCTGGTAACATCACGAAATATCAATAAAATTGTTTCAGAAATCGGTGATGTGGATGGCATTGATGAGCAAAAAAAAAAGAAACTTGTTTTTTTTACCAAACAAATCACAGACGCCTTGTCCCCGTCCAATTTTCTCCTTTTAAATCCTGAGCTGTTGAAAATAACCTTTGAAACGGGGGGCGATAATCTTATCAAGGGTTTCGAAAATTTTATCAACGATGTCAACAGTGTGGACGGAAACATCAGCATCAAAATGACAGACAGACAGGCTTTTGAGCTTGGAAAAAACATTGCGACAACGCCGGGTAAAGTCATTTTTCAAAATGAGCTGATGCAGCTGATCCAGTATGAACCGATCACGGATGAGGTTTTTTCAACCCCGATTCTGATTTCCCCTCCCTGGATCAACAAATACTACATCCTGGACCTGAATGAGAGCAACTCCCTTGTGCGGTGGCTGGTTAAAAAAGGATACACGGTCTTCATGATTTCCTGGGTGAATTGTGACCGTCAGCATGCCCATTTGAAATACGAAGACTATATGAGCGAAGGTCATCTGAAAGCCCTTGACATTATAAGGGACATCACCGGGGAAAAGAAAGTGTCTGCCATGGGGTATTGCACAGGCGGAACCCTTCTCGCATCAACCGCGGCCTATCTTGCCGGAACAGGCGAAGACAGATTTGCTTCCTTAACCTATATGGCCACGCTCATGGATTTTTCAAACCCCGGCGACCTGGGCATTTTCGTGGATAAAGATCAGTTTTCCGATATCCAGAAAACGGTCATGGCCACCGGTTACCTGGATGGCCGTCAGCTTGCCCAGACATTCAACATGCTTCGATCCAACGAACTGATCTGGAATTACGTCGTCAACAACTACCTGAAAGGAAAGACGCCTGTTCCCTTCGATATTCTATACTGGAATTCGGATTCAACCAATCTTCCTGCCAATATGTATGTGTTTTACCTAAACAAAATGTATATTGAAAACAAATTGAAGGAGCCCGGAGGAATCAGGCTCAAAGGTGTTCCCATCGATTTGTCGGCCATAACAACACCCGCGTATTTTCTTACGACAGAAGAGGACCACATCGTTCTGTGGAAAGGATCATACCATGGATGCCGCATCCATTCCGGCCCAGTTCAGTTTGTTCTTGCCGGTTCGGGCCATGTGGCCGGTGTCATCAATCCACCCGACAAGAATAAATATGGCTACAGATATTCGGAAATCCTTCCTGAATCTCCGGACGAATGGCTGGCGGCAAGCACATGGAGAGCCGGTTCCTGGTGGAACAACTGGCTGACGTGGAACAGAGGATACGCGGGGCAGCTCGTCAAAAAGAGAAGTCCTGGAAATCGGCAGTATAAAGCCATTGAAGATGCGCCGGGCAGCTATGTGAAAAAAGAAATTGGATCGTAAGGTCGCCGGTAATGTGTTCAACAGATTTTAAGGAAAAGAACGCAACAGCTTATAACTCTTTTCTGGGCAGGACAATGATTGGGTGGTTTTTCAACCGCTTCAACCCTTGATTCGTCATTGGTCTTCGTGTTGGATAAACACCCGGTTAATGGAGTTGTTCAACTACCGCTATGGCATTATCGGCGCAGCTCACTCTCTCATCTCTTCTCAAATAATGAAAAAAAGACTCCAATAAAAAAGGCCCTTGGACATGTCCAAGAGCCTTGATTATCGAGTGGCGGGAGCGACGAGACTCGAACTCGCGACCTCCGGCGTGACAGGCCGAAAGGTAATACTTACCGCGATCTACCCATATGTCTTAACATATACTTATTATTGAATAATCAAAATTAAATCCATAAGGATTTAAAATATGCCCGCTCAAAAACGATACTCTACAGATTATCCAGGTGTTTATTACATCGAAGGAAAAGAGATCGGAACCGGCAAGCCTGAACGGATTTATTACATCACGTACCGGAAGAACGGGAAACAGGTCCACGAAAAAGCTGGACGAGCCAAGAAGGATGACATGTCAGCACCGAGGGCGGCAAAAATACGGGTTGAACGTATGGGTGAAGGTGGGCTTTCGAATCAGGAGAAAAGAGAAGCGGAGGAAGCCAGAAAAAAAGCAGAAGCCGGACGATGGACGATAGACAAGCTATGGAAAAAATACAACGCAAATCGCAAGCCCGGAAAGAGCGTTCAAACAGATGCAGGACGATACGAAAAATATATCCAGCCCGTTTTTGGTGACAGGGAACCTTCAGAATCAGCCCCCTTGATGTTGACCGCATCAGGATCAACCTTTCAAAAAAACTTTCACCGCAAACCGTGAAACACATTTTAAATCTCCTGACATGGATTATCAATTTCGGCAGCCAGAAAAACCTTTGTACAGGGATTTCATTTCGTATCCAGAAACCAACGGTGAACAACCAGAAAACCGAGGATCTGACACCGGAGCAACTTGTCTCCTTGTTAAAAGTCATTGAAGAAGAACCAAGCAAGCAGCTTGCAAACCTGATGAAAATGGCTTTGTATACCGGCATGAGGCGCGGCGAGCTCTTCCGCCTGAAATGGGCTGACATTGATTTTAATCGTGGGGTTATACATATCCGTGAACCCAAGGGTGGAATTGATCAGAAGATTCCCTTGAGTGCTTCAGCAAGACAAAATCTTGAATCACATGAACGAACCGGAAGTGAATACGTTTTTCCTGGGCGCGGTGGTCGTCAGAGAGAGGATATCATTAAACAGGTAAACCGGATCAAGGAAAAGGCTGGATTACCAAAAAACTTTCGTGCATTGCACGGCTTACGCCATGTTTATGCAAGCATCCTTGCCAGTTCCGGCGCGGTGGATATGTTCACCCTTCAAAAACTGTTAACGCACAAATCCCCGCAAATGACGCAACGATATGCTCATTTGCGGGATGAAACGCTTCATAGGGCGGCGAATCTTGCCGGAGATATTATCGGTCAAATTGAAGCCAAGGAACCGGAAAAGGTGGTGAATATTTCGGGAAAGAAGAAATGAGAGTCAGGCCGTATTCAATTATACGGGATTAACATTCTCATATTGAGAATAATAATTGACAGGGAGAAAGCGGTATTATAGAATTCTCATATTGCGAATATTAATACAAGTGGAGCGGATCGCATGCATATCATCAGCTATAAGAAAATCAGGGATTTTATTTTAGATCATGCGGATGCAAAATCATCCCTTAATAGCTGGTTTAAAATCGTAGATAAAGAAATATTCGAAAGCTTCCATGATATTCACAAGATTTTTCCAAGCGCAGATCAGGTAAAAAATTTTGTTGTATTCAATATCGGCGGCAACAAATACCGGCTTATCGCATTTATCCGGTATAATTTAAGGCGAGTTTACATCCGTCATATATTGACCCATAAAGAATACGACAAAGAAAAATGGAAGGAGGATTCATGGCACAATACGAAGGAATAATAAACGCCTGGACTTTGGTTTCTCAATATCTGACCGTTCCATCAAACGAAAAAGAATTAAACAGGCTGATTGAATTCTCTGATTTTCTTATGGATTCCATTGAAGATGAAAATGATCCACGGCTTGGCCTGCTGGATACCCTGGGAACCCTGATCGCTGAATACGAAAAAAGACATATCCAGGAACCAAAAGGAGACCCCATTGAATGCCTCCGGTTTTTAATGGAAGAACATGGCCTGAAACAAAAGGATCTTGTTGAAATTGGTAGCCCTGGGGTTGTTTCTGAAATCCTGAACGGAAAGCGAGAGTTAAACAAACGGCAAATCAAAGCGCTCAGTGAACGGTTTCATTGTAACCCGGCTATTTTCATTTAATGACGGACGGCCAACGGACCTTCAGACATAACTGAAAAGATAGGCATTTCACTTCGAAGCCTACGCGACATCGAGAAGGGCCGGAGAATAACGACACCGAAAAGAGCTGCTAAGATAGCCCGGCTGATCGGTGAGCCTGAATTTCTATGGGTCAAACTTGCGCTTCAAGACGCACTGAATAAGGAAAACCTGAATTTCAAATTTGTTAAGAATATAATATATGATGTATCGATTGGAGAGCTTTCAGAAAACTCATTCCAAGCTTGCCCAACGCAAGTCTGGCCAATTCTGTAATTGCCAAAGGTAAAAGAAGAGCTGGCTGATGAATAAAAAACAACTCTCAGAACGGGATATCTGCACCAAGTTCATTACCCCTGCATTAAAACAGGCGGGATGGAATATTCAGACCCAGATCCGTGAGGAAGTTTATTTCACGGATGGACGCATCTATGTTCGTGGCTCTTCCACAGCTCGTGGCAAACGAAAATTTGCGGATTACATCCTGTATTATCGACCGAACATTCCCGTAGCTGTCATAGAAGCCAAGGATAACACCCATTCCGTCGGTTCCGGAATGCAACAGGGCATCGACTATGCCGAGATTCTCGATATCCCGTGTGTGTTCAGCAGCAACGGCGACGGCTTCGTCTTTCATGATCGAAGCACCGGCAATGTCACTGAGCAGGAACTGACCATCGAACAGTTCCCATCCCCTGAAGAGCTTTGGCAACGCTATAAACGATATAAAGGCATCGAGACCACAGAACAGGATCGTATTGCTAAACAGGATTATTTTCTGGATGGCAGTGGACGAACCCCCCGCTATTATCAGCAGATCGCCATAAATCGAACCGTTGAAGCTATTTCCCGTGGAGAAAACCGCATTTTATTGGTGATGGCCACCGGCACCGGAAAAACATATACCGCTTATCAGATCATCTACCGCCTTTGGACCGCCGGTGTAAAAAAACGTATTCTCTTTCTGGCCGACCGCAACGCCCTGATCGATCAGACCAGGCGCGGCGATTTCCGCCATTTCAAAGAAAAAATGACGGTGGTGCAGAATCACAAGGTTGACAAATCCTACGAGATCTATCTTGCCCTTTATCAAGGACTCTCCGGAACCAACCCCGAGCAGGATATCTTTAAACAGTTTTCACCCGACTTCTTTGATCTGATTGTGGTGGACGAATGTCATCGGGGCAGCGCCCGGGAAGACAGTGCGTGGCGGCGTATTCTAGATTATTACGGCAATGCCGCCCACATCGGCCTGACGGCCACCCCGAAAGAGACCGAAGAAATCTCAAACATTGAATACTTCGGTGACCCCATCTACACCTATTCCCTCAGGCAGGGTATCAACGATGGTTTTCTGGCACCATACCGCGTTGTCCGCATCGGATTGAACATTGATCTCGAAGGATGGCGGCCCCCGGCTGGTTATCGTGATAAAAACGGAAACCCCGTTGAAGACCGTATCTACAATCGAACGGATTTTGATAAAAACCTCATTGTCGAAGAGCGTCGCACGCGGGTGGCGGAAAAGGTCTCCGAATTCCTCAAAGGTACCGACCGCTTTTCCAAGACCATCATGTTCTGTGTGGATATTGAACATGCCGAGGCCACCCGCCGGGAAATGGTCAATGCCAACGGCGACCTGGCCAAAGACAATGCCAAATACATTATGCGCATCACCGGGGATAATGATGAAGGCAAACGTGAGCTGGACAACTTCATCAATCCCGAAGAGACACATCCGGTGATCGCCGTCACCTCCAAGCTGATGACCACCGGCGTCGATGCCCAGACATGCAAGGTGATCGTACTCGATTCCAATATTCAGTCCATGACCGAATTCAAACAAATTATCGGGCGCGGAACCCGTATCAATGAAGAATACGGAAAACAGTATTTCACCATTCTGGATTTCCGCAATGTCACCGATCTCTTTGCAGACCCGGACTTTGACGGTGATCCGGTGCGAATCAAGGAAGCCTCGGAGGAGGAGGATCTTTCAGGAATTGAGGACGAAGAGGAAGAAACCGCCTATCCGGTTGCAGATGAAGAATCGGGTGAAGAGATGTTTGTCGCCGAAGAAAGTGAACCCTATGAAACACCGGACATTTCGATCGGCGAGGATGATCCTCAACCTCGTGAGAAAGTGGTGGTCAACGGGATTGATGTCACCGCACTGATCACCCGTGAGATGTATTTTGACCACAATGGCAGACCCATTACCTTAAGCCTTAAAGATTACACCCGCCAGCAGATCCTCGGATATTACGCCAGTCTGGACAATTTTCTCAACAACTGGAACAATGCCGACCGCAAGGCCGCGATTATCGCCGAGCTGGCCGAACAGGGCGTTCTGGTGGATGAACTGCGCAACGCCGTCAACCGGGAGCTGGATATCTTTGACATTATCTGCCATGTAGCCTTTGATCAGCCACCCCTCACCCGCAGGGAACGGGTGGAAAACGTGAAAAAACGAAACTACTTTACCCAGTATGGGGATGCCGCCAAAGCTGTATTGGAAGCCCTGCTCGATAAATACGCCGAACACGGGGTTGAAGACCTTGAATCCATGGAAGTGTTAAAGGTACAGCCTTTCGATCGGTTCGGCTCACCCTATGAAATCATCAAGGTCTTTGGCGGCAAGGCCAACTACCTGGGAGCCATACGAGAACTTGAACACGCCATCTACAAGGAGGCCGCATAGTGTCGTCCATACAATCTGTCATTAAATCCATCCGCGACATCATGCGCAACGAAGACCGGGGCATCAACGGCGACGCCCAGCGCATTGAACAACTCGGCTGGATGCTTTTTCTGAAAATCTTTTCCGACAAGGACAAAGAACTCGAACTCATGGACGACGCCTATCAGTCGCCTATCCCCGCTGAATTCCATTGGGACGAATGGGCGGGAGACGACGAAGGTATCACCGGCGACGAACTGCTGCACTTCGTCAACAACAAGCTCTTTCCAGCTCTGCGCAAAGTGGATGTGGCCTCCGGTAACAAACGAGCCCTGATCGTGCGTGACGTGTTTCAGGGCAACAACAACTACATGCAATCCGGCACCGCCCTGCGCAAGGTGGTCAACAAGCTCAACGAGGTCGATTTCAATATTGCCAATGAACGCCACCTCTTCGGCGATATCTACGAAGGAATATTGAAGGAGCTGCAATCCGCCGGAAAAAGCGGCGAGTTTTACACACCGAGAGCCGTAACCCAATTCATGACCGACATCATCAACCCCCAGCTGGGAGAAAAACTGCTCGACCCCGCTTGCGGAACCGGCGGTTTTCTGACCTGCGCGGTGGAACACCTCAAATCACAGGCAGGTAATGTTCAGCAGCGTCAGTCCATACAGGACAACATCGCCGGATGGGAATTCAAGCCGCTGCCGTTCCTGCTGGCAACGACCAACCTGATACTGCACGACATCGAAGTGCCGAACCTGCTCTTTGACGACTCCCTCGCCCGTCCGCTGACCGACCACAAGGCCAAAGACCGGGTTGATGTGATCCTCGCCAATCCACCCTTTGGCGGAGCCGTGGCCAACAACAACGAGAACAATTTTCCGCTGAACTTCCGCACCAAGGAGTCGGCCGACCTCTTTCTGATTCTGATGATCCACCTGCTCAAACCCGGCGGACGCGCCGCCATTGTCCTGCCCGACGGAAGCCTAACCGGCGACGGTGTCAAACAGCGCATCCGTGAAAAGTGGCTGACCGACTGCAACGTGCACACCATCGTGCGCCTGCCCAACAGCGTCTTTTCGCCCTATGCCTCGGTGGCCACCAACCTCTGTTTCTTTGAAAAAGGCACACCGACCAAGGACATCTGGTACTATGAACACAAACTGCCCGAAGGTCAGAAATCCTATTCCAAAACCAAGCCGATCCGCATCGAGGAGTTCGACGCTGAAAAAGCGTGGTGGAATAATCGGAAAGAATCCGAGATAGCCTGGAAGGTTTCCGGTCAGGAGATTAAAGAACGCAACTATGACCTCGACATCAAAAACCCGCATCGCGAAGAAGAGGAAACCCCGCATACGGCCGCAGAGCTGCTTGATATGCTCGAATCCTCCTTTGCCAAAAGTACCGGACTGATCCGGCAACTCCGGGAGACGTTTTGATGAAGCGGTTCGCCATGGAAAACAGTACCGTTGAGTTTAAATCACAACTCAACGACAAGCTGGAAAAGGAAGTCATCGCTTTTCTGAATTCGGAAAAAGGCGGTGATATACTGATCGGCGTTGAAGACGATGGCCAGATTTGCGGCGTTGAAAACTCGGACGGGGTCATGCTGGGGGTTGCCGACCGGATCAAAAACAACATCCTGCCTTCCTGTCTGGGGCTTTTTGACGTCTTCCCCGAAGACCACGACGGCAAGATTGTTGTGCATGTGGTTGTTGCACGCGGTACGGAAAAACCCTACTATCTGAAAAAATACGGCCAGTCCCCGGCGGGCTGCTTTACCCGGGTGGGCAGTGGTGTACAGCCCATGACCGTGTCGATGATCGATCAGCTCTACGCGTCGCGGGTGCGCAATTCATTGCGGAACATCCCCGCGCCCACCAACCGGAAACTCACGTTCCAGCAGCTCAAAATCTACTATCAGGAAAAGGGATTCCAGATTAACGACGCCTTTTTGGAGAACCTGGATCTCTATACCCCCGACAACCGGCTCAACTATGTCGCCTATTTGCTGGCCGACCAGAACAGCATCTCCATAAAAGTCGCAAAATATGCCGGAACCGACAAGGTGGATCTGATTGAAAATGAAGAATACGGCTATTGTTCCCTGGTCAAGGCAACCCACCTTGTTTTGGACAAACTGGACGTGGAAAACCGCACCTTTACCAAAATCACCGGCGATGCAGAGCGCCTGCAAAAACGAATGATTGACCGGCGAGCCCTTCGCGAAGCGTTAATCAATGCCATGGTCCACAATGATTACACCCATGAAGTCCCGCCGGTGGTGGAGATCTATGCAGACCGTCTTTCCATCACCTCCTATGGCGGGCTGGTGTATGGGCTGTCGAAAGAGGAATTTTTTGCGGGTCGGTCCATGCCACGCAATCGCGAACTGATGCGGGTCTATCGGGATCTGGACTTCGTGGAACAACTGGGATCGGGAATTTACCGCATTCTTTCCGTGTATGCGGATAGTGTTTTTAAACTCAGTGACCATTTCCTGGAAGTCTGCTTCCCCTTTGATGAGGGCTACTTCACCGCGCAACAAACAGAGGCCCAAGTCGAGGCCCAAGTCGAGGCCCAAGTCGAGCTGCTGCCCTGGCAAACCAGAATTCTCAAGGGGTGCGAGAGTGACGACAAGACCGGTCAGGAACTTCTTTCCATCGCCGGTTATACGAGCCGATCCGGAAACTTCAAAAAAGGATTTCAGCGCCTTGTTGACGAAAACCTGCTTGAAATGACCCTTCCCGACAAACCCAACAGCCGGAATCAGAAATACCGCCTGACCCGGAAAGGTCAGCGTTTATTGAAGGAGATGGATTGATGGCGTGGCAGATGGTGAAACTCGGTGATATCTGTTCAATCTCCAAGGGTAAAACAGAAATAACTAAGGCGATCCCTGGTGAATATCCAATGGTTGCCTTATCGGAAGATCGAAAGTCTCATAATGAATACCAGTTTGATGAGGATGCCGTCATAATCCCTTTGGTTTCATCAACGGGACATGGCCATGCCAGTATGAAGCGAATCCATTTTCAATCGGGTAAGTTTGCTTTGGGAACCATCCTTTGCGCCTTGATTCCTAAAGACCCATCAAAGGTAAGTGCTGAATTCCTATATCATTACTTGGACATGATGAAAGAGATCTTGTTCGTCCCTTTGATGAAAGGGGTTGCCAATGTTTCACTTCCAATGAAACGAATCGCAGGCGTAGAAATCCCCTTGCCAGCCTTAAGCGAGCAAGAATCTATCGTTGAGATACTTCAACAGCATAAAGGGGTCTACAAATCGCTTGATCACGAGTCCGAAAAACAAAAGAAATTGCTGGCCAAATACCGGCAGGCGATTTTGCAGGAAGCGATAGAAGGCAAGCTGACCGCAGATTGGCGCGCCGAAAACCCTGATGTCGAACCCGCCGCCGAACTGCTGAAACGCATCGCCGCAGAAAAAGCCGAACTAATCAAACAAAAGAAAATCCCCAAACAAAACTCCCTCCCCGAAATCAAACCCGACGAAATTCCTTTCTATGTTCCAGAGAGTTGGGAGTGGTGCCGTGCGTTTAATTTTGCAGTTTGTCACGTTGATTGCCCTCACGACACTCCTAAGTATCAAGACGATGGGATACCCTGCCTAAGAGCCCCTGATGTTATTGAAACTGGGTTGAAATTGGACGCTGTTCGCTTTGTTTCTTCCGAAGAATACGAAAGGAGAATTCAGCGGCTTCAACCCCAAAAATATGATTTTGTGTATATTCGTGAAGGCGGTCGTCTTGGCATTGGAGGCTTAATTGATGTAGACTTCCCCGTTTGCTTGGGGCAACGGGTGATGCTATTGCGGTTCCTATCAAAATACTGTGCAAAATACGCGTCTCTATTCTTTAATGCTCCAAAAACATTCCATGCGTTAACAGACAAAGTAATTGGGGCCGCCTCTCCGCATGTAAACGTAAGAGATATTATCGCCATGCCTATTCCTCTCCCCCCGCTCGCCGAACAGCAAGAAATCGTCCGCCGGGTGGAAGCCAAGTTTGCCCTGTGTGATAACCTGGAAGAGCAAATCAGCGCCGCCTCCCAAATCGCCGAAACCCTCTCCGCCGCCATCCTTCAGGAACTTTTTGATCAGAACGGAGGGAAAAACTGATGATCCGGTCTGAATATCTACGCTTTCTTCAAACTCTGACGTCTGGTGACATTTCCGTTGACGTGCGCAAAGTCGCCAATCTTGTGCTGAACCATTTGGATACGTTAATCCCGCTATCCACAGCGCAGGGGCAACGCATCAAAAAGATCACAAAACTGGCTCAAACGAACTGGGCAACAACCACCGCAGATATCCAGCCCGTGCAGCAGCAGACTGCAACGCAAACCTGTCCATTTACACACCTGAAAAGCCTTTCGGTGGGTCCATTCCGTGGTTTTGCCAAACACGAGGAATTTGACCTGGCCAGTGAACTCGTGCTGATATACGGCCCCAATGGAACCGGGAAATCCAGCTTTTGTGAAGCCTTGGAGTTTGGGCTTTTAGGAAGTGTCGCTGAAGCGGAAAACAAACGATTCCGCAATCAACAGGACTACCTGAAAAATGCCTATACCAACAGCTTCACACTGCCAACGCTCGTTGGACTCGACAACCAGGGGAAAGATGTGCCAGTTTCTGCTGATGAGGCCATGTATCGTTTTTGTTTTGTAGAAAAAAACCGCATCGATAATTTCTCCAGCATTGCCGCCCAGGCATCGGCAAAGCAGACGGAGTTGATTTCAACGTTGTTTGGCCTGGATGCCTTTACCGAATTTGTCCGCAACTTCACAGATACGATGGACAACAGGTACATCGACCTTGAGGGGGTTAAAGCCAAAGAGCTGGCAACAAAACGGAAAGCTCTTGCAGGACACCAACAACAGCTGGACACAACGATTCCTGAAGAAATTCAAACTATCGAAAAAGAAGAGAAAGAACTGGCAAAGGCCTATCGGGAAGACTGCACATTCCCTCAAATGGCCGACGAGCTGAATGGTACCGAAGGCAAGCCGGGCATGATTAAGCAACTTGAGGATGAACTTCAAAAACAGCTGCCTCAAAAAAGCAATGTCACCATCACCAGCCTGGATACCCTGAAACAGACCATTCAGTCTGATGCCGGAGAACTGAATGAAAAAAAGGCGGAATTAGAAAAATCCAGCCAGCAGATTTCATTCAAGCAACTTTATGAAGCTGTCATAAAGGTTCGGGAAAGCAGTGCGGAGCATTGCCCAGCCTGTCAGACTCCGCTTGCACAAGTGAAAGTGAACCCTTACGAACACGCTGACGCTGAATTGAAAAAGCTTGAACAATTAGGCCGCATACAGGACGCGGTTAAGACGCTGAAAAGTGACATTACCACATCATTGGGTAAGCTGTCAGAGATGAAGAACACCTGCTGTTCCCGTTTCCCGGAAAACAATCCGCTCTCAGCAGTTTACATTACAGATGAAAAAGCGATCACTTGGTGGAACTCCCTTCATCAGAAGTTCGATGATGGACTTACCCCGTTTCTGCATCTTGAGAGCCAGGTCAAACAGCTTGAAGCTTACGACAAGAAAATCGAAATAACTGCAAAAGGGCGCACTGAAAAACAAAGCGAGATCAAACGCCTTCGTGACTTTGCCGAGAAGATCGTCAGGCTGCAAACGCGGAAGGAGACAGCAAATGGCTCAAAAAAGAAAGCTGAAGAGGCAATCGGAAAATTTGATACAGAAAATGCCCAGCTCATTAAAGATGCGGAAGCCGAAAAAACAAGTGTCGTTCAAAACCAGACCATTGCCAGCGCATACGCCGCCTTTGTCAAAAAACTCAACACTTACAAAAACGATCTTCCCGCTCAATTGGTGGCAGACTTGGGGCAATCGGTTGTCCAATTCTATAACGCGTTTAACCGTCATGATGCAGAGCATGAACAGTTAGCCAACATTCGCTTGCCGCTCAGCCAGAATCAACGTCTGGAAATCGCTTTCAAGAAAGGCCCTCACAGATATTTTGACGCGTTGCATATCTTGAGCGAAGGCCACATCCGCTGTTTGGGCCTTGCCATACTGACGGCCAAAAACATGAAGGAAAATTGTCCACTCCTTATTTTTGATGATCCGGTAAATGCCATTGATGATGAACATCGGCAGGCAATACGTGAAACGTTATTTATTGATGATTACTTCAAAGGGAAGCAGCTCATTATCGCCATTCACGGTGAAGAGTTTTTCAACAGAACCCATCAAATCATTGGCAAAGAAATGGCCAAGAAGACCGAATCGTACCTGTTTTCTCCCAAAGATGATCACCATATTAAGGTTAATTCACTGAACAGGCCCAAAAACTATGTGTTGGCAGCAAGAGAGCTTTTTGAAACAGGGGAGTACCGCGACTCACTTATGTCCGCCCGTCGAGCCCTTGAAAATTTGTGTGATAAAGCCTGGTATCACTACGGGAAGCACAGCGACAAATCAGACAGCCTGATCAGTGTATCTCGTCGGGCTCCGAATCAGCCTTGGGATTTAAGAGGTCTTGCGGATAATCTTAAATCAAAGTTCAATAAATCCAAGGCAGCCATTCCGAACAAAGACCAGATCATTGATTCTTTCTCCAACGTGTTAGGCCCTGATGCCAAGCAACCACCCTGGACTTATTTGAACAAAGGAACTCATGATGAAGCAGATTTGCCTGAATTCGATCAGCGGGCAGTAAATGACATTGTGGCAGCACTGGAGCAGCTTGATGCTGCTCTCGTATGATGTTCTGAATAGTGATCCTGAGCGGCCACCTTTACCCCCGAATATTGCATCAGTAACCGCATAACCATATCGACCATATAATTTGAACGTGCAACCGAATCTGAACGCTGTATGTTTATCAGATGGCTGAATTACAGCACTTCGCGTATGTCTGAACCCGTTGAGTAAGTTTGGCGCATTTGTAAAAAATACTTGAGGACAAAAAATCTCATGGGAAGAGATTTTTATACAGCAACCTGAAACAGGTTTATAATAAACTCAACCAGCCCCTTAATACCGCCCTTGTTAACCCCTCGATTTGCCCTTTCCTGATCATGTTATTTATACTGTTCATGAAAAAATGAATACGTTTTATGAAATGTTAATCCGGTGTTGGGTATCTCACTTTCCGCACTATGAATTTCAAACCCGCGATAATTTAATATATAAATA
>DYJE01000058.1 GCA_020723285.1 Desulforapulum autotrophicum | reverse complement strand
ATAATCATATGAATTTTCATGGCTTTTATGGCCAATTTTGGACACCGTTGTTTATAAATAAAGGGGTCAGATCTCCGTTTAGCTCTTTCTGTGAGAATATAAATAAAGGGGTCAGATCTCCGTTTAGCTCTTTCTGTGAGAATAAGATCTACTCAGGGGCCACCTCGGTTCCGGGGCCACCGTCATTAATTGATTCTTTTTTTTGGAGTCCATTACCAGACAGTCTCAACCGGATATTTGCTGAAGACGGCGTCACTCGTGATGACCGGCATGTGTTCCATGATGCCCTGAGCGATAGTAAGGCGGTCAAAGGGATCTCTGTGATGAAACTATAGAATGGTTATCGCAGAAAGGTTTGGCAACCAGGAGAGCGATACACGAAAAGCTATTCCCGTGACTTGAAATCACGGGAATAGCAAGTTTCGTTGTCCTTAATCTAAATGGCTTTCATGCTGGTCATGAACTGGCGCAGTTTTTTTCCGATCACTTCGACCGGGTGATTCCGGATCGATTCGTTGATGGCGATCAACTTCTTGTTGTCCACGGTGTTGTCCGCGCCGGCCATGCCTTTGCCGATCACATCGGCGTCGATTTTGGACATGAAGTCTTTCAGAAGGGGAACGCAGGCCTGGGTAAACAGGTAATTGCCGTATTCCGCGGTGTCTGAAATGACCACGTTCATTTCGTACAGTTTGTTCCGGGCAATGGTGTTGGCGATGAGCGGCGTCTCGTGGAGCGATTCATAGTAGGCGGATTCGCCTCGCATGCCGGCTTCGGTCATGATTTCGTAAGCGAGCTCGACACCCGCCTTGACCATGGCGATCATCAGGATACCGTTGTCGAAGTATTCCTGCTCGGGAATGGCTTTGTCCGTCAACGCGGCTTTTTCAAAGGCGGTGTTTCCGGTTTCGGCCCGCCATGTGAAAAGGTTCTTGTCGTTGTCTGCCCAGTCTTTCATCATGGTCTGCGAGAAGACCCCTTCAAGAATATCGTCCATGTGTTTCTGGTAGAGCGGCCGCATGATGGTTTTCAGTTCTTCGGAAAGCTCGAAGGCCTTGACTTTCGCCGCATTTTCCAGACGGTCCATCATGTTGGTGATACCGCCGTGTTTCAACGCTTCGGTGACTGTTTCCCAGCCTTTCTGAACGAGTTTGGCCGCGTAGGCGCTGTCGACCCCTTTTTCAACCATCTTGTCGAAGCAGAGCAGTGATCCGGTCTGAAGCATGCCGCAGAGAATGGTCTGCTCGCCCATCAGATCGGATTTGACCTCGGCCACAAACGACGAATGAAGAACGCCGGCCCTGTCTCCGCCGGTTCCGGCGCAATAGGCTTTGGCGATTTCAAGACCGTCGCCGTTGGGATCGTTTTCAGTGTGGACGGCAATCAGAGTCGGAACGCCGAAACCGCGCAGGTACTCGGCACGGACTTCCGAACCGGGAGACTTGGGGGCCACCATGATCACGGTCAGGTCTTCACGAATTTTCATGCCTTCCTCCACGATGTTGAAACCGTGGGAATAGGACAGACAGGCCCCTTTTTTCATCAGGGGAACCACCCGGTTGACAACGGGCGTGTGGTATTTGTCTGGCGTGAGGTTCAGCACCAGGTCACCTTCGGGAATCACCTGTTCGTAGGTTCCGTATTTGAAGTTGTTTTCGGAAGCCAGTTTAAAGGGCAGAAGTTTTTCCGATATTTCTTCGTCACGAAGGGCATAGGTCACGTCCAGGCCGCTGTCCCGAAGGTTCAGGCCCTGATGGAAACCCTGGGCGCCGCATCCGACGATTACGACTTTCTTGCCTTTGAGTTTTTCGACTCCGTTGAATTCGGCAGGGTCCATAAAGCGGCACTGCCCCAGTTGTTTGACTTTCTGAGAAAAGGGAAGCGAGGTGAAAAAGTTCATGATGATGCTCCTTCATTTATGTGAGTGATCATTGATGGTATCAAGCCTTTTAATATCAGTGTGGATACTATATGAATGTATTGTGTTGCGTAAAGTGATTTATTTCGAATATTAAATTGCGTATTATGCAACGAAGGCCTGTGCTGTTTCAAGGCCATTCATAGGGGATTTCACCCTGAATGTCAACCGATTCGATCCGCGCAAAGGTACGGTAACTGTATGAACATCCATGACATGGACCTCTTTCTGGCCCTGTGCAAAACCCACCATTTCCAGAAGGCCAGTGCGCTGTGCAACATCAGCCCCTCCGCGTTCTCCCGCGCCATCAACCGGATCGAAGAGGAAGTGGGGCGGCAGCTGTTTGAAAGGAACAACCGGGCCGTCGCCCTGACCCCGTCCGGGATACTCTTCAAGGACTATGCGGAAAAGATGGTCCGGCTCTGGAAAGAAGGAAAATACGCTCTGGTCCATGGAAAAGAAAAAATTGCGGGTGAGCTGAGCATCTATTGTTCCGTCACCGCCGCCTACGGCATCCTGCCCGATATCCTGGACGTGTTCAGGCGGAACTTCCCCGATGTTTACATCAAACTGAAAACCGGTGACGCGGAAAGCGCCCTTAATCAGCTCAAACACGGTGACACCGACATCGCCATTGCAGCGATTCCATCCCCGGTCCCCGATTTTATCGAACACATCCCTGTGGCCACCACCCCCCTGGTCTGGATCACGTCCAGAAAAAATGCCGTCGTACCGAACGCCATCGACTGGCAGACCACCCCCCTGATCCTCCCCAAGCAGGGCATTGCACGAAACAGTTTCGACCAATGGATCCGCCGGATGAACATCACGCCCCATATTTACGCGGAGGTTACGGGCAATGAGGCCATCATCGTGATGGTCCACCTGGGCTGCGGGATCGGACTTGTACCTGAAATGGTCCTTGAAAAAAGTCCTGTGGCCGACATGGTTGTCATGCTTGATATTGATCCGCCCCTTGAGCCCTTTACCATCGGGATATGCGTCAACCGCAAGAGGCAGGGCGTGATTACCGGAGCGTTTCTTCAAACAGCCCGTGAATTTGAATGACACCCGTCTGGTTTGAGGGTTGAACAGTAAGCCACGCCGTTCTGTCTGAATTCACCTCCCCCACCCTGCCCCGGTCATACCCCCGCCGGTTTCCGGCCCATCCACGGACGGGCCTGCTCCAGCTGACCGGCCAGGCGGAACAGCGTGATCTCGTCGCACATGCGGCCGTTGAACAGCATGCCAAGCGGCAAGCCGTCAGCCGTGGTGTGGAGAGGAACGGAAATACCGGGAAGACCGGTGATGTTTCCAAGGATCGTGAAACCCATGCGGGACAGGGTTTTCTTTGAGAAAAGCTTGACAAAGCCTGTTTTCATCAGCACACGACCGATGGGCGCGCGGCTGGTCAGGCGCATGGACATTTCTTCGATGGCAAGGGGCATCAGAACACCGTGGGGCTGGGGAGGCCCCACCAGAGTGGGGGTCAAAAACACGTCGTAACTGGCGAGGAACCGGCCCATGGCCAGCTGGACATCATGCCAGCCCATCCGGGCCTGAATCAGGTCGCAGCCCGTCAGTGACCGGCCGATCATGGCCATGGACAAGGTGGTGGGCTCCAGTTTTTCAAAGGCTTCCCGCCCAAGCTCCCTTTTCACCCGTTCGGCCACCGCCGCCACATGGGACGTGACCACGGTGGTGTAATCCCGCCAGATCACCGAGCGGTCCATCACGGGATCGGCTTCTTCCACGTGATGTCCCAGGGATTCCAGGAGCCTGGCTGTTTCTTCGAGACCTTTCAGAGCCTCGGGGTGGACAGATGTTTCAATAAAGGGTTTCCGGGAAAAGGCGATGCGCAGAGGGCCGGGGTCCTGGGACACGGCGTCCAGATAACTTTCACTGTTACGGGCCACATGGTAAGGTCCGCCGATTTCAGGACCTGCGGTCTGATCCAGCATGGCGGCGCAATCGCGCACAGACCGTGTGATGATATGGGCTGAAACAGCCCCGTCCCATCCGTCACCCATTTCAGGGCCCATGGGGTTGAGACCCCGTGAAGGTTTCAGGCCGAAAACACCGCAGCAGGCCGACGGGAAGCGGATGGAGCCGCCACCGTCGGATCCGGAGGCTATGGGCACCATGCGTGCGGCCACGGCGCAGGCCGAACCGCCCGATGACCCGCCGGTGCTGATGCCTTGCTTCCAGGGGTTATGGGCCGGTCCGTGGGCCTTGGGTTCGGTGGTGATGGTGAGCCCCAGCTCAGGGGTGCTTGTTTTCCCGAAGGGGACCACGCCGGTCCTGAGGTAACGGTTCACCAGCTCGCTGTTTTCCGTGGGCACGTAGCGGATGCCCCGGCTGCCCATGCAGATAGGTTCGCCCTGGTAGTTGTCCAGAAGGTCCTTGATCAGAAAGGGAACGCCTTTGAACGGACCATCGGGCAGATCGTTCTGCGCCATGATCCTGGCCCGGTCGTAAAAGGTGTGGACCACGGCGTTGAGCCTGGGGTTCAGCTCTTCCACTTTTTTGATGGCTGTTTCAAGAAGTTCACTGGGGTGCACCTCGCCGCTTTTTACAAGGCCCGCAAGGGCCAGCCCGTCGTAATCGCCGTATTCCTGCATCATCGATTCCCCTCTGTACTGTTCATGTTATCCGTTAAAACCGCCAGCGGGCGGCAAGACCGGGAGTCCGGGACTCTCCTTTATAAAATCCTACACTCACGGGGATTTTCTGCTTCAACTCCCTGACAAAACGCCTGTCCTGAGCCTGATTGTACTTGTGCGCGCTTGTTATGGACCCGTGGATGTTGCCTGCGTAAAAACCAAACCCCACAAAGGTCACAACGGCACCCAAGAGCCATATATAAATTTTATACATAAAAAAAATCACTTGGCACAATAAAAAAACCAGTCTTTCACCTTGTATTATGCCCTTTGAAAAGGGTAATTTTCTAAATTTGAGTAAAAAATGATCAGTTCGATGAATAGTAAGTCACCTCCGGAAAACCGGAGGATTGATTTTTAGACCACTAAAAGTGGTATTTTCAATAGATTATCTAATCACCTAAGGTGATCAAAAAGAGTTGAGCATATCTAATAGTTCTATACTTTTATCTATTTTTCTTGATTTTTGTTTTTGATATAATTTCTTATGTTTGCACTATCAGCTACAACAGTTGCAGGGACAATGCATTGAAAAAAAAAATCTAATTCATCATGATGTGATCCTTTGATGAAGTCTATGAAATAAAGGAAAATGATTTGAAGCAGAAGAATGTAAAAGCGAGTGAATTTAATGACAGCGTTTTTGTGCCGATTGATGAAATCCTTGAATTGTAAAATATTTATAAAAAAACAGCATGATTGGCAAACATTTCGGAAATCGGGAATATAATAGATTTGCCTATACTCCTTTATATCTCTACACTTTTTCCTTTATTAATTGAACTATATTTTTACCTTTTATTGCACATATTATAAATTCGAAATTTTATCTTGATCGTACACTAATTTTTAAATTAATAACATTTATTGTTCAACATTATGTCATATGTTCATAATTAAACCAAAACTATTTATCTTGACATGAAACATATATACGAATATAGATAATTTATTTTGTTCTTTTTAGATACTAATTATCCACTAATAAAAGGAGGCAATATTTATACATCGTAATTTCAATTATAAAAAATCACTAATTACCTAAAATCATAATAAAGGGAATAAAGGGACGGTCTTATGAAAAAATTATCAATTCTTGTAATAGCATTTTTAACAATATTAATTAGTATTTCTGAATTGTTTGCAGCCTGCAATGGATCGGCAATTTCATACATAATGTGCATGAAACCTGAATTTAGAAAACAATATTATGCAAAATCTACAAGCCCAAATCTTGACTGCAAAAATCCAGGTTATTGGAGCAACCCTTCGGATATCATAAAAAAACTTTGTAATAGTGGTTTTTATTTGCAACCAAGCAAAGGATTTGTCATGGTAATAGATAGCTTCCCAGGTTTTGGAGGAGGTCATGTCGCAATAGTAACAAAATTTACACAAAATCCTTCAAACGGAACACAGAATATTTACGTAACACAATCATCATTTGATATAAATGGTAAAGAAAGCACTGGCTTTTTTACAACACCGATGAATTCAAGAACGATAAAATCATATACATCATCAAATGGTAAAACAAGAACCTGTAATGCTACAATACTTGGCTATCTAAAAAAACCATAAAAATTGTGCTACATATAAATGTATTCAGAACGCGGACAACCACTATAAGCGGATCATGTCCGCGTTATTATACACATATATATTAATTTGACTATTTTACAGAGCCTGTGTTCATTCAGATTAATCGATCAACAAAAAGCAATCTATTAACAGCAAATCTTCAATTTCAGTTTAATTTCCATAACATTATACATTACAATTCAGCAGTACTCGGTTAATGTTGCAAGCATTAAAAAATATAAATTATAGTTATTTAAATCCTTTTGAAGTGGTTTAATTTTTACTTTAATAAATATTATGACCAATAAAAAATCAGTGCATTAAAGCCCATAGAACAATATTTTTGAATTTAACCGGATAGAAGCGATTGTATTTATGATATCGCAAACCCCACATGTGGCTAACTGAAGTCGAACAGTCAAACGGCAGAAAATCGCGTAACTATCTGAAAATACATATGCCATATCCTGAATAACTTCAAAAGGTGGTGCCAACAAAATGGGCAAAAAAGGTTGACATCAAAGGTTA
>DYJE01000036.1 GCA_020723285.1 Desulforapulum autotrophicum | reverse complement strand
GCAATTTAACACGCTGTTAATATTGCTTTATTAAAATTTGACTGTTCAACTTCAGCTTGACGGAAGTTGCCTAACGCTGTATAAATATTAGCGTAAGTGTTGGGCAACAAGCGGGAGGCGGTTATGAGTTACATCCAGCAGGTCATGGACGAGGAACACCGTCGTTTAGAGGCTCTTTCAAAAAAATACCGGGATATTATCGGGTCGTTCCCCCGGGGAACCGCATCCGTCAAAAAACGAAAAGGCCGGGAGTACCTTTACCTGGCCCGCCGTGTGAACGGCAAGGTGGCGTTCGACTACGTCGGCTCCCTCTCCTCGGACAAGGCCAGAGAGGTTCTTGACCGGATCAACGAAAGAAAAAGCTACGAGGCCAAATTGAACCAGGTCAACCGCGACTTGAAGGACCTCGGAAAAATTCTCCATGGAAGAAAACTATGAACTTCTGGCCAAGGTCCTTGGTGAGCTTCAGGCCCGTGGTGTTCTGAGCGGCCTGGTGCTCGTGGGGAGCTGGTGCCAGCACTATTACAGAATCTTGTTCGACCATGCCCCGGAGATCCCCCTGGTCCGGACCATGGATGTGGATTTTCTGGTGCCCAATCCGTCCCCGTTCAAACAGAAAATCGATGTGGCCTCTCTGTTGAACGCTCTGGGCTTTGACAACGATTTTGATTACCATACCGGCCTTGTCAAATACGTCCATCCTGATCTTGAAATCCAGTTTTTGACCCCTTCCCTGGGCCGCGCACCAGACAAGCCCAAAGAGATCAAACCCCTCAACATCAACGCCGAAGGCCTGACGTATCTTAAGATGTTGCAGGATTATAAAATTTCTGTCACGGACAAAGGAATCACCGTGTGGGTACCGGAACCCGCTGCCTTTGTCCTTCATAAATTCCTGATCATACCCAAACGCAAAGACCCCGGTAAAAAAGAAAAAGACCTTTGGGCCGCACAAAGCATCGGCGAACTCTGCCTTGATTACGAGTACCACAGGGACCTGTTGAAAGCGGTCTTTGCCACGTTGCCCCGGAAATGGAAACGGATCGTCACCGATATTTTAAAACCCGTTTCCCCGGAATTGTTTTCTTTTTTAATCGCCGAAGACGGTCTATAAAACTAATGGAAAACTAATGGGACAGGTTGATTATAAATCAAGCCATAGAAATACCCCGCTCCCCGTTACCCCCATTCCAAAGTAAACGGGCATTTCAATCGTCGCGTGGTGACCCAGCGAACACCACCTGTAATCGTCAGGGCGCTTCACGATCCCGGCGCGCACGGCGTTCGGGTTGATGAAAAGGGGGATCTGGTGCCCGGAGGCCTTGCCGGAGACGACGGTTACTGTTTCAACCTGGATGAGTGGGACGAAGAGGAGGTCGTGTATCTGGAAAACCGGCTGGGTGAAGCCTGTTTAAATGCCTCGAAATAAGCATTTTCAGGAATCCGGCGGGCCGGATTCCTGGTTTTTTTTCAGACCTCTTCCCGGACAGGCACCCGGATTTTTCTTTTTTTCGCTTCTTTATGGCGTCGGTAAAATATGGCCACATGGCCGATCATGCCCACCATCACACATCCTGTCCGCTCTTCGATCCCTTTTGAAATCTGGTCTTTCTGCTCTTTTTTCTTGAATTCAATGAATTTGAGCTTGATCAGTTCATGGGCGTCAAGGGCCTCGTTGATCGACCGCTCCACCGCTTCGGTGATGCCGTTCTGTCCGATGTAAACCACAGGATCGAGATCATGGGCGAGGCTTCTGAGATAACTGCGCTGAAATCCTTTGAGCTGTTCCACAATAAACTCCGTTAACAATCGTGTTGATGATGTTTTTATAATCCGGATTATATTCCAGTTTCACAGCTCATTAACAATAACCGCAACAAACAGAAGAAGACACACGACAAGGTGATTCCGAACCGGAGTGTATTAATCTGAAACTGGAATAAATCCCGGAATGAATGAACGATACTATACTTTATCCGGCGCAGATGCAACATCGATCGTTGTGGTCGCCATGATTCATACAGATGTCCAAGGGGAAATGTCCTTGATATGACTTTTTTTCTCTGTTATATTGTTCATACATTACATGGCGTTATTCAGCACGCATATTCTTGTTCAACACACTCATCGTTAACAACTTTGATTTGAAACCTGACGCTCCAGAGCTATTCCCATCGTGACGTTGCGAATTTGACAACATTCAACACATCTGTTCAGAACGACTGCCCCGATATATCCCAGGCGGTGCCCGAACCTTTATACTCATGGATTATTTGACGTGACAGGAAACGACGTATGGAAGAAAATTCAAAATTCTCACAACTCAAGGAAGGAGAGCGTGAAGCCCGCAAAGAGATTCTGATCAGCGCGGCTCTCGATCTTTTTGAAAAAAAACCTTTTGATGAAATCGGCGTAAGGGACATCGCCGCCGCCGTGGGGGTCTCTCCCGCGTCCATGTACAGATATTTCGCAAGCCGCGAAGACCTGTTTGTAGAAGCGTTCATCAAGGACCTGAGGTCCATCGAAAAATGGCTGGACAAACTCATGGAGGACACGGAGGATTTCACTATCGAGAGTTTCGCCACCGCTCTGGTCACCCATCTTCTCGACAGCGAATCCACATTCCAGATGATGAGCTACCTGATGATCAAAGGCAAGATGAGTCCGGAACTTCTGAAGAAATACAATGCGGTTCAGCGGTCCCTATTGAACAAAATCGACTCTGTCATCGAAAAAGCGGGAATCCACACGGACAACCGGCTGTTTTCCCATGTGCTGTACTCATCCCTGAACGGCATCCTCATGACTTTCCGGAATTATCCGGGCCGAAGCAAGCAGGATATCGGCAAACACATTCACCGCTTGAGTTCTCTGCTGTGCAAGATCTTTCGATACGGTGTCGCTTCACCGTTGTTCGACGATATGTCCCGTAAAAAGAATTCGTCAACAGCGGATGTCCATTGAAAACATTGTTTTTTCTGCGGATCTTTGAGCCATGTTGATTCCGTGAAAACACAGATGCTATACTTTAATCAAATTGATGGGATCTATACCGTCCGCCTTCAACATACCATATTAACCGTGGCTGCACCGGCGGCCTGAAAAGGTAAGGATTTGTTATAAGGAAGCCTGTGACGGTATGTACCATGGCATCTCGACTGCGCGTAAGTTTTGGGTACGGCAACTCTGGATGTCCAAAAGTGGTTCAGCGTTTACTTACGCTGAACCACTTTTTTTTATTTTCACAGAAGCTGAGCGTTGATTTCGCGGCACAGGGGCGAGGCGTCGGTAAAGCTTCGTTCACCGATTCTCCTGACCGGGACGGCACCCATCAGGGAATTCGTAAGAAAAATCATGTCGGCCGGACCAAAATCGGAAGGCATGACGATACGCTCGACAAATCTGTAGCTCCAGGTTGAGAGAAGGCTTCGAACTTGCTTTTCCATGACGCCTTGCAAGGCGTATTCCGATATGGGGCAGACCACGGTTTTGTTCTGAACCAGAAAAACGTTGGCCGTGTTTGTCTCGGACACGCTTCCGTCGGCGTTCAGAATCAAAGCCTCGTCATACCCGGCCATAACCGCTTTTTTTCCTTCCTCAAGATAATACTGGTAGTTCATGGACTTATGGGCGGCTGTGGGGGTATGCCGCCGGGTTTCGGAGATCAGCAGGTCGAGGCCGTCTTTGTTCAGCGAGATAAGACGGTGGGTGTATGGCCTTGCCGTGACGATCACCATGTCGTCATAAGGAGGCCTTTCGGAAGCTCCGTCGGCGATCATGATTTTTACTGCGGCGACGCGGTCCCCAAGACGGTTGGCGTCGATGACCTGGTGAATCACATCTTTGAACGTCAGGTCCGGGAATGGTCGCGCAAAAAAAATCGCGAACGACGACGCCAGACGTTTTAAGTGATCGTCGAGATATCGGATGCGTCCCCGGTCCACCCGAAGGGTTTCAAACAGTCCATGCCCGTACTGGGCGGCCCTGGATGTGACGGGAAATGATGCTTCATCAGCGTTCATCAGGCCCCCGTTCATCCAGACAACGGTTGGTTTTTCCTTTTCACCCGGTGATCCGCTGACGGTGTCGAACAGGGTGCGGCCTTTGTGAAGGGTTTCGTGATACTCGTCAGAAGGGTCGGAATCGTAGACCACGCCGCCGCCCACGGAAAACACCATGCGCCCGTTCACAATCGTGGCGGTGCGTATGGCGATGGACAGATCCAGGGTTCCCCCGAAACCGATGTAGCCGATGGAGCCGGTGTAGATATGACGCCGCCGGGTTTCCAACTCGTCGATGATTTCCATGCTTCGGATTTTGGGGCATCCTGTGATGGATCCTCCGGGAAACGTGGCCCTTAAGATGTCCGCCTCGTCTTTACCCAGGTCAAGCTCGCCGTCCACAATGGAGATCAGGTGAAAAACGTTGGTGTAGGCTTCCACCCTTTTGTGCTCTTTGACCCGGACCGAGCCGCCTTTGCAGACTTTACCCAGGTCGTTCCGCATCAGGTCCACGATCATGGACAGCTCGGCGTCGTCTTTCGGGCTTTGGGACAGTTCGGCCTTGAGCTTTTCGTCGTTTTCCGCCGTATTGCCCCTGGGACGTGTTCCTTTGATGGGCCGTGTTTCCACATAGGACCTGTTGCGAAGTATGAACCGCTCCGGGGATGTGGAAACGATGTGGTGATCGTCCGCGTGAATGTAAGCGAAAAAGGGGGCGGGATTCCGATTGAACAGGTCTTTGAACAAACTGAAAGGACAACCCCTAAACCCCATGTCGAAACGCTGGGACATGTTCACCTGGTAGATGTCCCCGGACAGGATGTACTCTTTGATACGACCGATGGCGTCCATGTAGGATTCCTGATGGAAATTGGACCTGAAGCCGTTGCCGTCTCCTGAAAAACCGCGATCTTCGGGGGAGGGTGCATTAATGGCGTCGAGAAACCAGGTCAGGCGCGTCTCTGTTTCACGGGAATCCTCATGTTCAAAAACCGGGATGTACAACGTGGTTCGGTCATAGACCCTGTCATGAACCAGAACAAGCGACGGACCGTTGAACCAGATGGAGGGCAAACCCAAGTCATCATGGGAGGTCCGTGGAAGATCCTCGATCGTGTCTTTGAGATCATAGGCCAGATAACCCAGGAGGCCTGAAGAGAAGGGTTCGGGGAATTCCACATCTCCGGTTCTGAAATGATCGAGGAGACGGCGCAGTGTGTCCAGGGGATCGGCGTGAAACCTCTCGATCCTGTCCCAGGACCGGATTTCCATGTTCCGACCACGGCCCCTGAACCGGAAAAAAGGGCGCAAACCCAGGATATGATACCGGGCGCAGTCCAGATCGCCTCCGCTCAGCAGGCAGACCGTTCCGGGTTCTTCTGAAAATCGGGCGGCCACGTCGATGAAGGGTTTGGAAAGCGTCAGATCCTTTTGAAAAAGACCGGTGATTTGGCCTATCGAGTTCAACAGTTCCATGGGCGTGTTCCTCAGATTGTTATCTCCAGCCGGAGACGGTGCGGTACGATCCGGCAAGGGGGCCGTGATCGAGAAAGTTTTCGATGATTTTAAATCCGTACTCGGTCATGAAGCTTTCCGGGTGAAACTGGACGCCGAAAAGGGGATGCCGTCTGTGGGACAGCCCCATGATCACCTGCCCGTCGCAGAACGCGTCCACCTGAAACGCATCCTGGTGTTCATCGGGAACGATCATCAGGGAGTGGTATCGGGCCACGTTGAACGGACTGGGGATACCCCTGAACAACCCCTGGCCGTTATGGGTCACGGCGCTTTTTTTTCCGTGAACGGGTATGGGGGCCCGCTGTGTGGTCCCTCGGAAAACCTCGTTGATGCACTGCATGCCCAGGCAAACCCCGAGCAACGGTTTTTTTCCGGTAAACGCCTCGATGATGGGTTTGGAGATTCCCGCGTGTGAGGGATTTTTGGGGCCGGGACTCACCAGGATGTAATCCGGGTCAAGGATCTCCGCCTGCCTGACGGACAGTTTGTCACCGCGGAACACCTTGACGGACAGATCGTACATCCTGAACATCTGAACCAGGTTGAAAGTAAAGGAATCGTAGTTGTCGATCACAAGCAGGGATGCCATAGAGCAAATCCTTATGAAAAACCTTGAAAAAACAAAAAATGCCGCCCGGACAGAGTCTGGGTGGCGTTGGCCTGTTTCATAACTCATCAACTATGTTTTTAGGGAGAGCTGAATTCCCGGAATTTTTTTACATCTCTAAACGAATCAGCTTTTCAAGTCAACCCCAACGAGAAAGCAAAGCCTGAATCAAGCTTTCGTAAATTGGCTGATGGCATCTTTCAGAAGAACGGAAGCCCTGTTCAAGGCCGCTGAAAACTCATTCAGGGTTTCGGCCTGTCTGACGGTTTCTGTGGTTTCAGCGTGGATCCGGACCATGGAACCCGAAATGTCTTCAAGACCTCGGGCGCTTTCAGAAACATTCCCGGCGATATCGGCGGCTGAGGTGCTGGAAGTGCCGATGGCATGAGAAATGTCGTTGGCGGCTTCCTGCTGCTCTCCAATGGCGTCGACAATGCCCTGGCTGATGGCACTGATCTGCTCGATGAATCCCGTAATGCCGTCGATGACCCGGACCGTTTCCTCTGCGCTGTTCTGCATGTCCTTGATCTGGTGGCTGATTTCACCTATGGCCTCTGTGGTCTGTCCGGCAAGGGCTTTGACTTCGGATGCCACCACGGCAAATCCTTTTCCGGCTTCCCCGGCCCTTGCCGCTTCAATGGTGGCATTCAAGGCCAGAAGGTTAGTCTGCTCGGCGATTTCCTGAATGATCCCCACAACATTTCCGATTTCTTGGGCCGATTGTCCGAGTTTGTGCATCAAATCCACGGATTTCCGGGCATAATCCTCAGCCTCCGCTGTGATCGCGGCCTCTTTATGGCAACTGGAAGAGACCGAGTTAATGGAGTTGCTCATCTGGGCGACAGCGGAAGCTACGGCGCTGATGTCGTCTGACATGTTTTGGGCGGCGGACGTGATTCGCTGAACCCGTGAAAGTGATTCGCCTGAAGCATTTGAAACCGAAGAGGCGCGGCGGTCGAGTTCTTCGGCATGACGGTTCAGTTCCGAAGACTCTTTGGACAGTTTCTCAGAAAAACCGGTCATGGCGGATGCCGAATCAATGATCCGGTTCATGATGCCGTTAAGATGATCGGTCATGGCGTTGAGCGCTATGGACAGTATCCCGATTTCATCTTTTCTGACAAGATCCAGCCGACGGCTCATGTCACCATCAGACAGCCGTTTGGCAAAATCCACCACATCCCTCAAGGGACCTGCGATGGCCTGTGTCAGGATAACGCTGAGCACAATGCCGGCCATGAGCGCAGTGATCATCACGGCCAGAGTCAGGCGGGAATGGAATTCGATGGCTTTCACCATGGTGTCGGTCCGGTCGTCCAATTCCTTCCGGTGCCGGTCAGCCAGCTCGTTGACCAGAGTGATGATGTTCTGGGCTTTGGCGTCAAAGGATTTCATGACCTCGTTACCGTTTTCCCGAGACTGTTTGTAGGCTTCAGCCATGGCGATACCTGTCTTGAAAAAATCGTCGAAAGCCTTCAGCCGGGCTTCGCTTTTTTCATCTGCATCGGATGAAAGGTCCAAAGTCCTGTAACCTTCCACAGCCGTTTTGAAATGTCCGGCCCACCCTTCAGCTTCCTTGATTCCTCCGTCTTCACCTGTTGCCGAGGCATCGGAAATGAACTGCCAGACCTGCGCCGTCGCGAATTTGATATCCGCGCTGAGAGCGACCTTTCGGGCGGTCAGGGATTTGAACCGGTTCATGTCGTTTTTCAATGAAGAAAAACCGGCGATCAGGTACAGACCGAATAAGAACATGATGGCGATGATCATGCCGAATCCGGATATGATTTTCTTCGATATTTTAGTGTCTTTAAAAAAATCCATAGATTTCCCTGTCTGCATGAATCTGGATAAAAAGGGCTCTTCCATGGCGAATGGATGAGCGGATTGTGATTCTAATCTGGTAAAGAGAATAGGATGGAAAAATCAATGATTTAGTTGTGGAATTATAAAGGATGAGGCGGGGTGTGTCAATCGAGAGTTTTTTCACCGGGGTGGTGTGACCCGCCCCGGATGGGATGACAGCGTGGGTTAAAGAGGTTATTTGGCAGACTCCACAGAGTTGCCCGCACCTTTCCAGGCATAGATTCCGCCGGTATAGCGTTTGACGTTTTTATAGCCCAGTTTTTTTGCCCAGACAGCACCGTTGTGACTCCGGGTACACTTGACGAAACCACAGTATACAACGATGAGGCGGTTTTTATCAGGACCAAGGATTTTCTCAAAATCCTTCTGGGTTTTTCCTTCGGTTTCCTTGGTGTCCCAGGCGGTCATGTCGGGAATGGGAAACAGGCACTGCTTGGCTCCCGGAATGTGGTTGGCCTTGTAGCTGGCTTCGAAGGGCATGGTGTCCACGACGACCATGTCTTTTTTGGCGTCGATCAGGGCTTTGAGCTCGGCTGTGGTGATGAGATCGTAACCGCCTTTGGCCGTATCGCGGACGAGTTTGACCGCCACGGTTTCCGTTTCCACTTCTTTTTCAAAGAGGTTGCCTTCGGCAAAAACCAAGGAACTGAGAAAAATAGAGAGAATCAGGGCTGAAAAACCGGTTAAAAGCGTGGTTCGTTGAGTTCGCATGTTCATACCTCCTGGGTTTTGAAATGATCAGTGATTTTATTCTGGCAAAAAGCGTTATAAGCTCGTCTGGCGTATAGATAAATGAGACCCGCAGCCATGGCGAGGTCTCGGTGAAAGGCTGTTCGAAGTCCTCCGAAAGCCCGAGATTCCACATCTTCTGGGCCGTAACATCCGCAGTCGATGTCGAGCCCCATGTGCATGCCGTATAACAGAATCACCATGAAGATGGCGAGAAGGGCCGTAACGGTATGGAGGGACAGGGTGTGGTCAAGAACGAGACCTGCGCCGGCAATGATTTCCAGAAGGGGAAGGACGATGGACAAGGCTCCGGACACCGGGCCTGGCACAAGGCCGAATGCGTCGATGACGGCTGAGAAGGCTTCCGGGTCTCGGAGCTTCATGATGCCGGCCAGAATGAACAGAAAACCCAGCGTCAGACGAACCGTTCGGTCAAGCCAGGTTATTTTGAATTCAGGTTTCATTTAACCCGCTGTTTTAATGATGATTGTTGAGTATTTTTTTGTGGGCGATATTAGAGGAAAAGCAGGGAAAATACCAATCGATAATCCGAATGATGGAATGATGCGGTTATTGTGAATGTCTATATCAGGTCTTCAGTCCCTTGAGCACGGCAAAGGCCGGATGGCCCTTGACCACCGTGCAGCCGCAGGTTGTCTGGTTCAGATTCGATCCGCAGACCGGGCACAACCCCTTGCACTGTTCGGAGCAGATGGGACGCAGAGGAAGGCCGAGTAAGATCTGCTCCTGAACGGCGTCTTTCAGCTCGATGGTATCGCCGGTGTAATGCTCGGTGCTGATGTCTTTTTCAAGGATCTCATGTTCGTCACCCGGGTCTGAAACCCTTTCGGAGTCATTTTTTTCAAGGACGAAATTCAGGAAAAACGATCGGCTCAGTTCCTGTTCGAAGGATTCGAGGCAACGGCCACACTCAAATGTCAGAGCGCTTCGTATCTCTCCTTTGATTTCAACCAGATCATCGGCCATGACGGTCGCCGAGATTTCGCCGGTCACTGGGGCGGTAAAGACGATTTCCCTGTTTTGAACCATATCGGCGAGAACGGGAAAGTCATCGGGTTTTTCAGAGAACTGGAAGTGAAATCCACCTGGCGGGATATGGGAGACTGTGATTTTCATGATGGTTTTTCCGTTGTTTTGACGATTTTGTCCCATCCCATGGCATGGCGGAACGACACGACCCAGAAGACCACAGACCATCCCAGAAGAAGATTGGTGATGAAGATCTGGGAAAGAAGGGGGTTTCTTCCGAACAGGGCGATAAATGTCGGTGTAAAGTAAACGCACAGGAAAATGATCAGGAACGTCAGCATGGATTTGTCCTCACATGGGTCCAATGGGTTTGTTTGAACGGTTCATGCATACCATAAAAAACAGACTCTGGAAATCATGAGTTCAATAAAAAAAAGCGGCCCATTGCGGGCCGCCATTCGGCAGGGGATGCTAACGATGAGGGGAAGATTCGGTTTCAGTATAAAAAAAGGTAAAGGGGGTGTCCATGGGAGGATGTGATTAATTTGTATAGGCTTTTTTCCGGTATGGCGGGTCATGATCGGGGTCATTTGGGGTCAAATCGGGAAAAGCACCCGTAAAAAAAGCTGGGCGGCTCCCGAAGGAGCCGCCTGGTCTCAAGAAAATCCTGGAAGACAATTAAGATTCGATTTTCACTTTTAGACATATTATGGGCATAATATGTCAGGAAGGGGGGGTGGAAAGAATATAGGAAATTATTGTTTGGCATGTCCATAGGGATAGAACCTCATTTGTTTGGGGAAAAATCCCACACGGATAAAAAAGAAGGAGATATTTATGATCGTGACCATTCTGGGATCCGGAACCGGGACCCCGTCGCTCCGGCGGAGTTCCTGTGCAACGATGGTGGAAACAACGTCCAGCCGGATGCTTTTCGATCTTGGTCCGGGAACCCTCAGGCGACTTGTGGAGAGCGGCAGCCAGGTCAACGAGGTCAGCCATGTTGTTCTGACCCATTTCCACCCGGATCATTGCGCCGATCTTGTCCCTTTTCTGTTCGCTTTGAAATCTCCCGAATGGCTGACCCGAAGAAAACTGACCCTCGTTGGCGGCGTGGGGTTGAACGATCTTCTGAACGGATTGACGGCTGTTTTCGGGCACTGGATACAGCTTCCTCCCGATGATATCGAGATCATCGAGCTGTGTGATGCGGACCGTCCTTCGGTGGTTTTCGAAGACTCTGTATTAACGTTCTCACGGATGAATCACAACCGTGAAAGTCTGGCTTTTCGTCTGGAATCCCATGGCCGGTCTCTGGTGATATCCGGGGATACGGATGTGTGCGACGCACTGATCAGCCTTTCACGTGATGCGGATATGCTGATCTGCGAATCGTCCACACCCGATGAATATAAAATCGAAGGCCATCTCACACCGTCCCTGGCTGGAAAAATGGCATCGGATGCCTGTGTCAAACGGCTGGTCCTTACCCATTTTTATCCGCTGTGCGACAAATCAGATATTGCAAAACAGGGTTTGAAAACATATGATGGCCCTTTGTTTCTGGCTGAGGATCTGATGAAGTTTTATGTGTAAATTCAGAAAGATCAAATGGATTTTGTGTGGTGTGACGAGGCATGGTTCACCCCCTTTGGCCAACGAATAAAACAAGGCGGAACCCATGAGATATTACCCGTTGTTTCTTGATATCAAGGACAGGCATTGCCTGGTTGTGGGCGGGGGAGAGGTGGGTTCACGAAAGGCGGAAACACTGATCCGCTGCGGTGCAATCGTTACTGTCATCAGCCGGGATTTTTCAGAAACACTTGAACGGCGGATTTCGGATCATCTTTTTCTCGTGCGCAAAACATACGAATCCTCGGATCTTGACGGTATGTTCATGATTTTTGCCGCCACCAGCGACAGAGACCTGAACCGCAGGATACAGGAGGACGCAAAGGCCAGGGACATGCTGTTCAGCGTGGCCGACGATCCGGAGTGTTCCCGGTTCATCGTACCTTCTTTTGTGGAAAGGGGCGATCTTGTTTTTGCCGTGTCCACAGGCGGCAAAAGTCCGGCGTTGTCCCGGAAACTCCGGAAAGATCTGGAAAGCCGCTTCGGACCGGAATACGCGGTGTTTCTCAACATACTCGGGGCGTTCAGAAATCGTCTGCTGTCCGGCGGGCACGATCCGGAAGCCCACCGGCGTCTGTTCAGACAGGTCATTGACCGGGATGTTCCGGCCATGATAAAGGAAGGCCGGACATCTGAGGTGAAAAAAACGTTCGAAGACATTTTCAATATGGATTTTGACGAGGTGTATGACGGAGGATTAACGGAATGACGATGATCATGAACGCTGTTCCTTCCCTCGCGGCCGCAGGGTATGTGCTGAGCACCGTGCTTTACTGTGTTTACCTGTTCAGGCAGAAAGACATTCTCCAGCGGACGGCTTTTGTTTTGGCTCTTTCGGGATTCGCTTTTCATACGTTGTCTCTTGTCGGGGATATGATCCGGCTGGGCTACCTTCCGGTCCTCAACCTCGGGAACGCCCTGACCCTGTCGGCCTGGTCCGTGGCCGTGGTGTTCATCGTTTTCCGGCTCAGGCTGAAAATCAAGGTCATGGGCATCTATGCGGCTCCCCTTGCGGCCCTGACGTATATCGCTTCACTCAACATTCCTGAAATCCCTTCGGAAACACCGCAGATTTTCAAAAGCACCTGGCTTGTCCTGCATGTGATGATGGCCCTGATCGGCGAGGCCGCTCTGGCCATGGCCTGCGGTGCCGGTGTGCTTTACCTCATTCAGGAACATGCCATCAAATCCAAGAAACGCGGTTTTTTTTACTCAAGACTCCCGTCCCTTGAACAGCTGGACGCCGCAGCCTACACATCCATCGTGGTGGGATTCACCGTTTTCACCCTGGGTCTTATTCTCGGATTGGTTTACTCCAAGATGGTGTGGCACCGGTTCGCCAGCTGGGATCCCAAGGAAATCTGGTCGGGCATATCCTGGCTGGTTTACGCGGCGCTGGTCCACGAACGAATCGCCGTGGGATGGCGGGGACGGCGTGCCGCCATCATGGCCGTCATCGCATTCGGGTTACTTCTTTTCAGTTTTCTTGGCGTGAATCTGTTGATCGGCGGCCATCACGGCGGTTTTACACCGTGGACGGCGGGATGACGAAAACAAGGCAGTGTTAAGGTTATGCTCGATATTGTTCTTACAGGTCTGAATCACACCACCGCGCCGGTTTCACTGAGGGAACGGCTTGCGTTTACCAGTGATGAAAGCGCCGAAGCCATTGAAACCCTCAAGCAGGATCCGTCGATTTCCGAGGTGATGCTGTTTTCCACATGCAACCGGGTGGAAGTGCTGATGACCGCCCGTAACGGTGAAGAGGCCCTTAACGCCGTCAAGCTCTATATCTCACGGACCAAGGCCGCTTCCATCGAGGATTTCGAACCCCATCTCTACACGTATTACGGCCACAAAGCGGTGCGTCATATCTTTCGCGTGGCCTCAGGTCTTGATTCCATGGTCATGGGGGAACCCCAGATCCTGGGACAGATCAAGGAAGCGTTCAGAATCACCGTCAAAAAGAAAGCATCGGGCGTTGTTCTGAACCGGTTGTTCCACCGGACGTTCCATGTGGCCAAACGGGTGAGGACGGAAACAGGGATCGGTGACAGCGCCGTGTCCATCAGCTACGCGGCCATTGAACTGGCGAAGAAGATCTTCGGCGATCTTGAACACCGTAAAGTGCTTCTGGTGGGGGCTGGCGAAATGGCTGAACTGGCCGTTGAACACCTGATCCGGAACAAGGTGGGTGATATCTTCGTGGCCAACCGGACCTTTGAAAGAGGCCTTGAGCTGGCCACCCGTTTTTCGGGCCAGGCGCTGCGTTTCGAGGAAATTCCGTCGGCCCTTGAAACGGTGGACATCATCATCAGTTCCACCGGTGCGCCCCAGGTGGTGATCGGCAGGGACATGGTGAAACAGGCTGTCAGGCACAGGCGGAACAGGTCTCTGTTCTTTATCGATATCGCCGTGCCCAGGGATATCGACCCGGATATCAACAAACTGCCCAACTGCTACGTGTACGATATCGACGACCTCAAAGGCGTGATCGATGAAAACATGGAAAACAGGATGAAGGAAGCGGTCAAGGCCGAACGCATCATCGACGAGGCGGTGGTTTTTTTCGGACGCTGGCTGGAAGGACTGAGCGTGGTTCCCACCATCGTGGACCTGCGTGAGAAAATCAGCGCCATGGCCCGGATGGAACTTGACAAGACCTTGTCCTCCTCCCTCAAGCACCTTCCTGAAAAAGACTCCCTGGCCCTTTCCCGGATGATGGACGCCCTGATCAACAAAATCCTCCATGACCCCATTTTGTTTCTCAAAACCAAAAGTTCCCACCGGGACGAAGCGGCGGGGCTGAGTCTTGCCAGACAACTGTTCAATCTGGATGAAACGGAATAATCGGGTTTAAAACCGAAAAAAGGAGAACGGACATGAAAAAAACAGCATTTCTTTTTCCCGGCCAGGGTTCCCAGAGTGTGGGCATGGGTCGGGATTTATACGAGGAATACTCCGGCGTGAGGGAGCTGTTCGATATGGCGGAAGATCTGTCGAAAACCCATCTGGCCCGGCTTTGCTTTAAAGGCCCCATGGAAGACCTGACCCGAACCGATGTGCTTCAGCCGGCGGTGACGGTGGTGAACCTGTCCGTTCTTTACGCCCTGCAAAAGGAGAATATCCGGCCGTTCATGGCGGCGGGCCACAGTCTGGGTGAGTACAGCGCCCTGTGCGCCGCGGAAAGCCTGTCGGCGGAAGACACGCTGAAGCTGGTTTTCAACCGGGGACGGCTGATGCACCGTGAATCGCAGAAGTTCAAAGGTGCCATGAGCGCCGTGATCGGACTCACCTTCGATCAGGTCATGGAGGGGATCGGTAGCGACAGCGCGGAGGAGCCTGGAAAAGGGGTGACCATCGCCAACCACAATGCCGAAACCCAGATCGTCATCAGCGGCGATCCTGAGTCGGTGAACCGTGCGGAAGAAAAGCTCAAGGCAAAAAAAGCCAGGGTCATGCCCCTCAAGGTCAGCGGTGCCTGGCACAGCCCACTGATCCGTGGAGCGGAAGAGGAATTCAGAAATTTCCTTTCGGAATGCTCATTCAACAAGCCGGCCGTACCCGTGATATTCAATGTTTCAGCGGATGTGGAAGACGATCCTGAGAAAATCAGGGACCATATGGTGAAGCAGCTTTGCAGCCCCGTCAGATGGTATGATTCCATGGTGAAAATGATGTCCGAAGGTGTTGAAAACGTGGTTGAAATCGGCCCGGGCAACGTGCTTTCTGGGTTAATGAAAAAGACCGTGCCAGAGGGTTTTTCAGGAAAAATACTTGCCCTGAATTCCATGAAAAGTCTTGAACTTTTTTTTAAAGATGGTATTTAATGCCATTTCGGTTTTGACAGGTCCATCACATCAGGCCGGAATGAAAAATCATCATCATGACAACGAAAGGAATGGTAGCAGAACCGACTGTGTACCACGTTGTTACCGCAAATTTGCATATCAGACAAATACGTGGCGATCATGTCAGTCAATCGGCTCCATTCAAACCGGGCGGAAGCGGAAAAGTTATAGGGTCTGTCTGTTTTTGTGCCTTCATACAGCATTTCCGGGTGTTTTCGTTTCTGTGAACCGATGATTATTCCTTTTAAGGCTTAGAGGCTCAACCGTTTGCAAAACAGCGCGTTTCGGGGTGAAAAGCCATTGTTTTTATCACTTTACACACCTGTGAACTGCGTGTACAGTAGAAGGTGATGTAAAACTTACTCATAAGGGGTTTGAGTATGGATCAGGAAACACTTGATTATTTTAGAGAGTTTTTGACAGGCCGTCTGAAGGACCTTCTTGAACAGGCCGACAATACCGTCACCGGTATGACGTCCCAGAAAGAGAATTTTCCGGACCCGACCGACAGGGCCTCCCATGAAGCCAACAGGAATTTCATGCTTCGCATCAGGGACAGGGAACACAAACTGATCAATAAAATCAAATCTGCCCTTGACCGTATCGATATGGGAACATACGGAATCTGCGAAACATGCGAAGAGTTCATCTCCGTTGAGCGGCTGAAAGCACGACCGGTGACAACGCAGTGCATCGACTGCAAGACGAAAGATGAAGCGATGGAAAAAGCCCTTGGAATTTAAGGCGTGAACATCGATTTACATATCCATTCCACAGCGTCTGACGGATCCATGACTCCCGGTGAAATCGTAGAGCTTGCCAGGGGTCTTGGATTGAAAGCCATAGCGATTACGGATCACGACACCGTGGATGGCGTCAGAAGCGTATTAAACGATGTAAGACCTGACGGTCTCCCTGTTGTAAGCGGTGTCGAAATCAGTTCGATTCCGCCTCATCCCTATGTCAGCAAAGGCAGCTTTCACATCCTCGGCTACGGTATGCGCCTTGACGATCCGGCGCTGACGAAAGCCCTTGATCGAGTCAAACAAGCCCGCATCGAACGAAATCCGAAAATCATCCGGTGTCTGAACGAGGCGGGATTCGACATCTCCCTGGATGAAGTGGCCCGTGAAGCGGGCGGCGACGTGATCGGCCGTCCCCATATGGCCCGTGTCCTTTTCCGCAAAGGATTCGTGGAATCCATCAAAGACGCCTTTGACCGCTATCTTGCCAACGGAAAACCCGCGTATGTGGAAAAGTACAAAATGCCGTGTGACGAGGCCATTGATGTGCTTCGGAAAGCGGGAGGCATTCCTGTTCTCGCTCATCCCGTGAGCTTAGGCATGGATATCGAAACCCTTTCAGGCCTGATGGACCGGATGATCGAGATGGGCCTGATGGGCCTTGAAGCCTATTATTCCGGCCATACTCGGGAATGGACGGATCAGTACCTCCGGCTCGCCTCCGATAAAAACCTCCTTGTCACCGGCGGATCGGATTTTCACGGATCGTTCAAAGCCGATATCGCTCTGGGCTCGGGCAAAGGGGATCTCTGTGTTCCCCTTGCTGTGTATGAAAACGTGATGAACCGTCTTCAGAGTCTTGCTATGAATACAAAAGGCGGAATGTGATAAACCATGGATGAGCGTGACGACCGCAAGGCTTTTGAAGACAGAATCAACTACCACTTCAAGGATGAAGCCCTTCGTGACCAGGCCTTGAGGCACAGTTCCTATGTCAACGAGCAGCCGGATGCCCAGCTTGAAGATAACGAGCGCCTGGAGTTTCTGGGTGACGCTGTTCTGAATCTGGTGATCGGCCACATGCTGATGGAAAAGTATCCCGAACTTCACGAGGGGGATCTTTCCCGGATGCGATCCAATCTCGTCAACGAAACCCATCTGGCACAGCTGGCCCGGAAAATGGAAATGGGGCCTGAAATCAAACTCGGCAAAGGCGAGGATCTCACCCACGGACGGGAAAAGAACTCCATCCTGTCCGACGTCTTTGAAGCCCTTATCGCCGCTGTGTATCTGGACGGCGGATTTGACCAGGCCTTTGCCTTCATCCGGGAAAAATTCACGTCCACCCTTGAAAAATCGGACAGTCCGGCCATGAACCTGGATTCAAAGAGCCGGCTTCAGGAGCTGGCCCAGGTCCACATGAAAGCCATGCCCCGCTACCGCGTGGTCCATGAAAGCGGGCCGGATCATGACAAGACCTTCAAAGTCCTTCTGACCATCAACGATATCGAAACCTACGGAACAGGGAAAAGCAAGAAGTCGGCGGAACAGGACGCCGCCGGAAACGCCCTGGAATCTCTGGCTTCCCTTTTTTCACCCCCGACGGTCTCTTCGTGCGATTCCCCTTCGGCATCCGAATGAAGACCGCAGGCTCACACCGATGACACCGGAACGCTACGAAAAAATCGTCACGATACTCAATCAGCGTCAACTGGACCTCACCGTCCTCATGGAGCATGTGGAAATGCCCCACAACCTGGCGGCCATCGCGCGGACCTGTGACGCCGTGGGGATATTCGAAACCCATGCCGTCACCGATCTCCACACCATCGATCTCAAGCAGCGTGCATCCAGCGGAAGCCGGAAATGGATTTCCGTCAAAACCCATGCCGATGTGGATACGGCGTTCGCACATCTGAGGGAAAAAGGCTTCGCCATATACTGCGCCCATCTCGATGACAGGGCTTTGGACTTCAGAGCCGTGGATTATACCAGGCCCACGGCCATCGTGGCGGGAACGGAGCTTGAAGGTGTTTCACCCAGGGCCGCTTCTCTGGCTGACGGATGCGTGATGGTTCCCATGTTCGGAATGATCCAGTCTCTGAACGTCTCGGTGGCCATGGCCCTCATTCTCTACGAAGCCCAGCGCCAGCGCATGGCCAAAGGCATGTACGGCACACGCCAGTTGGACCCTGCCCGTTTCAAGGAATTGCTGTTTGAATGGGGTTATCCCCGCCTCGCCCCTTTTTACAAAAAAAAGAACATCCCCTATCCCGATCTGGGTGAGCAGGGTCAGATTCTTTAGCGTCAAAATCAGGAGGTTCCGGGTTGCTCCGTCAAGTACATTCTCCTTTGGCGTTTCCGACAATCCCGCCGCACACGGTGGCACCCATATTAATGACATTTTATGATGATTTTTTTTCCCGCCAGACCTCTTTGCCGGTGACATCTTTCAGGTCAATGATTTCCCGGCAGTGTTCGCAACACATGACCGACGTCAGCGGGTGACCGCATTTTTGATGGGTGAGGACAAGGGGCGGGCCGGACTCGTCGGCAAGCCAGCGGTCGCCCCATGTGATGAACGCCAGGATAATGGGAAACAGATCCCGCCCCTTTTCGGTCAGCACGTATTTTTTCCGACGGGCGTCCTGGCTGTCGGCATGGGTTTCGAGGATCCGGTTTTCGACCAGCCACTTCAGCCGGTCTGTCAGAACGTTGGTGGCAATGCCCAGGTTCGTAAGGAACACATCATAATAGTGAACGCCGAAAAAAGCCTCGCGGATGATAAACATGATCCAGCGGTCGCCTAGAATTTCCATGGAGCGTCCCACGGAACAGATCCTCGGGTCCGCAGGCTTGTTGAGTTTTTTCATCCGTAGTTCCTTTAAATCCGCTGATGTGTGATGGGTTGTTTCGTTTGTGTCACAACATAGACGCAACCGTTCACGAAAAAAATAAAAAAATAACTTGCAAATAACAAGCTGTATTTTGTAAATTAGCATTTCACTTGTTAATTGCAAGTCAAAAAAAGAAGCCATAGGGGGAAACCCTGTCAGTGATTCCCTGCGGGTTGCTGGCAGGGGGTTTTTGTTTGATCACGCTTACATAAGGAACAGGTCAGGATGCCGGAAGTCAAAGAAAAGGTCATAGATTTATGCAACAAGATCAGCAAAGTCAGGCGCGGAGCAAAAGGTGAAATAAAGCCCCATCATCCGGAATACAAGCTGCTGGAGTGCATTGTCACCGATGAAATGGCCGAAGCCGCCTTGTGCCTGAAATTCCGCCAGCCCCGGAGCGCCGCGGAAGTCGCACCCATGTGGGGACGGTCGGTGGAAGAGACTGAAAAGGTTCTGAAAAAATGCGGTGAAGCGGGTGCGGCCATGTACCGCGAAGAGGACGGCGTCAACCGGTACTGGCTTGAACTGTGGGTGCCCGGTCATATGGAAATGGTTGTAAACAATAAGGAAAATTACAAAAAATACCCCCAGATCGGCAAGGCTTTCGATGATTACGGCAGACGGAAAGCACCCCTTGCCGCTGGCAATTTTCCCATAGGCACCGGCCCCATGCGAACCATCCCCATTCAGAGCGCCATTGACGGCAATACCCGAAGAGCTTCCTACGAAGAGATCTCCGGCTACCTGAACTCGGCACGATCCTTTTCGGTTTCGGACTGCTCCTGCCGCACGTCCCGTGAGGTGATGGGCGAAGGCTGCGGCCATCTCAAGGAGGATATGTGCATTCAGCTCAATGATGCCGCGGACTACTATATTCAGTCGGGCAAAGGCCGGGCGATATCCCGTGACGAGGCCTTCGCGATCATCAAAAAAGCCGAGGAAAACGGGCTCATGCACAACATTCCCAATGTGGAGGGGCCCGGTCATACCCACGCCATCTGCAACTGCTGCGGATGTGGATGCTTTGCCGTCCGGAACGCCAACATGTGGCGGAATCCCGATTTCATCAAATCCAACTACCAGGCCAGGGTGGACGTGGACAAATGCGTGGCCTGCGGTGAATGCGTCGAAACCTGTCCCACCAACGCCCTGACCCTCGGCCGCAAGATTTGCGGGGATACCGTGAAACGCAAGAAACACAAGGATCTGCCGTACAATACGGAATGGGGGCCCGAGCACTGGAATGTGGATTACCGGACAAACCATGCCGTCGTTGAAGTTGACGGAACAAGCCCCTGCAAAGCGGATTGCCCCGCCCACATCGGGATTCAGGGGTATTTGAAACTGGCGTCCCAGGGTCGTTACACCGAGGCCCTTGAGCTGATCAAGACGGAAAATCCTTTCCCTGCGGTGTGCGGCCGGGTCTGTCCCCGCAAATGCGAATCGTCCTGCACCCGCGGCGACGTGGACGATCCCGTCGCCATCGACGAGGTCAAGAAATTCATCGCCCAGAAAGACCTGGACGCGGCCACCCGCTTCATTCCGAAAAAAAGAAACGATTACGGCAAAAAAATCGCCATTGTGGGTGCCGGGCCTGCCGGTCTTTCCTGCGCCTATTATCTGGCCATCGACGGCTACAGGGTGTCGGTTTTCGAAAAGGAAAACGTTCTGGGCGGCATGCTGACTCTGGGGATTCCCTCCTACCGCCTGGAAAAGGATGTGGTCAATGCCGAGATCGACATCCTGCGTGTCATGGGGGTCGAATTTAAAACCGGTGTGGAGGTTGGAAAGGACGTAACCCTTCATGATTTAAGGAAAGAAGGCTATGAGGCGTTCTATCTGGCCATCGGGGCTCAGGCCGGAAGAACACTCGGCATCGAAGGCGAAGATGCGGAAGGGGTCATGACCGGTGTGGATTTCCTTCGGAAGGTGAATCTCGGAGAAGCGATGACGCTTGAGGGAAAAACCATCGTCATCGGCGGCGGGAATGTGGCCATCGATGTGGCCCGAACAGCCACACGCGCCGGATCTTCGGCCGTTCACATGTACTGCCTTGAAGCGCGGGAGGAAATGCCCGCGCTTGACGAAGAGATTGACGAAGCGACGGAAGAGGATATTGCGATTGGCAATTCCTGGGGTCCCAAACGCATCCTGACGGAAAACGGCAAAGTAACCGGCGTTGAATTCAAAAAATGTGTGTCGGTTTTCGATGCGGCTGGACGCTTCAGTCCGGTTTACGATGAAAACAGCACCATGGTGGTTGAGGCGGATACCGTCCTCATTTCCGTGGGCCAGGCCATGGACTGGGGCAAGCTTATCGAGGGCAGCCGGATCGAACTCCATCCGAACAAAACCATCAAGGCGGATGAACTGACATACCAGACCGGTGAACCCGACATCTTCGCGGGCGGTGATGCCCTGACCGGGCCGGCCTTTGCCATTGACGCCATTGCCATGGGCAAGGAAGCGGCGATTTCCATTCATCGCTATGTGCATCCCGGCCAGAGCCTTGTCCTGGGCCGAATCAAACGGAATTACATTTCTTTCGATAAATCATCGCTCAATCTCAAGGGATACGACCGCGCTCCCAGGGAAAAAACCGGCCATGTGGACGGAATGAAAGCCAAAACCACCTTCAGGGATTTGCGGGGCGTCTTTACCGAAGAGCAGGTGAAAAAGGAGACGGAGCGCTGTCTCGGCTGCGGTGCCACGGTGGTGGATGAGTTCATGTGTGTGGGCTGTGGCCTGTGCACCACCCGGTGTAAATTCGATGCCATCCGGCTTGAACGTGTCCGTGACGAGGCCGGTGTTGAATTCGAAGACCTGAAAAAAACAATCATCCAATATGCCCTGAAGCGCAAGGTGAAAATCGCCCTGGCCAAGCCGTGGAAGAAACTCATGAACACCCTTTCCATACGATAAGAAAAGAGGATGAAACCTTATGGACACCTACAAAATCATTGAAATCAAAGAAAGTGTTTTCGAAGACAACAACCAGCGGGCCGAGCTGCTCAGATCCGAGCTGAAAAAGGAACGGACGTTTTTGCTGAACCTCATGTCATCCCCAGGTTCAGGAAAAACAACCACCCTGGTTCGCACCATCTATGCCCTGAAAGACGAGATGGCCATTGGCATCATGGAGGCGGACATCGATTCGGATGTGGATGCCAGAACCATCTCCAAAACCGGTGCCAAAGTGATTCAGCTCCATACCGGCGGCATGTGTCACCTCGATGCGGAGATGACCCGGCAGGGTCTTGAGGGACTGGGCACCCAGGGCATCGATCTCGCCATTCTGGAAAATGTGGGAAATCTGGTCTGTCCGGCTGAATTCGATACCGGCGCATCGAAAAACGCCATGATCCTCAGTGTGCCCGAAGGGGATGACAAACCTCTGAAATACCCGCTGATGTTCTCCATTGTTGACGTGGTTCTGGTGAACAAGATCGATGCCATGGAATTCTTCGATTTTAACCTCGATGTGCTGAAAGAGCGGGTTTCTAAACTCAACCCCGGAATAAAGGTCATTCCCATTTCCGCAAAGACAGGCGAAGGGATCGATCAGTGGGCGGACTGGCTGCGCGGTGAAGTGAAGATGTGGAATAATAATAGCGATTGCCGTTCATTATGAGGTGAATCCATTGCACGAAATGGGGATTGTTATAAAAGTTGTGAAAACGGTGGAAGATTTCGCGAGGAACAACGGGGTCACACGCATCGACACGCTCGTTCTTCAGATCGGAGCCCTTTCGCCGGTGATTCCCCGCTATGTCGAGTCGTGTTATCCCATGGTGGTCAAGAACACCCGGCTTGAGGATACCCGTCTTCAGATCGACGTTCTTCCGGCCATGGCGCGATGCAGGGCCTGCCGGGAGGTTTTCGATGTGCTTGAACACAAAAGTTCATGCCCCGTCTGCCACAGTGGAAATCCTGAAATGATCAGCGGGAATGAATTCATGATCAAGGAGATCGTGGCCTTTTGAGATGGGATAAATTCTTTGTTTTTTGCGGAAAGGTTGCCCGAATTTATCTGTAAATATCCCGTCGGTTTCCGATTTTTACGACGAGAATATGAAGTTCTTCATCATGGATATCACAAATGATCCGGTAATCACCCACCCGATATCGCCAAAATCCACCGAGTGGACCGACAAGGGCTTTGCCGGTGGTTCGTGGATCTGCCAAAGTTGCCACACGTTCATCCATGAAATCGATGATGCGTCGTGCCGTCGGTTTGTCCATCTTTCGAAGCTGGGATAATGCAGCACCTGTGTATTTAATCGTCCAAGCCAAGGTCTTTTCTCACGTCAGCAGTGGAATGAATGGTTTCCTCGCCTTTTCTGATACGTTCCACCACATCGGCGGCGAGATAATAATCCTCGATGTCTTCAATGCCGCGCTCAATGATCTCCCGTAAATAAAACGCCTTGGTGCGTCCTGTGGATGACGCAAGAAAATCAAGGCGTTTTTCGATTTCTGGTAGAAGTCGAACCGAAGTAGCCATAGAACAATCCTCCTTTGAATAGATGTATTCACAGTATTCTACTAAACCGGAAACCACAACACAAAAAATGGACGCGAATAGTCACGCAGGATCCAAAGGCTTCAGCGTCTGAAAAATGGCCTTTCGAAGGTCCTCCAACCGGTAGGGTTTATGCAGGAAACACTGGGGTTGTTCTTTGTGGTCGCCGGTCATGACATGGTTCTGATGGTAACCGCTGTTGAGGATGACCGGAAAATCCGGTGCGATACGCCGGATCGCGTCGAGAAGTCCCCAGCCGTCCATCCGGGGCATGGTCAAGTCGCTGACCACCAGCCGGATGGCATCCTTGTTCTGCATGAACAGGTCCAGCGCCTCAACCCCGTCACCGGCTTCAAGGACGGCAAAGCCCATACGTTCCAGCAGGGAGGACACCATTTTGCGGACGGCTGTTTCGTCTTCCACCAGAAGCAGGGTGCCGCCGCCCATGAGATTCGCCGCCGGATCCGCTCCGGTTTTGACCTGAAGGATTTCGTCCGACACAGGAATGAAAACGCGGAATACGCTTCCCTGGCCCGGCGTGCTTTCAACGGCCACAGCCCCCTGGTATGCTTTGACAAGTCCAAGAACGACGGAAAGTCCCAGTCCACGCCCTGTAAACTTGCTGGTGAAAAATGGGTCGAAGAGTTTGTCGATGTCTTCTTCAGGAATTCCGCAGCCGTTGTCTGAAACCTCAAGACAGGCATAGGCAACGTCTGCGTGTTGCCAATCCAGGGGGAAACGGTGACTGGACGGGATCGCGTCATGAGACACGGTTTTTATACACAGCCTGATCAGTCCCTCGTGATCGCCCATGGCTTCTCTTGCGTTGGTGATCAAATGGGTCAGAATCTGCTGGATCTGATAGGCGTTGGCCTTGACCACAGGTCCTGGTGATGTGAGTTCAGCAGAAAGTCGCACGTTATTCTGAAGAAATGGCGTGATGTTTATGAGACTCTGGTCACAGACGGCAGACAGATTAAGCGGTTCAGTCTGTCCGGTGTTGTGGCCAAGATAGATCAGCATCATCCGGCTCACTTCGGCAGCCTGCTGAGATGCGTGAAGGGCGGCGGACAGACTGGCTTTGGCTAAGGTGCTTTTTTCGTCTTCCAGGAGAAGCTCCAGATTCCCCATCACGGCGTTCAGGAGGTTGTTGAATTTGTGGGCGATGGCTCCGGCCATGATGTTCAGGCTTTTGGTTTTGCTGATCTGCTGGAGACGGTTCTGGTTTTCAAGGTTTTTTTCACGGGTGATGTCGTATTGTATGCCGGTCCACAGGGTATCGCCCGATTCGTTTTTTTGGGGAATCGACTGGATTTTCATGAACCGTTCCTGGTTTTTGATGATGAACCGGCCTTCCCATTCCATCAGGGTTTCTGTATTCCAGGCATGGGCCACGGCATCGATCATGCTGTCTCTGTCTTCAGGATGGATCAGCTCAAAAACCATTTTCGGATGGTCAAGAACCTCGTCTTTCCGGAGATTCATGATATCGCACCAGCGCGGGCTGATATAGACGCCTTCGATTTCGTTTTCGGGTTTCACCCTGTATTTGAAAATCCCAACCGGAATCTGGGCCACCATGTCGTTGTATTCCCGGATGCTTTCACTCAGAGCGTTTTCAGCGATCTTTCTTTGAGTGATGTCCACGGCAAGACCTTCGATGATCACCTCGTTTCCCTGGATATGCAAACCGATGGCGCGGTCGGAGAGCCATCGCCAGTGACCGTTCTTATCCACAATACGGTATTCGATATCGAAATGCCCCTGGGTGACAATCCCGTCAAGGGCGTTTGCAACCCTCGCCTGGTCCTGCCTGTGGATGGAATCCCTGAAGAACGTCGGTTTATTGTACATTTCAAAAGGGGTGTATCCAAGAATGCTTTCAATGCTGGGGGAGAAGAACAGAAATCCGCGTTGGCTTGAGTACAGGTAAAGGATGTCCGGGATGTGATCGATCAGCCGTTTGAAACGTTCCTCGCTGTGTTTTAACAGCATCTCGGCGTTGAGCTGGCCGGTTGTTTTTTTAAGCAGGACGTGCTGGTACACGGTGAATACGGCGATAACCATGAACAGCAGGAGGGCGATGGTGCAGACGCTGATCATGTGGCTGTATTCGGATCGGATGATCGCGCTGAGGGGTCGCTCGACGACCACGGTCCAGCCTGTTTTGTTCATGGTTGAAAGGGTGACATAGGTTTTTTCATGGGAATGGGGTGGTCCATGGACTGAAAACCGGTCTTTTTTTTCATTTATTTTTTGAACGATCACCGGAAACAGAGGGTGTTTGATGATGTGTTCCTGTGCGAAAGGCGATTTACTGAAAATGATGTTTCCTTCACGGTCAATGACGCTGAGCTGGATGCTGTCCGTCAAGTGAATGCGCTGCATCATGTCGTCGATGAAGCTTAAACGGTGGGAATTCCCGAGAATTCCCACCACATTTCCATGATTGTCCCTGATGGGCACACACACGGCGACCGCCAGGGGCCTGTTGCCCACAATGAGTTTAAACACTCTTGAAATATAGGGTTTCCAGTCGTTGATGATGCCTTTGTACCAGTCCCTGTTGGACAGGTCTTTCCCCAATGCTTCCGGGAACACCGGGTAATTGGCCCAGAGGATGCCGTTTTTGTCGGTCAAAAACGTCAGGTCCATTTCCTTGTTGTTTTTTTTCAGATCCGCCATGTGGATATGGACCCCTTGCAAATCTTTTTCTTTGACCGCTTTGATTAAAAGAGGCCTGGAAGCATAGGATTCAAGAATTCCGATGGTGGCGATCTGATGCTCTCTCAGAAGTTCATGAAAGATGTTGGCGATGGACTGATCGGCCCGCAGCGTTTTATCCAGGGTGGATCTGAAATGCTGGTAAACAAGAAAGCCAGTGGAACCGGATATCAGAATGAACAATCCGACAAGGAGAACCACGATCCGGTAAGGATTTACGAACCAGCTCCGGGGGCTCATGCCGGCATGCTGATGGTCTGGCAAAACCTCTGGAATCTGGAGGTGCAACAGATCATTTTTTGTATGGCCCTTTGCATGTTCCCCTTGTCCTGATGTGATGAATGCGTGGTTCATAGGCGTCCTCAATGGAATCTCAGGGTCGATTTGTCTTATAAAAAAAATTCAGCGGGATACGATCACTATCAATATATCGGCAGACGCGGATATGCGTGGCGAATCGCAACGGGCGGATGAGTGCGAGAGACGGTGAAGAATCCGTTGTCAGAACGTGGGCCGTCAGGTGCCGGAACGAAGAATGACAGATTTGAATTTTATACTGATCGGAATGTTCGATCAACTAAAATGATGGATTCCACTGAATTTGGATGTTGACAAAAAGTACGCACATGAACTATATATAGTTCATATGCGTACTATTATATGAAAATGATCGTTAGCATTCACTTTCAAACCAGGGAGAGACCCATGAATCAGACACTCGAAATGTACAAGGCCGCAGGGAACGAAGATTTCACAAAAATGGTCACGGAATTCGCGCCGTATTTCCAGACCATCGATCCTGTGTTCGTCGATTTGAGGCCCGGCTACGCGGAACTTGCCGTCGTCAACCAGAAAAAAATCCACAACCACCTTGGAACCGTTCACGCCATCGCCATGTGCAACGCCGCGGAGCTGGTGGCCGGGATGATGACCGAAGTGTCGATTCCCGCTGACTTAAGATGGATACCTGTGGGCATGACGGTCAAATACCTCGCCAAAGCCAAAACCGATCTCACGGTGGTTGCAAGGGGGGAGCATCTGGACTGGACGAAGAAAGGAAATACGGATGTTCCGGTGGTCATTACCGATACCGGCGGAAAGGAAGTCTTTACAGCGGTGATCACCATGAATATAAGTTCTAAAAAATAACCGCCGCATAAGCCGGGCTCCGGGACAATGCTGTTGGCTTAAGAGATGGGCACGGCTTCGCCTTTGCCCATCCTGTCAACAGACCGGAATCCTGTAGGAGGGGCAAAGCGTCAGCGTGCCCATCGGATACAAACAAGCTTAAACCAACACTATTCGGGCTCCGGGAGACGGAACCCGATGGATGAAGCAAAAAACCCGACCCTTTATGGGAGATCGTATCATGACCCAGGACAAACGTCTTTTTTTCAAGCTGAACCTGGCACAGCGTCTGGTGTTCAACTATTTCGACAAGGAAATGATCGGGCGGACCGGTGTTCCCATCACCCAGGCCGCCGCCCTGTTCTATCTCAATAAAAACGACGGCTGCCTGCTCAAAGATCTGAGCGCGGCCCTCTTCCAAAACAAATCCGCCATCACGACCCTGGTGGAGCGCCTGGAAAAAAACGGGCTGGTCATTAAAAAAGCTTCTGAAACCGATGGCAGGGCCGCCCACCTCTTTCTTACTGAAAAAGGAAAAACCGCCTGCGCCGAGGCCCTGCCCCTGGTGAAGGAGAACAATGAACGGCTGGCGAGCCATTTTACAGAAGAAGAGCTTGAAACCATTCACAGATTTTTTGATCTGATCATAGAAATGTACAGATAAAAACCGTGCAAGGTGGAAAAAATATAATATGGCATTATGTTGGCTGATATGCTTTTAATGGACAGGAAAGATCGAAACTCATAAACCCATCGGTTGGGTCTTGATCATTCCGAACATCAGGGAGGTCCTCAACATCCGGCTGCGAAAAGGAGAAAGGAACCTTGGATAAACACACGCTGAACGATTTCGAAACCCTTCTGGCCGGGTCAGCCAGGGAACACGGGCATCTCTGCGCCGGGCAGGTCATCGGCGTAAGGATGGCCATCCTTGGCCTGAATCTGGTGGGGCTCAGAAACACACGGAACGGGCCGGACATCAAAAAACTGGTTGTTTACGTGGAGATCGACCGCTGCGCCACGGACGCCATCGGCTATGTGACAGGAGTGAAACTCGGCCGAAGATCCTTGAAATTCAAGGATTACGGCGTGATGGCGGCGACTTTCGTGAACCTTGAAACCCAAAGGGCGTTCCGGGTTGTTTCCACGGAACGGTCAAGGGATCTGGCGGCTTCGTATGTGCCGGACATCTTAGATCAATCCTCGGCCCAGCTCGAAGCCTACAAACGGATGCCCCTTCACGACCTGTTCGACGTTTTCGAGGTGCGGGTGGACATCCCGGAAACGGATTTTCCCGGCCCCACCCGTGCCAAAGCCGTGTGCGAAAGCTGTGGGGCCGTGGTCCGAGACGGACGGGAAATCCATGAAAACGGCCGTGTTCTCTGTCATTTCTGTCACGGTGACGTGTATTACAAACATCCCCTTCGCGTCGATCTTGTGAAAAAGAACCTTTCAGCCTGAACCATGCACGGGAGCGAGCCATGAAAAAAATAAACGTTGAAAACGCCGTGGGGCTTCCTCTGGCCCACGATATCACGGAAATCAGGCCCGGGGAGTTCAAGGGCGTGGCATTCAAAAAAGGACACACCGTGGGCCATGAGGATGTGTGTCACCTCATGCGCCTGGGCAAGCGGCATCTGTTCGTGGTGGAAGACGAGGCGGGTCAGGTCCACGAGGACGACGCGGTTCAGGAACTGGCACGGGTTCTTGCCGGAGACGGGGTGGTGTACGATGAAAAACCCGCCGAAGGGAAACTCCAGCTTTATGCCGCCCACGACGGACTTCTCAAGGTCAATGTTGGGGCCCTCATCGATTTCAACATGATTCCCGATGTGATGTGCGCCAGCATCCACACCCACACCCCGGTCACCAAAGGGCAGAAAATCGCCGGAACCCGGGCCGTGCCCCTGACCATCGACCAGAAAATCCTGGACCGGGCCGTGGCCCTGGCGGAGAAAGAAGCCCCCATCTTGTCGGTCAAACCGTTTAAAACCATGAAAGTAAGGCTGGCCGTCACCGGCAGCGAAGTGTACAACGGGCTGATCCAGGATCGGTTTCAGGCCGTGGTTGAAAAAAAGCTCAAGGTTTACGGCGCGGAGCTTGTGGAAACGGTGATCCTGCCCGATGAACGGGAGGTTATCGCGGACACCCTGAAATCCTTTGAAGAAAAAGGCACGGACCTCATCGTCACCACCGGCGGCATGAGCGTGGACCCCGACGACGTGACCCGTCTGGGCATCAGGGACATGGGTGTTCACCGTGAATACTACGGAGCCGGCGTTCTTCCGGGCACCATGTTTCTTCTGGCCTACCGGGGTGACCTGCCCATCATGGGTATTCCGGCCTGCGCCCTTTTCCATGAACGCACCGTCTTCGACCTGATGCTGCCCCGGATTCTCGCAGGCGACCAGCCGGACAACCGGGATCTGGCGGCCCTGGCCCACGGCGGACTCTGCATGGATTGCCGGGTGTGTTCCTTTCCGGCCTGCTCCTTTGGTAAAACCGGGCGTTAGCGGTGTGCCCGAACCCGTTCCCATACGGCCTTCGGCGTGCTGCCGGAGGCCGAACCTTCTTCACGTACCCGGAGAATGACGTGGTCAGTTTTCTGGGGATGGTCTATTGCATCATTTCATGATACGTCGTAAGAGATAAAACGTCGGAGGCATTCACTGAAAACAACTGAACAAAGGATGGTGAATATGACCACTCGAACCGTAACCGTCAGTGACTTTCAAACCCGGCTGCCCCAGATCCTGTCCATGGTCTCTGCCGGAGATGTGATCATCCTCTCGGAAGGTGACCAGCCGTTTGCAAAAATTGTCCCAATTATCAAGCATGGGAAACAGCGCATCGCCGGTCTAAACAAAGATAAAATCAAAGTCGGTTCAGATTTCGATGAAGCCCTGCCCGATGATTTCTGGCTGGGTTCACGATGAACCTGCTTCTTGATACTCATACGTTTATCTGGTGGGCCTGTGAGCCAGGAAAACTACCCAAAAAAATCCGCGAATTGTGTGAAAATTATGAAAACAGCCTGATATTGAGCGTCGTCAGTGTCTGGGAAATGCAGATCAAAATGCAATTGGGAAAAATGAAGATCCATGATACCCTGTCTGATCTCATCGAAAGCCAGATGGAAACAAATGGCGTCACCCTTTTAGATATCAACCTTGATCATGTGATGGGGTTGGATCAGCTTCCGCTTATCCACCATGACCCTTTTGATCGGCTTTTAATATCCCAGGCCGTGACAGAAGATTTTTTCCTGGTCAGTAAAGATAAAAAAATTGAGGGTTATCCAGTAAAAATCTTGTGGTAATTCACATTAATCATTCATTCTTTTTTAAAAAAAATCCAACCTCGGAGAATCCTATGCAATCGAATATATTAGGCATCGACATCGGATCGGTGGCCATTTCAGCCGTTGAAATCGACGCCAACAAAAACATTGTCAGAACCGCCTACGCCTTTCACAAGGGTGACATTGAAAACGGGCTTGACCAGGTTCTTTCCACCTTCGACTTTTCAAACATCGCCCATGTGGTGAAAACCTCGTCCACACCCCGGCGGGTCAGGGCCGAAGGAGTTTACGACAACCAGGTCGCCGTGATCACTGCGGCCAAGCACCGGCACGGCAACGTCAGGTCCGTCCTTGTGGTGGGCGGCGAAAAGTTCGGGCTTCTCCGTTTCGACGAGCACGGCCAGTACAAAAGCTACAAAACCAACACGTCCTGCGCCGCCGGGACGGGCAGCTTTCTGGACCAGCAGGCCGGACGCCTGAACCTTCCGTCTGTGGCGGAGCTGAGTTGGGTGGCGTCTCAAAATGAAAACGAGTTCCCCCTCATCGCGTCACGCTGCGCGGTGTTCGCCAAAACCGACCTGATCCACGCCCAGCAGGAGGGCTACAGTCTGTCGGAAATCAGTGACGGCCTGTGTTACGGCCTGGCCAAAAACATCGTGGACACCCTGTTCAGCGGCGGCACCAAAGCCGACGGCCCCATTTTGTTCTGCGGCGGCGTGTCCAAGAACCCGGCGGTGAAGCGCCATCTTGAATCCCTCACCGGTGTCACGCTGGTGGTGGACGAGCTGTCCCATCTTTACGGTGCGTTGGGTGCCGCCATCGCCGGTCTTGCCGATATCGAAAAAGGACTGCTCACCGAATCGGCCCCTCTTTCAAAAGACAGCCTGTTCATCCGGGAAAAAGCGGAAAAGGAACTGGCCTGCGCGCCCCTTGTCCTTGAACAATCGGTTTTTCCGTCGTTTCAAAGCGTGGCGCGGACAAACCACGTTCCGGCCCTCACCTCCGGGGCATCCAACCCCGTGGAAACGGACATCTACCGTGAGCTTCACGAAGGCGAATCCCTGTCGGTGTGGCTGGGCATCGACATCGGCTCAACCAGCACCAAGGCGGTGATCGTCGACGGAGCCGGCGATGTGGTGGCGGGTTTTTACACCCGCACCGCCGGAAATCCCTTAAAAGCGGTGTGCGGAATTTTCGAAACCCTGGATCAGCTGATCGTCCGGGATAAAAGCATCAGTCTGACCATCAAAGCCTGCGGCACCACGGGGTCGGGGCGGAAATACATCGGAAAAATGATCGGAGCCGATCTTTTCTTAGACGAAATCACGGCCCACGCCCGGGCTGCCGTGAAACTGAACCCCGATGTGGACACCATCATCGAGATCGGAGGCCAGGACGCCAAGTTCACCACCTTAAAAAACGGACGGGTCACCTCGGCAGTGATGAACAACGTCTGCGCCGCGGGTACGGGAAGTTTCATCGAGGAGCAGGCCAGGAAACTGGGCTGTCCCTTGACCGAATATTCGGATCGCGCTCTGGGCCTTGGGGCACCTCTTTCAAGCGACCGCTGCACGGTGTTCATGGAACGGGATCTCAACCATTACCTGTCCGAGGGCTACGACGTGAACGAGGTGCTGGCCTCGGTGCTCCATTCGGTAAGGGACAACTACCTGATCAAGGTGGCCAACGAAGCGGCCATCGGCGACGTGGTGTTCTTCCAGGGGGCCACGGCGAAAAACAAGGCCCTGGTGGCGGCATTCGAACAGCGGCTCGGCAAACCCATCCTGGTTTCGGAATTCTGTCATGTTACCGGTGCCCTGGGAACGGCCCTGACCCTCCTGGACGAACAGGTTGCCGCCACAGCCTTCAGGGGGCTTGACCTTTACACCAAAAACATTCCCCTCAGATCGGAAATCTGTGCGCTGTGCGCCAACCACTGCAAGATCTCCGTGGCGGAAATCGACGGCGAAACCGTGGCTTACGGTTTTCTCTGCGGCCGGGACTATGACACGAAAAAATTCGTGGGCAAGAAAACCCAAGGCTTTGACCTTCTTTCAGAACGCCGGAAACAGGAGCGCCTGGCCGACGGCGAGATTCCCCTGTCTTTCAGAGGGCCTCTGGTGGGCATTCCCGCCGCCCTCCACCTGGTGGAAGACCTGCCGTACTGGCAGCGTTTTTTTCACAGCCTGTCCATTCGCACCGTCACCAGCGAAACGGTGAAAGACGCGGTGAAGCGGGGAAAAAATCTCTCGGAAACCGAGTTCTGCGCACCGGCCACGGCCATGTACGGCCATGTGCAGTATCTCCTGGACCGGGCCGATGTGGTTTTTCTTCCGTATTACATCGAAAACAAAAATAAAAACTCGCGGCGGCAGTTCTGCTACTACACCCAGTTCATTCCCTCCATCATGGCGGATTGCGACCGCAACCGGGTGCTGACACCCCTTTTGAAATACCTGTACAACCCTTTCAACACCAAAATGGAGCTGTACCGGATGATCAAAGGGATGGGGCTTTCCGTGTCCTTTTTCGATGTGTCCCTGGCCTACGAACGGGCCTTTGAAAAAAAGCGTGAGAACCGGCGGGTGTTTCAGGAGATCTATGAACGGGAGCGGACGGATTCCGGCGACGTGAGCGTGGTGTTTCTCGGGCGGCCCTACACCGTTCTGTCTCCTGCGGCCAACAACGGAATCCCGGACATCTTCAAAAATCTGGGCGTCAAAACCTTTTTCCAGGACATGGTTCCGGTTGCCGATGACGAGGGCCATCCCTTGTGGCCCCTTCTTTCCGACCTTCACTGGAACTATCCGGCGGCCATTCTCAAAACCGCACACGCCGTGGCAGAGACAAAGGGGGTGTACCCGGTTTTTGTGACATCCTTCAAATGCACCCCGGATTCCTTTGCCTTACGTTACTTCAAACAGCTCATGGACGGGCACGGCAAGCCCTACCTGGTCCTGGAGCTGGACGAACACGATTCCAGCGTGGGCTATGAAACTCGCATCGAAGCTGCGGTCCGGGCGTTCAGGAACCATGACCGTGACGTGTCGGAACCCAAGCAGCCCGATTACAGCCCCCTGTTCTTTTCTCCGGCTAAAAAACTCGCGGGAAAAAATCTGGTCATTCCCAACTGGGATCCCATCACCTGCCGGTTCCTTACGGCGGTTCTCAAACGTGAGGGCATCAACGCCACCCTCATTGACGAAACGCCGCCCACTATTTCGAGGAGCCTGAAATTCAACACCGGCCAGTGCATTCCCGTGAATGCCATCGCCCAGGGTTTCGCTGAAACGGTGAAAAAACACGACCTCGATCCCTCAAACACCCTTTTGTGGATCAGCAAGGCCAACATCTGCAACCTCAAGCTCTACCCCAACTACATCGCCTCGCTGTTCCCCGCTTACGGACTTGAAAAAGCGGGCATTTACCACGGAGAACTCACCTACATCGACATATCGGTCCGGGCCTCCATCAACGCCTATTTCTCACACATGTTCGGCGGCATGATCCGTAAAATGGGCTGCAAGATCAGGCCTTACGAACTGGAGAAAGGGGCCACGGACCGGGTCATTGAAAAAAGCGTGGAAATCCTTGAAGACGCCTTTCTCGGCAACCGCTCCAAGGAAGAGGCGGTATCCCAGATCGTGTCCCGCTTCGAATGGATCGAAACGCGGAAGGAAGATAGGCCCAAAGCGGCGATTTTCGGGGACCTCTACGTCCGGGACAACGGCGTGATGAACCAGGATCTCGTCCGCTTCATCGAGGAAAACGGCGGAGAGGTGGTCACCACGCCCTATACGGAAATCGGCAAGATGATCGCCCCCATGTATTTCCGGAAATGGTTCAACGAAGGGCTGTATTTCAGCCTGGTGTCGGTGAAAGCCCTGGTTTCGGGCATGAAGATCATGGAAAAGAAATACCAAAGGTATTTCGAACGGGTGATCAAGGAGCCGGAACACAGCTACGACGACGACCCGGAAACCATCCTTTCCGCATACCATGTGAAACCCGAAAACAGCGGGGAATCCATGGAAAACATCCTGAAAATCCATTACCTGGCCAAGCACTGCCCGGATCTCAGCCTGTTCGTCCAGGCCAGCCCCGCGTTCTGCTGTCCCTCCATCGTCACCGAGGCCATGAAACAGGAAATCGAACGGGTCACCGGCATCCCTGTGGTGTCCATCACCTACGACGGTACGGGCGGGATCAAGAACCTGAGCGTGATTCCTTACCTGAAATATCCACGGACTGTGAAACAGGCCGTCAAACCCGTAAGCGGGAGCCGGCCCAACGGGCAGGGCGGAGGATTTCTGATGGCGCTATGATTTCATGTTGCGATCAGGGTGATACCCCTGGTTTCCGGTCTTTTGGTGCGGCAGATCGGGCGTGCGTCCGACCTGCTGCGTTAAAAAACCTGAGCCATCGGGCGATTTTTTTACGAGTCCACCAAACAAGGTTGTTCATCTGGAATAAAACCCATCATCTGTTTTGACAAACTTTTTCAAAAAGTTTGGCCCCCGGCAGGGTCGCCGAAGGCGTGAATCGGAACAGATTTATGAAAACTACCATATATAAAAAAACGGCTCGTGTCTTATATGGCACGAGCCGTTGCTTTTTTATGGGATACGTCAAATGGATTATTCTTCGACAATCCGGACTCTTAAGGCCAGTTCGTCCAGCTGCTTCCGGTCGACGGGTGACGGCGCGTCGGTGAGGAGGCAGGAGGCTTTCTGGGTTTTGGGGAAGGCGATGACGTCGCGGATGGACGGCTGGCCGCAGAGGATCATCATCAGGCGGTCGAAACCGAAGGCCATGCCGCCGTGGGGCGGTGCGCCGGATTCCAGGGCGGACAACAGGAAACCGAATTTTTCTTCGTATTCATCTTTCGCGAGTCCCAGGCGCTCCAGGATTTTGATCTGGAGGTCTTTGGTGTGAATACGGATGCTGCCGCCGCCGATTTCCGTGCCGTTCAGAACCAGGTCGTAGGCCCGTGATTTGACGGAAAGGGGTTCGGTGTCGATTTTTTCGTAGTCCTCTTCCGCAGGGGCCGTGAACGGGTGATGGGGCGACTGGAGCCGTTTGTCCGTTTCATCGTATTCGAACAGCGGGAAATGGGTGACCCAGAGGAAACGGAATTCGTTCTTGCTGATCAGGCCCAGTTTTTCCGCCAGATGGTTTCGGAGGTTGCCCAGGCTTTCGTTCACCACCTTGATCTGGTCCGCCACAAAGAACACCAGATCGCCGGGTTCCATCTCGATCCGTTCCGCCAGGGCTTTTTTCTCGTCGTCGGTGAAGAACTTGGCGATGGGGCTCTGCCATTCGTTTTCCTTGACCTTGATCCAGGCAAGGCCTTTGGCCCGGTAAATGGACACGAACTTGGTCAGGTCGTCGATGTCCTTGCGGGACATGTCGATGCAGCCTTTGGCGTTCAGGGCTTTCACCATGCCGCCGCCCGCCGCCACGTCGGCGAACACCTTGAAACCCGAACCTTTCACGATCTGTGTCACGTCCTTCAGTTCCATGCCGAAGCGCAGGTCCGGCTTGTCCAGGCCGTAACGGTCCATGGCGTCCTCAAACAGCAGGCGGTCAAAGGGGAGTTTCAGCTCGATGCCCAGGATCTCCTTGAACACCGTGGCCACCAGGCCTTCGCCCACGGCCATGACGTCCTCTTCACCCACGAAGGACATTTCCAAATCGATCTGGGTGAACTCGGGCTGGCGGTCGGCTCTTAAGTCTTCGTCCCTGAAACAGCGGACGATCTGGTAATAGCGGTCGAACCCGCTCATCATCAGGAGCTGCTTGAAAAGCTGCGGACTCTGGGGAAGGGCGTAGAAATGGCCCTGGTTCACCCGGCTGGGCACCAGGTAATCCCGCGCGCCTTCCGGGGTGCTTTTGGTGAGGAACGGGGTTTCGATGTCCAGGAACCCGATGTTGTTCAGGTAGTTCCGGATGGCAAGGCCCGCTTTGTGACGGGCGATGAGGTTTCTCTGGAAATGGGGCCGCCTGAGATCGATGTGCCGGTGCTTGAGCCGGATGTTTTCGTTCACGTCCACGCTTTCCTCAATGGGGAAAGGCGGTGTCACCGCTTCGTTGAGGATTTTGATTTCGGAGATCATCACCTCGATTTTTCCGGTCTTGATCTTGTCGTTCACCATGTCGGCGGGGCGAAGCACCACGCGCCCCTTGACGCCCAGCACGTATTCGCTTCGGATGTCCTTGGCCTTTTCATGGGCTTCGGGGTTTTCTTCCGGGTTCAGAACGATCTGGCTCATGCCGCTTCGGTCCCTGAAGTCGATGAAGATCACGCCGCCGTGGTCCCGCCGTTTCTGAACCCAGCCCATGAGGATGACGTCCTCGCCCACCAAATTTTCGTCTATATCGCCGCAGCCGTGTGTCCGGCGCATGGTTCCAAGTATATCCGTCACGTTGATCGCTCCTTTATCTGATCAGATTGATGATGTGGGTCACGAGATTGACGATGGGAATCTCTTTCTGTTCCCTCGTTTCCATGTTGCGCAGCACCGCGTGCCCTTGGGTCAGTTCGTTGTCCCCGAAAATCAGGGCGTGGGCCGCGTGGAATTTGTCGGCCCGCTTCATATGGTGTTTCAGGTTCCGGTCTTCGAAGTCCATTTCCGTGGGTACGCCGGACAGATTCAGGGCACAGGCCCATTCAAAGGCCAGGGTCCGGCATGTTTCACCCAGGGGGGCCATGTAGATCTTCGGCCGTTTTGCCGCGGCTGTCCGGGTCTGGGACAGGATTTCCGCCAGGCGGTCGAAGCCTATGGCGAAGCCGATGGCCGGAACCGAAGGACCGCCCAGGGCCTGCACCAGGCCGTCGTACCGTCCTCCGCCCGCCACGGCGTTCTGTGCGCCCAGGCTGGTGGTGAGGATTTCAAAGGCGGTCCGGGTGTAATAGTCGAGGCCCCGGACCAGATGACGGTCTACCTGGTAATGGATGTTCTGCTTGTCCAGAAGCTGTTTCACCGTGTCGAAATGGGTTTTGCAGTCGGAACACAGGAAATCCAGGATGGACGGGGCTTCGGCAAGGGCTTCCCGGCAGGACGGAACTTTGCAGTCGAGGGTTCGAAGGGGATTTTTTTCGCTCCGCCGGACACAGTTTTCGCACAGTGCGTCTTTTTTTGCCTCCAGAAGGCTGTAAAGGGCTTTCTGGAAGAAGGGACGGCAGGTGGGACAGCCCAGGCAGTTGATGTGAGCCGACACGTCCGTGACCTCAAGCCGCTCGAACAGCGACACCAGCATCAGGATGATCTGGGCGTCGATGAGGGGCGAGGCGATGCCGAACACTTCAGCGTCGATCTGATAGAACTGGCGGTAACGGCCTTTTTGCGGCCTTTCCCTCCGGAACATGGGTCCGATGGTGTAGAACTTCCGTATGGGGTCTTCGGCAGCCATCTTGTGCTGGATGTAGGATCTGACCACCGACGCCGTGGCTTCGGGCCGCAGCGTCACCAGCCCCCGCCTGCCGTCGTCGAAGGTGTACATTTCCTTTTCCACGATGTCCGTGGTGTCGCCGATGCTCCGGGCGAACAGCTCGGATTTTTCCACAATGGGAAGCCGGATCTCCCGGTATCCGAAATTTTCGAACATCTCCCGCGCCGCCGCCTCGATCTCCTGCCAGAGGCTGATTTCTTCGGGAAGGATGTCCTTGAAACCTTTGATCAACTGTATCATGAATGATCCGGCTCCGGCCGCCCGGAACCGCCTTTTCGATGTTGACGTTATAAAATGAAAAACCTGGATTTCAGCTGAAACCAAAACTTTGAAATCTTTTGTTTTAAATGCCGATTAGTACATGAAGCCGGGCGGGTTCGTCAATATTAATAACAGGGTCAGGGTCAGGCCTGTGTTAACGCCATGGAGCACGATAATGCATTGGATGTAATGCATTTTTAGATTGAAATCATGAAATGCATTTTATATAATGCATTTCATGCTGTTTACCATCGGTCAACATATCCGCGAAGAGAGGAAAAAACGACGCCTGACCCAGGCGGAGCTGGCCAGGGCTCTGTCCATGAGCCGGACCACCGTGGGACAGATCGAAAACGGCACGGTCAAGGACATCGGAGTCCGAAAGCTGGTCCGTATCCTGGACTATCTGGGGCTCACGCTGCGGGTCAGGCCTGCGGGTGCGCCGCCCACCCTGGAAGAACTTCGTGAAGAGGTCCATGAATGACAGGAGTTTCACAACTTGCCGTATGGGCTTTAAAAAGAAAATCGGGCCTTCTGGAACGCCAGCCGGGCCTGAAATACGTTTTCGCGTATGATCCCAGGGCTGCGGCTATGGATCAGGTCTCCCTCACCATGCCGGTACGCCTGGAAAGCTGGGCAAGCCGGGATCTGCATCCCGTTTTTCAGATGAATCTGCCGGAAGGGGCGCTGCTTGAGGCTATCCGCAGGGCCATCGCCAAGGTGATCGGCGAGGATGATTTATCCATTCTCCGGGTTACCGGAGGCCATCAGATCGGACGAAACAGGTTCGCTCTTCCGTCGGACGATGCGCCGGGGATCACGGAAACCCCGGAATCCCTGGATGAACTTCTCGCCTACCCCGACACCACGGAACTGTTTCACGAACTGGTGTCCCGATACGCCCTCAGCTCCGGCGTATCCGGCGTACAACCCAAAATTCTTCTCGACGCCACGGATCGGGTAACGTCGATTTCATCGGCTTTTATCGTGAAATCCTGGGGCTCCGATTATCCCTGCCTTGCCGCCAACGAGTTCCTGTGCATGACGGCCGCCACGAAAGCCGGTTTGCCCACGCCGGAGTTTTTTATATCGGAAAACGGCGGACTTTTTATCATGAAACGGTTCGACATCACAGCCGAAGGCGATCCTTTGGGGTTTGAAGACATGTGCAGCCTCCAGGCCCTGGGGACAGCCCAGAAATACACCGGTTCCTATGAACGCATCGCACGGAGCCTCGGCCAGTTTCTGAAAGGCGCGCAGCTTTTTCAAGCCAGAGAACAGTTCTTCACCGCCCTGGTTCTGTCGGTGATCCTGCGAAACGGCGACGCCCACCTGAAAAATTTCGGTGTGCTCTACCCATCTGCCCTTGAGCCGGTCAGCCTCGCTCCGGTGTACGATGTGGTGACCACCACGGCCTACATCAAAAACGACGTTCCGGCCCTGACCCTGGCCGGAACAAAAAAGTGGTGGCCCCGGAAAATGCTGGAGAAATTCGCCCAGGCCCATCTTTCCCTCAGCAGCGCCACCGTTTCCACCATTTTCGAACGAACGGCACAGGCGGTCGCTGAAACAAAACCCCGCATCGAGGAATTCATGAGCGAATACGAAGGGTTCGAAGAAATCGGGCGCGGAATGATCAAGGCGTGGGTAGATGGGATAGATGGGGTTAACTGATGGCCGACCGGCGTTTCAGAAAATAGATGCCGAGTTATTTATGACTTGCTCGCGGACTTACATTCTCGGACAAGATCATCATAGGCCATCACTGGGTTGAATGGTCTGGTTAATGCAGGATGACGGGTTAAATATTTAACGACATCATCACTGAGATCAACCTTGTTTGTTAAACTTAAATAGGTCCCCACCCTTCCACCATAGAGAATGTTCTGGAGCGGATATTCAGATACTGATTTGATGATGTCTTCAGCCGTTCTTTTTTCCTCGGAGCGCATTTTTTTTTCTTTGTGATCAAGTGTTTGATAAAAATTTAAATAATAATTAAAAAACTCTTTGATGGTAACAATATATTGTATTTCAGAATAGAGCCCCTCCTTTTCGGAATCAATGCAATAGGACGATAAATTCTTGTAATTCAGATTGATAATAAGATTTTTAAATGATTCAATGTGGTGCATGACAAAGGAATTCCCATATTTTTTTACAACATCTTTGGCCCAGCTATTCGAATATTTTTTTTCAGCACAAGAATATTCTGTCATGCATGTATTGATATCTGAATAACTGCTTTGATAACGGATAAAAAGGTTGCATATCGCCGAATGAAAGTCGTTGGCATTATAGTGTGTTCTTTGTTCCAAGAAATGATCAAACTTTTTTCCGGAATACGCCTCAAGTTCTTTTTTCAAATGATGAATTGAGCCATTATCGATAGACAGAAATGCGCTGACATTGCCAGGCCAGGCATTTTCAGAACAAACAAATAAACTGATAATGATATAAAGACATGCCGCCTTGATTGTTTTAATCGGAGAATACATTCAATTGTTAATGTTTGGATAGATTTTCATAAATATTCTCATGTAAATGTGGTCATAATAGGTAATATATTTAATTATGACTATGACAATAATAATTCGATGTCAATTAAATTTATTTAGATTAAATGTAACCCATTTCGACATGATGTTACATATTGCTTTTTTTATAAACACCGGGTGTCACACCTGTATGGCGTTTGAACATCCGGGTCATGTGGCTCTGATCGGAAAAACCTGTTTCATAAGCGGCTTCGGCGAGGCTGGTTCCCGATTCGATCAGATGTCTGGCTTTTTTAATCCGGCTCTGGATCAGGAAATCATGGGGCGACACTCCGGCCAGTTCCAGAAACCGTCGGTGAAAGTGAAAGGGGCTGAGCCCTGCGATGTTCGCCAGGTCTTTGAGGGAATGGTCATGGCGGAGGTGGGTCAGGATATAATCCATGGCCCGATTAATGACCGCACGCCGGGGATCTTGTTTAAGCGGATCGGGCGGGTTCTGGCTGTGGCGCATGGCCAGCTTGGAAAGCAGGGACATCAGGGCTTCGTCTGTTTCGATTCCGGGCTGTGTCAGATCGTTTTGGGCTATGACCCGCTGAAACGTGAGAACGAGATCACTGTCTCTGATGAGACAGGACGGAAAAAAGGGAATCGACGCCCCGGCCCCGGCGATCTGGGCTGAAAGATCGGCCATGACTTCTTTTCTTGCGCAGATCACCGAGTAGGAGTGAAAAGGTCCGATGGTCCGGCATGCGTGGGGGGTGTCAGGATTGATCACAAAAAGCTGGTTTTCAGAAATGGCGGCCTGGTCCTTTTCCAGGGTGACAAGACGGCTTCCGTGGTGAATAAGCCCGATGCAGTACGTTTTATGGGTATGCCGTGGAAAGGCATGGGAGATTCGCTCACCCTGAACCAGGGTGATGCCCCGGTTCCCTTTGGTTTCAAGGAAGCGGAGACTTTTGCGATGTCCGGTTTCGCTCATGCCCTGACCCTTATTCCGGCGTTTTTTCAAAGCAGCGCCGGGAAGAATTTTGCCAGAATGACGAGCCCTGTTTCGCCCGCCACGACTTTATGGTTTGTGCCCATGGGGATGATCCCCATGCTTCCCGGTTCATAGACTACCTCTTTATCCTCCAGATGAAAACACCCTTTTCCATGAAGGACTTCATGAAGCTCGTACTGGCTTTCGTGAACATGGCTGTCGAGAACGGCTCCCGGTTCCAGGCTTACCATGTGGGCGCTGAGGCGGCCCGCCGTGTCGTTGGCCCGGATGAGATGTTTCATGCTAACCCCCTTGAAAACCGGATGGGCCGTCCACGGGGTATGGGCCAGGATTCTTTCGCCGTCAAGGCTCGTCAGGGTTCCGGAGGACAGGTGTTTGGAGAGATCGTTCATGGCTGTTCCTTTCGTTTGAGTTGTTTGATCATTTTTTTAATCCTTGCCTCCGGCGGCCCTTCCGGGGGACCAGCTCCCTCTCTGCGTTGGGACAAGTTTTAAAAATCTGGACAAATGGGTTTGGGGTGCACCCATTGCAGGCCCTGGCCATATCCGTTTGTCAAACTTTTCAAAAAGCCTGCCCCAGCAAAGAGAGGGGTTTGGCCCCCGGCAGGGCCGCCGGAGGCCATGAGATTTTTTTAAAGAAAATAAACATTACGAAGTCAAATTACCATCATGGATAAAATCACATGGCAGAATCAAACTATACCGGACGTCCTTCTGCCGTCTTGAACGATCTTGCTGTTTTCAGCTGTTTTCAAAATAACGGCTGCTTCAAAGCCCGCTGGATTTTTTCCACCTGCTGCGTTATCGTGGGGCGTATCGATCATGCCGGGTCTCCGGCTTTCCCAGTCCATTCATTTCAAGGAGAAAACGATGAAAATGAGTTCGATGTCCGTGTTGCGTTCGATGGCCGTCATTTTTACCACGCTGATGTTTATCGCCGGAAGCGCCGTGGCCGGAAATGTCGTGGACCCCTGCGGTCTGCTCAGCAAGGCGGACATTCAGGCGGTTCTGGGCCAGACGGTGGGAGACGGAAAACTGACGGGTTCCGGCGTGGCGTCGGCGGGGGCGCCCTGCCAGTACACCGTGGGGACGGGCGGGGTGTTCAGCATCCTCATCAAGACGGCGGCTCCAGGTGAAACGCCCCAGAAAGTCATGGATGAAATGAAAAAAAGAAACATTCCGGTCTCTGAAACCAAGGGGGTCGGAGACCGTTCGTTTTTTTCAAGTCCCGGTTACGGCATGGTTCAGCTCAACACCTTTAAAGCCGGAAAATACCTGGTGGTGACCCTTCTCGTGCCCGGCAAAAGTGAAAAAGACCAGAAGGCCGCCGCGTCATCTTTGATGACCAAGGCCCTTGCCAAAATATAACGGAATGAACACCGGGCCGCTCATGACACAACGATCCAACATCATTCTGACCGGCATGCCCGCCGTGGGAAAAAGCACGGTGGGCCGGATTCTGGCCGACACGCTGTTCATGGCGTTCATGGACACCGACGAGTACATCACCGCCAGGGAGGGCCGGGATCTTCAGGCCATCATCGCCGAAGAGGGACTTGACGGGTTCTGCCGACGGGAGGAGCAGCACATCTTAAGCCTACGGGTTACGGAAACGGTGATTTCCACCGGCGGCAGCGTGATTTACGGCAGCGCGGCCATGGACTACCTCATAAGCCTGGGCCGCGTGGTCTACCTTCGGGCGGATCTGGACCTTTTGATGCACCGCATCGACGATCCCGTCAAGCGCGGGGTGGTCCGAAAGCCGGGCCAGAGCTTTACCTCCCTTCTGGAAGAGCGTGACGTCCTTTACATGCGCTATGCGGATATCGTGGTGGACTGCCCAAAGGACGACACGCCCCATGCCACGGCGGCCCGGGTTGTGAGCCGTCTTTAGTTTGTTTCAGATGGGCACGCTGACGCTTTGCCCTGCTTATACCCAATAAGTTTTGGCAGGGCTTAATAGTGCGTTTTTGTCATTCCGGGCGGCTGGTGTTGGAGAGAAGATGTTTGTGCCGTGAATAAACGCTGCCGGGCCTTTCAGGTCGAAAAGCAAGCCGACCCGGAATCCATGGTGTTATGAAGACAGAGGTTGCACAAAAAACAGGCATGGATTCCGGGTCGGGAAAAAGCCCCCGCCCGGAATGACAAGAACGGAGAGCAAGGCATGGAAGAGGCATTGAGGTGGTGCGAAAAACGCACCCTTTCTGGCGCATGAAACGCACGACTACCACTGACAAATACGATTTGTTTTGTTCGGCAGACTTATTGGGTATAAGCAGCGCTTTGCCCATCTCTTAAGACAACAGCATTGGCCCTCCCTGGGGCCAAACCACATCTATTTGCCCAGCTTTTTAAAAGCTGGTCCCCCGGAAGGGCCGCCGGAGGCACAGTCGTTTTTCCCAAAGCAAGTGCCGCCGAAGGCGTGAACAGGACAGAGCCATGACAAAACCCGACGAAACCGTGGACATGTACAAGGCCGTGTTTGAAAATACGGGCACGGGAACGATCATCATCGACCACGACATGACCATTCTTTACGCCAACGCCACGTTCGAAGCCATGACCGGGTTTTCGAGGGCCGAGATCGAAAACCGGATGAAATGGTCCCAGTTCGTGGCGTCGGAAGACCTGGACCGGATGCAGAGCTACCATTACGGGCGAAGGATTCCCGGCTCTTCGGTGCCCACGGAATACGAATGCCGGATTCATGACAAGGCAAGGAACCTTCATTACATCTACATGAAAGTGGGCATGATTCCCGGCAGCGTGCGGAGCATCGCCTCGTTCATGGACATCACCGAACGGAAGCGTGCGGAAAAAAGCCTGCGTGAGAGCGAGGCCACCCTGTCCGCCATTGTGGAAACCTTTGTGGGGTTCATCTACATCACCACGGCGGACAAACGCCTTTCATTCATGAACCGGACCCTTATGGAATCCCGGGGGGACAACCGGGAAGGCAAACCCTGCCACAGCGTGGTGTTCGGCTTGGACGCCCCCTGTCCCTGGTGCGAGGACGATGAGGTTTTCAAAGGCCGCACCGTCAAGCGCGAGACGCGGAGTCCGCTGGACGACCGCTGGTATCTGTCGGTCCGGACGCCCATCACCGGGCCGGACGGAACCGTGGACCGCGTCCAGTCCATCCTTCTGGACATCACGGACCGGAAAATCACCGAAGAAGCCATCGCCGAAAGCGCCGAACACCTGAAAAATGAAAACATGCGTTTGCGCCATTCCATCAGCGAACGATACAAATTCGGGGAGATCATCGGGAAAAGCCGGGTGATGCAGGAGGTTTACGAGCTGATCCTCAAGGCGGCGGCCACCAACGCCCATGTGATCATCACCGGCGAGTCCGGCACCGGCAAGGAACTGGTGGCCCGGGCCATTCATGATCTGAGCGAGCGGCGCAACCATCCCTTCGTGCCCGTGAACTGCGGGGCCATCAGTGAAACCTTAAGTGAAAGCGAGTTTTTCGGGTACAAGAAAGGGGCGTTCACCGGAGCCAACACCGACAAGAAAGGCTTTCTCGATCTGGCGGACAACGGCACGATTTTTCTCGACGAAATCGGCGAGATCAGCCTGGCCATGCAGGTGAAGCTGCTTCGGGCCATCGAGGGCAGCGGCTACACGCCGGTGGGCGGGGATCTGGTCCGGAAACCCAACATCCGCATCATCGCGGCCACGAACCGGAACATCCGGGACATGGTGAAAAAAGGCATGATGCGCGAAGACTTCTATTACCGTGTCCACATCATCCCCATCGCCCTTCCCCCGTTGCGGGAGCGGAAAGAGGATCTGCCCCTTCTTATCGACCATTTCCTCGACCGCTTTGCACCGGAAGGCGACCGCCCCCCGGTCACGGGCAGCATGATCGAAAATTTCAACCGCTACAGCTGGCCCGGCAATGTCCGCGAACTTCAGAACGTGCTCAACCGCTATGTGACGCTGAAAACCCTGGATGTTATGGACACCGGAACATGTGCGCCCCGGAATTTGGAAATGGAGGCACCAAAACCCCCGGAGACCGGGCGATCCCTCGTGGAAGTTGTCGAAGCCTATGAAAAGCAGGCCATTCTGGACGCCCTTGAACAGACCCGATGGCACAAGATTAAGGCGGCGGAGCGCCTGGGCATTCATCGCAAGACCCTGTTCACCAAAATGCGGAAATACGGGGTTAAATAGTTTCATGTTGTGCACTAATCGCCACATGTGGCTCTTTTTACCCGTGATTATAGCGCTTTGTCTAGTGTCTGATTATGAAGTGTGGCGATTTGGCCACATTGCGGTGCTTTCACCTCCTTTCCATTTCATTTGATATTCCCTTTAATTACAAGTCATTATGTATTCCAGGTCCCATGGCACGGCGTTTGCTCATTCTGTGGTCAGGATTCAATGATTGTCGGCGAATCCGTTAAACTATTGAACGGTGAATGATTGTGGTTGTCAGATTAAAATTCCGATTGACGCATTTTTTTGAACATCGAACACCGAACATTCAACATCGAATGGTGAGTGAGTTGCAGGATCTCCATTTCCGCAAGGACAGTGAATATTCAGCACATTCGTCATGTAAAAAAATTGGAGTTATCCTTTATTCAACGTTGGATGTTGATGGCGTCGTAAAAAGTCCCATATGCGGCGTTATAGTGTTTG
>DYJE01000004.1:189667-262786 GCA_020723285.1 Desulforapulum autotrophicum | reverse complement strand
TTATTTATATATTAAATTATCGCGGGTTTGAAATTCATAGTGCGGAAAGTGAGGTTTCTGTGAGCCGTCGGCCCAGGGCGTCGTAGGTGTAGGTGGTGGTAATATCTCCTTTCAGTCCCTCACGGGTCATGGAGGTGAGGCGTTTCAGGTTGTCGTACGTAATCCGTGGTAACGCCGGTTTCGTCTGTGTCGTTGTCTTTGTTGCAGCAGGACTAGGTGCTTTGGATGCGTGTTCTGTCGGCCCGGTTTTCCGTAAGAAGTCGGCCAAAGGTGTCGTAGATCAGGGTGGTCCGGGTAAAAAAGCTCAAAGCCGGTGCCGGTGTAAACGTAAGATCGCTGATCACATTGTCGCCGTCTCCATCATAAACTTTCGATTCATTGCGTGCAAATAGTCAACAACGTCCCCATGATCCCCTGATCCACTTGCGTGTTACCAAATGATATTAACCGGATATATTGTAAAATTTGAATCACTTGTGATTACAGGTAAACCTTCCGTGATTCCCTGGGCGATGATCAGACGGTCAAAAGGATCTCGGTGATGAAATTCAAGGGTGATGACCGCAGAAAGATGATTCAGTTCAAGGGGAAGGATCTCAATGTCGTTTTTATCAAGCTGGACGGATATGAGTTGATCAAACGGACGGAATAGTTCAAGTTTTCCAAGGCTTGTTTTGATGGCAATTTCCCAAAGGCTCGCGATGCTCAATACCAGTTCATTGTTCAAGTCGGCTATAAAGTTACGAGCTTTGGCACTGAGTCGGTCGCTTCCGGAAATAAACCAGAGAAATGCGCTCGTATCAAGCAGAACCCGCATCACATATACTCCATAAAATCGTCAAGAGAATTGTCAAAATCGTTTGACATTTTTATCAATCCTTTAGCCGAACCGAACTGCCGTTTCTTGTTTTTATCAGGGATGCCGACAATTTTGGCAATCGGTAATCCCTGTTTTGTGATGATAATAACGTCATCAATATTTTCAAGAAGTTGTGGAAGTTGCTGCTTCACTTGGTTGATATCAATATTCTGCATAGTTGACCTCCTATTGAAACACGGTTATTGCCGATATCATCATTAATAGCATGATTTTATAAAAAAAAATAAACAAGAATGATGTTTCTGTCTTTTTAACCGCCATATCCGCATGGTCAACAGGGGCAAAATGAATGAGAGATTTAATCAATCGATAGAATACTCCTTTCACGTTGCGTTCACAGTATCTTACAACACGAATCACGGTACGGATAGAATGCATAATGTGCCTGTTTCCATTTATTGGTGTTCAGGGTTTTCGTGTGAAGTATTCATGCGGCGGCATAGACATACCGTTGGCTGATCCGGGCACACCAATCTCCCGATTGTCCCAGCTAAAGCCGTAAGGCTTTCAGAAAAGGCCAAAGATCCCCAATGTTTGAAAATCACAAATCAAGGTTTGACTATAAATTTTCTAATCAAGGTCCGGTATCATTGTACGATAGTGCAAATTGTCAACAACATCCCTCGTTTTTCCCGGTTCATCACGTGGTACCAGGCATCAGGATATTGTATTCGCAAGGGTCTGGACATGGGTTTAAGTAACCGAGTTAATTTAATGAGTAAAGAGCAGACTTGACCCCTTTACTATCCATCCCCCCTATCGTTTCCTCTTAAAACACCATTTTTAGGATCAAAAACATGTGTTTAAGCCGTTTTCAAGGCTGTTTTTTTGGGTCATTTAGAATGATTCCAGGGCGTTGGTTCGGCCCGACCCCGCAACCAATCTTATTGCATCAGCGCAACCAATCTTATTGCATCAGATTTTATATTCTCTCAGTCAGTCTACAAACGTCCGCTTGAGCTGATGCCCTGGGCATAGATGTAAGAATTATAATAAAAGTCAGAATTATCTCTATGATCCTCCCAGACAATGACCGCACCGCCCGCACCGTCTGGGACGAGCTGCGGTCTTTCTTGATGAGTTTCGGCCGTACATACGGCGATTCCGCCATCTGTCCACATAATCGCGCCAGAGCTGGAGAAACTTGGGGACGTTGTTGACTATCTTCACTTATGAGCCAAAACACCTTTCAAAAGACGCAACAGTTATTTCTTGGCCCACCATATAAATTCCGTGTACAGCTTACTTATCTTTCAAAGCTAACCGTGGCACTTTCAGTGGTGCCCAGTGTCAAACCTTTGGGCGATCCGGGGAACATAATCGGCCCCAGAATTAAGTACGGTGTCACTTCAATCTCCTGCTTTTATAGGTTTCTGTCAGCAGTGAGCCTCGTTCATTGCTTCCAGTTTACAATGCAACAGGGTATGGCAAAAGTTTAAGACCATCAATAAAACGGTAATCTTTTTGATTTTTTGTTACAAAACGGCTATCGGTCACCAATGCTGTAGCTGCTATCAAAGCATCCGGGATTAAAAGCCCGTGACTGAGTCGATAGGTTTTTAGCAGATTGACGGCCATTTCCGAAATCTGTTCATCAATCCTTATCATTCTGAATTGGCTCAAAAATCTGTCAAGATTTTGAAGTTCGGTTTTATTTCGGCAACCTACGATAAGTTCCATGTTTGTTACCGAGCTTATGGACATTTGATAAAGTGAACTGATCTTTTCAAGGCAATCAACGGCCTCGTCAAATCCACGGCCCGCATCAATAAGAACATCCGTGTCAATGATCATCATTCAGATCTTTCCCTCCAGCCCACTCAGTCGTTCTTAGATTTCGAACCCATTGATCGCTGTTTATAAGGGTATCGTTGTCTTTCCACATTCCGATAAACGGTTCATCATTAAAACGGATACCCTGGACTTTTTGTTCATGAACGGCTTTGCCATAGCGCGCTTGCAGAAAATCGATAAAATCAACAACCTGACGTTGAGCCTCAGGGGGCAGATGTGTGAGGGCGTCTATAATTTGTTCCTGATTCATATCAACCTCTTTTGTTATTATTGTTATTAACTATTTCAACGTTTTGTTCTGTTTTTTCTTATTGCCTAAAAAGTTTCATATGTTGGTTGTGCTTGTCAACATTAAAACTGGGGAACGTCAGGGGACGTTGTTGACAATTTGCACTTATTACGCAATTTGTGATTTTGTCAAATATCCTGCATAGAATTTAAGAAGCGTCATGCCGGGACGAGTCCGTTTGGATGCGTCAGGTGTCCGAGTTTATACTCGATTCTCTGTCGGCCATTGCATGTTTTTTCATCACACGAAGCCACAAAGCCTCGAAGGGGTGTGGTCAAAGCTGTTATATACGCATTTCCAGCAACACGTGATTGATAATCACAAAACAAGGCTTGACCATTGTCCACATTAAACCGTCAATAATACTTGCGAATATTTTAATACCACGACGTCAGAACTTTAGGGTGGGCTTTCGCCCTCCAGGATTGTCGGGCGAAAGATTGATATATATTATTGCCGGCTGACTGTGAGAACGCTCTAAAGCACAATGGTCTTCCCCACTTCGATCACCTGGAAGGCGTCGCCGAAGGCCGCACGGAACAGTTCAAGGCTCCGGTCCGAACTGTCGTGGGGAGACAGGGCCACCAGTTTTGGGTTGACGCTTTTCACCGCTTCGATGGCGGCGCGGGTGTCGTTTTCATTGAGCTTGTTCCAGGGCGCCCGGTCTGTTCCCACAATGGGCTGGATGTCGATGGGACCGATTTTCAGCCGTCCGCCACCGGCAGGAAGGTGAAGGCCGCCGATGATGGCATGTATGGGGTCGTCAAAAAGCGCCCGGGTCCGTTGGATGATCTGTTCGATGGTCTGATGGCCGCAGCCGATGACAAGGACGATTCCCTTGCCTTCAAGTCGGAAAGCCAGGGAGTTTTCACAGGTGTAGCCCAGAAGGTACAGGGCTCTTGGAATCGCGCCGATGGAAACGATGCCGTCGGCAATGACACAAGGGTCTTTGATGACTTTCACCTCAACACCGGGGTTGTGGGCCGAGGGTTTCAGATTCACCGGCGAATACACCGGGATACGCGGCAATTCCACAGGTCCGGCAGACAGACTGAATTCACCGGATTTCTGTTCCTTCATCCCTCCCACATGATCCAGATGAACGTGGCTGATGAAAATCATGCTCAGGTTTTTCAGCTCTTTTCCCAGTTTTTTCATGTTGTGAAGAAGGGGGGAGGGATGTTCCTTTTTGCCGTTGGCCCCCACGTCCAGAAGGATTTCCCGGCCGTCAGCGGTGATGTGGTACGATACCCCGGCTTCGGTTTTCACGTCTTCACGGGCTTTGAAATAATCGATGATCGGAAGAACCGTCAGGTTTTCCACAACGCCGGGAGACAGGATTTTGGCAACCCGCGTTTCTGCGATTTCGCGGTCCACCCGTTTCCGGATCACCGCCAGTTTCATGAGGGTTCTGGCAAAAACAAGGCCGACAACAGCAAGCAGCGTGAACAGGAATTTGACGATCATCATGGTATCACCTCAATCCGGGGTTATGGTATACGGCTCAGATCTCCTTTGTTTCTTTCTTTTTTACGTGTTTCTTTGCGGACGTACAGCGTTTTATCCGCGATGCGCAAAAGGTCGTCACTGGTCACAATGGCTTCGTTTTCCGTAGACGCCACGCCAAAGCTGATGGACACCTCAAGGCGTTGATGTCTGTAATCCATGGGGTGTCCGCTGAAATATGCCTGGATTCTCTCCAGCATACTGGTGGCCATGCCCGCATCGGTTTCGGGAAGGAGAATCACGAATTCGTCTCCGGCAAACCGTGCCACGATATCTGTCTCCCTGGTCATTTCGAGAAGTTTATCCGCTACATATTTCAGCAGCCGGTCGCCAGCTTCATGGCCGTGTTTGTCGTTGACCTGCTTGAAATCGTCGAGATCAATAAACACCAGGGACAATGCGCTGTGGTAACGTTTGGACCGGGTAAACTCCCGTTTCAGGATGGTTTCCATGACCCTCCGGTTCAACAGCTCCGTCAGCGGATCATGATATGCCAGAAAAATCAGTTTTTCATGGGCCGTCACATTGGACAGGCACAAGGACACTTTCACCGCAAGCTGTTCCAGAAGGCTTGTATCGAAGGTCGGATCAAACCGTCCGGGGTCGCTGTCCGCCTGATTCAGGCTTCCGATGATCTTGCCGTCCAACGTGATGGGGGAAATGGCCATGGACTTGATGAAATATTTCCTGTTGTCCGGCAGCATTTTAAAATAGGGTTTGAGGTCGATGTTCACCAGCACCGGGGCAAGAGACTCGCCCACAAGACCTTTGAACAGCGATGAACTGATGATGTTCACCCGTTCGCTGAGAACCTCCGAATCACCTGCGGAAGTCAGGATGGCCCTGGCGGCATCACAGTCTTCGATAAATGTGATCCAGACATACGGGACACGGAATACATCCATGATCTCCTTCAGAAGGATATCGAAAAAATCCTTGAAATTCAGCACGGACAGGATTCTGTTTTCAACCTTTTGAAACCGCGATGCGGTCAGCTCGTTTTCCTTGATCCGATTGATCAGCTCTCTGATGTTCGTCATTTTCCCCCGTTTGATAGGATAGTTGCCGGTGACGTGACCGTTAGACTTCTTTCCCTATTGAACCTGTCTCCAATTGTCAAGGCTTTGCATCCCACGGCCTGCTCGGCGACTCTCATTTCACATGTAACAACATGCGCAATTTTCTGTCATATGTTTTACATTCCGTGTCATACCCCAGAAACACCCTGCTGGTATACCCAAACACGGAAATCATCAAAGTACCGTTGTTTGACATTTTAAATTCAATGTTTCACGAAAGGATTCCTTATGATGAAAAAATATTTTATCATGTTCATCCTGGCAGGTTTTATTGCCTCAGGATGTTCAACCAGACACAACAACAAGGGGGTGCCCATGAGTTACGATCGGTTGTCAGCCAGGTTGTCGGAAGTGAAAATCAAAAAACTGGACGGTGAAGAGATTCCCCTTTCGTCCCTGTGGACTGACCGTCGCGTGGTGGTGACGTTTCTGCGCCATTTCGGCTGAATGTTCGCTCGGCAGCAGGCTGCTGCCATGAAAGACCTTCAGGAAAAACTCACGGATAAAGGCGTTTCGGTGGTGGTCATCGGAAGCGGAACCCCCGAGCAGGCCAGATCCTTTAGAGAGAATTTCGACTACACCGGAGAAATGTATGTGGACGAAGACCTGGATGCCTACAACGCCTTCGAACTGGAAAGGGGTTTCTTCAAAACCCTGGGTTTCCGGTCCATCGCCAAAGGTTTCACGGCCCTTGGCCAGGGATTCCGGCAGGGACTCCACGCCGGGGACCTCTGGCAGCAGGGAGGGCTGTTCGTCATGGGCCCGGGCAACCGTATCGTTTTCCAGCACGTGGACCGTTTTGCCGGAGACCACGCAGATCCGGCAGATGTGATTGCGGCCTGCTCGACGGAATAATGGCCATGGCCCACCTTCGTTAAACGAAACAGGAGAGAGCCGATATTTAGGGTTCTCTCCCGTTTTATTTGCCGCTGTTATCTGAAAATTCATTCCAGCCAGTTTTCAAGCCGCAAGCCGGGAATCCTCAAAAAATGACGTGTATTTCCCGTCACCAGAGTCATGTCATTGGCCATAGCGATGGAGGCGATTTCAAGATCTGCCAGATCAAGGGGCGTTCCATTGATTTCAAGGGTTGCCCGGATACATCCGCACACATAGGCGGATTTGCTGTCAAATCCTGCAATATTCACCGACGGCAACAGAATTTTTTCAAGATTGGCCAGATGACGTTTCGGCGTACTGCTCTTCCAGGCTCCGTACACAATCTCGCTGATGGTGATAGTCGAGATAAACTGATGCTTCATCGGAATGTCCTTCAACCTTGCAAGAAGGCGGGCCGATGGATGTTTTTTCAAGATGTTGGTGATGATGTCCGTATCAAAGAGATACTTCACGGCCCGGCCCTCCCTGGCAGCGGAGGACATCTATATTGATGGATTCGGCGAGCTCGTCGAAATCATCCCACAGCCCTGCAATGGCGGCGAGGCCCTCACGTTCAGTATGCTGTTCGATGATGGCGAGATCTTCAATACTGACAATGGCAGCCACAGGGTTGTCTCTTTTAGTGATGATAAAACGTTCGTGTGCATGGGCGCTTCTTGCAATCAATTCCGAAAGATGGCTTTTGGCTTCGGCAACGGATATTTTTTCCATGGTTTTAACCTCTTTTAACAGGTCATAATAGTTATTATGACTATTTTAAATGTCGGCTGCTGTGAATGTCAACACAGGATTGGTTCGAAGCAAATAAAAAAGGCTTACGTAAAACCGTAAGCCTTCATTATTTTGGCTGGGGAACAGGGATTCGAACCCCGATAGGCGGAATCAGAATCCGCAGTCCTACCTTTAGACGATCCCCCAGTATTTTGTTCTGACCGGTACTTACTATATAAATTTTCAGGACCCGTCAAGTGGAATGTTGACATAAAAAACCATGGCCGGTCAAGCCGTCATCCATGTACTTACCTCAAAAAAGGATTGAACCTTTTTTCACTGCCGATGAGGGTGGCCGGGCCGTGGCCTGTATAAACCTTCATGGAATCCCCAAGGGGCAGCAGTTTGGTTTTGATGCTTCGGATCAGGGTGTCGTAATCCCCACCCGGAAGATCGGTCCGTCCGATGGAGCCCTGGAACAGGGTGTCTCCGGCGATGACGAAATCATCGGCCACCAGGGAAACTCCGCCTTCGGAATGACCGGGCGTGTGAAGCACTTTCAGTTTTTCTTCACCGAATGTGATGATGTCTCCGTCTTTGATGAACCTATCCGCAGGCGGCGAATTTTCCATGCGCATGCCGAAGCTCATGGCCATCTCTTTCAGATAGCCCAGCATGGGCGCGTCCTTTTCATGGATCAGGATTTCAGCGCCGGTGACGTCTTTGAGACGCCGGTTGCCCCCCACGTGATCGAAATGGCCGTGGGTGTTGATGATTTTCTCGACGGTCAGTTTATCTTTGGCCAACCGGCCGAGAATTTTGTCCCCTTCGTCGCCGGGGTCCACCACCACCGCTTTCCGTGTTTTTTCGCACCCCAGGATGAGGCAGTTGGCTCCGATGGGACCCACCACAAGAACGTTAACTATCACGAAAACCTCCCTTCTCCGACGAACCTGATTTCGTTTTTTCAAGGTCAAGGGAAATTGCGTCCAGAATGCCGTTGATAAAGGCCCCCGAATCCGCCGTCCCGTATTTTTTTCCGATGTCTATGGCCTCGTTAATGGAAACTTTCGACGGAATATCGGGGCAGAACATCATTTCGTATGCGGCGATCCGCATCACGTTCCGGTCCACACCCGACATCCGGGATAATTTCCAGTTGCTTGAAAACGTCTCGATCATGCGGTCGATGTCGGCCTTGTGTTCGAGCACCCCCTGGACAAGCAGGGTAAAGAACGGCTTGATGTCTTCCGCCGGGTCAAAATTGATGCAGAAAAGCTTGAAGGCCCTTTCCGGATCGTTTTTTCCCATGTCGATGTAGTAAAGCGCCTGCATGGCAAGTTCGCGGGAACTGCGCCGGTGTCCCATAAAGTCAAAACCCCCGTTAAACCAGCGCCATGAGGTTGGCCATCTCGATGGCCGCCATTGCCGCATCCCAGCCTTTGTTTCCGGCTTTGGTTCCGGCGCGCTCGATGGCCTGCTCGATGGTGTCCGTGGTGACCACCCCGTAAATCACCGGCATCGACGCTTCCATACTCACCATGGCCACACCTTTGGTGACTTCTGAACACACATAATCGAAATGGGGTGTGGCACCCCGGATCACGGCACCCAGACAGATCACGGCGTCGTATTTCTTCGAAAAGGCGGCTTTTTTGGCCAGAAGAGGAATTTCAAACGCTCCGGGCACTTTGATGATGTCGATGTCCGCATCAGCAGCACCGCTCCGGACAAGGGCGTCCACAGCTCCGCCGGTCAGGCGTTCGGTGATGAAGTCGTTGAAGCGGCTGACGACGATGGCAAATTTTTTCCCCTGGGCGCTTAAGGATGATTCAATGATTCGAGGCATAGGTGTTTTCCTTGTCTTTTATTCTGTGATTTTCCCGTTTTCATGTATCTCACGGGTGGCATGAACCACCCGCAGGCGTTTTTTTTATTCTTTGTCGACACTGAGAATGTGGCCCATTTTGAGCCGTTTGCATTCCAGGTAGCCGATATTGTGTTTGTTGAAATCCACTTCAATGGGGCACTGTTCCACGACGGAGAGACCGTAACCTTCAAGACCGATCATTTTCTTGGGGTTGTTGGTCATCAGTTTCATCTTCTTCACCCCCAGACTGGCCAGCATCTGAGCGCCGATGCCGTAATCCCGCATGTCCGCGTCGAATCCCAGTTTTTCGTTGGCTTCCACGGTGTCGTAACCCTGGCGCTGAAGCTCGTAGGCCTTGAGCTTGTTCACCAGCCCGATGCCACGGCCTTCCTGGCGGAGGTAGAGAAGCACGCCGTTGCCTTCTTTGTTGATCATGTCAAGGGCCTTGTGGAGCTGGTCGCGGCAGTCGCATTTCATGGACCCGAAGATGTCGCCGGTCATGCATTCGGAATGAACCCGGACCAGGATGGGCTTTTCAGGATCGATCTCGCCTTTCACGATGGCGATGTGGGTCAGGTTGTCCAGATCGTTTTCGTAGGCGATGATCTTTACATCTCCCGCAACCTTGGTGGGGATGACGGTTTCCGCCGCCACCCGGACAAAGGACTCGTTTTTCATGCGGTATTCCACCAGGTCCGCCACGGTGCAGATTCCGATGCCATGCTCTTCGCTGAACTTTTCAAGGGACGGCATGCGGGCCATGGTGCCGTCTTCGTCCATGATTTCACAGATCACCGCCGCCGGTTTGAGCCCCGCCAGTTTGGAGAGGTCCACGGACCCTTCGGTCTGACCCACGCGGACCATGACCCCGCCGCCCCGGGCGCGAAGCGGAAAGATATGGCCGGGCCGTGCAAGGTCCGACGGTTTGGCGTTGTCCGCAATGGCCGTCAGAATGGTGGTGGCCCTGTCGGCTGCGGAAATCCCTGTGGTGACGCCTTTTTTCGCCTCAATGGACACAGTGAACCCTGTACCGAACTGGGAGGTGTTGTCGGACACCATCATGGGCAGTTTCAAGGCATCGCACATCTGGCCCGACATGGGCAGGCAGATGAGGCCCCTTCCGTATTTCGCCATGAAATTGATGGCTTCCGGCGTGACGTGCTCCGCCGCCATGGTCAGATCGCCTTCGTTTTCCCGGTCTTCGTCGTCGACGAGGATCACCATGCGTCCTTCCTTGATGTCCTTGATGGCCTGCTCGATGCTGATAACTGGCATGTCTAAAAAACTCCTTTCATATAAATCCTGCTTTTACCAGAAAAGCCCTGTCGATGGCGGAGCCCTGGGAATCACTCGCAGAGGCTCCTTTGCCACCCATGAACCTTTCGATATATTTACCGATGATATCGGTTTCGATATTCACGTTTTCACCGGGCTTCTTGAACCCTATGCTGGTGATTTTCGCCGTATGTGGGATGATGCTGAGTTCGAAACTGTCCGTTCCCAGCTGATTGATGGTGAGGCTGATGCCGTCCACCGCCACGGACCCTTTTTTGATCATGTATCGGCTGAGTTCTGTGGGAACTGAAATGGTGACGATCACCGCATTGCCCAGATCGTTCTTACTTTTGATCACCCCGGTGCCATCGATGTGACCGGACACCAGATGCCCGTCCAGCCGGTCCGAAAGCCGGAGGGCCCGCTCCAGGTTCACCCGGTCTCCCGGTCTCGCCGACATGAATGTGGTTTTCGAAAGGGTTTCCGGTGCCACGTCCACGGTGAACAGGCGGCCCGAAAGGGTCACCGCCGTGAGGCAGGCCCCGTTCACCGCGATGCTGTCGCCGATCTTCGTTCCCTCAAGATCGAAATCGGCTTCCACGGTGAAACGTTTGCCGAGGCCTGCGGGTGAAACAGCCCTCAAGGTTCCCAATCCTTCGATGATACCCGTAAACATGCGTGTCCTTTCGTTGCCTTTCATTGAGCCGCCGTATAGGCTTCGATCATGATGTCGTCACCGAAACGTCTGAGCGACAGATTTTCAAAACACAGGGCGTCTTTCATCCGTTCCGGCCCCTCGCCTCGCAACAGGGGAATGCCGTCATCTCCGCCAAGAATTTTCGGTGCATAGAACCCGCAGATTTTATCCACGATTCCGGCCTTGAGCGCCGAATCAAGCACACGGCTTCCCCCTTCGATGAGGATGCTCGTGACGTTCTTGGCGCCTAACATAACCATCAATGCCGTAAGATCAACCCGTTCATTTTTAATCGGGGCTTCGAGGACCTCCGCGCCCAGTTGTTGAAGACGTTTTTTCTTGGCGGCCCGTTCAGGATCAAGGTCTGTTATCTGGCCGCAGACAATGCAGGTTCCGGCCCCTGAACCGTCGGTGAGAATCCGCGCGTTTTCAGGAATCCGGAGCCGGGTGTCAAGAATAAAGCGTCTGGGATCACGGCCATCGAAATCAGGAATCCGGGTGGTGAGGCTGGGGTCGTCGGCGATGACGGTGTCGACCCCCACCAGGATTCCGTCCACGAGATGGCGGAGTTCATGGACAAATGCCCTGGAACGGTCGTTGGTGATCCATTTGGAATCCCCGGTGCGGGTGGCGATGCGCCCGTCCAGGGTCGATGCGTATTTCAGAATGACAAAGGGTTTTCGTGTCGTGACATGTTTGATGAAGATTTCGTTCAGACGCCGGGCCTCGGCGTCAAGCAACCCCTTGATCACGGTGATGCCGTGGTTTTGAAGAAATTCCGCGCCGCCGGACGCCACAGGATTGGGGTCTTCCATGGCCATCACCACCTTCGAAATTCCGGCGTCGATGATCTTCCGGGTGCAGGGCGGTGTTTTGCCGGTGTGGTTGCAGGGTTCCAGGGTGACGTAGATGGTGGCGTTCCGGGCGTTTTCACCGGCGTCGTCGATGGCGTTCACTTCGGCGTGGGGACCTCCGTAAGCCTTGTGCCAGCCCTGTCCCACGATGGTCCCATTCTTGACGACCACCGCGCCGACCATGGGGTTGGGCGAGGTGAACCCCTTTCCCTTTTCAGCAAGGGCAAGGGCCATTTCCATATACTGCCTGTCGTCCATCGGTGCTTCCCCACTTATTAAAGAACGGCGTTCTTTTTCAATCAACTCACGGCTACGGCTGTTTGGTGGTCAAAAGGCTTTTCAGTTCCTGGACAAAATCGTTCACGTCCTTGAATTCACGGTACACCGACGCGAAGCGGACATAGGCGATGGGGTTCAGTTTGTGAAGTTTTTTCATCACCCGCTCGCCGATCATTTCTGAAGGGATCTCCTTTTCACCGGTCTCCCGGAGTTCCCGTTCCAGTTCGTCCAGAAAATCCTCGATGACGTTCACACTGATATCCAGCTTTTCACAGGCCCTGAATATCCCGGACTTGACCTTGTCCCTGCTGTATTCCTCCCGCCGTCCGTCTTTCTTGACGATCATGACGGATATGGCCTCCACATGTTCGTAGGTGGTGAAACGCTGACCGCAGTCGATGCACTCACGCCTGCGCCGGATCACCGTTCCGTCTTTGCTGAGCCTGGAATCGATGACCTTGTTGTCGAGTTCGGAACAGAAAGGACATTTCATGGTCTAACCCCCATCTTGGTTAAAGAACCTTTTCAATCTCACCCAGAGTGTCCACACGGTACACTTCAAGCCCGGCTTCCTTCATCATGTCCATGGCCAGAGGGTCCGTGTAGCCTGAAGCGTGGTATATGGTCGTGATGCCTGAATTGATCAGCATTTTCGTACAGATGGAACAGGGAAGATGGGTGCAGAAAAGCGTGGAATCCTTGATGGATACACCGTAATAGGCCGCCTGGATGATGGCGTTCTGCTCGGCGTGGATGCCCCGGCACAGTTCGTGGCGCTCTCCGGAAGGCACGTTCAGCTGTTCCCTTAAGCACCCGGTTTCCGCGCAGTGGCGGATTCCGGACGGCGCCCCGTTGTATCCCGTGGATAAAAGCCGTTTGTCCTTCACCAGCACGGCCCCCACGGACCTACGGAGGCAGGTGGACCGTTTGGCCACAAGCTCGGTGATGTCCATGAAGTAGCGGATAAACGAAGGACGATCGGCTTTTTCAGTCATCGGTCATATCCTTTCGTGATCGGTGAACAGCGGGAAGGTCCGGCAGAGTTCACGGACTTTGTCTCTGACTCTGGTGAGGGTTTCCTCGCTGTCCCTGAACTTGATGGCGTCGTGGATCAGTTCGGCCACCAGCTGCATTTCCTTTTCACCCATGCCACGGGTGGTGAGCACCGGTGTTCCTAAACGAACGCCGCTGGTGGTGACCGGACCGCGCTTGTCGTAGGGGATCACGTTCTTGTTGGCGGTGATGCCCGCTTTGTCCAGAACGGTTTCCGCTTCTTTTCCCGTGATTTTCCGGTTTGAAAGGTCGATGACCATCAGGTGGTTGTCCGTGCCTCCGGACACCAGTTCGAACCCTTTGTCCAGAAGAGCCAGGGACAGGGTCTTGGCGTTTTTCACGATATTGGCCTGATAGGTCTTGAATTCCGGGGTGGACGCTTCCTTAAGGGCGATGGCTTTGGCCGCGATGACGTGCATCAGCGGACCGCCCTGAATGCCGGGGAAGATCTGTTTGTTCATAATGGATGTCAGGTCTTTTCCGGAAACCATGAGGCCGCCTCTGGGACCGCGAAGGGTCTTGTGGGTGGTGGTGGTGACGATGTCGGCGTAGGGCACCGGATTGGGATGAACACCGCCCGCGATCAACCCCGCAATGTGGGCCATGTCCACCATCAGGTAGGCACCCACACTTTTTGCGATATCGGAAAACGCTTTGAAATCGAGGAGTCGGGGATAGGAGCTGGCTCCCACCACGATCATTTTCGGTTTGAACTCTTCGGCGAGGGCCCTGACATGCTCGAAGTCAATCATCCCCGTTTCCTGGCTCACACCGTAATGTTTGAAATTAAAAAGACGACCGGAGAAATTGGCAGGGCTTCCGTGGGTCAGATGGCCGCCGTGGGTGAGGTCCATGCCTAAAACCGTGTCACCGGGGGAAAGGAAACCGAACAGGGCCGCCATGTTGGCCTGGGAACCGGAATGGGCCTGGACGTTGGCGTAAATCGAGCCGTAAAGGGCGTTGGCCCGCTCGATGGCGATGGTTTCCACGTCGTCCACAAAATCACAGCCGCCGTAATACCGTTTGCCGGGGTAACCTTCCGCGTACTTGTTGGACAACACCGAACCCATGGCTTCCATGACCGCCGGGCTGATGATGTTTTCAGACGCGATCATTTCCAGGTTGTTCTGCTGACGCGAGATTTCGTTGCTGATGGCTTTTGCGATGTCCGCATCGACTTTTTTGATGTATCTCAGATTGATCATGTTCCCCTCGTCGTTGTTCCACGGTCCGGTCCGTGGCTGTGAAGTCATCCGGCGTCATTTGACCGGCCGTTCATAATGGATTTGTCATGCCCCCTGGCACCCGATGGCATCCAGAGTTTTCAGGCGGTCAAGATGCCGACCGCCTTCGAAAGGTGTTTCAAGCCATGTTTTCACCAGATCCACGGCCAGGGCGTCGCCGATGACCCTGGCCCCCAGGACCAGTATATTGCTGTCGTTGTGCTGACGGCTCATACGCACCGAAAATGATTCGCTGCACAGGGCGGCCCGAACACCCTTGAACCGGTTGGCCACCATGGACATGCCAAGACCGGTTCCACAGATCAGGATGCCCCTCTGGTTTTTCCCTGAAGCCACGGCAGTGGCAACGGTTTTGCCATAATCCGCGTAATTCACCGAGGCCGGGCCGTGGGTTCCCACGTCTTCCACCTCCAGCGACAGATCCTTCAAAAAATCCACAATCACCGCTTTCAGCTGGTAAGCGGCATGATCACATCCGATGATGATCGGCGTGTTGATTTCTTCGTATCCCAAAGACATTTTTTTTGAAACTCCGTTCCCCTTCAAACCTGTTCCCTAAGGGCCGTCGGCCGGTTTCAGAGAACAGACAGGGCGGGGAAAGCCCCACCCTGGCAAACACGGTATGATAAACAGCGGTTTTATGTCACCGGCTGTCACATAATTCTTGAATCAATGCACCGATCAGACGCGGGTTTTGATAAAATCCAGAACGTCTTTTACCGTCACCAGCTTTTCCGCCTGATCGTCTTCAATTTCGATGTCGAACATATCTTCCATAGTCATGATCAATTCCACGATGTCCAGGGAATTGGCACCCAGATCATTGATGAAATTCGCCTCGGGAACCACGTCATCGATATCGATTTTCAGTTTTTCCGCGATGGTTCTCTTGACTTTGTCTTCAACGGTCATTGTTTTTCTCCTTCACTGGCCGGCAGTTTAAACCGGCCTCATCTATATATACATGCCGCCGCTGACATGAATCACCTGCCCCGTGATATACGACGCACTGTCCGACGCAAGAAAGGCCACGGCGGCGGCCACATCGTCCTCGCTGCCTGCCCGGCCGAGAGGGATCATGGACAGGACATGCTCACGGGTGCTGTCTGTAAACGACGCGGTCATGTCGGTTTCGATGTAGCCCGGAGCCACGGCGTTCACGGTGATGTTCCGGGGAGCCAGCTCCCTCGCGAGAGACTTGGTAAGCCCGATAAGCCCGGCCTTGGACGAGGCGTAGTTGGCCTGACCCGCGTTGCCGGTGACACCCACCATGGACGTGATGTTGATGATCCGGCCCCCATGCTGCTGCATCATGGGCCGGGCCGCCAGCTTTGAAAACAGAAACGCGCCTTTGAGGTTCGTGTCCATCACGTCGTCCCAGTCGCTTTCCTTCATCCGGACAACCAGCCCGTCACGGGTGATTCCGGCGTTGTTGACCAGAACGTCGATCCGGCCCGTTTCATCGAGGACGGTTTTCATAAAACGCTTCACGTCGTCTTCGGAACGGACATCGACTTTCAAACCCCTGGCCGACCCGCCCTTCGACTGAACGAGTCGTTCCGTTTCACGGGCCGCATCTTCCGCCGAGGCGTAATTGAACCACAGGGATGTGTCGGGGCCGGCAAAGGCAAGACACAAGGCCCTTCCGATGCCTCTGGAACCTCCGGTTACAACCACGGTGCGTCTTGGATTATCCGTCATCGCGCGTCTTTCAGATCCGGTTGTCTGGCGTGTCTGTTATCAGTCGTTGTTGACCTGAATCACGGCCCGGCCTTTGTAAATGCCGCATGCGGTGCAGGCGCGATGCATAATTTTGGGTTCGCCGCAATCCGAACAGGTTGACACGTTGGGTGCAAGCGTTTTCTGATGGGTCCGTCTCTTTCTGGCTCTTGACTTGGAAGTCCTTCTCTTGGGTACCGCCATGGGAAATCTCCTAACTATTTTGAATACCTAATAATTTGAATAAGTTCAAATAATGAAATTAACCGTACTTATTTATTTTATTTGCAAATGATTGTCAAGCATATTCACAGACTTGGAATGGGTGTCCGTTATTTGTTCTCTTGTGATTCCGCCCGCCTTGTGGTATTTCAAGCCAGCTTCGACCGGCAGCGTCAAGCGTTTCATAATACAAAAACATAAAAACGTTAACGATAAAATTAGGTGAAAAAAACATGGACACCATCATCACACGATTCCCCCCGAGCCCCACAGGCTATCTGCATGTGGGCGGTGCGAGAACGGCTCTTTTCAACTGGTTATACGCACGCCACACCGGCGGCCGGTTCATCCTGAGGATCGAGGACACGGATGCCGCGCGCTCCACCCAGGCTTCGGTGGACGCCATTTTCGAATCCCTTGAATGGCTGGGCATCGACTGGGATGACGGACCTTATTTCCAGACCCAACGTTACGACCTGTACCGGGAATACATCAAAAAACTTATCGACGCGGGTCACGCCTATTATTGCACCTGTTCGCCGGAGGATATCGAAGCCATGCGGGAAAAAGCCATGGCCAGCGGCGGCAAACCCAAGTACGACGGGACCTGCCGTGAAAAAAATCTCCCCGAAACACCAAACGCCGTGGTCCGGCTCAAAGCTCCCTTAACCGGAACCACCGTGATCGAGGATGTGGTCAAAGGCCATATCGCCTTCCAGAACGCCGAGCTCGACGACTACATTATCCAGCGCAGCGACGGATCGCCCACGTACAACCTTGCGGTGGCGGTGGACGACATCACCATGGGCGTGAATACCATCTTAAGGGGCGACGACCATGTGAACAACACCCCCAAGCAGATGATGATCTACAAGGCGCTGGGCATTGACCTGCCCCTTTACGGCCATCTGCCCATGGTGCTCGGAAGTGACAAAACCCGTCTCAGCAAACGCCACGGTGCCATGAGCGTTTCCGAATTCCGTGACATGGGCATCCTTCCCGACGCCATGCTGAACTATCTGGTCCGTCTGGGCTGGTCCCACGGGGATCAGGAATTTTTCACCCGAAATGAACTGATCGAAAAATTCAACATCGAGCATATCGGCAGGTCCGCCGGTGTGTTCGACCAGAACAAGTTGTTCGCCCTGAACGCAGAACACATCAAGGTCACAGCGCCAAGAGATCTAATGGTTCCGTTGAAGCCTCTCCTTAAACAGCGGGACTGTGACGTCGCCGATGACGAAAAACTTGAAAAAGCCATCGTGACCCTGGTCCCCCGCAGCAAAACTCTCATTGAGATGGCAGACGGTGCGCTGTTTTATTTCAAGGATATCGAAGCCTACGATGAAAAAGCGGTGGAAAAATGTTTCTCAGGGCAGGCCGCCGAAATCATGACCGCTCTTTCAGGGGAACTGGCGGGTTTGGACTCGTTTGACGAAAAATCCCTGGAAGACGCGTTCAAGAAGGTCATGGAAAACATGAGCCTGGGTTTCGGCAAAGTGGCGAATCCCGTGCGTGTGGCCCTTTCCGGTAAAAACGTCAGCCCCGGAATGTTTGAAATGATGGGCGTTCTGGGCAAAGAGGAAACCCTGAAACGCCTGGAGGCCGCCCTCACATTCATTTCGGCTTTGACGTAATTCAGCCGTCCACCCTATCGGGTTCATCATTTTTACATGAAAACGATATGACGGGCCTCACTCATCTATATCGTTCATCATTCTTTGGGGGGCCCTTGTCAGAAGGGCGACCCCTGGCCGATATTCCGCACGCCCTGAACCAGGCGTGCGGAACCACCGAATCAGATTATAGCGTTCTGGCTTCGCATTGAAACAGCCTTGGACGTTTCAATGATAGCCAGCATTTTTTTCGGGAAACCCGTCCCCGAAGCCTTCACTTCACACCCGGTGGTGTCCTTTTGCAGGAATTCCACAGAAACGGATTTAAACAGCTGATCTTTTTTCCATTCTTTGTATAGCACGGTGAGAATGATGCGAACGTCAAAAGGAAACAGGAACGCGTTGAAAGTAATGTTCAGGTTATTGAGAACGTAGCTGTAGCCACCTCTCTTTTCGTCGTCCAGATCGTACAGCTCCGTTGTGGCCATGAACATCTGGCGGGCCGCCTCGATAAGGAGCAGCCCTTGAATGTGTTTTCCGGTGACATGATCCGACATTTCGGCGCACTCGTCGTTGATGACCAGAGCCGCCTCATAGATCCTGTCGTCCTTTTTTTCAGGTTTTGTGATTAAAACGTTGTCGTCTTTCCATTTATGGGCCAGTTTTTTATCAACACGTTCAGAAATTCTCTCGGTCACGTTGTATCCAAGCCCGGCGATCATTTTCAGTTCGTCATGATCCACTCCCTGGCACACATGGATATCCTTGCATGTTTTTAAAAGCTCTTTTTTTTGAAAAAAATCAGAAAATGTAAAAACCTCCGGGAATTCTGCAAGTTCGGAAAACCTGTCGCCCACAATATATATTTTGTCTGTCATCGTCGTTATTCCTTTCGGCTGTTGCCTGTCATCGTTGAATTCAAGATCCTCCATGCCGTCTTGTATGCGAAAGCCATGGTTAAGCGGATACTGTCGTCTGGAAAACGCCGGGCTATATGAATTCAGGGAGTCCCGGATATTGCTTGGCGAATCCGGTTAAACCTGCTATTTCATGTTCCATCAAGCCCCATACCCTCCTGTAAGGGCAAGGGTGTGCCCAGCCTGAAGGGAAACATGGCATGACCGTCCAAGTGCTGCCATGTTTCCCGTTTACCGTCCGGGTCTACGATACCCGGAAAAAATCATTACATTGGTCACATGCCGTTATCACCTCCTCAATAAAAATCCCGACGTCAGAATGAATATTTAATCTGCCCATACAGACGATCGTTGCGACCTATTCGTTTAAACAACGGCAGTTCACCTGACTGGTAGCAGATGACACCCAGTGAAAGTTCAAGATCATCGCTGAGGTCGTATTCTCCATTGAGCCTGACATAGGACCCGTTTTCAGCCTTTCCCCCGAACCACGCCGTAAGGGCGGTCAGGGCCAGTGTATCATTCAGCCATGAACGATGGATTCGCAGAATGGATTCCATCAGATCCTTCTTTGCGTCGTCGGGGCTTGCGTCAAGACCGTTTCGAAAGCGTAACATATGACGGTTGGCGGTCTCGAAGGTGACCGTTGTATCGGAAATTCCGGAATAATCAAAACCGGCGAGCACGTCCACCCTGGAAAATAAATGCCCCGGCACATTGAAATAACGAAGACCGCTGAAATACGCGCCTTCACATTTGAATACCCAGTCGCCCCGTGCGGCGTTGACGGACGAACCCAGCATGGTCAGCCTGGCGTGTTTAAGAAACGGCTTCGACGTCAAGGGATCACGTTCGAGGTGGGCCGCATCATTGTAGATATCCGCATAGTAAACCGACAGATCCCAGCCCGTAAAATAGCCGTTAACGGCCACCGCGTATTCGGCGTTGGACAAGCGGTCCGCCGGCACATCTTCGTCGGGCGGCGGGGCATTATACGGGTAATAGTCGCTTCCAAAGGGGAAAGAATCGTTGAATCGTATCTCGGGAATGACCATGGCGGAGAGATTGAGCCTTTCCGAGGACAGGTCGAATCGCACCATGGCGATGGGAAGCCTTATGTCTTCCATATCGGCGTATCCGTATTCCCGGACATTCAACGGGTTGATGACATCGGTCACCCTGATGTTGTCCGATTTGCCCCAGACGACAATCTGGCGTCCCAGAGTCATGCCCACGTTGTCCGTCAGCATGCCGCTCACGTAGATTTTCTCAAAGCGGTGATCGAATTCGTAATGTTCTATCACTTCATCCGAATACCCCTCCCGCCCTTTGATTTTATAGGCACCATCATACGATGCTTTTCCGCCGATATGCCATTTGACTGTATCTTTCTGGCCGTTGTACTCCAGATGGATTTCCGGTTTCATACCGGACAAACCCCGCCAGTCCGTTTCCTCAGGTCCAGGGGCCTTATGCGCTATGTTTGAAGTGACGCCGAACTTCAGATAACCTCCAAACCCGTGCATTGAGGGTTTGGCCGGTTCTCCGTTATCTTCACCTCCGCCTTCCCTGATTCCGGACTCCTCAGCGGATAAATTCTCAGTGGCCTCGAACGAATCAAATAAACGATCATACTCCTTAGAATGTTCATCATCGTCTCCTGCCTGCGCCATCATTGGAATCAAAAGGGTCAACACCGCAAGGACAATAATAAAGCGAAGACAACGGGCGATTCCGCAGGACAGGCATCGCCTGGACAAGATCATCATTGAACGAAATATCCTTTTTCGAGGCTTCTGACCGTAAATTGCGAATAATCCAGTTTTTGTCCGAACTTGATGTTCGACAGCTTCAAAAGGGTTTCGTGAACCGTGTCGTTGTTGTAGGTTTTCACCACTTTCAGTTCGCTCCTTATCCATATGCCGTCAATTTTTTCAATTTTTTTCGCGTCGATGTACTTCACATAGCCCCCCTCGCTGAGCCAGTGGATCTCCCTGACAATGACATCGTTGTCTTTACGGACGATGAATACGGATTTTGTGTACCCTGTTTCATCAATCACGTTTTTCGATCTGGGCACAGCCTGAATGACCCAGCAGGGATTCGAGTGGACTTCCGTCTCTTTGACAAGGCTGAAATCATAGTCTTCGAGATTTCGGGAGGTCAGATCGGCATAGGATATATCGGACCCCATGAAACTGCCGCTTCTGTCACTTGCGGATATACGTTTGGATTTCCCTAAAGCCGGAAGGTACAGCCATTGGTCGTCGTCTTTCAGGTGGTCGTCGTAGTCATGGGTTAAAAAACCGGTATTTTTGATTTGCGCCGGCTGCATGAAAAACATGAGGCGCAGGGTGTCCTTGCCTTTGTCCTTCGAAAAGGATTTGATTTCCCTGACCCGCTTGCTTCCATTTTTATCGATAAGGATCATCTGCATGTCCAGGCTCGCGTTGTCGCCGTCGTCCCGGTCCTCCACTTTCTGCATAACTGCCCGGGCAAGCGTCGGATCAGCGGCCCGGCAGACCTGACTTTGCACGGCCGGCTGAACAACGACGGCCGCAAGGATCATTAAAAGGGAATATATGATTTTCACGGTTGTTCCTCCTTTGTCCGTGGGCTGGGAGGATCACGGTTTTCAATAAACCGCCATCCTTTTCGTTACCTCCCGGCCGTCGGTGATATCGCCTCAAAGCCGGGAGGCATTTTTTTATCCTTACACTCGCCGGCTCATGCCGGTGAATCGGGCAGCCACTCAGCGGAATTTTCGTTTTCATTTTCCACCGCCGGCGACGTCCTGTGGATAAGCGTCATAAGGGCCGGAGTCGCGAAAAAATCCGCCACAAGGGCCAGGATGATGGTAAGCCCTGTCAGAAATCCGAAATCTTTCAGGTGATTCATACTCGAAAGCATGAACATGAAAAAACCGGTTGTAAGGACGCAGCACGTGATCAGCATGGCCCGGCCTGTGGAATGGAGGGTTTTTTGGACCGCGTCCGCCGCATCGGACGACTGTTCATAGTACATCTTGAAATTACTGATGAAATGGATGGTATCGTCCACCACCAGACCGATGGCGATGCTTCCCACAAGCATGGTGTAATTGTTCAAAGGAAAACCGAACCAGCCCATGACGCCGAGAGTGACGACAATCGGCGACAGATTGGGGACCATACTGACAAGCCCGGTCCTCACGTTTCCTGCAAGCAGGATCATAAGAACGGTGATGACGATGAACGCCGTGATATTGCTGCTGGCCATGGTGAAAAGCGCGTTCGATATGGTTTTGCTGAAAAGGGTGATCATTCCGGTCATGGTGACGTTCACGTCGCTGTAATGTTTTTTGAAGTGACGGTCCACATCGTCAAGGAACCGTGTGTACTGGACCGCGTCCTGAAACGGCACTTTGACGATGAAACGCGCCTTGCGAAACTGGCTGTCCGTGAAGTTTTCAAGATCATCGGAACCGCTGTTCGCAAAAAGAAGAAATTCCTGGGAAATCAGATCTTTGTTGTCCGGTATCGCATAAAAACCGTTGTCGTTGCCGTTAAGCGCCCTGTTGATTTCCTTGAGTATCGCGGTGATGGACCAGGCTTTTCCGGCAAACACCTTGCCGTAGCTCAGTGTTTCGATTTCACGGGCGCTGTTTTCAAGCCTGTTCAGGAGGGACGGATCGTAAAGACCATTTTCGACGCCCGTATCGATCACGATTTCGAGGTTCACGGTACCCCTTAGCTTTTGGTCCATCTCCTCGGTGGCCGTCCGCACCGGATTGCCTTCGGGAAGCCACCTTAATACGTCATGGGAAAAATGAATTTTCGGGATGCCCGACGCGGCCGCAATAAGAAGGAGAAACGTGACGGCGAGGATGGGGTAGGGCCTTTTCACGGAAAAATTCCCTATTCCGGTAAGCAGCCTGTCCATGAACGTATCCTTATCCGAACGGTCGACGGTTTTCGGACGTTTCACCGGAAAAACAGAAACAAGAACGGGGATCATGATCACTGAATAAACAAGGGCGATCATCACGCCGAAAGCCCCGAACATTCCGAGATCGACGATGGGTGCAACTTTTGCCGTGGCGAACGAGATAAGCCCGCCCGCAGTGGTAATGCTGGTCAGGACAACGGCGATCCCCGAATGCCCCAGGGCGTAAGTGATGGCCTCCTCCTTGCTGCCGCACTCCCCGTAGCGCCGGAAGAACAGGGTCATGATGTGGACGCTGTCACCGATGCAGACCGCCAGAAGAAACGAGGGCAGAATCTGGGTGGGAAGCTTGATGGACGCCCCGCAGGCTCCCATGAAACCGATGGTCGAAACAAGGGACAGGATGACGACGGCAAGGGGAATGAGCACCCCTGAGATCCGTCTGAAAATGATGAACAGAAATACCGCAATGGACAGAACGGCGATTCGCAGAAATTTATGCGTGTCGTGGACGATGGATTCCTTGAGAAAATGGGAAACAGCCGCGGAACCGGTCATGGAAATCTCGAAACCGGGTTTTGAGTGTTTTTTCATGATATCCGAGGCCGCCGTTACGGCTTTGGTGTTTTCTTCATCGGACAGATAAGCGTTCTTTTCCTTTCCACGTTCAGACTCGCCGTTGTCGAAACGGTCAAATGCCCCTTGATCGTTCTTTCCTTCGGAAGAGAAGTTGTGGGTTTCAAGGATAAGGGTTGCGCATGTGAGATCTTCGGATATCAGGATGTCCTTGTACAAGGGGTTGTCGATAACCCTTTTTTTCAGGGCGGCCATCTGTTCCGGCGATTCGGGCATGTTTTCAAGAAGGTCTTCGACAATAAGGGTATCGCCTTCTCCTCTGGTATTTCTCGCGTTGACAAGACTCGTGATGTCCTTGAGATGGGGGACGTTCGACGTCAATTCATCGTGAAGCGACTTGAGGTCTTCCAGGAACTCACGGGTGAACACGTCCCTGGTTTTTACGGCGAGGATGATCAGTTCGTCCCTTCCGAACTGGTTCCTGAAGTCTTTATAAGCGAGAAGCGTCGGATCATCGGATTTCAGAAAGCCTTCGGTGGATGTGTTCACGGTTAGTTTCGGGGCCTGGGACACGAACGCCGCCAATACAAGAACCATGATGACGAGGGTTTTATACCTGTTCTGGTATACCGCCCTAGCCAGATTTTCAAACAACGTGCTGATTCTCATTCTTACTGTGACCATTTTCTTCTCCTTGATTATTATCTTTGTATAAGATCATGATGATCGAAGGTGTGACCACAAGGTCGGCCGCAAGGGCGAGAGCGATGACAATGGACGTCAGGACCCCGAAATGGAAGAGGTTGTTCATAGACGACAGGGTGAACGTCATAAATCCCAGACAGAGGATGACGCTGGTGATCACCATGGATGTCCCGGCGCTTTCATACGTCATCATGATGGCCTTGCGCCTGTTTCCCGTGTTCCTGAAATGAACGCTGAAATGGTGGATGAAATGGATCGTGTCGTCAACGACAAGGCCTATGGCGATATTTCCGATAAGGACGATAAAAAGATCGATGGGGATTTCAAGGACGCCGATGACCCCAAGAGAAAGAACAATAGGAAGGGAATTCGGGACAAGGCTGATCAGCCCCAGACGCAGGTCCCCCATGGAAACGATCATGACCATGCCGATCATGAGAAAGGCGGTCAGAAAGCTGCGTGACATGCTTTTGATGGTGGCCGTGACCGTTCTGAACAGCACGGGCATGGTGCCAGTTACGGTGATGACCGCGTCAGGAAACACCCGACGGAAGTATACCATGATGTCATCCATAAACCCCGAATACTTGACCGCGTCGATAAATGGGGCTTTAAGACTGACACGGGCTATACGGTAGTCTTGATCGACCATGTCCGACAGGTCGTCGGATCCGCTGTTTTCAAAAAGAAACAGTTCCTGGGCCACAAGATCCTCGCTGTGTGGAATCTTGTACATGGCGCTGTTTCCTCCGCCAAGAGCCCGGTTGATTTCCTTGATGAGCGTCGTGACGGCCCATGCCTTGCCCACAAACACATCGCCCCAGGCCATACCTTCCACATCCGAAACAGCCTGGTCGATTCTGTCAAGGACGCCCGGATCATAAAGCCCTCCTTTGCTTTGCGTATCGATGAGGATGTCCATGCCGGTTGTCCCGCGCATTTCCCGGTCGATGATTTCCGTGGCCGTCCTGACGTCGTGGTTTTCGGGAAACCAGGTCAGGATGTTGTGGGAAAATGACAAGCCCCGGATGGGAAACAAGGATGTTATCAGTAAAAGAAGTGTGATGATCCCTACGGTCTTCGGATGGTCCGCCGCCGTCTTCCCGATGAAAAAAAGATATGTGTTGAAAAAGCTGCGTCGTCCGTCATCTTTTCTTATTTTGACGGGAATGACAGACAGCGCCGCCGGGATGACAAGAAGAGTGAACAGAAACGCGTAGAGAACACCGCATGCCGTATATATTCCGAACTGTGAAACCGGCCCGATTTCAGCTGAAGCAAAAGAAAGCAGCCCCAGGAACGTGGTCAGACTGGTGAGGAACAACGCCTTCCCGGAATGGGTGTATGCACCGATCAGGGCTGCTCGTTTATCGCCCGAAACATTATAGGCCTTGAAAAAAAGAGCAAGGACATGGATGGAATCGCACATGCCGACGGTGAGGATAAACGACGGAAGGATCTGGGAAACCAGGGTGACGGGGAATCCCGAAAGGGCCATGGTTGCGAAGGTGAAAAGAAGCGAAAGGGCAACCACGATTAACGGAAGGATCACTCCTGCGATATGTCTGAAAATGACGAAAAGCATCATAACGATCACGATCACGGCCGCAACGGTGAAAAGCCCCATCTGGGAGATGATGGACTGGTTGAGAAAATGGGAGATCACAGGCGAACCCGACACTACGACCTGAAAATCCCGATGCCTGTGTTTCTTCACCGTTTCCAGAATTTTTGATACGATTTCAGAGTTTTCTTCGTCCGTCAGAAAAGGGGTGGCCGTGATTTCCGAAACAGCGGAAAAATCTTCGACCCCCGACCGGGCAGGGCCGTCTTCCCTTATGCGGGATGAATGGTTTTTCGTCTCGATCACAAGTGCCGTAAAGCGTTTGTCACTGGATATCAGGGTGTTTACGTAAAGGGGATTTTCATCCATCCTCCTCAATATCCTGTCGAGGTCTTTCCGTGAATCGGGATCCTTGTCAAACAAGGTCTCCACAACGAGACTCTCCGCGTTTCCCCTGAGATGCCTCGCATCGATGAGGCTGGTGACGTCTTCGATACCCGAAACGTTTTTCTCCAGGTCCTCGTGAAGATTTCGGAGTTTTCTGAAAAAAGGGATATCCGGTTTTTCAGGCATTCGCACGGCGGCGACAATGACTTCATCCCTTCCGAACAGCTTCCTGAACCTGTTGTATTCCTGCCGTGTCCTGTCCGATTTGAGCAGAAGTCCTTCACTGGAGGTGTCTATCTTCAATTCACCCAGAAATCCAAGCATCACCAACGACAACAGTAAGATAACCATTATTGTAAGCCAGGGATGGTCGTAAATGCGCCCCACGGCGCAGGTCAAGACGTTGCTGAAGAAGCGTTTCATAACCGAAAAACCTCACCCACGGCCGGAATCTCCACGTGCCTATTGAACAGGCCGGACGCTTTTTTCAGAAGCTCCACCGGCTCGCCCATGGGTTCGTTGGAAAGGTCGTAAGTTCCGTAATGCATGGGGATCAGGATACCCGCGTCCAAATCAACGGCCGCCCTGACCGCCTCCTCGGGGTTCGTGTGTTCGGATTTCATCAGGTATTCGGGTTTGTATGAGCCAATTGGAACAAGACACACAGATACAGGACCGATCACCTTCCGGATCTCTTCAAAATGCCCGGAATACGCCGTATCCCCGGCGAAAAACACGGACCGCCCCCCTGACCGGATTAGAAAACCGCCCCACAGCATGCGGTTGAAGTCGAACAGGCCCCGCCTGTTCCAGTGAACGGCCGGAAGAAAAACGATCTGGGGGTCGTGCGTGTCGAACACCTGATACCATCCGGCTTCCTGAACTCTGGCCGGACCAAGGTCCTTGACCAGATTCTTAATAAGATCTTCAAGACCCAGGGGGCCGAGAATCAGGCATCTGGGATTGGTTTTCACGAGAAGCCGGAGGGATTCCTTGTCGCAGTGATCACGGTGACCGTGAGAAATCAGAATATAGTCGATATTGCCAAGGGATTCGGGGCTGCACGGCAAAGGAATTCTCCGTTCAACCATGGGAAGATCACCGAAACAAGGATCGGTGATCATTGATACCCCATTGATTTTAATATAAAATGATGCATGTCCCAGCCAGACGATCCGGTCGTCCGGTGATTCTGCCAGATTTTCGTTTTTAACGAATCCCGGTTTGTAGGTGTCTTTTCTTTTTATGTCTCCCTGTGGATTTTTTGATAATTTCCATGTGATGACACTCCACAAGGGGGGCCTGTCCTTTGTTTCACCGTTGACAAATATTCCGTCGATCATCCTGTTGCCGGGATATCCAGCCCAGACTGTCCCAAGGCTCGGATTTTTTACGAATCGTAAGGTCGTTTCATGAGTTCTCATGGCAAATGCACATCCAAAAAACAAAAATACGGCAACACTGATGAAATAGAACCGGTTCATGTTTCACTGTCAGAGTCCGTTGTTTTGCAGGCAGGCAGGATCACGGGCCAGCCCCTTTCACGGGCTATGTTTTCAAAGTCGGGGTCTCCACCGATCACACAGGGGTTTTCCACCGTTTCAAGCATCTCAAGATCTGTCACATGGTCTCCGTAGGCGTAGCAATCCGAAGGATACACGCCGAAATCGGCCATGCATTTTACCGCCGCCTTAGCCTTTCCCTCGCCGAGCATGGTTTCGCCCATGACATGTCCGGTAAAAACACCGTCTTCGGATGCTATTTCCGTTGCTGCGACGAACTCCGCCCCCACCGTCTCGGCCAGAGGTTTGACCACAGCCAAAAGTGATCCTGAAACGAGGGCGATGCCCAGGCCGTCTAGTTTATGTTTTTCGAGAATCCGGTACGTTTCGCCGATGAACGTATCTTCTGATCGTTTCTGAGTATCCCACCACCTGTATGCGAGAGCGGAGATTTCCGCCGCCGGTGTTCCTTTATAAAGAAGGTAATATTCCCGATACATGTGATATCGGTCTTTGCCCAGTGCGATATCCCGATTGAAACGGGCGAGGGTCCGGGAAAAAGCCTCGGCCCTGTTCTGAAATGGAACAGAAACACCGTTCATGTAATAATAGTTGAGAAATGAAATCATGCTATTGATGGATATAAGCGTGGAATCCACGTCGAAAAAAGCGAAACCCTTGTAGCCCTTCATGAAACACCGTATCCTGATAATGTCGTTACCTGTAAGGATCAGGCCAACGGCTGGTTGATGAAAATAATGGCCGCGATCGTCACGATGAGCATGGTCATGTGGACCTGCTGGACATCCCACATGTTGATCCAGTAGGCGTGCCACAGACCGCCGCAAAGAAATAGAAACCACAATACAAACATGGCGCAAAACCCCAGATTGGCCATGGCGACGGCATGATCCGCTCCGGCAGTGGAACCTGTCACGATGAGGGCCATGAATTCATACGCGGAATAACCCAGGAGTGCGATGATGACAAACTGGATGAATATGGCAAGATATATGGTGGATGCGTGAAATAACGGCGAGTGAATCGCCCGGCCTAAAAGCAGAACACCGCCTTTATGCGGATTGTTCCTTATTCTTTCCATGCTCATCATCTCCGAGACTAGATTTCTGTTCGTTTCCTTGTCGACAATGTTGTTAACGACAAGAATTGATGCCCATAAAGCAAGTCCGGTAACCACAATAGCTTTAGCCGTAAGGAATGAAATAATAACCATATCGATCTCCTGGATGTGTTTTTTTAAATTATGAATTCGGAAGCGTGAACCAACTGCAATTATTTCAGAATCAATTTCAGATTCAAATCAAGACAAGCTCAGTCATTCTTAAATTTGACTGAATCTATAAAGAATTCGTTATCAACTTGTCAATCAAAATTTATCATCATAATCAAATTCTAACAATAACAATGCAATATATATTGAACCCTGTAAGGAAACCTGTAACAAAACACCTATCCTTCATATTATTTAATGTGTACGTTCAGTTAACATCATCAGTATCTCAAATGACAAATCAAGATTCTCCGTTAGAAAATTGTGTTCAATTTTCAGAAGCATATTCAATAAATAAAATACCCCTATGATCAATATATTTATCACCAATTTTTTCATATGTTTCGGTCATTCTTCGTGAGATAGTGTTGCATGCGTCTTGTTTCATGGGTTCGCCCGGCCATTCGGGAGATCCGCCCCAGGCGTCATTCATCCCCTCGAAGAGGCCTGGGGTTTTCACCCGATCTTGCCAGAGAAAACCCTTGACATGATTTGAACCAGGTTATAGTTTTGAATTTCATTCAATGAATGATGTTCAAAAAACAATAACCCACCACACCTTGACCACAGGAGCGGAGAGAGGGATGGACGATAAACTCATCATCGCCAATTGCAGCGGATTTTACGGGGACCGTTTTTCAGCAGCCCAGGAAATGGTCGAAGGCGGCCCCATTGACGTGCTCACCGGAGATTATCTGGCAGAGCTCACCATGGCCATCCTGTTCAGGAAGACCCTGAAAAATCCCCAGGAAGGCTATGCGGAAACCTTTCTGAAACAGATGGACATCGTGATGAAGGCCTGCCTCTCACGCAGCATCAAAGTGGTGAGCAATGCCGGTGGGCTTAACCCCCGGGGACTTGCAGCGGCCCTCAAAGAACTGGCGGAGCGTCTTGGTCTTGCCCCAAAAATCGCCTGGATCGACGGAGACAATCTGATGAACCGCCTGGACGATCTCCGTGAACATGGAGAAACGCTGTCCCACATGGATTCCGGCCTTCCCCTTCGGGACGAGGACGCCATGACCGTCACGGCCAACGCCTACCTGGGAGGCTGGGGAATCACCCGTGCCCTTTTGGAAGGCGCGGACATCGTGGTGGGAGGGCGCATTGCCGACGCCTGTCTCGTTTCCGGCCCCGCAGCCTGGAAATTCGGATGGAAGGAAAATGACTGGGACAAACTGGCCGGTGCCATGGCCGCCGGTCATGTCATCGAATGTGGTGCTCACGCCACCGGCGGAAACTTCGCATTCATGGAAGACATCTATTCCTACCAGCACATGGGATTCCCCATTGCGGAAATCTATCCCGACGGATCGTCGGTGATCACCAAACATCCCGGAACCGGCGGCAGGGTCAGCAAAGGCACGGTCACCTCCCAGCTGTTGTATGAAGTGCGTGAGTCCGCGTACCTGACCCCCGATGTGACGGCGCATTTCGACACCCTCACCCTTGAAAAGGAAGGCCTTGACCGGGTTAAAATCAGCGGTGTCAAAGGCAGTCCGCCGCCGCCATCGCTCAAGGTGTGCATCAACCGGCTTTCCGGCCATCGGAACATCGCCCGGTTCGTTTTAACCGGCCTCGACCCGGAAAAAAAGGCCGCCATCGTTGAAACCACATTTTTCAACGCCCTGGGAGGCCGGGACCAGTTCGACGATGTGGAGGTCCGCCTGCACGGAAGAGCCAAACACGATCCCCAAAGTCTTGACGAAGCCCACAGTTTTCTTGAAATCGCCGTTCGCGGAAAAAACCAGGACCTGATCAGCAAGCGTTTTCCCAAAACCGTGGTGGAAATGGCTCTCTGCTCCATTCCCGGCTTCACCCTGGGCGACCTGCCCGGCAAAGGAGCCCCGGTGATCCAGCACTGGCCGGCCCTCGTCGCCAAAGAACATGTGGAAACCCGAATGACAATTGATGGCAGCACCTGCATCATCCCCTGGTTCCAAGATTCCGGTGAAATGCGGGAAAAACCGGTTCCCGCCGCTGGGCCCATGAAAAACGCCTACGGCACGGATAATCTGCGTCTGCCCCTGGGCCGGATCATGGGGGCAAGGTCCGGGGACAAAGGCGGCAACGCCAATCTGGGCATCTGGGTCAAAAACCCCGACGCCTACGGGTTCCTCACAGATTTTCTGACCGTTGAGAAACTCAAGGAACTGCTTCCGGACACCGAACCGTATACCATCGAGCGCTTCGAATTCCCCAATCTGCTGGCGGTGAATTTTTACATCATCGGCTATCTGGGTGATGGCGCGGCCTCGTCCCTCAAAGGCGATCCCCAGGCCAAAACCCTCGGCGAGTATTTCCGGTGCAAGAAAGCGGATATTCCTCTTGAGATTGTGGACCAGGCCTGGAACGAAACAAAATAGAATCACTCGAAAAGGAGACAAACATGTCGAGTCTGTACTTCAGTAAAGAGCACGAACAGGTCCGAAAGGCCGTTCGGGAATTTGTGGACAAGGAAATCAACCCTTACGTCGACCAGTGGGAAGAGGCGGAATGCGCTCCGCTGCACGCTATTTTCAAGAAAATGGGGAAGCTCGGATTCCTGGGCGTGCGCTACGATCCCAAATACGGCGGAGAAGGCCTGGACTACTGGTATGAAACGGTTCTTCTCGAAGAACTTGCCACCATCGACTGCGGCGGCATTCCCATGGCCATCGCCGTTCAGACCAACATGGCCACCCCGGCCATCGACGAATTCGGCAGTGAATACCTGAAAGAAACCTACCTCAAACCGGCGGTGTTGGGAGACATGGTGGCGGCCATCGCCGTGACCGAACCCGACGCGGGCTCCGATGTGGCCGCCCTTCGTACCACGGCACGAAAGGAAGGGAACCATTATATTTTAAACGGTTCCAAAACGTACATCACCAACGGGACCCAGGCGGATTTTCTTACCCTTCTCGCAAGGACCAGCGATGCGCCGGGCTATCATTCCTTCAGTCTGTTCGTGGTGCCCACGGATCTTCCGGGTTTTCACGTCAGCCAGAAACTCAAAAAAATCGGCATGAAAAGCAGTGACACGGCGGAACTTTTCTTCGATGACATGAAGATCCCCGCCGAAAACCTCATCGGCGTGGAAGGCGAAGGGTTCATCCACCAGATGATGCAGTTCCAGCACGAACGGTTCAGCGCCCTTCCCATGTCCTATGTGGTTTCCAAAAAAATCATCGCCGAAACCGTGGAGTACCTGAAAAAAAGGATCGTGTTCGGCAAACCGCTGATCACCAAACAGGTGCTCCGTCACCGCCTGGCCCAGTGGATGGCCGAAGCCGAAAGCCTTCAGCAGCTCACGTACCACATCGTCCGCATGAAGATGGCGAAAATGGACGTCACCAAAGAGGTGTCCATGGGCAAGCTCCTGGCCGGTGAACTGATCAACAAGGTGACGGACGGCTGCCTTCAGATGTTCGGCGGCATGGGGCTGATGGACGAGATGAAGATTTCACGGGCGTTCCGTGATGCCCGGCTGATCTCCATCGGCGGCGGTGCCAACGAGGTCATGTGCGAAATCATCACGAAGATGTCGGGGTTTTGAGTCATACCTTGGGATTGAGTTTCAGACCGGTTTCATGTATATCCGTTAAAAAAATCGTGCGAAACGAATAACCGGGCGGGGAAAAACGGGGAGACCATGACCAGCAAAAACGAGAAAAACCGGAACGAACCATCCCTTTCACCCAGTGCCGTCAGGCGGCAGAGGGAAAAAGAGCAGCGATACGAAACCCTTTTAAGGGCAGCGGAACATCTGTTCGTCCACAAAGGATATCATGAGACCAGTGTGGAAAACATCGCCGACCGCGCCGAAGTTTCGGTGGGCACCGTTTATTTTTATTTCAAGAACAAGGAAGAACTCCTTCTGAAACTCTTTTCGGAAGGGGTTTACACCTTGCGGGTGATTCTCGGCCAGGCGTTCATGCAGGCGGAAAAGCCGGAAAAAGGGTTCGAAGCGGCGGGGATCGCGTTTTTCGACGAATTCTGCATCAAGCACCCCGGAAAGGTGGCCATTGTGTTCAAGGAAGCCGTGGGCCAGAGCCAGCTTCTTGAAGAAGCCCGGCGAACCATGCTCCGGAAACTCACCGATGACGTGTACACGGCCCTTCTCACCGTCAGCGAATCGCTGGGCATCGTTTATAAAAATCCCCGCACAGCCCAGGTGGTGGCCGTGGGTATTTTAGGGATTTACGAACGTGTGGCGTACCAGTACCTGATGTGGGCCGACGAACATGACAAGAACGAGCTGGGCACCATCGGACGGGATGCCGTGAATTTCATCATGGGCGGTTTGAGCGAGTTCAAGGCCTGATGAAGGCCAACCTTTCATTTTTTTATCCGGCATATTCCAAAGACAGCCTGTCGTAGGTCGGGTCCAAAGACCCGACACATGGCCCGAACATTATAACAATCAGAAGGTTATTTATACATTAAACTCCGTGAAAATAGTCGCCCGTCGGATTTCGTGCCTCAATCCGACCTACGATTTCTGCAGAGAAACCGTAAGAAACGCTTCAAGAAGGTCCAGTTCATGATGGATTTTCGCAACGTACCCATCAGCGTCTTTCAGGTCACCGGATTTTCCGGCGGCTTCGAGTTCAGTCGTAGGTCGGGTCCCAAGACCCGACACATGGCCCGAACATTATAATAATCAGAAGGTTATTTATACATTAAACTCCGTTAAAATAGCGGTCGCCCGTCGGATTTCGTTCCTCAATCCGACCTACGATTTCTGCAGAGAAACCGTAAGAAACGATTCAAGAAGGTCCAGTTCATGATGGATTTTCGCAACGTACCCATCAGCGTCTTTCAGGTCACCGGATTTTCCGGCGGCTTCGAGTTCAGCTGCAACAGCTGAAAGACGATCCATGGCAAGATTGGCCGATCCGCCTTTGATCTTGTGGGCTTCGGCTTTCACCGTCTCACTGCTTCCGTCTGTCAGCGCCAGCTCAATTTTCACCATCTGTTCCCTGCCGTTTTTCAGGAAATACGTGAGGGTCTCCAGCAGAAGTGTTCGATCGTCCATAAATTCCGACAAAGCCCGGTCGTAGTCCAGGGGCAGATCTCGATCCGTTCCCTGGGTTTTTGGTGGTCGCTTTTCAATCACAACCGGCGCGGCGTCAGCAGCTCCGCCGATCCACTTTGCCAGTGTCGAAAGCAGTGTCGCCCGGTTCACCGGCTTGGTGATGAAATCGTCCATGCCCGCCTCAAGGCTGTTTTCCCTGTCCCGGGTCAGGGCGTTGGCTGTCATGGCCACAATGGGGGTTCTCTCGCCGTCCCGTCCGCCGCCTCCCACAGCTTCGATTTCACGGATGGTCCGGGTCGCTTCATGACCATCCATGACCGGCATCTGAATATCCATGAAAATCAGGGCGTAGGGGGTTTCAAGAAACCGGTCCACCGCTTCACGCCCGTTTTCAGCCACATCCACGTCATAACCGGCCATGGTCAGAAGGTTCACCGCCACCTGACGGTTGGTGGGATAATCCTCCACCAGAAGAATCCTCTCGCCTTTATCTCCAGCCTCGGCAATGCTGTGACGTGTCACAAGCCCTGGCTTCTCGCCTTCCTGTTCGCGGGAGCTGGCGTCCATGACATGGCGGATGGCCTTTTTCAAAAGAACAGCATCCACCGGCGTGCTGAGATACCCCTTGATTCCGATATCCTCACACCGCCTCCCGTCGCCGATGTTGCCCACCGCCGTCAAAAGAATGAGGGGTGTCCTCTCCCTGTGGGAGATGGCCCGGATGTCCTGGGCCACGGTAAATCCGTCGGTGTCCGCAAGAAGGTAGTCGATGATGATCAGGGTAAAATCCTGGTTGGCGTCCGTCCTCCGGAGTAGAGTGAGGGCCTCTTTCCCGGTCAGTGCACTCTGGTTTGCGATGCCCATGCCGTTCAGATGCCGGATGGCCGGAAGGGGTTCTTTTTCGCTGCCGCCCACCACAAGGACGTTCATCGAACCCAGCCGGGCCGAGCCGGAACGGAGCGATTGCCGGGTCTGCCGGATCAGGGGCACGGTGAACCAGAACGTGCTTCCGGCCCCGAATTCACTCTGAACCCCCATCTGGCCGCCCATCAGTTCGGCAAGTTCTTTGGAAATGGTGATACCAAGACCCGTTCCACCGTATTTACGGGTCGTTGATCCATCGACCTGGGTGAAGCTTTCAAAGATCTTGTCCTATTTCTCCGCTTCAATGCCGATGCCGGTGTCCATGACGGAAAACTTGATGACCGTTGCCTCATCCCTTTCCGTCACGGCTTCACACCGGATGACAATGCCCCCCTCACGGGTGAATTTCAGGGCGTTGCCCGACAGATTCATCAGAATCTGCCGGATCCTTCCAGGATCACCCTTCACATCCCTCGGGACTTCAGGCGACAGGTCCACGATGCAGGTCAAGCCTTTGCGTTCGCAGAGAAACATCTGGCTTTTTCCGATGTCCGCCACCAGAAGATGGAGGTCAAAGGGGATGCTTTCGATTTCCACCTTCCGCGCTTCGATTTTGGAAAAATCCAGAATGTTGTTGATGATGCCCAGAAGAAAATGGGCCTCGCGGGATATGGTTTCGAAAATCTCCCGCTGGGATTCGTTCTGGATCGTGGGCAGGGCGATTTCCGTCATGCCGATGACGCCGTTTAAAGGCGTCCTGATTTCATGGCTCATGTTGGCCAGAAATTCACTTTTGGCCTTGCTGGCCTCGACCGCGGCGACTCGGGCCTGTTCCATGTCCATGTTAGCCTGGGTCAGCTCCAGGGTCCGCTGCTCCACCAGGGCCTCCACTTTTGCCGTCCGTCTCCGTTCATCGATAGAATATACTTTCACAAGAAACAGAAGAAACAGAACCACCAGCGTGACGGCGATCATCAGCGAACCCGACACGTACCGGGCCGCAGACCTTCCCTTGTCCATGATGTTCCGGTCCATGGAGACATGAACCAGAAGACCGGGTTCTCCGAATATATCCGTCAAAAGGCCGAACGCGTCGAGATGATCGTCATCCACGACACGGATAATGCTTTTTTCGCGTTGAAGTTTTGAGATGACGGCATTATCGGCATCGCTCATCCGCCCGCGTTCAATGCCTTTGACATCGAAGCGGACTTTGGTCTGTTCCACCAGGGAGGCCAGAGTCTGCCGTGACATGAACCGGCCCATGACGAGAATGCCTGTTGGCGGCCCCTTTCCCATGCTGGTGAGGATGGGCCGGGATGACAGAAGCAGCGGACCGTAGGCCGTAATCAGAATTCCTGTTTTCTGGCTGTCCATATCCGGGTGTTTCAAAAAACCGCCAAGCCGGCTGAAAGACGGATCATCAAACTCCGGAACGCTGACAAAACCGCCTTTTTCCGGATGGTAAGCCCCACCCCAGACGAGCTTCCCCGAAGGCCGGATGATATAAACCAGGTTGATTCCGCTGTTTTCGGCCAGCGTCTCCATCTGAAGATTGGATTCGATGAACTCGCTGTTGCCGTCCCTGGCGAAACGGTAGGTATCGTCCCACACAGCCCAGTCTCCGGCCAGCTTGTTCAGATGATGGACCTCACGAAGGATAGCGTCCAGGGTCCGGTCCAGGTCTTTCTGGGCCTCTTCCTGTTCCAGTTCCATGAAACGACCCAGAATCACATGATTTTTCAAAGGAAAATGGATCAGGGCATACACGGACACGAGGGTCAGAAGCACGACAAGCCAGGCAAGTTTTCGATAAAGGTTCATGATGTTTCGCCGGATAGGTTTTTTGTGTTTGATGTTCAAGGACTTGCGCCCATCGGAATTCTTCAAAGACAACCGCAACAAACAAACGATAGGGGATCTATCATCAGTATCGGTAAAACCCGCTGAAACATTGAGAAACTTTTATCCGCCTCAACAGCTCCTTATAAGCCCTTCAGAAATCCCAGAAGATGGTCATGAAAAAGGCCGGTGTGTGTCAGATACACAGGATGCGCCCCGTTTTCAATGACCACTTTTTGGGCGTTGACCAGGGACCCGCAGAGGATGTCCGCATGGGCAAGGGGCACCACCTGATCGTCTCCTCCCCAGATCACAAGGGTCGGCAGTAAATTCCCTTTCAGGCGGTCGGCGTAATCGGGGATCTCCACCGGAGCCACGGCCACGAAGCCTTTCATGGCCGGTTCGCCGTCCGCCATCACCGGCAGGGAATACCCGCCGCTCATGGACGGGGCCACCACCACCGGCTGCGAAAGGCCAAGTCCAGCCATGATGGCTTTCAATGTTTCAGGTTTACCGAGATCATTGGTGACGGAACGCCCAAAACCGGGCAGGTCAACGGCAAAGGCATGAAACCCGTTAGCCGCCAGCAGCGCGAGGGTTCCCGTCTCCCGCCATGTCTCCGACTTGAAGTTCCGACCATGAAGCAGAAGAATAGAAGGGCGTCCGGCATCACCCGCTTCAAGGTAATGGACATCACTTTTTCCGATAGTGAGCGTGTGTTCTGTAATCATAAAAACCTCCTGTTCGTATTTTCATCTTCATCCAAGCAAAAACCTGCAGGCGACAATGGAAAAGAAAATGCCTGCCGCGTCGGCGGTCAGGGCCGCTATAAGGGTATGCCGAACGTGCCGGACCTGAACGGCCCCGAAATAGACAGCCATCACGTAGAACGTGGTTTCCGACGAGCCCATGAGGGTGCTCACCAGATAACCGGTGTAGCTGTCAGGGCCAATGGCGGGATTCCCGAGGGTGGCGGCAAGGATGCCGTAGGACCCGGAACCGGACAACGGACGCATCAGGGCCATGGGCAAGGCTTCGGCGGGAAGGCCGATCAGACCGGTCCATCGCCCCAGAGCCGAAACGGCGACGTCCATGGCACCGCTGGCCTGGAACATGCCCACGGCCACAAGAATGGCGACGAGATAAGGGATGATTCTCACCGCCACCTGGAACCCTTCTTTTGCGCCTTCCACAAAGGCTTCATAAATCCGGACACCACGGATCATTCCAAAAGCCAGGAACCCCAGCATCATGGACGGCAACACAAAGGGAGACACTGCGCGGCCCCAGAATACCGTCAAGGGGATGAGGGAGAAGAGAAAAACAAGGGCCAGGGTGGAAAGCCATAAGGGGTAACCCGCATCCCCGTCAAGGCTTAGATTGCCGGTCTCTGAATCTCCATCGGGGGACAGGGCCGGGTGACCGGAATAAGTCTGCGCCGTGACCGGCGAAAAACGCTGAAACATCTTGGCCGCCGCAATGGCCACCACTGTGGCGCAACCGCTGGCAAACAGCGTGGTTCCAAGAATCCCCGCAGGATTGGCGGAACCTGCCGAAGCCCGCATGGCGATCACTGTGGTGGGCAGGAGGGTGATGCCCGCCGTGTTGATGGTGAGGAAAAGGGCCATGGCATCGGTGGCCGTGCCTTTTTCGGCATTGAATTGATCCAGTTCCTGCATGGCCCGTATGCCGAAGGGCGTGGCGGCGTTGCCCAGCCCAAGGGCGTTGGCGGACATGTTGAGAATCATGGCCCCCATGGCCGGACTGTCCGCCGGAACATCGGGGAAAAGCCTCACCATCAGGGGACGGATCAGCCGGGCGATGACGGTGAGAAGGCCGCCTTCCTCGGCCACGTTCATCAGCCCGAGAAAAAGGGCCAGGGTTCCGGTAAGGCCGATGGCCAGAGTTACGGCATTGGCCGCCGAGTCCACCATGGCTTTGGTCATGACCTGCATGGGCAGGGTGTCCGCCGTGAAAGGGCCGCCGGTGAACTGGGTGTAACCGGCGAAAACGAAAGCGATGAGGACAATGGCGAAAAAGACCCGGTTCATCGTGTTAACCGGCCACGACAGTGGTCACGAGATAGGCGGTGTACCCGACAAATCCCAGCAAAAGGGCCGAGGCCTCGTAGCGGTTGATCCGCCCCGCTCCTTTGAAACCGTATCCGATGATGAAAAGGGACAGGGTAAAAAAAGCCATGATGGGAACGTCCCGCCTCAGGATATCCGGTGTGATCTCCATGGGGCGGATCAGGCCCGCGATACCCACCACGGCCAGGGTGTTGAACATGTTGGAACCCAGCACGTTGCCCAGGGCGATGTCGTGTTCGCCTTTCCGTGCCGCGATGACCGACGAGGCCAGTTCCGGAAGTGAGGTTCCCACGGCCACGATGGTGAGGCCGATGATCAGGTCGCTGACGCCCAGGCTCACGGCGATTTTCACCGCGCCCCACACCAGCAACCGGGAACTCACGATGAGAAGCCCAAGGCCCGCCACAACCCAGAAAACCGCCCTTTTAAGGGGCATGGCGTGGGCTGACAGTTCTTTTTCCACTTCATCGGCCAGGGGGTCCGGTTTTTTTGAAAGACCTTCACGGATGGACCAGGCCATGAGCAGGGCGAAAACCCCCATCAGGATCAGTGCATCCATGCGGGAAAGTGTTCCGTCGTACAGCAGGGTTGCCGCAAGGGCCGTCACCGCAGTCAGAATGGGCAGTTCTTTCCGCAGAACCATGGAATGAACCGTGATGGGGTTGATCAGGGCCGAAACACCCAGAATCAGGGCGATGTTGGTGATGTTGGACCCGTAGGCGTTGCCCAGGGCGATGCCGGAATTGCCTTGCAGGGAGGAAAGCGCCGACACGGTCATTTCCGGGGCCGAAGTCCCGAACCCCACGATGACCATGCCGATCAGAAGGGAGGGCATGCCGAAATGACGGGCTGCGGAAGCGGACCCTTCCACGAAACGGTCCGCGCTCCAGACCAGGAGAACAAGACCGAAGATAAGAGCCAGTACGGGATAAAGCATGGTAACCTCGAAAATGGGGTTGATGATCGTTTCTGTTTCACTTCCATACCCTTTTCATTCCTGCGAATCAAGGGACAAGACCTCGGCCGCACGGCCCGGCTCGATTTCACCGGCGTCGGTGAGGCTCACGGAGACGATTTTGGACACGCCCCGTTTTTCCATGGTGACGCCGAACAGAATGTCGGCGAATTCCATGGTGACTTTGTTGTGGGTGATGACCAGGATCTGGGATTCCTGGCCGATGTGTTTCACCAGGGTGTTGAACCGGGTGACATTGGCGTCGTCAAGGGGCGCGTCGATCTCGTCCATGATGCAGAAGGACGCGGGTTTGATCAGGAACACGGAAAACACGAAGGCAATGGCGGACAGGGCTTTTTCACCGCCGGAAAGCAGGGAAAGCCGTGTGAGTTTCTTGCCCGGCGGCTGGATCATCAGTTCCACACCTGTTTCAAGGGGACTGGACGGGTCGGTGAGAACCATCCCTGCGCTGCCGCCCTCGAACAGCCTGGGAAAAAGGGCGGCCAGTTTTTCGTTGATGGCGTGAAAGGTTGCAAGGAACCTGTCCCGTGAAACGTCGTTGATCTTCCCGATGATGGCTTCGAGGTCTCCAAGGGATTTTTCAAGGTCTCCGGCCTGGGACTGCATGAAATCGTAGCGTTCTTTCACCTCGTCGTATTCGGCGATGGACGACAGGTTCACGTCGCCGAGCTGGGCGATGCGGACGTTGAGATCCGAAAGTTCCGTTTCAAGAAAGGGAATGTTGAGATCCGCCACGTCGATGCGGTCATGTTCGTTTTCCGCGAATTCCAGTTTGTACTGGTTGAGCTGGTGGTGGTATTTTTCCTCGATCCTCGCCGTGATGTTCTCCCGCCTGATCCGAAGCTGGGACAGCTCAAGGTCAAGAACCCGCAGGGTCTCGGTTTCCTCGTTCCGCCTCTTTTCAAGACCTCGTCGTTCTTCCTCCCGGTCCTTGACTTCGGCTTCCACGGATGAAACCCCGGCCTTGAGGGCGGCAGCCTGTTCCACAAGGCCCGCCAGCCGCTCTTCCAGGTCTTTTCGCCGGTTCCGTTCATGGTTCCTGTCGCCGGAATGGCCGGATATCCGTTTTTTTCTCTCCGTGGATTCCATGTCCAGCCGTTCCCGCCGCTGACGGCCTTCGTCCAGAAAGCGCTCAAGACGGAGAAGGCCGTTTCGGTGGTTGTCCCTTTCTGCTTTCAGGCGGGCCAGTTCCGTTTTGAGATCCACCAGGGCGGCCGACTCGCGGTCCAGGTCCTCGGCGTCGCCAGATAGCCGGTCCGCCAGGGATTGGATGTCCTCCCCGCTGGTTTTGAGACGCTGCCGGATATCCGCAAGGGCGGTGGCATGGCGCGCCATGCCGCTGTCCAGATCCTCTTCGTCTCCCATCAGCCGTTCTTTTTCAAGAGTGAGGACGTCGGTTTTTTTCTCGGACTGGCGAAGGGTTTCAGCGGACATGAACAGCTCCTTGTCCAGTCTGTTTTTCTCTTTTTCGCCCTGGGCCAGCTGGGCAGCCAGATGGTTTTCTTTTTGAACCCGTTCCCGGACCCTGTTTTCCGTGTCTTCAAGCCGGGCCGCCAGGCTGCTCTTTCGGTCTTCGATGACGGCAACCGCCTGACGGGTTTCGTCCAGTTCGTTCTTTCTGTCGAAAATCGTGGGGTTGCCGGATTTTCCGCCACCGGTGATCAATCCCTTGCCGGTGATCCGCTCTCCCTGAACCGTCACCATGGGAACGCCGGGGTGCGTCGATTTTCTGAGCCGGATGGCCGTGGCCAGATCCTCGGTCACATGTGTGCCGCCAACGACAAACCGGAGCAGGTCCCTGTGTTCCGGGGAAGAGGACACGTGGGATAAAAGCAGGGGCGGAATCCCGGCATCATCATTTTCCCCATCGGCGGTCACCGCATCCATGGCGATGAAACCGCAGGTCCCGTCATTGTGCCGGACAAGGTCTTTGATCAGCTCTTCCGCCTGCTCGGACGTGTCCACCACCAGATACTGGAGCACCTCTCCAAGACAGGCTTCAAGGGCTTTCTCATAGCCTTTTTCCGGCCGGAGGATGTCCGCCAGAATCCCCTTGATCCGTGTGTCACCGCTTTTTTTCATGCGGTTCATCAGGGCCTTGACTCCGCTGTCATACCAGCCGAACTGATCATCCATGGCCTTCAGGGTTTCGTATCGGGAACGGTGGCCGCTGAGCTCGATGTCAAGACCCCGAAGTGTGGTCCTGAGCCTGTCCCGCTCGTCTTTTTCCAGGGCAAGCTGAGCGTTGACCGCCGCTTTTTCCCCGGCCAGTTCACCCAAGTACTCCAGGCTTTCCCCGGCTTCCCGGCTGATTCTGTCTCGGGCCAAAAGAGCCTGTCCCCGCTCTTTTTCCGCGATCAGCAGTTCTTCGTCAAGAAGCCTGAGACGCCTTTTCAGTGCGCTTTTCCGCTGTTCGTCGGCGGAAAGGAGGCTGACATGCCGGGCTTCCCGGCTTGTCAGTTCCATATGGGCCTGATTCAGTTCCTTTCTCCGGATTTCCAGGTCCTTGCGCAGCTGTTTGCCGGTTTCAAGCCGTTTTTCGTAGTCCGCGATCTTTGTTTCACGGGCCGTGATTCGGGCATCCACGTCCGCCTGGGCCGTTCGCTCCGTTTCGATTTCAAGGGCCAGCGCCTGATTCCTGTCCCCCACCTCACGCCGTTTTTCCCGGCTTTCCCGGATTTCGCGGACCAGTCGGCGGATTTCCCGACCGAGGTGGTCGAGGCTGTTTTCCGTTCTGTCCAGATCCCGCTGAACGTCGTAACGGGCCTGTGTCAGACTGGAAAGGGCCTGCTTCTGATCGGAAAGCCGCTGCCGGATGCCGGTTTCAAGGATCGTGATGTCCGTGATGGCGCTGTCCAGCCGTTTCAGGCTCCCTTCGGTTCTTTGGTAGCTTTCTGTCTTTTCACGGATATTCCGGCTCAAGCTTTCGAAATGCCAGAGGGCGATGGAAATCTCCAGGGTTTTCACCCGGCTTTTGTATTCCTTGAATTTTTTGGCTTTGGCGGCCTGGCGTTCCAGGGTTCCGATGCGTTTTTTCAGCTCGGTCATGATGTCAGCGATGCGGATCAGGTTTTCCCGGGTGGTTTTGATCCGGGCGAGGGTCTCTTTTTTCCGTTCTTTGTATTTGGTGATATCCGCCGCGTCTTCGATGAAATAGCGCCGTTCTTCGGGGCTGGCATCGGTGAGCGCCCCGATGTTGCCCTGCTGGATCACCGCAAAGGAATTCCGGCCTGTGCCGCTTCCAAGGAAAAGATTGTGGATGTCTTTCAGGCGGCAGGCCTGGCGGTTGATCATGTACACGCTTTCACCGGATCTGTAGATCCTTCGGGTGACCATGATTTCCGTGTAGGCGGCCATGGGAGCACTTGTATCACCCGCCGCCTGTTCGCTGTTGTCGATCAGGAGGGACACCTCGGCCATGTTGAGGGGCTGTTTTCCGTCGGCTCCTGCGAAAATCAGGTCCTCCATGGACTTTCCCCGGAGCTGTTTCGCGCTCTGTTCACCCATGACCCATCGCAGCGCGTCCACAATATTGCTTTTTCCGCAACCGTTCGGCCCCACCACGGCGGTGATCCCCCTTGGAAAAACCAGGGTGGTCCTGTTCTGGAACGACTTGAACCCTGTGATGTCCAGCCTGAGCAGCCGCATGGGAAAAAACCTTCAAGATGCCTTAGGGGTTTTACGATAAATGATACGGAGGGTGGTGGCCCGCCACACGAAAAACGCTGATTCATAACATGCTGTCCACAGGTTGTAAAGCGCCAGGATTTTCAGGAATTTTTCATGTTATATCAGATGGATACTATTATTGAACGCACGGGCATTTTCCAATTGACAAACCGGAGATCATCACATAAGGAGTAGGGCGAATTTATATGGTGTTTTGTAGCGCGTGTTCGACGTGAATCCTTAATGACCCTTATAAAACCCGAATATAATCAGCGAGTCACCCTGGCGATCAGACCCTGGACATCCGGACGTTTGACATTTCCGACTCATGTTTATTTGATTGAATGACCGAATGATGGACTGGGGCAGCACGTGAAATCCGAAGAAACGTTTGAGAGTCCGGTCCGGCGAAGAAACCGTCTGACTCTCGAAGACAGAGAAAAATACATCAAGATCCACCTGCAGGGTGCCGTGGTGCGTTCGGCCGGCGGCTTGGTCATGGTGATCTTCGGCCTTGCCCTCTACATGAGCAGCTGTGTCTCCTACGAATCCTGTGCCGGAGGGGTGCTCAGCGGACTCTTCGTCATCCTGATGAATTTCCCCGCCCTTTTCGTCATCGAGTCCGTCAGGAACCGCCGCCTTTTCGACCTCGCCTCGTTTCTCATCAATCTTGTGGAAATCATCGGCTACACCGGGGTGATCTATTTTCTGGGAGGCATCCGGGCGTCGTACCTTGTCCCGATCTACGCCGCCATGATTTCCTATGTGGGGGTCATCGCGCCCAAACGCTATCCCTATATTCTTGCCGGAACGTCCGCCGGTGCCTTTGCGGCCATGGTTCTTGCCGAATACGCCGGTTACCTTCCCCACCAGAACCTGGACCTTTTTCCCCAGCTCAGCCTGGTTTACCAGATCTGGATTCTTCTCATGGTGGCGTCGACCCTGTTCGGCATCGCCGTGATCACCAGCTACACGTCAGGCATCGTAAAAAACACCCGGAACGATCTGGTGCAGAAAAACAGGGAACTTGAAGATTCCCGCCGGGAACTGAGCCTTTACAGTGAGAGCCTTGAAAAAAGCGAGTGGAAATACCGGCGGATTTTCGAAAGTATCCGGAACATCTATCTGGAAATCGAAAAAGACGGTGTCATCACCGAAATCAGCCCCTCGGTGGAGCGCATGGTGGGAATCAAGCGCGAAAAAATCATCGGCCGGTCGATTTACGACGGATTTTATCCATACCCTTCAAGGGTCCGGGGGCTTGTCGAAGACGTATACACCCAGGGCATGGTCAAGGACCGGGAGATCCAGTTCTTCGGCAGGGACGGCAAGCTGTTGTTTCTTTCCATCAGCGCCTGGCTCATGAAAGACGATTCCAGGCCCGATGGACGTATCGTCATCGACGTCAGTGACGTCACCGCCCGGCACATGGCGGAAAAAGCCCGGCGTGAAAGTGAAGAACGCTACAAAATGCTCATCGAGGAACTCAAGGACGTGGTGTTCATCGTCACGCCCGAAGGGTACATCGAATACACCAGTCCGGCGTCCATCGAGTTCGGCGGCTATTACCCCGAAGTCGCCAAGGGAATGCATGTGAGCGAGTTCATCGCCGACGAGGCGGGCATCGAAAAAGCCGTTGAGCTTCTGCTGGAGCTCTTGACCCACCGAACCCCCCTTGAATGCGAATTTCTGTACAAGCCCGCAGACAAAGCGCCTTTTTATGTGGAGGTGTCCGGAACGCCCATCGTCACCCATGGCGACGTCACCGGAATCCTGTGCATCATGCGGGACATCTCCCACCGTAAACTGGCCGAGGAACATATCCGCATCCTCACCCAGGAGCTGATGAACATTCAGGAAAAAGAGCGGAAGCGTATCGCCTGCGATCTTCACGACGATGTGGCCCAGAACCTGGCGTCCCTGATGATCGCATGCGAAACGTTTTTCGACGGCTCAAAGGGAATCGGCCCTGATCTTAAAACCAAGATGAAAAACTTTTCTGGGGTTCTCAAACGATCTCTGACCTTTGTCCGCGACCTGTCCTATGAACTGCGTCCACCGGGCCTGGACCAGCTGGGCCTCATCAAGACCCTGGGCCGCTACTGCGAGGATTTTTCGGAAAAACACGGACTCCGGGTGGATTTTTTTCCCGTGGGCATGGGGGCCATCACCTTTGACCCCGACACGGAAATCAACATCTACCGCCTGATCCAGGAAACCCTGAACAACGTGAAAAATCACGCCGCAGCCGACTACGTGGTGGTGAAGTTCGTGGCCTCGGTGCCCGACATCATCATCCGCATTCAGGACAACGGCAAAGGCTTCGATGTGGACAACCGCCTGTCCTCCGCCATGGCCGAGCGCCGCATGGGCCTCCACAGCATGAACCAGCGGGTGGCCTTCATGAGCGGAAAAATCAAGATCAACTCCCGCCCCGGCGAAGGCACCACGGTGATCGTGAGCATTCCGGGGGAACGGTTCAGGAAAGATATATGATGGCAACACGATTGCATCCAAAAAAGGAGAAAAACCCATGAAACGATCCGCTTGTCTTCTTATCACTGCCATGGTTTTGTCATGTATTTTTCCTGCGGGAGTGCTGGCACAGGATAAAATTCGGGTTTCGGTGGGAGAATGGCCGCCATTTCTGTCTGAATCCCTGAAATATCATGGAGTGGCAGCGCGTATCGTCACAGAAGCCTTTAAACTGGAGCACATCAAGGTGGAATATGCCTGGTTCCCCTGGAAGCGTGCCTTTGAGAATGTCAAGAATGGTGACTGTGAGGCATCAGCCATCTGGACATGGTCAGCTGAACGGGCTCAATATGTGGAGTTCAGCGATCCCATAACCGAACATCACATGGTTTTCTTTTATCTGAAAGAGAAACCGCTTGAGTGGAAAACACTGGAGGATCTGAAAGGGATGCGCATCGGTGCGATGTTGGGGTATCACTACGGGGAAGCCTTTGACAAGGCTGAAAAGTCTGGTCAGATCACGGTGGAGCGAATTGCCCATGAAGAGGCCAACTTCAAAAAACTGCTTGCCAGAAGGGTTGATCTTGTGGTGGTGGAAAGCGATGTCGGGCATGAACTGATGAAAACACGCTTCTCTGCGGACGAGCGGAAACTGATGACCTCCCATCCCACACCCGTCAACATCTACAGCAATCATATTGTGGTGTCGAAGAAACTACCGCACCGCCAGGAGTTCTTGACCGCCTTTAACAAGGGATTGAAACAATTAAAGATCAGTGGCAAGTTTGACCGGTATTTTAAAGAGTCCCGGGAAGGGGCGTACAGGCACTGATATGTTTGGGTCGATCAACCATGGTGTTAATATGAATCGACGCTCATCCATTCTTGCATCCCGCACCACCGTTGTCCCGATCAGGGCAACGGCGACCCCTAATACTCCATGGAAATTTCGCCGATGGCGATGAGAAGGTTGTCGTGACAGGCCCGGCACACCGCAAAACCGATGGCTGTCGGGGTCCCCAGGATGTCCAGTTCCGTTTCTGCGGGAAATTCCAACGTGTTTTTGTGGCAGATCCCGCAGAGATTCATGTCGGGAGCCACCACGTTTTTCACCTGTTCAATGGCCTGTTCCAAGATGATCCTGTTCACTTGCAGACCCCCTCTTCCCTCAATACGCCGTGACTTTCAGGTCGTCAAAATGAACCTGCTGCATGTTTTCAACAAAAAAACCAAACCGCATGCGGTCCCTGGGCAGGGTGATATTCACCGTGCCCACGTAAAGCTTGTTGATGTAATACTCGAACCGGGTTCCCCGGACTTTCACCTGAATGACGTTGGACGTCGAACCGTTGCCGATGATGCAGGTACCCGAAGTCCAGGCCATGGGCATGGGATCGATGACCTGGTTGTTGGAATATCCGCTCACATAGGACCAGCCGTTACCGCTCAGGCCGAAGTTATATCTGTTCTGGCTTTCCGTACCCATGGTGAGGCCGTAGGCGTAATTGTCCACCCCTTTTTTCCATGTCGTGGTCACTTCAATGTCGAAGTTTTCGGGCAGTGATGTGAATTTTCCGGGGAATTCCGAGGAGTTCAGGGTGTTTTTCGTTTCCATCATGTATACGCCGCGCTCAATGGCGTTGATGTAGTTGTCCCCGTTGGGCCACATGGCCCAGCTGTTGTCGTTTCCGGTAAAACTGTCGGAAAAGATCAGGTTTCCGCCACCGCCAGCCCCTGTGATTTTCAGATCATCGAAATAGACCTGCTGTTTGTTTTCAACAAAAAAACCCACCCGGAGGCGGTCGCGGGCTATGGGAATGGTGACCGTGCCTACGTAAAGATTGTTCACGAAAAAATCGTAGGTGGAACCCTTGACCTTGATTTTCAGCATGTTCTGCTTGTAACCGTCTCCGATGATGGCCGTGCCTGATTTCCAGGGCATGGGGGCCGGATCGATAACCTGATTGTCCTTGTACCCGCTGACAAACGACCAGCCGTTGCCGCTGACGCCGAAATTGTAGCGGTTCTGGGCTTCCGAACCGATGGTGATGCCGTAAGCCCTGTCATCCACTCCCCGTTTCCAGGTGCTGGCCACCTCGATTTCGTAACTGTCCGGCAGGGATACGCCCCGACCCATGAATTCCGCCGAGTTCAGCTCGTTTTTCGTTTCCATGACAAACACGCCGCTGCGGATGTCGGTGATGTAGTACTCCCCGTTGGGCCAGAGCTTCCAGTTGTTGTCATTGCTGCCAAAGGAATCTGAAAGAAGGCTTGAGGACGAGCCGGAGTCCTTTGTCACCGGGATGCGGTCGCGTTTTTCAGGCTCGGGTTTCTTCGTTTCCTCGGTAAGCTGGCGAATCTTGATGTCGGCGACTTTCCTGAATCGTCCTTCGGGGTAAAGCTTGATGTAGTCCCTGAAATCCTCGACCTTGTTGGAACTCTTGATGGCCAGCCAGAGTTCCTCTTCCTCGTCGATGGTGGCCTGTTTGGTGGGGACCACCACCACGGTGTTGTCACCCTTGGATTTGTCGATGTGGACATTGATGAAATAGAAATCGCCGGTCACCGACGACGACACCCAGGGAATCTGACCTTTTTTCGTTTCTTCCTGGACGCCCTTGCCCACCTGTTTCATCAGCTGGCTCAGTTCCATGCTTCCGCTTTTGTCCAGAGCCTTCAGCAGGTTTTTGGTGAACACTCCGTTGCGCCCGTCACCGTCGGCGGCGGTCATGCCCGGAGCCGTGGCATAGGAAATCATGGTGCCCGACGGGGCGTCCATCTGGGCCAGCCCCCGTTCCGCACTTCTGAAACTCCGGGCAAAGGGGTTGTTTCGGCAGGCGTCCAGAAGAACGATGTTCAGGCGGTTTTCCGCACTCTGCATTTTCCGGAGAATCAGGCTCGCATCCACAGCCAGGTCCTCCACTTCATCTTCTTCCGCGATGTCGACCCCCACGGGAATCAGGTAGTTGTTGCCTTTGACCTGCATGCCATGCCCGGCGTAATAGAAAAGCCCCACACCGCCTTTTTTCAGATCCACGCCGAACTGCCGGATGGCTTTTTTCATGTCCGTCTGATTGGCGTTCAGGAGCCGTTTGACCTTGAACCCCAGACTTTCCAGCTTTTTAGCCATATCCGTGGCGTCGTTCACCGGATTTTTCAAAGGGCTGCTGGCATAATCACTGTTGCCGATGACAAGGGCCACCCGCTGCTCGGAATAGGCGTCTTCTTTCGTCATTTTGAGCGCCCGCTCGGCCGAGGCGTTCATTCCCCACGACAGAACCAGCAAAAGCAACAGGGCCATCCGGATTTCTTTTCTCTGCATCCCCCACCTCACTCCATCGGTTTCGGTCATTAATCAATCAGGCCATGTACGAACAGCAGTAATCGGTGATTTTCTTGATTTTCAGACTGAAAGACTCCCCTGCGGGGACTTCGAAACTCTCTCCGCCTTTAAAGGTTTTCCATCCGGGATTGCCGGGCAGAAGCACTTCCAGTTCACCGTCCAGGATTTCCATGATTTCCTTTTCCGCCGTGTTGAACGTGTAGTCACCGGGAAGCATGATGCCCAGGGTCTTTTTCGATCCGTCGGCAAAAAGGATGGTGCGGCTAGTAACGGAGCCGTTGGCGTAAACATTGGCTTTCTTGACAACGGTGACTTTTTCGAACGTGCTCATCTTGAGTGGCCCTTTCATGGTTTCGGTCATGCCGGTTATTTTTGAAGACCCGATGCCCCGTCAGCGTGGAATAAAGAACGTCGAGACCATGCTGACAATTTTCTTTTCATCGGGATTTATACCGGACATTGTATAATGGAAAAGGGGCATGATTTCAAGACATACGCGATGGCGGAGTATAAATGTCCCGAAGGGTTTACACCGGGGAACGAAAAAAGGCGGCTGCGGCTTCCGTAACGTCGGCGAGCCTTCCCCAAAGCTGGCTTTTCCAGCCGCAGCCACCCTGCGTGGACATCCTCATGGCTGAGGACTCCTACCGCCCCCTTTCGCGTGTGTATGGCATATCCCCCTGGGTTGTCGTGTTTCAGTTCATGGTCATCATGGTGGTTCGTGAATGGCAATGGATGAGATAAAAAACAGTGTCCTTCCAGCGTTCTGAGTCTTTATAAGGGTTGTTCCATAACCATGACATCCATATTATCGGCCGGAACTCCCTGGGTGTTGAATGTTTTTTTGTGTTTTAACAAATAAAAAAGGGAGCGCCACGGCGCGTTACCGTTTGAAGGCGCTCCCCTGGGGTGAGGTCGACGTTGAATGTGCCGGTCAGTGGGCTGCGACCGGTCAGAACAGGGTGGTCGGCGGTTCTTTTCTGGCCATCAGTTCAAGATCCCTGGGATTGCAGAGCTTACCGGGCAGATCCGCCACCCTTCCGCATCCCACGCACACGTAATTGATTTTCGTCTGTACCGGCTGGCACAGAGCCTCCGGTTTTTTACTGTGGGTTCCGCATGTCTCACAGACATGAGCTTCGTCCATGACCACGGGTTCGCAGAGAAAATCCGTCGTGTTTCTGATTTCTCCGCACCCTTTGCACACATAGATATTTTCTGGCATAGAAACCTCCCATGCTTGGGTTGTCTGTCAATCCACCGGGTTTCAGAATTGGCCGTTGGATTATTTTAAAAAATACATTTTTTATGCCAGGATTGTAGAGGTTTGAAAAACCGTCAAATCAAGCCATTCTGGCGGACCGGTGAATCAATGAGACACTTTCACTGTCTCACAATCACGATACACTTTCGTCCTGTCCGGCCGTTTTCACCCTGACCACGATAACCTTGACAAAACAGGACAAAAACCATAACAAAGGAACTGTCCCAAACACGAAAAGACCGACAGGGATTCCCATACGGGCCGGAACGGGCAACACCCGTTTTCCTTCAGTACGTTGCGACGGCCAGGATTCTCAACACCAAACGGACAAGGCGAGCCCATGAAATATATCATGCTTGTATGTTGCTGTGTTTTCTTACTTTCATGCAGTCACACCCCGAATCCGCCGGTGGCTGTGGAAACAAAACAGGCCGAACCGGAGCAGGTTGTCCATGAACTGACCCGTGAACTCATGGCCAAATGCGGCATCAACGAACAGATCGAAAACGTTCCTGAAAAAACCATGGAAGAGGTTCGGGAATGTTTCAAGCGGAACGAAAACATCCTGGGAAAAATGTCCGATCCGGTGATCGAGGAAATCAACGGCATCATCACCCGGTCCTTTAATCCATACACCATCCGGGCCATCCTTGCCGATTACATCGAATCGAAAATGAGCCCCGGTGATATGCGATCCGTTCTGGCCTGGCTGGAATCTCCGCTGGGTCTCAAACTCACCGCCATCGAAAAAACCGGCTCCACCCCCGAAGCCTACCGTGCCATGGTGGCCGCCGTTCCCACGCTGAAACAGACACCGGATTACGAGGAACGTCTTAAACTGGTCCACGAAATCGATGAAAGCGTCAAGGCCACGGACCTCATCGTGGACCGGATGGTCAATATGCAGATCATCACCCTCACCGCCCTGGGCTCCGCCTTTCCCTCCATGGAAATTCCTGCGGAACAGACCGTCCGGGACAATTTCGAAAAGAACCGGAAAGACATAAGAGACGCCATCAGCCGGGAAATCGCCCTGAGCATCTTCTTCACATACAGGAATGTGTCAAAAGCGGAGCTCAAGGAGTACATCCGTTTCATGAAAACCGATTACGGAACAAGATACCACAACGTCATCCAGGAAGGCTCGAACAAGGCCTATACGTTTTGCGGAAAGAAGTTCAGCGAAGCCGTGGTCAAACGGATTAAAAACAAGGAAGGGGATTCCGTCGAAGCCTCGGTTTCAACTCCCGCCTCGCCGGTTTATCCCCAGGGCAGATGATTATTTAAGTCCGTGCTCGTGAAAACAGCGGGTGTATTTTTTATCTGTGCCCTTGATGTGATTCGTCAGCCAGTCGGTTAAGAATTTACCCACTTCAAAAGACAGAACCGCTTGATTCTTGGCCACCTTGTCCTTGAGGTCCTTCACCTTCTTTTTCAGGTCCTCGTGGGCGCGTTTGTGAGCAGCCTTGTCTGCATAGTCAAATTTTTCAAAATACCGTTCTTCCGTGTCGAAATGCTTGATGGTGTAGGCTTCAAGGCCCTGGATCAGCTTGGCCAGTCCCGCCTGGGATTCTTTTTTCACCACGGCGTCGTAATACCCGTTGACCATGTTGACGAGGGTTTTATGCTGACTGTCAATTTCTGCAACCTGAACACTGAAGCTGTCATTCCATTGGATCAGACCCATGTTTTCCTCCTGTATGGTGTTTTCGGCAATGTAAGGCGGGTTTTTCCGTTGATGAGAACGCGAATGAAATCATTTTGAAACAGGTCTGAATTATAACCGAACTCAATACCTGTGGCAATCCTGTTTTCACCCTGGCTTCACCTGGCGAGCGGCATGGATTCAGTCCTAATGGTGGCATCCGATGATAAAAGCTCTTGAAATTCCTGATGGAATCCATCATATACAGATCGCATGGAACTGTTGGAGCCCGGAAACGCCCGACACATGACGGCGGACGAAAGCCCGCCCTACGGCATCACGATCCACATGAAAGCGAATTGGAACAAGACACGTTCTTTAATGAAAGGTGACTTATGGACGTCAATCCCCTGGATTTTATCGAAAAGCATTCCCCCGAATTCATTGAGATGGCCAGCAGCTATCACCGCATGGAACGCCTTTCAAACCCCGACGGCTACGGCAAGCGCACCGGCGACTGTGGCGACACGGTGGAGATGTTTCTCACCATCGACGATCAGGAGGTCATCGAATGTGTCTCCATCCAGGTGGACGGCTGCCTGAACACCGTGGCCACCGCCAACACCGTGGCCCTGATGAGCGAAGGCAAGACCGTTTCGGAAGCCTGGGACATCACCCCGGAAAAAGTGGCCGATTACCTTAAAACTCTGGAAGAAGATCATTTCCACTGCGCCGAACTGGCCGTGGGCGCGTTCTGTCTGGCCCTGGTGAACCACCGGGACATGAAAAAAAGCGGCTGGAAAAAAAACTACACGAAAAAGGCATGATCCATTAAAGAAAAACAATCAGGTTGAACAGATACCCCACCACCATGATCCCCGTCCCCACGACACCGATAAACACCGCGATGAGTTTCGGTTTCAGAACCTTTCTAAGGATGATCATTTCAGGCAGGGACAGGGCGATGACCGACATCATGAACGCCAGGACCGTTCCAAGGGCCGCGCCTTTACCCAGGAGGGCCTGGACAACGGGAATGATGCCTGCGGCATTGGAGTACATGGGAATACCCAGGAGAACCGATAGAGGCACGGACCACCAGGCCGATCTGCCCATGAACGAGGCCATGAACCCTTCGGGGACATACCCGTGAATTCCGGCTCCCACGGCAATGCCCAGCATGACGTAAATCCAGACTTTCCCCACGATATCGCGCACCGCGTCAAAGCCGTAGCGGATCCGTTCGTCCCAGCTTCCCGGGCCGTCGTCCACGCTCACGGCACCGCCATGGATCTGGGTGACCCAGTCTTCCAGGTGTTTTTCCATCTTAAGACGCCCGATGACCCAGCCGGATATGATGGCGATGAAAAGGCCGGTTCCCAGGTAGATCGCCGCCACTTTCCAGCCAAACAAGCCGAACAGCAGGACCAGGGCGATTTCATTGACCATGGGAGCGGAAATCAGGAAAGAGAAGGTCACGCCCAGCGGCACCCCCGTGGTCACGAATCCAAGAAAAAGGGGGACGGCGGAACAGGAGCAGAACGGGGTGACGATGCCCAGCAGGGCGGCCAGCACATTGCCCACGGATTCCCGTTTTCCCGCAAGAATGGCCCGGGTGCGTTCAGGAGAAAAGAAAGACCGGACAATGCCTACGCCGAAAACCACCAGGGTGAGCAGCATCAGGACTTTCGGGGTTTCATAGATGAAAAAGGCAACGGCCCGGCCCAGATGACTTTGGGCTGAAAAACCGGCAAGCTTCGAAAGAAGCATGGTGACGGCTTCCGATATAACGGCCAGTCTGCTGTAGACCAGCCACCAGGCGGCAATCATCAAACCACTGCCAAGAAAGTACTTGGAGACAAGGGACTTCTTACCCTCCGTTCTTCCGCAGTGACCTCCCGCACATGGTGTTGGATCGTTATCTGTTTTGTGTTCCATATTTCGCAGTTCCTTATATTAATTATTTCAAAAGATTTTTGATTTCCGATTCGATGTAGGCCATCATTTTATTCTGTGTATCCATCATGACCCAGGCCCTATCCAGCCGTTTCCATGTCGCCGCCTTCCCCTTTTCGTGTTTTTCTATGACGATGGACTGATAAGGCAGTTTGAAATCCTTGATGAAGTGGGCTTTATCCGGCTCGTCCATGTTCACGATCTTCAGTTCCACCGATCCTTTTGCAGCCTCCCGCTCAAAACAAAGGCGTATGGTTTCACGAGTGATGTCCTCAAGAAGATTGCAGGAATGACAACGTATCGTTCTGTGAAAATAGTATACGACGACTTTGTCATCCGGTGCTTGATCGGCACGAACAACCACAAAACTGAAAACCAGAAACAGCAGGGTAACTATGGGCATGACTGATTTGTGCATACATTTCATGGAATAACAGCCTTTGGTTTGAAAAGTTATCGTTTCATCCGCCAAGATGGGATTTCATGCCCGAGTTTTTTTGCTGTTCGATCCGTTTAACGAAGGTCTTGATGATGGAAAGGGCCTTTTTCCCGTCTTCGTCGAGCAAGGTGCCTTTCATTTTTATCAGTTCTTCGGAGGTGATTTCGATGACCATGGTTTCTTCCTTTCACTCTGACGTAATGATTTTATTAGGCCGCCTTTAGGGATTCCTGACCGTATTCTACCGTTAGAGAAAGAGGTTGAAGGGTCTCATGTACTCCGCGAGTTTTTCCTTTGCGGCATCGTCCAGAACCGGGCAGTCTTCCGGGCCTTTGGCCCCTTCGGCAATCCGGGTGGCGAACACCATGCAGGTGGGTTCCTTGCACAACCGGCAGCCGGTCTTGTTGGGCAGACGTTTCAGGATTTCGATGACTTTGGGCCGGGGCATGCTTTCGGTGGAGGGGGTGATGGTGTCGCGGTTGTCCCAGGCATCGTTGATTTCCCGCATGAGCCATTGCACGATTTTCGTTGCTTCTTCTTCATCTTTCAAGGCGTTCACGGCGATTTGGTTGCCGTGAACCGTGATCAGTTTGCCCTGGGCTTTAAACGTCACCGACGGCGGATCTTTCAGGTATTCGAACCCGCCCAAAACCGCATTGAGGTAGGGCAGGACGCAGCTCACATCCTGGCCCAGATGGGCGAAGCAGTGGACGCCCATGGCTCCGGGCTGGCATTTGGAATTGAAGATTTCGAGACGGTAGCTTTCAAGAAGCATGGCGTATCTCCTTTACGACCCCAAAAACGGATTGATGATAAAATAAATCCCCAGAAGACAGATCACGGCCCCGGCACCTTTTCGAAACCAGGAACCGGTGCTCTGTAAGGCGCTGTTCTCAAGGATCCGCCGGACAAGAGCCGTGGAACTGCCCGCCGCCACAATGGGCAGACAATGCCCGAGGGCGAAAATGACGATGAGAAGAACACCGGTCAACACCTTGGCCTGAACCGTGACGATGGCGAGAATGGGTGCGATGAACCCGAAGGTGCATGATCCGGAAAGGACGCCGTAGGCGAGTCCGAGAATAAATGCGCCCATAAAGCCGCGCACGTTCAGACGGTAAAGAAGGCTGCCGGACATGGAGCAGCTCTCAACACCCAGCATCCCCAGGGCCACCCAGATCAGAATGATGCCCACCAGCACTTCAAAATAGATGCCCACATCCCCCATCATCCGGCCAAGCATGGCGCACACAACGCCGATGACCGCGATGGTGATGAACAGGCCGGTGGAAAATAGAAGGGCATAAACCCCGGCCTGTTTCGGTTTTACCGCCTGTTCCTGTCCGCCCACATAGGCGATGATGAGGGGAATGGACGCCAGATGGCAGGGACTGAAAAGCACACTGACAAGACCCCAGACAAAGCAGCCGAGGGCGGCTAAAAGCGTTCCGCCGGTGATCCACTGATTCACGGTGATGAAGAATGAATCCATGAGGCTATCCTTTTTTCCTGGGATCTTTGCCGGGGGCCGGCACGCCCATGCGGGTCAGCTGTGCGACGATGGATTCTTCGTCCATGAATCCGGTATGGCGGTACACTTCCTTTCCTGTCTTATCGAAAAAAATCTGGGTCGGAATGCCCAGGATGCCGAAGCGTTTCGCCTGTTCGTTGTTTTCCCATACGTCGATGAACACGATATCCGCTTTCCCTTTATAGACATTTTCCAGCTTTTCCATGATCGGAGCCATCATTTTGCACGGTATGCATTTTTTTGCTCCAAGGTCGATCATTGTCACTGTGCCTTTGGAGGGAATTTTATTAAAGTCTTTCACCATTTCAGCGGAATAAACGGGGGCGCACACGAACACCAGACTGACAATCACTGCGATAATGCCGGTTGTTCTCTTTTTCATGATGTATGTTCCAGTACTCTTATTAAATTGTAGATTATTTGTTGATAAGGTCCTTTACGGCCAGTTTTACTTTGTCGACGTCCTGGGTCTCCAGTTTGAAATTTTTGTTTTTCTCGATTCCGAGATCGGTGAGAACAAGATGATTTTTAAGAGGAATTCCCGCGTTATTAAAAATGGCTTTCGCGCATCCGACAGCGCATCCGTCCATGACCACCATTGTCTCAGTGTCTTTGGCAGATTGAACAAAACCGCCAAGCAACCCACCGATTCCGGCAAGGCAGAACATTTGTCCAATCCCTTCCTGGGTCAGTTCAACAGCGGCCCGATTGCTGAGCTGGCCCACGTTTGACGCACCGGAACAGGCCAGAATCATCACTTGACGGCTTCCATTGCAACATTCGTTTGACATGGCGCGATCTCCTATTTGTTGATCCATTTTTTTACATCGTCTTTGCTGGGAACTTTGCCCACGCTTTTCACGTCACCGTCAACCACCACGGCGGGGGTTCCGAAAACACCGTAACCGGCGATTTTCATCAGGTCGGAGACCTTTTCCATGCGGGCGTCAACGCCTGTTTCGGCCAGAACCTCTTTGATGAGAGCGGCTGTTTTTTCACATTTGGCGCAGCCCGGCCCCAGAACTTTGATATCCATGATCTTCTCCTTATTTTGATCCGGTTTTGAATTTTTCAGCGGCTTCGCTGATCCATGCCTTGATTTTCGCCTTGCCGGGAACAGTGCCCACGGCTTTGACCGCACCGTCGATCACCAGACCGGGAGAACCCAGAACGCCGTAAGCGGCGATGGCCTTGAGATCCCGGACATGGTCCACGTCCGCCGGTATTTTCATTTCAGACACGATGGCCATCACATCCCGTTCAAGCTGGTCGCACCGGGCGCAGCCCTGGCCCAGCACCTTGATCTCGATGACGCCCAGGCTCAGTTCCTTCTCAACGGTTCTGCCGGTAAACACGCAGAATTCCCTGTAAAACGCATTTTCATAACGGTCTCTGGCGTTGGGGCTGATGTAGTTCTTTTTCCCCAGATTTTCCACCAGGTGTCGTTTGATGTCTTCTTCACTCATCATCTCCGCCATTGCGGCAAGTTCGGACAGAGCCTGTTTCAAGCCGATGATGCCGATGCGGTCCGTTCCCACCCTGATCTGACTGATGTCGTTTCCGGCCATGCGTTACTCCTATATGGTCATTTGGCGATATGTAGGGTCAAAAAAAATTCAGCTCCGAGTCAGGTTCTGCCGGTCCGCCGTCAAAGCCCTGAACATGATGTCATCAAAACCCGGTGCGTTCGCGAGCCATGTTTCAAGGGTCTCCAGCATGTCTTTGGCATAAGGGTTTTCCGGCGTATCCGACAGGGAATAGTTCACCCAGAGCCCGTCTTTCTTTGACGAAACCAGATCCGCTTCTTCAAGGATTTTCAGATGTTTGGAAATGGAACTCTGGGCCAGAGACAAGGTGTACTGCAATTCGCACACGCACATGGTCTTCCCGGACAGAATTTTCATGATCCGAAGACGGTTGGGGTCAGACAGGGCTTTCATCACTTTGACGATTTTTTTCATGAATCCTCCATATCGCTAAAAAGGAATATAGTGATATAAAAACCGGCTGTCAACGTGTTTTTTTTCTATTCCAGGATCATGGCGTGAACCGGTTCCACTCCTCGGTGCCGCCTTCAAAATTCATCACCGCCGGATAACCGTTCATCACCGCCGCCATCCATGCGAAACCGGAGCGGATGCCGCCGGTGCAGTAAAACACCAGGGGTTTTTGAGGGTCCACATGCTTGCTTCTGAAAAGGGCCTCCATGGCCGTCCGCCTGATCACCGTCCGGTGAGGGCCGTCGTAAAATTTTTCCCAGGGGATATGGACCGCATCGGGCAGATGGCCGGGCAGCCATTCGGTAAGGTAGCCACGGGTGTCGATGAGGGTGACGCGGCGGCCCTCGGCCTTGATTCGCTCATGGCCGATGCCTACCGAAGGCGTCAGCTTCACGGTGTAGGTTTTCTTTTTTCCGGCGATCCCTCTGGCCGTGGTCAGGCTCTTGCCCAAACCCTGCCAAGCCTGAATGCCGCCGTCCAGGACATACACGGTGCCCCGGTGGCCGAGCCAGGCCAGCATCCAAACCAGCCAGCCTTCGCCACCCCAACTGCTGTCCGCGTCGCCATAGACCAGCACCGCGTCGTTCGAACCGATGCCCATGCCGCCCAGGATTTTGGCGAGCTGATCCGGAGGCAGGATTCTGTATTTGACGCCGTCCGTGTCCGTTTGAGTGTAATTCTCCCAGGAAAAAGACCGGGCCAAGGGCAGATGGCCTTGTTCCCACCGGGCCAGGGGTCGGGCGTCAAGCACCGCAAACCGGGAAAGCTTTTCCGCCGCATCACCGGCTGTGATGCGTTTCAGATCAAAGGCGTTGGCTGAAACAGGCATGAGGATGCCAAAAACGATACCTAAAACAGAAAAAAAACGAAAAACTTTCATGGTTCATCCTTTATTCCGCCCCTTGCCGCCGTGTATCGCCTCACCGCAAGGGGAATCAGTGAAACAAGCACGATCAGCCCCAATCCAAAAATGAAGCCCGGCGACACACGGCCTTTGATCAGGTCGAGAAAGGAACTTGAAAACACGATCAGGGCCGCGCAGGCCGGAAGCATACAGATGAACGAGGTCACCACATACGTTGAAAAGGGTATGGTCGTAAGCCCGTAAGCGTAGTTCTGGAGATTGAAGGGAAAAACAGGCACAAGCCGGGTGAAGGCCACGATTTTCCAACCGTTTTGTTCCACACGGACATTCAGGGTTTTCCACTTGGGGCCGCTGAGTCTGGCCTGGACCCAGTCCCTGGCCACGTACCTGGCAATGAAAAACGAAAAGCTGGCCCCGGTGGTGGCTCCGACAATGCTGTACACCACCCCCCAGAACGGCCCGAAAACAATACCGCCCGTCAGGGTGATGGGAAGACCGGGCAGCAGAAGGGCCGGTGCAAGGGTGTAGATGAGGATGTAGATCAGGGGGGCCATCATGCCCCAGGCCGCCACGGCACGGCGAAGGGTTTCAGGATCGAGCCGGGCGGTAAGCCCCGACATGTGAAGCCCCGCAGCCACGGCGGCCACAATGGCCGTGAGCAGAATTTTTTTCAAAGCGCTTCCCTTTCCCGGAAGACGGGCCGAAGCCGGCGTGTAATCCCGCTGCCGGGTCACGGCCGCAGGGTAATGGGTTTGAATATAACGTTTCAGGCGGAGCCGGTTCATGTATGTCCACGGAGCCCTTACAGCTTTTCGCCCGCCCTTCGCCACCTGGTCCGGATAAACCAGGGCGTCGAGAATGTGGTCCGTGGGCGTGACCTTGTTCAGAAAACCGGCGCAGCCCGCGCAGTACGTGATCAGCCGGCGGCCCTTGGCTTCGGTTTTCCGGATGTTCTTCCAGGCTTCCGGGTACTGTGAAGCCACACATCCCACGGTGCCGCCTTCGCCGCAGCACACGGTCGTTTCACCGCTGTGGGGCATGTCCGTCACGTTAAATCCGGCCAGGGCCGTCAGGGCTCTCACGGCGAGTTGGATGCCCGGTTCGTCTCTCAGAACGCAGGGATCATGGACACTCACCGGTCTGCGGCTCAATGGTGTTGGATTAAGCATGTTTGTTTCTGATATGCACGGCTTCGCCTTTGCCCATCCTACGGGCAACAGACCGGAATCCTGTAGGATGGGCAAAGCGTCAGCGTGCCCATCACTTAAGCCAACAGCGCTGGGTCTGCGGCTCCCCGGTTTCAGGTTGTCCGACAGACTCCTGGGCAAAGGATTCTCCGCAAGCACGGTGTAGACGGTCGAAACGGCAAGGCCGTTGCCATACTGTTTGAACACTTTGTAACAGTTTGGGCAGGCCACCACCACATTTTTAACGCTGTTTGATGTGAGGTAATCCCGCATCTCGCCAAACATGTCCGAAAAATAATCGTTCCGTCCCAGATCATGGGACGGTTTGCAGCAGCAATCGAGGACCATACCAAGATCTGGCATCATGGTTTTCAGGGCATCGTAAATGGCGAGGGTGGTGTCCATGCGGGTGCCTGAAAAGGCGCATCCCGGAAAAAAAACCGTATCGCAGCGTTCAGGCAGGCTGTACCATGAGTATTTCCGTGAAACGCCCCGGCGTTCGTAAGCCATGATGCCCCGATGGGCCGGAAGGGGTGCCGCGCCGCGATCCACCGCCTCCCGCCGCATTTCAAGAAACATGTCCTGAGGGGCGAGGTTCACCGGGCAGACCGCCGCACACAGACCGCAGAGGCTGCATTGAAACGATAGGGTCAGCCACTCCGGGTTTGCCGGATCGTAATCCCCGGCAATCTCTCCGGGCTTGCCATTTTCTTTCAGAAACGCGCATTGCTCCACGCATTTCGGGCAGTTGATGCAGGTGGTTTTGACACGATCCAGCTGTGTTGAAAGTTCAGGTCTCATGACGATACCCGATGATTGAACTGTTTCCATGGCTTTCCTCCCCAAAACACGGCGACAGTCATGCTTCAACACCGGTTCCGTTTCGATACAACAATACAAAATCATGAATCAAAGCCGGAACTTAAAGCCACAAAACGCCTGTTGTCAAATCGATTTTGCAAATAGTGGCGCATTTTCATATTGTCAACACCGCAAACAAATCATCACCGTCAATCCATGACAACGCATCTCCAGTAAAAATTGGGTTGTCCCAAAGAAAGGCAATATGCTATGAATAGATATCATTATTCATTTCCGGTATGACCGTTCCGTTCCACACAGCCAGACAGGCAATCGACTTAAGACAAACCGTCTCTATTACGCATGACCGGAAACTTAGACATGGCCTGACAACAAAACCTTTTTTAAAGTGCTTTTTATCTTCGTATGCAAACGAGCATCGATGAAACGTCACAAAAAAACAGATACCCCCTGAACGCCATGGGGTAAACCTCCCCATCGGCTCACCCACAAAACAACGACATCAACCATGGAGGCGATTAATGAAGCGTTCACTTTCAACCATCTTTTCCACCCTGTTCCTTTTGGCATTCATCGCCATGCCCCGGCCCGGTTTTTCAGCGGACTGCCCGGAATGCAAGGAAGTCGCCAAAGGGAAAATCCCCAAGGCCCATCTTGATAAATCCCTGAAAAAACTCCCGGCAGGCATGGTCATCTGGGACAACGAGGACGCCATGGAAAAACTGAAAGATCCCAAGGCCAAAGTGCTCTGGGTCGATACCCGGCCCGGTTCCTTTCTCAAAGTGGGCACCCTTCTGCCTGCGGTTCACCTGGTATGTGACATGAAAGGCACCGCCATCACGGGAGCGGACGCGGCCAACGCCATCAGCAAGGACAAACTGATGAAGGAAATGGCCAAAATTGACCCGGACGTGCACAACGTCACGGTGGCTTTTTTCTGCCAGGGCCCCGAATGCCACCGGAGTTACGATGCCGCCATCCGCAGTGTGTCTGAATACGGCCTGAGCCCGGCCAAGGTGGTCTGGTTCAGGGACGGCTACCCGAATCTTGAAAAATTCATTCTTGAAAATCCCAAGCTCAAGAAAAAAATCGCCAAGTACCTCCGGGGCGATGTGGTGAATCAGTAAAACTTCAAAGCCCAAGGAATCGTCATGAAAAAAAACATGCCTTTGAAACTCAAGATCACATTGGGTCTCGTCATCATCGTGATGGCCAGCATGGTGGGATTCGACCTTTTCGCCCAGTACATTGTCCGTCGTCATGACGATTTTTCCTCCGGCGTCATCAGCAGGGTTTTCGATAACGTCAGAAAAGACAACGACACCTTTCACATCGAGCGGGACGGGAAAGAACTCGAAAAGTTCGCGGGCATGGCTGAAACCCTCGCGTACATCGACGACCCGTCCTCCTCAACCAGCGCCATGATTCTGAAAGGCTTTTTCATCAGCCTGGCCAACAAGTGCAAGGCGACGCGGTTTCTGATTCTCGATAAGAACCATCGCGTCATTTTTTCCGAAAAAAATGCGGAGAAGTCCGTTTCCGATGACGCTGTGTTCACCTCGGAACCGTTTCTCAAAGCTTACAAACAGATATCGGAGAACTGGGCGGTCAAAGGGTTCATGGCCCCTTCCGGGGACTCGATCTTTTTCGCCCTGATCTCCGCAGTGGTCAACGACGAGGATGAAACCGCCGGTTTTGCCGTATGTGAAATCCCCGCTTCGGAAGTCGCCAGGTCCTTTTCAGAAAAAGTGAAAGGTGAAGTGGCGTTTCAGGGCGTGGACAAAAAAATCTCCGGAAGCTCCAACGACGATCTGTTTTCACGGATCAAACCCGGCAAAAAAGATTTGAAACGGATCAAGGGCGACAAAGAAACTTACAGACTTTATGCCATGGATGTTTCGACGGACAACGGCGCATTCCCTTTCAGGTACTGGGTGGCATTCACTGACACGGAGGTCCTTTCCGCCGAGCGCAAACTGATCCTGGTCCGTATCCTGACCTTTGCGGGGATTCTGGGGGCCGTCATCGCCGTCCTGTTTTTCTTTCTCTCAAAACAGCTGGCCCCAGTCCACACCATGGTCGGTATGCTGAAAGACGCCGCCGAAGGAGAAGGTGACCTCACCCGGCGTTTGCAGGTGCTTTCCAGTGACGAGCTGGGGGACATGGCCTCCCTGTTCAACACTTTTGTGGAAAAACTCAATCAGATCATGGTGGACATCGGCAACAACTCCGAAACAGTCAGCCTGTCGTCCTGCGATCTTCTCACCGTATCCCAGATGCTGGCCGTGGGTGCCGAGGACCTGGCCCTCAAGGCCAATTCCGTGGCCGGTGCGTCCAGCGAATTGAGTGCCACCATGGATCTCATATCCTCAAGCAGTGAAGAAGCCTCGGAAAGCATGGGCCAGATCGCGGATGCCGCCTCACAGATGCAATCTTCACTGAATCAGGTGGCTGGCCACTGCGAAAATGCCCGTTCCATATCGAACAGGGCCACATCCCGGGTTGAACGGGCGTCGTCACGGGTCTCCCATCTGGGCCATGCGGTCCGGGAAATCACCCAGGTCACGGATCTGATCGACGGCATCGCCGACCAGACGAAACTTCTGGCCCTGAACGCCACCATCGAAGCGGCCAGGGCCGGGGCTGCGGGCAAGGGATTCGCCGTGGTGGCCAGTGAGGTCAAGAATCTGGCGGATCAGACATCACAGGCAACGGAAGGCATCAAGGAAAAAATCGCCGGTATCCAGAGTTCGTCTGGGGACACCATATCCGATGTGGAAAGCATCGCCGAAACCATCGCGGACTTCAATGCCATCGTGGGCATGATCGTCTCGGCAGTTGAAAACCAGTCGGTAAACGCCACGGACGTGTCAGATCATATTCAGCAGATCTCCATGCGGATGAACGACATCAGCGACAACGTCACCCAGAGCAGCATGGTGTCTTCCGATATCGCCAGGGACATCACGGGCGTCCACAGCCAGACCGACGACATACTCCACCGGAGCGTCCAGGTCAAGCAGAACGCCGCCCAGCTCAGCGAACTGGCGATGAAGCTGTCGGATATGATCAGCATGTTCAAACTGGACAGAAGCGGAACGCCTCCGGCATCTTTCACACCGAGTTCCTGATTCCCTTATATCATTCAACCCGCTGAAATCCATGAAAAAGCCTGACAAGCTCCATGTCCGTCAGGGCCCCGCCTTTATCGCGTGAGCAGCGGCGCACTTTTTCAAGAAAACCGGGAGCCTGCTCCGAATCCAGCGTGAGGCCGGACGCCGCCAGGATGTGGATGAGCCCCGCCGTGCCCGAATGGCTGCCCGGCACGAAACGGCCTTTCCCATGCCCCACGTCTTCAGGAAGAAAGGGCTGGAACGACAGGGGATTTTTCAGCTGGGCGTGGCTGTGTATCCCAGCTTCGTGATCAAACACCAGGGCTCCGGTGATGGGTTTATTGTCGGGAATGGGGCGGCCTGAAACGTGTGCCACATAACGGCAGGCCAGGGCGAGTTTTGAACGATCCAGAATGCAGGAAATATCCGAAGCGAATGAAAGGGCCGCCGCCACTTCTTCCGTGGGCGCGTTACCCGCCCTCTCCCCCAGGCCGTTCAGGGTGACGGATACGGCACAGGCCCCGTTTTCAACCGCGGAAAGGGTGTTGGCCGTGGCCATGCCCAGGTCGTTGTGCCCGTGGAACTCAAAAACCATATCCGGGACAGACCGGGCAAGATCCCGGAACAAGCCACCGATGGATGACGGACTGGCAAGGCCCACGGTGTCCGCGATCCTCACGCGGCAGGCCCCCAGCTCCGCCGCCATGGCTGAAAAGGTGGAAATAAACCCCCGGTCCGCGCGGGTCGCGTCCATGGCTCCCACGGAAACATGGTCCATGTCCCGGCGGGCCAGGGGTATGAGGAGGGCGAGGCTTTCAAGGATCGCTTCCCTTGTTTTTTTCATCACGGCAAGGTGGATGTCCGACACGGGGAAGGAGATGTGAACCCGCGATACGCCGGTTTTTGCCGCATGTTCGATGTCTTCGGCCCTGGCCCTGACCCATGGGGTGATGGGGCAGCCAAGACCCAGGCCGTTCAAGGTTCGGATGTCCTTTCGTTCCTCTTCCCCCATGGCCGGAATACCGGCCTCCAGCTCATCCACACCGGCGTCGGCCAGCATGGCGGCTATGGCGATTTTGTCTTCCAGTGAAAAAACAACGCCGGGACTCTGCTCGCCATCCCGAAGTGTACTGTCGATGATGTAAACCGGCTCAGGGCTAAACGATGCCATATATCTCCTCCCGTACCTTTTCTTCATCGACGCGGCCCGCATTGTCCCCATGAATGGCCAGGCAGAAATCCCGCTCAGAGCATGATTTCTTAATATAATATGGAACAATCCCCTGGCCGGTCAGACCGCTGATTAGGGCCTCTAATCTGTCAAACGGCCGGGGACGATGCATTATGATCACCGTTTTGCTGTTTTCGTAACGCAGGGTTACCGCCACGTCCGCTTCCGAACCGCTCTCTTTCAGACACTTCACCCTGCGGGTGCCATCCGCGCTGTCCCTGGCTTCCCCGGCGATCAGATCTTTCAGGTATCTTTCAAATCCTGCCCATTTTTTTTCTTCGAACATGGTGTCCCTGGGGGCTTTGGTCCGGATCACCAGGTCTTGGAAGCCGTGTTCCGGCGGGAATACGCGAAGATCATAGAAATCGATACCCGAGAATGCCAGGGCCCGGAGAGCCGGAAAAACCATTTCCATGCCCAGGGGAAAACCCAGAATCACCTGACGCATCATGTCCGCCTTGTGGATATGGACGGACGGAAGATCACTGGCATTCCGCGTTTCCCATGCCTTCGGTCTCAACGGGTCCCGCCCGGCATCCCGGAGATCCGATGGCGGTGTCCATTGTTTCAGCTGTGAAAGGGTCATGACACCCTGCTTCAGATCGGTTTCCTTGAAATCGGAAAAGCACAGGGACGCCCGGCTTCGGAGGTCTGCCAGACAGAGCCGGTAAAGAAGATCAAGTTCCACGGGTGTCCCCAGAACGCTGGCCATCCCTGTGAAAACCCGCTCATCCTGAAGGTCTTCCCCATGGAGAACCCCCTGCATGGCCGTGTTCAGCCGGATCAGGTTCTGCACTCGATTCACGAAACCCTGGTTTTTCCCGAATCGGATCAACACGGTCCTTGACACATCCGGCGTTTTCCCTGTGCGAAGGTGCTCTTCCACAAGGCCATGAAGAAGCGCCGCCCACAAACCTGCAAGCCGGTCATCCGCTGTCCGTGCCTTGCCCCTTGCAAACATATCCTTCAAATGAGACAGGGCGAGAAAAACGTGGGTAAGAAGGGCGTATGTCGGCTGGTGTGTGAACACCTTCCTGTTCTCTATGGATTTCAGTTCAGGGACAAACGCGAACAAAAGACCGGTCTCTCCAAGGATGTGGAGTGTCCGGCCAAAAGCCTCCGAATCGAGAAGGAGTTGTTCAAAGACTTTCGTGTTCCGGCTGTCTTCAAAAAAACCGTCCGGGACGAACTCCCTGAATCCGGCGATCATGCCCAGGGTCTCCGGAGAAACCGGCATGCGGTTTTCCTCGCCCTGTGAAAGCACCGCCAGCATCAGTTCAGGATGTTTTCTGAGCTTGGACAGGGACGTGATTTTTACAAACCCTTTGGATATCACCACCCATTTCACATCTGTCCGCATATCCCTGTCCTGCGCCCCCCCCAATGCTTTGTCAGGCAGAAGGTTTGAAAACAATCGCCGGCGCAGAACCGATATCGTGCTTCTCCATGTCTCCAGATCACTTAAAAAAAGATCCGTGGCCGTGTCAGGCCCCTTGCTTTTGTAATTGAAAAACCGGGCCGCCGCCATTTGAAGGTCCAGGGTAAGACGGCCTTTGTCGCCTGTACCGGAAAGTTGAATGAAAACAAGGGTGTTTTGAATGAAATCCCGGCAGGCAAGAAGGCGTTCCCGGTCGTGAACCGAAAAAATCCCTGCTTTATCAAGGTCCGTTAAACCTCCGAGGTCATAGACTGTCCGAAGGGCCGAAAGCATGCTTCCGATATCCGAAAGCCCACCGGGGGAAGAAAAAAGATCCGGTTCCAGAATGTATTCCGGGCCGTCGGTTTTTTTATGCCGGATGTGGTCACGTTCCCAGATGAACGACAGGATCTCCTTTTTTTTCCGGGCCACGATTTTTTCCCGGACAGCGGTCATCAGCCGGGAGTACAGGGGAGAGACGCCGCAGATGAACCGGGAATCCAGAAGGGACAACAGCGTGCCGTAATCCGCCGAGGCCCCGGCCACCGCGTCTTTCAGGGTCTTGGTGCTGTGATGGACCGTGTACCCCAGGTCCCACAGGGGATACACGATATCCCGGATCAGTTCCACGGCCCCGTGGGGAATGGAATCCTTGAAAATGAAAAGAACACGGACTTCGGGCAGAGGAAAAACCTCCTTTCGTCCGTATGCGCCGGTGGCGATGATGGCGTAGGGGTTTGAAATCAGGTCCAGCTTGAACCCTGCATGGCTGACGGAAAAGCGGTCGATGAAATAGTCGTCCAGAATCCGTGCGTGGCTGTCCCCGTTTTCAGGGGGCTTCCGCCGCATGAAACAGCGATTCAGGCTGTTCCGGCGTTCTTTGAGATGTTCCAGGCTTTTCGAGTCCATGCGTGCCTCATGCTTTCAGGTATCCTCAGAAAACCGCCGGGCCTTCCCGGCGGGGTCCGGTTCTCATGGTTTACGATCCCCTGAGGGTTTGTCCGGCTGCGTCTCCGATGACGCAAAAAGGGTTACAGAACATAACCGTCCGCTGTTCCTCCGTTTTCGATAGCGTCGAGAATCTCGTCCACCACGGCTTCGCTTTCAACTCCTCCGTACCAGGTGTTTTCGGGGTAGATCACCACCACCGGCCCTTTTTCACACTGCTTGAGGCAGCCTGTGGTGGACAGAAGGACGTCAAGACCGCGGTCCAGCACCTCCTCCTCGATGTATTGAAGAAGTCCGGTGGACCCTTTTTTGTGACAGTAACCCTTGGGTTCCCCGCCGACCCTGAAACTGGCGCAGAGCAGCATGTGATGTTTCGGTTTTTCCATGGTGAACTCCTTTTTTAAAAGTGATTTAAAGCCTTTATTTCAAAAACACCCGGACACTTTATTGAAACAAAGGTCCGATTATTTTAAGGATCAGGTCATTTGTCGGGTTTTTAGAACCCGACCTACGAGGATTGTCATGATCTGATCGATATCGCATACTGCCTCGTAGGTCGGCTTGAGGCACGAAAGCCGACAAAAGCCCCCATCCTTTTTCATCCGCAGCCCATCCCCGTTCCCGAACATCCGATGCCGCAGGCTTTCCGCTCCCTCGTGAAGATATGGTTCAGACGGTCACCCCGGAACACCGCCGTGGCCGCTTCCTCGATCATCCCTTCCACGGTGAGGACGGAGATGCCCCTAAGTTTCAAAACCTGCTCGGGCCGTTTGCCGATACCGCTCACCAGAAGGGTATCGCAGTCCCCGACCAGATCGGCAATGGCGTTCCATCGTGCGTCGCCGCCGCCGGGTTCCGGGGTCATCCGCTCGTCGACCTGAACCACATGCCCGTCTTGTTCCTCGAAAATCAACAGACGGTACGCCTCTCCCAGATGCTGGTTCACCAGGGCGCCTTCCAGACTGGCCACGGCGATGCGCTTCCGTTCTTCCGTTTTCACAGGTTCGGAAACAAATTCCGAGTCGGGCCGGACCGGCATGCTTTCGCAGGCTTTCAGCTTGTCCATGAGAAAGGCGTTGTCCTTCTCGCCGATGCAGCCCACGGCGTCGGCCCGGCACCGTGCGCAGTGGGTCATCTGGTGGATATACTTTCCCGCCTCTTCCCGGACGCGGCGGATGTCGGCGGCGCTGGGTTCGTCGATGTGGGCGAAGGCCGATCCCTCGTTTTTGTAATAAGGAAGGCAGTTGAAGATATCCACGCCAAGCTCGGCCATGTGTTTCGCAACGTCAACGATGTGGTGATCGTTCACGCCGGGGATCAGGATGCTGTTCACTTTCACCGTCACACCGCGCTTCTTCAGCTCCTTGATGGCCTCGATCTGGCGGTCCATCAGGACCTTCACCCCTTCTTCGGCCCGGTGAACTTTCTTGCCGTACCGCACCCAGGCGTAAACCTTGGCCGCCACCTCGGGGTCCACGGCGTTCACCGTGATGGTCACATGACCCACGTTAAGGGCCGCAAGTTCCTCAATGTAGGGGCCGATGCCCAGACCGTTGGTGGCCAGACACAAAATGATGTCGGGATATTTGGCCCGGACCAGCCGCAAGGTTTCCATAGTTTCCTCGGGGTTGGCAAAGGGATCGCCAGGACCCGCGATGCCCACCACACTGATGTTCTTCTTCGCTTCGAACACATGTTCCAGATACACCAGAGCCTGATATGGCGAAAGAATGCCGCTTGTGACGCCGGGCCTGCTTTCGTTCACGCAGTCGAATTTCCGGTTGCAGAACTTGCACTGGATGTTGCAGCGCGGGGCCACAGGTAAATGAACACGTCCGAATTTGTGTCGGATATCCGCATTGAAACAGGGATGATTGGAAATATCGATGGCCATACTCTCACCTCATATTTAAAGATTTTCAGACTCTTTTCTTGTTTTTTTCAACATGCCTCCGGTGTCTCTCCCGGACAAAGCTGTCAGGCTCAACGCATCAATCATTTTTTGCCCCGACGGGGCTGTGGCCTAAAGCCCAGGGTTGCGGCGAAAGCCGCTACCCTGGGGCATGGCCGATGATGATTTTCAACCCCAACGGGGTTGAGTAACACTCCATGAACCGCCATATTATGACACAACCCCTTTGGGGTTGGTGTTGTACGCCGGTGAACCCCAGGGTAGCGGCGTTGCCGCAACCCTGGGCTATGATACGTAATCCCGTTGGGATTCGATGCGGATGGTATCATGAATACCGCATATGTCCTGGCGGGGTGCCTGTACCTCAGCCCGTAGGATGGGCAAAGGCGAAGCCGTGCCCATCTCTTAAGCTTCACACAACCGACTCACAGGTAACTGTAACCCACGCCGCTTTCTTCCTGCCGCCGTTCAAGAATCGCATTGGCGATCCGGTCGAACAGTTCCTGGCAGCCGCGGTAACCGATATGGTGGAGCCTTGGCCCGCCCACGCGGTCGTGAATGGGAAAACCGACTCGAACCAGGGGAACGCCCAGCTTCCGGGACACCGAATAGCCTTTGCTGTTGCCCACGAACAGATCCACCTTGATATCCATGGCCGCCTGCTCGATTTCCCCGAAATCGGCGGCCTGCATGACGGTCACCTCGTCGTCGAACCCTTCGGGCGTAAGGCTTTCAATGGTTTCGGCCAGTCTCCCGCTGGTCCCCCCCGAAGCGCAGAGGACCGGAATCACACCGATTTCCGTCAGAAAGGCAAACATCCCGGCCACCAGATCCTCTTCGCCGTAAATCACGGCCCGGGCTCCGAAGGTGTATTTGTGGCCGTCCACATAGGAGTCCAGCAGCCGTTCACGCTCTTTTCTGTACTTTTCGGGAACGGGTTTTCCGGAAAATTCAGAAAGGATGTCGAACAGACGGTCCGTGGCTTTCACCCCGGCAGGCATGGGCAGAGCGTAAGCCGGAATACCGAACCGCGTGGACAGAAGGGTGGCGGCTGTTTCGCCGAAACGGGTCACATGACCGAATTCAAGGCTGGCCCGGGCCGAACCCATGCTGGCGATGTCCTCAACTGAAATTCCGCCTTCGGGAATTTTCTTGTAAGTGGTCCATGGCCCACCGTCCAGCGTCTCGGAGTAATCGGGGAGCATCCGGTAATTCAATCCGAAATCCGAAAGAATGTCCTTGAGATACCGGAGGTCCGCCGGTGAGTACATGCCGGGAAACACGTTGACCGGGGCATTCTCAGCGTCCGTTTCTCTGGCAACGGCCAGGCTGTCCACCAGGGATTTCACGGCAGCCACATAGCCGTCAGCGTGGGTTCCGGTGTAACTGGGTGTGGACACATGAACGATGGGCGGAAATTTCCGCTCGGTGTCTTCCATGCGGACGCGCTTCAGGATCATAGGCACATCGTCGCCGATGGTTTCGGACAGACAGGTGGTGGAGATCCCCAGAAGTTCCGGTTCGTACTGGCGGATCACGTTTTTCACCGACTGGGTGAGGTTGGCTCCGCCGCCGAAAATCGCCGTGTCTTCGGAAAAATTGGACGAGGCGATGTCGATGGGTTCCTTGTAATGGCTGATCAGATAGCGCCGGATGTAGGTGGAACACCCCTGCGACCCGTGCATCAGGGATATGGCCCCTTTCACACCCTTGAACGCCAGGGACGCGCCCAGCGGCGTACAGAGTTTGCAGGCATTGGTGGTGGCTTCCTTGGCGTCGGTTTCTTTGATCATCGTGCTGGTTTTCATCATGTCACCTCTCGTTATCCGTTTCCCTCGCTCCCAGGCTCCGGCCTGGGAGTGTTTTACCCGGAGGCTCCGGCCTCCACCCTGCATGGGCCAGCCATGCGAAATCATCTGGATCGGGTCATTTTGTCGGCTTTCGTGCCTCAAGCCGACCTACGATGGGTTTTTCGTTTCATTCGTCATTTCCACCTGAAACCCATACGCCCATTTTCAACTTCGATCTCCGCTGATTCACCCATTCGATGTTGGATGTTGGGCGTTGGATGTTCGATGTTCATCTTTCATTTTTCAACAGCCCCCACACCGGGCTCTTCACCGTGCCATAAACCTCACGGGCGAAGTGGACCATGCCTTCGAACCCGGCCAGGGGAATTTTCCGTTCGTGGTTGTGGTCGCAGAAACCCACGCCCATCTTGTAGGCCACCGGGCGTTCCTTGACACCGCCGATAAAAAGGTCGGCTTTTTTGTCCACGATGTATTTCGAAAGTTCCAGGGGGTTGGCGTCATCGACAATCACCGTGCCGTCGTCGCACATGTCTTTCAGGATTTCGTAATCTTCCTTGCTGCCGGTCTGGGACCCGGCTAAAATCGTTGTCATTCCTAAAGATTTCAGAGCCTTGATCAGAGAAAAGGCTTTGAACGCACCACCGACGTATATCGCGGCCCGTTTCCCAGTGAGATAGGCCCGGTATTTTTTGATTTCCGGGTGAATGACCGACACTTCATCGTGGACCAGGGCCTTGGTCTTCTCCATGATGTCAGGACGGTCGCTGAAATGGGCCGCCACATCGTAAAGGGCCCGGGCGGTGTCTTCGATGCCGAAGTAAGAGACGCGAATGTAAGGGATGCCATATTTTTCCTCCATCATTTTAGCGAGATAAGTCATGGAACCGGAGCACTGCACCACGTTCAGGCTCGCTCCGTGGGCTTTGCGGATCTTGTCCACCCGGCTGTCGCCGGTCATGACGGACACCACGTCCACGCCCATTTTTTTGTAGTAATTTTCGATGATCCAGGATTCTCCGCCGATGTTGAACTCGCCCAATATATTAATGCTGATCTTTCCGATAGCCGACGTGTCGCCGGTTCCGATAAGTGTCCCAAGGGCGTCGCAGGCCGCTTTGTACCCGTCTTTCTTCGTGCCTTTGAATCCTTCGGAATGAACCGGAATCACGGGGATTCCTTTTTCAGCGGCCACTTTTTTGCACACCGCCGAAACGTCGTCGCCGATGATGCCCACGATGCAGGTGGCGTAAACAAAGGCCGCTTTCGGTTCGTAGCGGTCGATGAGTTCCGTTAAGGACCGGTAAAGCCGTGTTTCACCGCCGAAGATCACCTGTTTTTCCCTAAGGTCCGTGGAAAAGCTTTTCCGGTGAAGTTCGGGCCCGGAAGACAGTGATCCCCGGATATCCCAGGTGTACGCCGCGCAGCCGATGGGGCCGTGAACCAGATGAAGGGCGTCGGCCACCGGATAGAGCACCACCCGCGATCCGCAGAACACACAGGCCCTCTGGCTCACCGACCCCGCCGCGCTTTTCGTGTCGCAGGTCATGTCAAAAGGCGCCTCGCCTTTCATGTAGATTTGCTTTTCCCGTTCTTTGAGGGGTGAAAATGTGCTCATGGTGCGCCTCTTTATTTTAATGTTTGTAGATCACCGCTTGTTTTTGGTTCTCGCGCCCAGGCTCCGGCCCGGGAGTGTCATCCCCGGAGGCTCCAGCCTCCACACCATGCATGGCCGGAGCCATGCGGACCTGCATTCCCAGGCCGGAGCCTGGGAACGAAAAAGCATGGATCGGGTCATTTGTCGGCTTTCGTGCCTTAAGCCGACCTACGATGGGTTTTCGTTTCATT
>DYJE01000004.1:0-189567 GCA_020723285.1 Desulforapulum autotrophicum | reverse complement strand
TCAACTCCGCCCGCCGCTGAGCCCCCCATTCGATGTTCGATGTTGGGTGTTCAGTCATTTGTCGGCTTTCGTGCCTTAAGCCGACCTACGATGGGTTTTCGTTTCATTCACCCTTTTTTCATTCAAACGGTGTGAAACCCATCTGCCCGTTTTCAACTCCGCCCGCCGCTGAGCCCCCCATTCGATGTTCGATGTTGGGTGTTCAGTGTTCGATGTTCATCTTTTTCAAGCCTCCGGCATCCAAGCCGGAGGCTCCAACGCTTCATCACAGCACAAGCTCAAAGCTTTCCTCTTTAGCATCGCGGTCGATCCGGTCCAGAAGGAGATCCAGAATCTTTTCCAGAAGCCGGATTCCGCCTTTGTATCCCACGGTGGGGAAGTAGGAATGGCCCACCCGGTCCAAAATCGGAAATCCGTGGCGCAGAAAGGGAATGTCCTCGTCTCTGGCGATATACTTCCCGTAGGTGTTGCCGATCAAAAGATCCACGGGTTCGTTCTTGATCCACTGGTGGAGGAGGAACATGTCGCCTGATTCCTTCACGTTCACCGTGTAGGGAAGATCCGCCGTGAGATCCTGAATGGTTTTTTCAAATTTTTTCCCCGGCGTTCCGGTGACGATGTGAACCGGTTTCATGTCCAGGTCCAGAAGGAACCGGGTCAGGGACACCAGCTGGTCGGGATCGCCGAACAGCGCCACTTTCTTGCCGTAAAAATACTGGTGCATGTCGCTGATCAGGTCCACCATCTGGCCCCGTTCATAGGTGATGGAGTCGGGCACCGGCACGCCCGCCACTTTTCTCAGGGTGTCGATGAACGCGTCTGTCGCCGAAAGCCCGATGGGGAGATCGAGGATCTCGCAGGGCACCTTGAACTTGGTGTCCAGGGTTTTGGCGGCCAGAGACGACGCCGTGTCACCCAGGGCCAGGGTTCCCGTGCTGTCACCGGTGGCTTTCAGCTGTTCGATGGTCACGCCGCCCTCGGGGTACATGCTGAAGTGGCCGGTCAAAGGGCCGTTCAGCACGCCGGAGGTGTCGGGAAACATGATGAACTCGATGCCCATGGCCGAAACCAGGCGTTTGATCTCCTCCATGTCCGACGGTTCCACAAAACCGGGGATGATGTTGAAGACGTTCTTTTTTTCACCGGTCTTTTCCGAGAAATAATCCACCATGCCCTTGCACATGTTGGCAAATCCCGTCACATGGGACCCCACGTAACTGGGCGTGTTGCAGTGGATCACGTATTTCCCCTCAGGAACCTTGCCGTCGTCTTTGGCCTTCCGCCCGATCTGGGTGATGTCGTCCCCGATGGTCTCGGACAGGCAGGTGGTGTGGACGGCGATGATGTCCGGTTCGTAAATCGTAAAGATGTTGTCGATGGCCTGGATCAGGTTGGCCTGACCGCCGAACACCGACGACCCTTCGGTGAACGAACTGGTGGTGGCCATGGCCGGTTCCTTGTAATGCCGGGTCAGGGCGCTCCGGTGATAGGAACAGCAGCCCTGGGACCCGTGGCTGTGTGGCATGCAGGCATGAATGCCCAGAGCCGCGTACATGGCCCCCACCGGCTGGCAGGTCTTGGCCGGGTTGATCACCAGCGCCGACCGTTCCTTGATTTCTTTGGGTGTATGTCTGAGTAGCATGGTTCACTCCTTATGGTATCTATTATGCACTTGCCCCGGATTTCCGCCGCGCACCATCGTAGGTCGGGTTGAGGCACGAAACCCGACACATGACCCGATCCTTTAAAGAATCGGCAGCCCGCACGACGCTCCGTCCGATGTCGTATGGGCCATCATCCATCATTCCCACACATAATGTCCGGAAAGTTCCGGATTCTTCTGCCAGGGCGCCTTCAGGTAGGTTTTCACCTTGCTGTTCACCATCCGGTCGATTTCCTTGTAGAAATTGACAGCCCCTCTGAAACCGGCGTAAGGTCCGCCCGAGTCGTAGCTGTGAAGCTGTTTCATGGGCACGCCGCTTTTCTGGACCACGAATTTCTCCTTGATCCCCGCGCAGACGATATCGGGTTCGTAGAATTCGATCAGCCGTTCCGTCTCGTAATGGCTGATGTCGTCGATGACCAGACTGTTCGCCTCCATCTCGGGCATCATGCCCTTGTAGTCCTTGAAGGTGTACCCCTGGTCTGCCAAAGCCTTCATCTGTTCGTCGGTCTTCCGGGGTTTGTATCGCGCCGGGTCCTGTTCCACTTCAAGCTCCTCGATGTTCCGGCTGTCCGCGTCGATCTTGATGGTGGGCAACACTTTCCGGCCTTCGTAGTCGTCGCGGTGGGCGAACTCGTAACCGGCGGACAATGTTTTCATGCCCATTTCATTGAACAGCTCCTGGTAGTGATGGGCCCTTGAACCGCCCACGAACATCATGGCAGTCTTGCCTTCACATCGGCTCCGCACATCCATCATCACTTTTTCCACCTCCGGCATTTCCCGGGCGATGACTTCCTCCACCCTGTCCTTCAGTTTCTGCTCGCCGAAATAGTCGGCGATCTTGCGAAGGCTCTTGGCCGTGGACTTGGCCCCGATGAAGTTGATCTTGATCCAGGGAATCCCGAATTTCGTTTCCATCATTTCCGCCACATAGTTGATGGACCGGTGGCACATGACGGTGTTCAAATCCGCCGTGTGGCAGTTGGCGAACTGGCCGTAGGTGGAGTTGCCGCTGAAGGTGGACACCACCTGGATGCCGCATTCTTCCAGAATCCGGTCGATCTCGAACCCGTCGCCGCCGATGTTGTACTCGCCCAGAAGGTTGATCTTGTATTCCCCTTCTTTCACCGTGTCGTCCTCGCCCACCACGTGTTTGAAAATCCCGTTGTTGGCGATGTGGTGGCCCGCGCTCTGGCTCACGCCCTTGTAGCCCTCGCAGGAAAACGCGAACACGTTGATGCCGAGCTTTTCCTTCATCTCCCGGGCCACCTGGTGGATGTCGTCGCCGATGAGCCCCACCGGGCAGGTGGCGAAAATGCTGATGGCTTTCGGGTGGAACAGGTCGTAGGCTTCCTGGACCGCCTGCCGGAGTTTTCCCTCGCCGCCGAACACGATGTCCGAGTCCTGCATGTCCGTTGAAAAACAGTAGGTCATGAAGTTTTCGTCGTTGTCATCAACCGGCCTCGTCTGGTTCCGCCGGGTGAGCCAGGCGTAGAAGCTGCACCCGATGGGGCCGTGGACGATGTTCACCAGGTCCCTGGTGGGTCCCAGGATAACGCCCTTACAACCGGCATAGGTGCAGCCGCGCTGGGTGAGGATGCCGGGAACGGTCCGTGTGTTCGCGCCGATTTCAGGGACGGCGTCGCCTTCGTCTATTTTATTGATGATGATCTGTTTCGCACGCTTCCGAGCCACCTTGGTGGGATATTTCTTCAGAATATCCTGTTTCAGCTCTTCGATGCTCTCTTTGCTGTATGTGATGTTTTCCGCCGTTGATTCCATGGTTTTATCCTTTTCGCTCATCATGGGTTTTCATATTCAGCCCTTACGTTTTGCGCTGAAGGGACTGTAGATTTTGGCCTGAGACAAGGCCGCAGGAATTTTTAAACCGGAGGCGTAGCGGAGCTACGTTGAGGATTTAAAAATTCCGAGAACGCCGTATCAGGTCAAAATATGCAGTTCCCTTGCCTGGTTAAGCGCCGTCAAGGGTGACTTGCCCTGTCTCACCTGTCCTGATCCTTATGGAATCGGTGACCGGCATCACGAAAATCTTCCCGTCGCCGGATTTTCCGGTCTTGTTGACCTTGATCAGGATCTCAATGGCTTTCTTGACCATCTTGTCAGGCACGATGATGCTGATCATGCGCTTGGGAATCAGTTTTCCGCCGAGACCCAGCTGGGTGGCCGCTTCCTCGTAGCCTTTTTCCGCGCCCTCCAGAAGTGCGAGGTTCACAAGCCCCTTGCCCCTGCCAAGACAGGCCACGGCGTGCATGGAAACCACACCCGCTTCCGCCAGGGCGTCCTTGGTTTTGCCCATCATGTTCATCCGTATGACCGCCATGACTTCTTTCATAGTTTCACCTCTTCAACAGTGCCTCCGGCCATTTCCTTGATGCCGGAACTGATGGTGTACACTTCGAAAACAGGATTGATGAAGATCTTGCCGTCGCCGAAAGCCCCTTTATCGCCGGTTCTTGCGGCCTTCATCACCGTTTCCACCACGTAGTCCTTGTCCGAGTCTTTGACCACCATGAGAAGCATTTCCTTGGGAATCTCGTCGTAGGTGATCTGACCGATCTTGATGCCCCTCTGCTTGCCGCGTCCCACGACGGAATAGCGGGTGACTGCCGGGAAACCCGCGTCCATGAGTGCGGAAAGTACGTTGTCCACTTTTTCTGGTCTGACGATGGATCGAATCATGATCATGTTTTTTTCCTCCGGTTTGTATTGCCATTGTTAATTGATTCAAATGTTGCCTGACCGTTCCCGCTCTGCCGTCATCGTAGGTCGGGTTGAGGCACGAAACCCGACAAATGCCCCCATCCTTCCCTCGACGGCCCTCGACTGACAGGAAAGGCCTTTTGAGCGGTTACCCCGTCGTTTTCCCAATCATCCCGCCAGCCCGTAATCGATGAGCAGCTTTTCCAGGTTCTCGATGGGCAGGGGTTTGGGAATCACCAGCATCTCGTTTTCCTGAATCTTTTTCGCCAAAGTCCGGTATTCGTCGGCCTGGGGATTGGCGGGTTCGTAATCGATCACCGTTTTCCGGTTGATTTCCGCCCTCTGGACCACGTTGTCCCTGGGAACGAAATGGATCATCTGGGTGCCGAGCTGGGCGGCGAGTTCGGAAATCATCTCCAGTTCGTTGTCCACCTTGCGGCTGTTGCAAATGAGGCCGCCCAGACGCACGCCGCCCGCTTCGGCGAATTTCACGATGCCTTTGCAGATGTTGTTGGCCGCGTACATGGCCATCATTTCTCCAGATACCACGATGTAGATCTCCTGGGCTTTTCCTTCACGGATGGGCATGGCGAAGCCGCCGCACACCACGTCGCCCAGAACATCGTAGAACACATAGTCCAGTTTTTCGTCTTCGGAGTAAGCCCCCAGCTGTTCCAGAAGGTTGATGCTGGTGATGATGCCGCGGCCCGCACAGCCCACGCCGGGTTCCGGTCCACCGGACTCGGTGCAGAGTGTTCCGCCGAATCCCACTTTGCGGACGTCTTCGAGTTCCACGTCTTCCCCTTCCTCGCGCAGTGTGTCGAGCACCGTGTTCTGCACAAGGCCGCCAAGAAGAAGCCGGGTGGAGTCGGCTTTGGGGTCACAGCCCACGACCATGACTTTGTTTCCCATCTCCGCCAGGCCCGCCACGGTGTTCTGTGTGGTGGTCGATTTACCGATGCCGCCTTTTCCGTATATTGCGATCTTTCTCATGGTTTTTTCCTTTCACGTTGTGTTTGTTATGTCTGGGTGAACCGTGTGGACACCTTGGACTGAAGTGGACATTTTTTTGTCGGGGTCCACATCCTCCACCGTGCCCACGTCATGTCACCGTGGCTTGAACTTGCCCTCCTTAACTGCAACCGATGTGCCATTTCCCTGAGAGCGAACACTGTTCATTTTCAACGCACTGTTATTATGCTCTTTAATTCATTTCATCCTGTCTATCTCTCACAGAAACTATCATTTTCAAAATACATATTTGAATCGTGTACATTATATTTATACATTTTTGTCTATGAATTTATGTTTTATTTCTTTTTTGAATATTTTCACCCGATACCAAGAAAAAACAAGAAAGCTCTTTATGAAATGCCGGATTTCTGCAAAGATAAATCCCTGAAAGAACAGCCCCCTTCGCCGTTGTTTCTTTTTTGTCATCAGACCTCTTACTGAAAGGCCATGTATGAACAGCCCCCATGTGGTTCGGCACAAATCCCTGGTCGAGCGCGAGGACAGGGAAAAGCTCCACGGTCACAAGGGTGCGGTACTCTGGTTTACAGGACTATCCGCATCGGGCAAATCCACCTTATCCCACATGGTGGAAAAACGACTTTACGTCATGGGAGCCTCCACCTATGTGTTCGACGGCGACAACGTGCGGCACGGTCTCTGCGGGGATCTCGGATTTTCGGAAAAAGACAGAGTGGAAAACATCCGGCGCATCGGTGAAATGGTGCGGCTCTTCGTGGATGCCGGCATTATCGCGCTCACCGCATTTATCTCGCCGTTCAGGGCCGACCGGCAAAACGTGAAAACCAGAATGGGAGACGACCGGTTCGTCGAAATTTTCGTGGATTGCCCCCTTGAGACATGCATCGCAAGGGACCCCAAAGGCATCTACGCCAGGGCGCTCCGGGGTGAAATCAAGGATTTCACGGGAATTTCATCACCCTACGAGCCCCCCGAGAACGCGGATATCGTCATCCGGTCCGACCGGGAATCCTTCGACGAAGCCGTCTCAAAAATTCTGGAATTCTTAAAGCAAAAAAACCTTATCTTTCAGGAATAAAGCGCGATAAACGAGATTAAAAACACATTGCACAGGATCAGATGAACCATAGAATCAGAACAGGCTTTTCCCTGACACTTGTCTTTGCCATGGCCTTCGCCAGCGCCGTCGCTGCGTCAACTCTTCCCCTCACCGACGAAGAACGGGAATGGCTGGCCGGACATAAAACCATCCGGATCAGCGGTCCTCAGGCCTTTCCACCGTTTCAGTTTTTCGATGACGACGGTGTCTTCAAGGGAATGGCTTCAGACTATGTTTTCCATATGGCCGACATGCTCGGTCTCCATGTGGAGGTGGTTCAAAAAAGTCCCTGGCCGGACGTGCTCAAAAAAGTCGAAAACAAAGAAATAGACATTCTCACCTGCGCCGCAGCCACGCCGGAACGGGCCAAATACCTGTCCTACACCAGCGCACACCTGTCTTTCCCCCTGGTCATTGTCAGCCGGAAAGACGGGCCGTTTATCAGCGGTATTGACGACCTGGACCACAAAAACGTGGCTTTGGTCCGTAAAATTGCCACATACGACTGGCTCAATAGGGATCGTGTGACCGTCGTCCCCCGATTTGTGGACAAACCCCTTGAAGCTCTGCGCGACGTTTCATCGGGCGGAGCCGACGCCACCATCGAAAATCTGGCTGCGGCAACGTACCTCATTGAAAAAAACGGGCTGACCAACCTGAAAATCGCAGCCCCCACACCCTACGGGAATTACGATTTATCCATCGCCATCCGGAAAGACTGGCCGGAACTGGTCAGCCTGTTCAACAAAGCCCTGGCCGCCATCAGCCCTGAAAAACATCATGAAATCAGACAGCGCTGGCTTTCCGTCCGCTACGAATTCGGAATCCGGCCCAGGGATGTGGTCACCTGGGTCCTGATGGTGATCGGCCTTGCCGCCCTTGGCATGACGTCATTTTACTTCTGGAACAGAAAACTGGCCCTGGAAATCCGTGAAAGGGAAAAAGCGGAAAAGGAAAAGGAAAAGGTCATTCACAAGCTGAAAGAAGCCATTGACGAGATCAAGACTTTACGGGGAATTCTTCCGATCTGCTGCGAATGCAAAAAAATACGGGATGACCAGGGCTACTGGAACCAGATCGAACTCTACATCGCAAACCACACCGAAGCCGAGTTCAGCCACGGTCTCTGCCCCGATTGCACCAAACGGTTGTATCATGATCTTGATGAAGAAAGCCGCGGACCTCTCTGAAATAACATATAAGCCCAACTAAAAAACACGCCCGAAGGCCGTGGCCTTGATGGCGGCCACCACGGATCCCCCCGCCCGGATATCCATCTCCTCGGCGGCCTCCGGAACGATCTGGCAGACGAGTCTTTCGCCCCCGCAGGCAAGTTCCACACCCAGCCGGTTGCCCACATTGAACGTCCCCAAAACAGAGCAGGAAAGAAGGTTCCTGGCACTGGAGGCTTCGGGGTGGCGTTTGAACAGCATGATGTCTTTGGCCGACAGCTCAAACACGTTATCACCCTCACACCCCGGCTCTGTCAGAATCAGAGTATGATCACCCCAGCGGTACTCCCAGAGACCGTTCCTGGGCCTGGGATCTTTCACGGTGATCATGTTGGTGTACGAATGGTCTCCTGCAGCCATGTTCTTTCGTGCCAGATCTTCCACGGGGAGAATGTCCTCCACACGGCCCTTTGAAAAGACAAGCACGTTTTCCGTCATCAGCCGCATTTCCTTCACGGAATGACTGATGAACAGCATGGGCACGCCGAATTCGTCCAGCACCCGAAGGAGATAGGGAATGATCTGGTATTTCAGGTTCTGGTCCAGACCGGTGAGCGGCTCATCCATGAGAATCAGCCGGGGACTGGCGAGAACGGTCCGGCCCAGGGCCACGCGCTGGCGCTCCCCTCCGGAAAGCCCCGAAACGTTCCTGGACAGTAGATGGCTGATGCCGAGAACCTCGATCAGGGTGTCCGGTGATATTTTCCTTTCAGCTTCGGGAATCCGTTTGTATCCGTAAAACAGATTCCGCGTCACACTCATGTGTGGAAACAGGTGCGCATGCTGGAACACCACACCGATCCGTCGTTTTTCCGGAGTCACGTTGATTCGCTTCCGGCTGTCGAACAGGGTCCGGCCGTCAAGGACGATATGCCCGGAATCGGGCCTGGCAAGTCCTGCAAGGGCCAGCATCAGGGTGGACTTTCCGCTACCCGAAGGCCCGAAAACACCGGTCCGCTGACCGACAACACTGAATCCTGCCGACAGCCGGAACTCGCCCCTTTTCATCGTGATATCCACATCAAGGTTCATGCGTCCCTCCCTTTTTTCAATGACCGCGCGGACATCTCGCTCAGCATGAGCACGGCAAAGGAAAGAAGCACGGAAACGAGACACAACGCCAACGCGCTGGCGTCTCCACCCGGTGTGTTGGTGTAGTCGTAAATGGCCAGTGGAATGGTCTGGGTGACGCTGGGGATGTTTCCGGCAAGGACGATGGTGGCCCCGAATTCCCCCAGGCTCCGGGCGAACATCAGACTCATTCCGGCCAGAAGTGCCCGGCCCGATAATGGAAGGATCACGGTGAACAGTGAGTCGAACCAGCCGGCCCCCAGAGTCCGGGCCGCCCGGATATAGTCGTGATCGATGGTTTCCATGCCGATCCTTATGGATCGGACCAGAAGAGGGAATCCCACCACCACCGATGCCAGTACCGCGCCTTTCAGGGTGAAAACGATCTGGATTCCAAGGTGTTCGAGGAGTGGCCCGAAAACGCCCCTCCGCCCCAGGGTGATAAGGAGGAGGTAGCCCACCACCACCGGGGGAAGAACAAGAGGCAGGTTGATCACCCCTTCCAGGATCGACTTCCCCGGAAAGCGAAGGTACACGAACACATAAGCCACGGCGAAACCCAGGGGCGCCGAAATCAGGGTGGCAGCCACCGCCACCTTCACGGAAAGAATCACGGCATGGATATCCTGAGGAGATAAAGCGGTCATGGTTTTCTGCCCCTCGTTATTTTTTCACCGGAGACGGGGCAGCCAACACTGCATACCCGTAAGACTCCAGCACAGAACGGGCGTCCTTGGAAGCCATGAAGTCATAAAAGGCCTTGGCTCCTGGCTTGGCGTTACCTGCAACGGTCAGCCCCATGTTCGACACGATGGGTTTGTGGAGTTTTTCAGGCACGGTGTAAACAATTTTCGCGTTTTTGGCCAAAAGGGCGTCTGTTCTATAGACAAAGGCGATATCCGTCTCGCCACGATCGGCGTAAAGCAAGGCCTGGCGTACATCTTGGGTCATGACCAGCTTACTGGCCGCTGCCAGGGACTCGTAAAGCCCGGCGGCTTTGAGGGCCTCTTCGGTGTATTCGCCCACGGGAGTGCTTTTGGGACTGCCCAAGGCGATTTTTTCGAATCGGGCGATATCGTTCATATCAGATAAGGGCCTGGCTTTAAGACTGACCACCACCAGGGCGTTGCCCGTGATATCCCTGACCGACTCTTTGACGACTTTCCGGCCGGCCACCAGATGGTCCATCCATTTGGCGTTGGCGGAAAAGAAAAGGTCCGCCGGGGCCCCGTTGTCAATCTGCTTGGCCAGGGCTCCCGATGACCCGAAGTTGAACTGGAGCTCAACATCGGGTTTGACCTTGTTGAAATGTTCACCGATCTTTTTGAGGGCGTCGGTGAGGTTGGCGGCAGCGGAAATCCGGACAACCTGACTTCCGGCCATGGCAGCAGATCCGATAAACATGATGAACAGCGTGACGGACAGAGCACAGGTGATTTTTTTAATCCAGGGCTTCATGGCTTACTCCTTTCGATGACTTTGATCACACATTAGCTTTCGATTCTTGTATGTTTGCATGATCCGGACCACATGAAGACGCTTGAAAACAGGCCGGCCTGAAATTCCACAACCAACATTATTGCACAATCAAAAACAACTTATGACAAATATGTGTTTTGCAGAACACTCAAACCCGGCGAACCCCCCTCCTGTTTTCGACTCTATCCCCCGGATCTTTTTATTGATCGGCGTTAAAAACTCGGTTATGATTTCCCGAAATTGCAGTTTATACCAATCACATTGCATGGTATTCCATAAGACAATATTGCTTTAAACGTCAAGTTAATTTTGTAAACGACATTATCCCGGAGAAACGCCATGGACGACAGCCAGCCCAAGATCACCTGCCACGTCAAAGCCTACCGCCAGGCCAAAGGCTGGTCCCAGGCCCAGCTCGCCGATTCGGTGGGCGTAAAACGTCAGGCCATTTACGATATTGAATCGGGACGTTACCTGCCAAACACCGGAGTGGCCATCCGGATGGCCAAAATCCTCGACTGCACGGTGGAGACCTTATTCAGCGAGGAAACCACCGGTGACCTGATTGAAATCGACATTGCAGGCAATGAACCGGCAGGGTCACCGCGCCTGCATTCAGCGAACGTCCGTGGGCGTCTGGTGGGTGTCCCTCAGACGGAAAGCCTTCTGTCAAACCGCGGCCTCCCGGCGTCTGACGCCATTCTGGAGCCTGACGGCCTGAAAGCCAGGGTGTACTGTTCGAACGAGTTGCTGGACAGGACCATCCTTCTCTTCGGTTGCGACCCGGCGTTCTCGATCCTCGGGGAGCATGTGGGCCGTGCTTTCGCAAGCGCCCGTGTCCACACCTGTTTCGCGTCAAGCTACGCTTCCATGAGGGCCCTGGCCCAGGGTTTTGCCCATGTGGGCGGTGTGCATCTCCACAACCGGGAAGGTGAAGAATCCAACGTGTCACTGGCCCGGGAAATGCTCACCGGCATGGGCGGCAAGGTGGTGGGGTTCACCACCATGGAGGAAGGATTGATGGTGGCCGCCGGTAACCCCCGCAACATCCGGAGCATCGACGATCTGTATCTGAAAAACCTGACATTCGTAAACCGGGAATGCGGAGCGGCGCTGCGCATCCTTCTGGACGATCACCTGTCTGCGGCCAGACTGCCCAACACCACCATCAACGGTTATCACAACGAGGTGAAAAATCACAACGACGGTGCCCGCATGGTGGCTTCAGGAGCCGTGGACGCGGCCCTGGGTCTTCATGTGGTGGCCGACCTCTACGGCCTTTCCTTCGTGCCCCTGGCCGCCGTCCGCTGCGACCTGGTGATTCCCGACGACATGCTGGACCACCAGACCGTCCGAATCATGCTGGACGTTCTCCAGACCCGGGCACTCCGGGACGACATCGCCAGCGTGCCAGGTTACGAGACCTCTTTCAGCGGCAACCTCATCGATACATTGTAGCCTGAACAGAGGCCCCAAGGGTTCAGGAATCATGGCCATGATACTCCCACAAAGGTCCCATGTTCCTGTCCATCATGCCTGTCTTTTCGGACTTTTTCTTGTATCATGGGGTTATGTGAACAGCTGCCATCTTGACAAATCCAAGGTATATTTGTACGGTTTGATTGTGTACATAACCCAAAGGGACATTGAATAATAAACATATGCAATCATACCAAGGAGTATTATATGCCAAGAACTGCGGTAAAAGACAGCAATCGAATGTCACTGAGGATTCGGCCATGTGACAAGGAACTGCTCATGCGCGCTGTTTCGTATACTCATACGGATTTGACGGATTTTGTTTTGCGAAATGCCCTTCAAGCCGCAAAGGACGTCATCGCACAGGTTGAACAGATTCATTTGTCAGAACGAGACAGCCTCCGTGTTCTGGATGCTCTTGAAAATCCGCCTCTTCCGAATACAAAGCTCATTGCAGCATCACAGGCGGTGAAGAAAAAAGCATGATTCTACCTTCCTGGCATGAAGAACCCGTATCCAGAAACCATGACCGTAACGCTTTTGATTGCGGTGATCAGGCGCTGAATGATTATTTGAGTCGTCATGCACGACAATCCCATGAACATGGCGGTGCCAAATCATTTCTTGCCGTTCCGGACGACACACCCTCCATCATCCTGGGGTATTATTCCATCTGTCCCGCATCCATTGAATTTGCCCGCACTCCTGCCATCGTGAAACGGGGCCTTGCCCGTTACGATGTCCCGGCATTCCGCCTTTGCCGTCTTGCCGTGGACCGTTCCGTGCAGAGTCAGGGACTTGGCGGGCAGCTTCTGTTATCAGCGGGACTTCGCTGCATCAGGGCGTCGCAGGACGTCGGTGGCGTCGCCCTGATCATCGATGCAAAAAACGATGATGCGGCCCGCTGGTATGCCGGTTATGGTGCCATTCCCCTTCAAGACAGTCCCCTCACACTTGTATTCCCGTTATCGACCATTCAAAAAGTTCTTTTTCAATAGTAAAAGTGGACATCGGGGGCGGCAATGCCATTTCATCCACCATCACCGCAGAGGCGGTGAAAGAGCTGGACGTCAAGGTGGGAGATCCGATCTGCGTCCTGATCAAGGCCAGCAGTGTCATGCTCGGCAAAGAATAGTCCGGGACAAACTCTGAACCCATCTCCATACCACAGCGGTTGAACCGGGGCGGATTTCCATCCGCCCCTTTTTTAATGGCCTACGGGATCCGCCCCATGATCCGGAGGATGCCATCCAAGATGGTCACGGGATGGGGTGGGCAGCCGGGGATGAAAAGGTCCACAGGCAACAGGCCTTCAACGCCGTCGTGAATTTCAGGGGAGCCGGTGAACGGGCCGCCGCATATGGCGCAGGCCCCGCAGGCCACCACGATCTTGGGGTTAGGAATGGCTTCATAGGTGAGGAGTGTGGCGGCCCGCATGTTTTCAGATACGGGGCCGGTGACGAAAAGGCCGTCGGCATGACGCGGACTGGCCACGAACTGGACGCCGAAACGGCCCAGATCCCAGCCGATGGTGGAAAGAACGTTGGTGTCCGCTTCGCAGGCGTTGCAACCTCCGGCGCTGACTTCCCGGAATTTCAGGGACTTTCTGAAAAGTTTCAGCAGATCCGGGGGGAGCTGGCCCGCTGTTTTTTTGGCCTGGCCGGACCTGACAATAAGATCATCCCTCCGGCTCACCGCCAGCACGGGGTCTGTCGTGAACGACACCGCTTCATGGGCCGGGCAGTCTGAGCAGAAAAGACAGCGCCCCATGTCCAGGGCCAGATTCCCATCATCCAGAAACAGCGCCCCGAATCCGCAGGTCCTTGCTATCCTTTCGTTTTCCGAGTGTGATGAACCCTGAATGAGCACAGGATATCCCCTGAACCGCTCGGGAATGTCCACAGGTTTTTTGGGATAAGCGAAGGTCTGGTATCCTTGTCTGTAACGAGCGAAGATTTCACGCAACATAGTATCATTCCCCAAACGTTGATCGGAATTTCAACAGACGAATTTCATGTCACAATGCCTCTCCAAATCACCGGGCTAAGCTTCACCTTATAGAAACACATTGAAAAACGCAAATAATCATCAAGAATATCCACCCATTGACCGATAATTGAATCAGCCTTGCCCCAACCCGAAGAGGCATATCATGTGACAAACCGAGGCGCTCATTCATGACATTCTCATACCGTGCATTATCCATCATACGGTCCCTGGCTGATTCAGGCATTCCCCCGGAGGATCCGGCCCGTGACGATCTTTTTCTGATCAACAGACTAAGGGCCATCAACCTGTGCAGTGCCATGCTGATCATCGCGTGCCCTGTGGTTTTTGCGGTCCAGGCCATGGCCGGTTCCACGGCAACAGCCGTCATCACGGGTTTTTCCCTGATAATCTGCCTTTTCAATCTCCTCCAGCTCCGGAAGAAAAAAAACAGCGCCCTGTCAGCCCATGCCTTAGCTCTTTCCTTTACCTTGTTCATCGTGTCAACGGCATTTAACACCGGAGGATTCACAAGCCCTTTTTTACTCTGGCTTTTTCTTCTGCCTGTTGGCGCAGCCTTCACCATCACATTCAGAGCCAGCATCCTTTACGGCCTCTTCGCCGCGTTGATCATTTCGCTGTTCATGCTGTTCCGAAGCAACAACCTGACACTGGGTCCCTCGATCACCAGGGACTGTGATATTCTCCTATACTCCGGCCATCTGTTCGCCCTGCTCTCGGTCATCGTCATGTTCGTCTATTTTTTCCAGAGCATCCAGAGTGAAGCCTTGTCACGGCTTTTTCAGAGCGAAAACCAGTTCAGGGCCATCTCCCTCAAAGCGGAAAATGCCAGCCGGATTAAAAGCGAGTTCCTGGCCAACATGAGCCATGAAATCAGGACCCCCATGAACGGCATCATCGGGATGATGCACCTGCTTCTGGAAACCCCGCTTTCCGAAGATCAGAAACGGTATTCCACCATCGTGTTCAACAGTGCCAAAGGTCTTCTGACCATTTTGAACGACATCCTGGATTTTTCAAAAATCGAGGCGGGCAAGCTGGAGCTGGACATCCGCAACTTCGATCTCACGGTGGCCCTGTCCGACATGAACGCCATGTTCGCCCTTCTCGCAGAACAGAAAAGCCTGTCATACTCCTTCAACGTTCTTCCCATGACACCCACAGTTCTTCGCGGCGACCCCGGACGGGTCCGGCAGGTTCTGACCAATCTTACCGGAAACGCCATCAAGTTCACCGAATCCGGCGCGGTGACCCTCACGGTCCAGAAAGAATCCGACACCGAAAACGGCCCGGTTCTCAGGTTCACGGTTTCCGATACAGGCATCGGAATCCCTCAAGACAAAATTGAAGGCATCTTCGAAACATTCACCCAGGCAGACACCTCAACCACACGGCTGTACGGCGGAACAGGACTTGGGCTCGCCATTTCAAGGCTTCTTGTGGAAAAAATGAACGGATCCATCCATGTCACCAGCGAAGAACTCATCGGAAGCACATTCTCCTTCACCATACCCTTCCTGCATTTCAAGCCGGAACTTACGGAAGGCCGGTCCCTTTCAGGCCCCCTTAAAAACAAACGAGTCCTTATCATCAGCGAAAATTCCCAGAACCGGGAATCGCTGAAATCACAGTTTGACGCCATGGGCCTTCTTTGCGCCGAAACCGATTCTCTTGATGAGGTCCCTTTCGTTCTGGAAAAAGCGGTCCTTCAGATGCAGCCTTTTCATGGGGCTGTGGTGGACATCCACAAACCGGGAATCCATCTTGAGGCCCTGGGACGCGCGGTAAAAATGTCGGACCTGGCACGGGATGTCCAGCTGGTTGTCATCAGCGCCTGCGGCGAGAGAGGAGAAGCCCGGCGTTTCGAACAAGCCGGTTTTTCAGCCTATTTGAGCAAACCCCTTGAAAACGGGCTGCTCCGGGATTGCATGAAAACCGTTCTCGCCCAGACGCCACCGTCTCATCTCGTCACACGCCACAGCATCGCCGAAAGCCGGAAGAAGAAAAACCTGGCCATCCTGATCGTCGAGGACCAGGAAACCAACCTCATCGTGGCCCGGGAACTTTTGAACAAACTGGGTTATAAGGCGGACAGTGCCAGAAATGGCATGGAAGCCCTTGACTCCATTAAGGATAAAACCTATGATATCGTATTCATGGACTGCCAGATGCCTGTCATGGACGGTTTCCGCTGCACAGAAGAGATCAGGAAAAAGGAAGCCGGGGGTCGGCGAACCCCCATTGTGGCCATGACGGCCAATGCCATCAAAGGCGTAAGGGAGCGTTGCATCCAGTCGGGCATGGACGATTACATCACCAAACCGGTGAATCCCGAAGATCTTTCACGAATCATACACCTGTACGACCAGATCGGGTCCGACATGGACAATTCCGTTTTGGCGGAGCCGGACGACGGCAAGGCCATGGAAGAAACCATGGACCTTGTCTTTGATGAACAAGGCATGCTCGAAAGATTCGGAGGTGACAGGGATCTGGTGCTGACGGTGGTTGAATCGTTCCTTTCTGAAACACCGGAAGTCATGAATATGCTGAACCAGACCCTGGCCTCCGGGGATCTGGACGCTGTGTGTTCCCACAGCCACGCCCTGAAAGGCTCATCGGCCAATGTCAACGCCTGGCGGATCAACCGGGCGGCCCAGGCCCTTGAAAAATCAGCCAAAGAAGGAAACCGGACGGAACTGTCTTCACTGTACCACACCCTGGAACTGGAATTCGAAACATTCAGCAAGGAGCTCATTCGATGATCGATCTCGAAACCATGACCATTCTCATCGTGGACGATATGGAAAGCATGCGCAAATCCATCCGGGGCATGCTGAAAATGCTTCATGTCGGCAAAACCATACGCCATGCGGAAAACGGTCGTGAAGGCTGGAAAATCATCAATGAAATGCCCATAGACCTTGCCATCATCGACTGGAACATGCCGGTCATGAAAGGGATTGAACTTCTTGAGCTGATCCGCAACAACAAGCAGTTCAGGGACATGCCCGTCATCATGATCACCGCCGAAGCGGAAAAGAAAATCGTCATGGAAGCCGCCGAATCGGATATCGACGGCTACCTGTTAAAGCCCCTGACCACCCAGGCCCTGGACGAACGGATAAGAAGCGTGATCCGCCTGGCCAACGAACCGGCCAAAGCGACGCGGCACCTTCTCAAAGCCAGGGATTACGAAGAGGCCGGGGATATTGCCCAGGCCATCCCGGAAATCAAGGAAGCGCTGAAAGAACGCCCCAACTCATCGCGTATCTTGCGGAAACTGGGTCAGCTTTATGCCATGAAAGGCAACGACGACGTGGCGGAAAAATGTTTTCTGAAGGCCGTGGCCGTCAACAGCCAGGACGCCATCAGCCGCTATATCCTGAGCGAACTCTATCTGAAGCAGGACAATCTGGCCGCCGCGGTGAAATACTACGACCAGGCCATCGCCATCAGCCCGAGGAATATCGGTACCGGGGTGGATCTGGGCAATATCCTGATCAAAAAAGGCATGGGAACCCAGGCCCTCGAAATCTTCAAGAAGGTCCTGATGCATTCCGGCAAGAACCTGGTTCATGTGGAAAAAGCGGCACAGTGCTGCATCGAGGCCGGCGAATTCGGTTACGCCCGGAAACTTCTGGAAAGCGTCATCGAGGAAAACCCGGAGAGGTACGATTTGATGTTCAACTTGGCCAAACTCTGTGAAAGAGACGGAGACACAGGCCAGGCTCTGGCCTATTACAAGGACGTGGACGACAACACCAGCGACAACCTTGACGCCAAGATGCGGATGGCGAAGATCTATTTTTCCATGAAAAAAGTGTACGTGGTGGACGACCTCCTGAAACAGATTCTCAAAATCCAGCCCGACAATCTGGAGGCCAAGACCATGATGAAGAATAATTTTTAAGGATTATCCGCACAGTGATTCCCTCCTGATCCTGGCCTGGGCCGATGCCAGTCGTGCAATGGGGATTCTGAACGGGGAACAGCTCACGTAATCCAGGCCCTGCTCATAGCAGCAGGTCACCGATGCCGGATCCCCGCCATGTTCCCCGCAGATCCCGATTTTCAGATCCGCCCGGCTTTTCCGACCTTTGTCCACGGCAATGGCGATGAGTGTCCCCACACCGTCCCTGTCCAGGGTTTCAAAGGGGTCGTCCTTCAGAATCTGCCGGGATTTGTACTCGCCCATGAATCGTCCGAAATCATCACGGCTCAGGCCGAAACACATCTGGGTCAGATCGTTGGTCCCGAATGAAAAAAACTCGGCCACCCGGGCCATTTTGTCCGCCTGAAGGGCGGCCCTGGGCGTTTCGATCATGGTTCCGAACTTGTAGACAATCCCACCCAGGTTGTAACGTGCCGTGATTTCATCGTAGACCGTCTGGACCAGACGCTTCATGATCACCAGCTCCTGAACATCCGAGGTGACGGGGATCATGATTTCCGGCTGGGGGCACAGCCCTTCCAGCGTCAGCTCAGCAGCCGCCTCCAGAATGGCCCGGACCTGGATTTCAATGATTTCAGGATAGGTGATTCCAAGCCGGACGCCCCTATGCCCCATCATGGGATTGGTTTCATACAGATCGTCGATTCGCCGTTTGATTTCGCTCTGGTCGATTCCCAGGGATTTCGCGATTTCATTCTGCTTGGTCCTGGAGTGGGGGACAAATTCATGCAGTGGCGGATCAAGGGTTCGGATGGTCACCGGCAGGCCGTCCATCACAGCCAGGGTTTCCTTGATTTCTTTTTTGACATAGGGAAAAAGTCCGGAAAGGGCGTGACGCCGCTCCCTTCCCGAGGTGCTCAGGATCATCTTTCGCAGAAGAAAAAGGGGCTCGTCTGAATTGGCCCCGTAAAACATGTGCTCGGTCCTGAAAAGGCCGATGCCTTCGGCTCCATAGGCCAGGGCTGTCCGGGCGGCGTCCGGCGTGTCGGCGTTGGCCCTCACCCCCATGGTTCTGTACCGGTCCACACGCTGCATGAAATTCCTGAACCTGGGATTTTCCGTGGCCTCGATCATGGTGAGTTTGTCTTCGTACACGGACCCGTTAGAGCCGTTCAGCGTGATCAGATCGCCCTGTTTGAACACCTTGTCGCCGATTTTAAGTTTTCTGGACGCCACATGGATCTCCAGTGCCGAAGCCCCCACCACACAGCATTTCCCCCAGCCTCGGGCCACAAGGGCCGCGTGACTTGTCATGCCGCCCCGGGCTGTCAGGATGCCTTTGGCCGAACGCATGCCTTCGATGTCCTCGGGGTTGGTTTCCTCCCGGACCAGAATGACGTTTTTTCCTTCCTTCGCCCATTCCACGGCGTCTTCCGACGTGAACACGATATGGCCGAAAGCGCCACCAGGCCCTGCGGGAAGACCTCGTGCCAGAACTTCGGCGTTTTTTTCATCCTGAGGGTCCACCACAGGGTGGAGAAGTTCGTCCAGCTGCTGGGGTTTCACCCGAGTGATGGCCGTGACTTCGTTGATCAGGCCTTCTTCCAGCATGTCCATGGCCATGTTGAGGGCCGCCGTACCCGTCCTCTTGCCCACCCGGCACTGGAGCATGAAGAGTTTGCTTTTTTCGATGGTGAACTCAATGTCCTGCATGTCGTGAAAATGGACTTCCAGTTTCTTGCGGATGGTGAGAAGCTCTCTGTAAACATCGGGCATCAGGGTCTGAAGCGAAGGGCTGTGCCTGTTCTCTTCCCTTTTCGTTTCCTCGTTCAAGGGACAGGGCGTGCGAAGGCCTGCCACCACATCTTCGCCTTGAGCGTTCACCAGCCACTCGCCGAAAAACACATTTTCTCCGGTGGCGGGGTTGCGGGTAAAGGCCACGCCTGTTGCTGAATCGTCCCCCATGTTTCCAAAAACCATGGACTGCACGGTCACTCCGGTTCCCCAGTCGTCGGGAATATTTTCGATCCGCCGGTAAGCCACGGCCCTTCGACCGTTCCAGCTTTTAAACACGGCTCCCACAGCCCGCATGAGCTGTTCGCGGGCCGAATCGGGGAATTCCGATTTCAGGACAATTTTTACGGTGAGCTTGAATTGCTCACAGATTTTTTTCAGATCGGCGGCGGGGATATCGGTGTCGGACGTGTAGCCGTTTTCCAGCTTCCAGTCGTTCAGGATGGCCTCAAGCCTGTCCCTGATGCCGTCCCCGTCTTCGGGTTCCAGCCCTTCGGCTTTTTCCATCACCACATCGGCGTACATCATGATCAGGCGGCGGTAGGAATCGTAGACAAAACGCTCATCGCCGGTCTGGGCGATAAGCCCTGGAATGGTCCGGCTGGTGAGCCCCACATTGAGCACCGTTTCCATCATGCCCGGCATGCTCTGCCTTCCGCCGGACCGGCAAGACACGAGAAGGGGGTTTTCGCTGTGGTCAAACCCCCTGCCCATAAGGGTTTCAACGGTTTTCAGCGCTTTGTCGAACTGGGTGTCGAATTCCGGGGGATAAAGCCCCCCGGAATGCAGGTAGTGGTTGCAGCATTCGGTGGTGATGGTGAAACCCGGTGGCACCGGGATTCCCAGAAGGGCCATTTCCGCGAGGTTGGCACCTTTCCCGCCGAGAAGGTTCATCTGGGACGCGCCACCTTCGGATTCGCCGCCGCCGAAGCTGTAGATGTACTTTTTCAAGGAGGCCTCCTTTGCATGGGGCAATTCAGGCCGCAACAATTCGCGCCGGGGGCACGTTGGGGAATTCACGCCGTGGGGTATACGTAGGGGCAATTCATGAATTGCCCCAACATCATCGCCCCTGCAACGCCCACGCGATGGTCATTGTTCCGAAATTACGCCGCCACGTCAAGGGCCGTGATATCTTCCGCGTTCAGAACGCGGTCGATATCCAGCAGAATCTTGACACCGCCGTCCAGCTTGGCCATGCCCATGATGAACTCGGTGTCCAGCCGGGTGCCGAAGGCCGGGGTGTCTTCGATGTCCTCTTCCTTGATGTTGAGAACTTCCGACACGGAATCCACCACGATGCCGATAAGCACCGTGCTTGTTTTTCCGTGAATTTCAACGACGATGATGCAGGTCCGTTCGGTATAATCGATGCCCTCCATATCGAAACGCAACCTGAGATCGATCACCGGAATGACCTTGCCTCTGAGGTTGATCACCCCTTTCACGAACATCGGGGTCTGGGGCACGGTGGTGATGGGCATCATGCCGATGATTTCCTTGATTTTCAAAATTCCGATGCCGTATTCTTCGTTGGCCAGGGAAAAGGTGAGGTATTTGCCCTCCCTCTTGCCCATGACGCTGATGGCCTGGTCCATGACCTGGGTTTCTCTGCTCATATTCTGACCTCCGTTGAATCGTTAAAAATCGGTAAAATCATCGTCCATGGGAATCACCTGGGACGGATGGGTTTCATGGACCTGCGGCTTGACCTTTTTGGGTTTCCCAAGGGCTCTTGGCGCTTTGCTTTTCCTGAATTCCAGGGCATGAACGCTTTTCTGGCGACGGTCCCCGGTGCCACCCACCATAGCCACCAGCTCGTTCACGTATTCCATCATCTGATTGGCCTGGGCGCTCATCTCTTCCGATGCGGACGCCGATTCCTCAGCATTGGCGGCGTTCTGCTGGGTCACCTTGTCCATTTCCACCGTGGCCTTGTTCACCTGCTCGATGCCTTCGGCCTGTTCGTTGGAGGCTGCCGCGATCTCGTTCACCAGTTCCCCGACTTTTTTAGCGTTTTCAGCCACTTCGCTGAACGCCTCGTTGGTTTCATTGACAATACCCGATCCCTCGTTGATCTTCTTCACCGTGTCTTCGATCAGGGCCGCCGTGTTTTTCGCGGCGTCTGCGGCCCGAAGGGCCAGGTTTCGCACTTCGTCGGCCACCACGGCGAAACCGGCACCGGCTTCACCGGCCCGTGCGGCCTCCACGGCGGCGTTCAGGGCGAGAAGATTGGTCTGGAATGCGATTTCATCGATGGTCTTGATGATTTTGGATGTTTCCTCGCTGGCCTTGGTGATCTCAGCCATGGAGGTGATAAGGTCGGTCATGGACTGATTGGCCTTGTTCACCGTTTCATTGGCATTTTTCATGAGGTTGTTGGCCTGGGCCGCGTTGTCGGCGTTCTGTTTGGTCATGGACGACATTTCTTCAAGGGACGAACTGGTTTCCTCGATGGACGCTGCCTGTTCCGACGCCCCTTCCGCCAGGGTCTGGCTGGCCATGGACACCTGGCCCGAGGCTGAAGCCACCTGATCCGAAGCTTCGGAAAGCCCGTTGATCACCCGGTTGATGGGGCCGGTGATGCTCGCGGTGATAAAGTAGGCCACCACGCAGCCCACCACCACGGCGATGAAAAGCCCGATGATCATGACCAGCTTGGATGACGAAAGCGAGGTCACCGCGTCCGCCGACGAGGTGTTGGTGGATTTCATACCGGCTTCCGCCGTGGCGGCACAGGTTGAAAGCACCGTATTTCCGGCCGCAGTCCGATCCTGGCCGACTTTTTGAAGGGCCATCCAGTTTGCCAGAAACTCGTTCATGGCCGTTTTGTACTTCATGGCTGCTTCTTGGGTGGCTTCGATCTGTTTGATGTTGGCTTCCTTGCGGGTGACTTTTCGAAGATCCTGCATCTTCGTTTCCATGACCTCGAAATTTTTCTGGGCGTTCTGGATGATCTCCGGATCGCGGAGGGCCATGGATTTGAACGCGGCAATGCGGGTTTCGTTGCCCAGATCAATGATGTCGTTCACCATGTTGATTTTTCTCACCCGTTCTCCCAGTTTCTCCACTTTCTTGCCGGCCAGCTCGCTGTTGAATTCCTCGTTCTGACTCTGAAGAAAATCAGTGCAGCTTTTCATATACTGAACCGCCGCCTCGTTGAGCTGGGTCCGGTTCTTGTCCATGGCCGTGATCAGCTCGTTGGTTTTGGTCATCAGCTGCTTGTACGTGGCCACTGCCGCTTCGGCCTTGCCCAGCTGGTCACTGAGTTCCGTAAGGTTTTTCGCACGGGCCTCCAGCTCATGGCCCGCCTCAAGGGCTTTTCCAAGTTCGTCGGCTTCCTTCAGCGCCGCGTCGTAAAAATTCTTGTCCTCGGTAAACCCGTAACCCCTCATTTCGTACATCAGTTTGCTGGCGGCGTTGCTCAGATCCATGGCCATACTCACCTGGGGCACATATTCGGCGGACAGAATGCCGGAGCTCCGCTCCACTTTTCCCATGTTCCAAATGCCAACAACCCCGAGCAGTGAGGCGATAACGATCAGGACTCCGAATCCCAGCGCGATTTTCATACCCAGCTTCATGTTTTTCATGTTTCCTCCTTGAAAGTGACGATGGTTTACAAACAATGATGACGCCGGTCATTTCAGCCAGCTATGAACACTTGGTGTACACATGACGGAAAAGGTCATGGACATTGGGTTGGTGATTCTTGAGCCTTAAAAAGCAACCTGTCGCAGGTCTGGAATAAGTAGGTCGGATAGAGGAACGAAATCCGACGGATGGTGGCCACTTTCGACAACGGTTTTGTTCTATTTCGAAGTTGACCACTGATACAGAATAAACGACCGATTATTATAAGGATCGGGCCATTTGCCTTAGTTTCGTTCCGAGAACCCGGCCTACGAGAGTCTGACGCATTCTTACCGTACACATATTTATCGGGATGAAGACGTTCAAGCCTGATATTTTTTTTTATTCCGCACGAAAAAAACTTGAAATGAGACGATTACAGGTAAGCGAACAGGCTTGTGATATATTCAACAGAATTGATTAATTTTCACGAACTATACCATGCCCGTGATTTCTTTGACAATAAAAAACTTGCTCCCTCATCGGAACACAACCTCACCAGCCGGCGGCGACACGAACCTTCTGACCCGCCTTGTTCCTGAACAGCAGATAACCGTTCTCACGCCCGAAGCGGTAAAGATCCCGGGTGAGTCGCACATCGTCACGGCAGTAGTCAATGATCTCACGAATCTTTCCTTCTCTCCACCATTTCAACGCCAGAAGGCCGTCGGCGCTTTTCTTCTCCCCCAGGGTCTGTTCGCCGAGATGGTCCAGAGACAGGCGGTATCCCAGACGGTTGTGGACCTCCGTCAGAATATCCAGCGTGGGCAGACGATGAAAATCAAAGGTGCTGTAACCCTTGAGCACGGCGTAGTCAAAACGCAGGATATTGAAACCCACCACCAGATCCAGCTGCTTCAGGTGTTCCGTCAGCCGGTGAATGTCTTCGCCCAGATACTCTTCATACGTGTCCGTATCTGAATCGTAAACCACCACGCAACTGACTCCCATGCGGGAGGCATGCCCCCAGCCGCCCACCTCTTCGGCGGACCTCCGTGTTTCAAGGTCGAGTACACCGTAGCGGATGGTCTTTTTTTCACCATATTCCGCCATCTCTTCCGAAACCCTGTCCGCTTTCAATATGCCGGAAACCGTGATGTCCGAACATTCTAACCCGGACCCTGATTTCAATTGGCCCAGAATTTCAAGGGCCGCCGCTTTGTCGATGGGCCGGTTTCCCGATCCGCATTTCGGCGAATGGACGCAGGCGGGGCATCCGGTGTCACAGGGGCAGGACAGAATGGTTTCAAGGGTTTTTTCCGCCAGCTGTTCCGCCCGTTCGAAAGCCTGACGGGATAGCCCCACCCCGCCGGGGAAACCGTCGTAAACGAACACCGCCGCCGTCTCCGCCTGGGGATGCCAGGGAATGGAGATGCCCCCCAAATCGTTCCGGTCAGTCATCACCAAAAGGGGCAGAATGCCGATCACCGCATGTTCCATGGCGTGGATCCCCCCCATGAAATGAAGCTGGTTCCGCTCACAGTAAACCCTCACACGTTCAGGAATGACGATCATGATCCCTTCGGTTTCAAACACCATGGGCGGCAGGTCAAGGGGGAAAACACCCAGAAGACGCTGGCCTTTGATCAGCTTTTTCTCATAACCGGTGACGATTTCCGTAACCTTGAGGCGGCAGAGGGCCATACCGGTGGACCAGAGGCTCTTTCGGTCCAGAATATCAAGGATTTCCGTGGTTTTGGACGAGCGCGCCCGGGTGAAATAATGGACCTGCTGCTTCACCGCCGACGCCGTGTTTTTCGTCAGGTCCAGATCCGTGATGACGTAATGGTCGCCCCGGTGGATGTAAACCGCGCCGGGATAAGCTTCATGAAACGCCCTGAAACGGTCCAGGTTGCCGATGATGTCCATGGTGTCGCGGTTCACGATATCCATGGACTCTCCGGTGCCCCGAAGGGCCACCTGGCGCTGGGGGTACTTTCCCGGCGAAAAAAGAAGGTCGCCATCCTCGCTTCGGAGAAGGCCGCCGAGACTTTCAAGGTCGGCGATCACCGCTTCCATGCCCGGCTGCCGCGCCCAGGGTTCATTGACGTCGATGGGCAGGTCCGCCGCCGCACACACCAGATGCCGCCGCATGATCACCGGATTCATGGGGTTCACCACGGCCCGTTCCGGCTCCATGGAAAAAAATTCCTCCGGATGGTTCATCATGTACTGGTCCAGGGCGTCTTCGTGGGCGATGAAAATCACCGCCGAATCCCGGCCTGAACGTCCCACCCTTCCGGCCCGCTGCCATGTGGCCATCATGGTGCCGGGATAGCCCACGAGTATGCAGAGATCAAGACTGCCGATGTCGATACCCAGTTCCAGGGCGCTGGTGGTGACCACAGCCAGAAGTTCACCCGAGGCCAGCCTGGCCTCGATGTCCCGTCGTTCCTCGGGCAGAAAACCCGCGCGGTAGGCGCTGATCCTGTCCTTGAAACGCCCGGCGCGGCGTGAGGCCCACAGGGCGATGAGCTCGGTCATCTTGCGGGACTGGCTGTACACGATGGTTCTAAGGTCCCTGGACAACGCCGCATGCAGGAGGGCGATGGCCGATTGCGCCGCGCCGTCCGGCGTGTTCAGCATGAGAAAATGTTTGGCCGAACGTGCCGCCGTGCTTTCCTTGACCCGCTCCACCGTCAGCCCTGTCAGTGCCTCGGCAAGCTGGCCGGGATTGCCGATGGTGGCGGAGCAGAAGATAAACACAGGGTTTGAACCGTAAACGGCGCAAATCCGCAACAGCCGCCGGAACACCCAGGCCATGTGGGACCCCATGATGCCGCGAAGGGTATGCACTTCATCCACAATGACATATTTCAGCTTGCCGATGAATTCGGCCCACCGGTCATGAAAGGGAAGAATGGCCAGGTGAAGCATCTCCGGGTTGCTCAGCAGCACATGGGGCGGTTTTTTCCGGATTTTCGTCCGGGTGTGGGACGGTGTGTCGCCGTCGTAAATTTCGGCGGTGGGTTTTATCGTCTGATCAAGACGGCCGAACATGTCGCGAAGACTTTTCAGTTGATCCTGGGCCAGGGCTTTCAATGGAAAAAGATACAACGCCCGGCTTTCTTGATCTTCAAGGATTTTTTCCATCACCGGGATGTTGTAGATCAGCGTCTTTCCGCTGGCCGTGGGTGTGGCCACCACAGTATGCCGTCCCTGCCGGGCATGATCGATGGCCGTGGCCTGATGTTTGTAAAGTTCCGTGATTCCCATGGTATCAAGAACGCGGCGGACCGCTTCGGTCAACGGAGGTGAAGGGGTGCCGAACTCCGCGTCTTTTCCCGGCAGTTCTTTATGGCAGACCAGGTAGGGGGCAAGGACCTCGTAACGTTTGAGTGCCCTTAAGTAATCTTCGATGCTGTTTTGAGTCATAGCCTGCCCCAGCGCGAAACGGCTGTTATTTTTCACGTAAGTCCCTGAAGTAAGCCGTGTAGGTGCCACTTTCCTTCAGCCGTTTCAGACCCCGGTTGAACAGGGCCATCAGCCGGACGTTTTTGCGGTTGGCCCGTGATAAAAGAACCTGGTCCCCATGGACACCGAAGGGTTTGGGATGGTACGTGATCAGCCGTTGGGCGCTGGCATCGAGGGTCCTTTTGTACTGGTAGACGCCAACGTCAAGAAGCTGGGGAAAAAGGTCGATGCGGCCTGAAGCCAGTTTCATGAAGTTCTGTTCGTCACTGTCGATCCTGTGAATTTTCAGAATGCCCTTGCGCTCGGCCTCCATAAACTCGCGGGTGTACATGTATTCCACCGTCGCCCCCACGGTGAACGACCGGAGATCCTCAAAGGTTTTCCATTGAACTGGCTGGGTCTTCAAATGAAAAAAGACCCAGGGCGCTTCCCAGACCACCTCACTGGCATAAAAACTACGGTTTCGTTCCGGGTTGGTCTGATACCCCACCACCCCGTCCCACTCCCCGCTTTTTGCAAGGGCCATGGCCCGGCTCCAGGAAAAAAAACCGTAGATCACCGTCACATGTTCAAGGGCGAAGGCGTCTTTGACGATTTTTGATCCCACGCCGTTGTCCGGCAGATGTTTGGAATAATAGGGCGGCCATTCCCCGTTGGCAAGGCGGATGACGTCCCGCCCATGGGACGGCGTGACGGACCAGACGATGATCGTGACGGCTGAAAGAAATACGACAGGGATTCTCATGGGGTCGCTCCTGGGTGAAAACATGGTGTTCCTGATCCACAGAGTTGTTCTCTGGGCCGCAGCGTGATGGCGCAAAATAGTAGAGGCAATTCATGAATTGCCCCTGCATGAATTGCCCCTGCGCCACCGCCCATTCCGGGTGAATCTAATCGGCGATCTTCTTTTTCCGGTGCGTGATGTAAAGGTCGCGGAGCATCACATAGGGGTCCATGTAGGTTGATTTTACGGTTTCGTAGTCCCCGATGTAAAACGAGGTGTCGTTGATGACCTCCGTGCCGGAAAGACCCCAGGCCAGTTCATTGGGACTCAGGTAATACAAGGGATTCAAGAACAGATCGCCGGCTTTACCCACCGTATCCCTCAGCGTGGAGGGTCCCAGGAATGGCCAGACAATATAGACGCCGTTTTCCACATTCCAGGCCCCCAGAGTCTGCCCCAGATCCTCTTCGGAAGGCTTCCAGCCGAAAAAGCGTTCGGCAGGATCCCATACCCCGCCCACACCCACGGTGGTGTTTACAAGAAATCGGCCCAGTTCCGAGCCCGCGCCTTTGTATTTCCCCTGAAGGAGGCTGTTCACCAGCCGGCCAGGGGTTCCCAGGTTGAAAAAAAAATTTCTGACCCCTTTGCGAACGATGGTGGGCGTCACTTTTTTATACCCGCTGGCCAGGGGCTTCAAACACCAGAAATACAAACGGTCGTTCACAGTGAACATGGCCCGGTTAAAGGTGATGAAGGGGTCGGGAACCAGGGTCTCCACAACCGCCACCTTAGCTGCGGGTGCTTCATCGGCGGCCTCATCGAAAAATTCATCCACATCATCGCCGCCGACGGTTTCAGCGGGTGGAATGGGTTCTTCCGTCACCTTGGGAAACGCCGATACCACAGGGTCTTCGCCCGTTTCCGAGGGTTTTTTTTCAGGCTTAACGTCCGGAATCTTAGTTCCGGCCGGACTGTCAGGTCCCTCTTTCCCTGTTGCGACACTCACCGCAACGGCTTTGTCGGCAGGTGTCCCAGGATCGCTGACAGAGTCCATGGCTGTTGTGCGAAGCTGTTCCTTGTCGGCATGAACAGTCCCGCCATGGGTGCAGCCCGTCACAAACGCAAGTAGAATCAACGCCGAAAAGGCGAAACGCTCAGCTTTTTTTCTTAGCGGCATCATGCTGTTTAATCTTGTCTTTCAACATCTGGGTCAGGACTTTGGGTTTGTTTTTAAGCAGAATGGCCTTGTACTCCGTGCGGAACGCCGAAACAAGGCTCCGGCCCTCCACCTTCACGTCGTAGATCTTCCAGCCTGAGCCTTCGTTCAGAAGAATGTAGTCGATGGGTGTTTTTTTGTTGATCATGGTTTTCACCTGGGCTCTTTTAATCCCTTTTTTGGTTTCCAGGATTTCAGCCGGTTTCAGGTCGATGATCACATCCACGTTCTTGAAATCCATACGGTCCAGATAAGTGTTGCCCAGATGCCGTGTGAACACGTCCTTGAACTCGTCCTGCTCCTCTTTGGTAAATCGCCGGTCCTCGTATTCGCCCAGGGCGGCGCTGGAGGTGTAGCTGAACTGCCCCAGCGTGAATTCGGTGATCTTGGCGAAATCAAAGGTCCGCATGACGATCTTCCACAGTTCTTTCCGTTTATCGTCATTGCCCATGCCCGGTTTTTTGGCGATCGCAAGAACCTCGTTCATGGAGGTCTTGATCATGGTGTCCACATCCGCCTCGTCGCCGGAGAAGGCCGGAACCGCTGAAAAAGTCATAATTAGGACCAGGCCCAGTAAACATGCTGTTTTCTTCACATTGCACCTCGATGGTTAACGTTCTTCAACGTTACTCTTTTTTATCTTTTTTGTCGCCGAACACGTACTTGCTCACCAGATCCTCGATATCCAGGGCCGGTTCGGTCTCCGTGATCATTCCGCCGGGAGAAAGAGTTTCCATGGAACCTCCCGGCGTGATCATGATGAACTTGTCGCCGATGAGTCCTGACGTCTTCACCGACGCAATGGCGTCATCTTCAAGCTCGATGCCTTTTTCGATCTTCATTTTGACCATGGCGATTTTCATCACGGGATCAAGCCCGATGGATTCCACCTGCCCCACTTTCACCCCGGCGATTTCCACGTTGGACCCCGGTTTCAGGCCCGTGGCCGAATTGAACTTGGCGTTCAGACTGTAGTAATGATCGCCTAAAAGCTCCATCTTGCCCAGTTTCACCGTCAGATATCCCACACAGACAAGACCGATGATGACAAAAATGCCCACCGTCAGTTCAAGGGACGATTTTTTCATGGTTCCTCCGATTCCCTATCGTTTCATCCCGCAAAGGGATGGCTCACCGCACATGTGTTAAAAATCATTGAGATCCAGTCCCTGGGGCTGGATAAATCCTTTGATCACCGGGTCTTCGTCAATCAGAAGGTCCTCGGCCTTGCCCTGAAACAGGATTTTCCCCTCATGCAGCATGGCCACACGCTGACTGATGGAGAAAACATCGGGAATTTCATGGCTGACCATAATCCCCGTGAACCCGAACCGTTTCTGATAATCGGAAATCATGGTGTGAACCGACTGCTTCCGAATGGGATCAAGGCCGGTGGTGGGCTCGTCGAACAGCACGATTTCAGGGTCCGTGACCAGGGCCCTGGCCAGAGCCACCCTTTTTTTCATACCGCCGGACAGCTGGCCGGGGTATTTGGCTTCTATGCCCCCGATGTCCAGCTGCTCAAGCCGCTTACGGACACAATCCCCGATCTCTCCGCTTTTCATCTTCGTCCCCTCCCGCAAGGGAAGGGCGATGTTGTCGAAAACCGTCATGGAATCGAACAGGGCCGAATCCTGAAACATATAGCTGAATTTTTTTCTCAAAGCGTCCCGTTCACTTTTTTTCCGTGCGAAAAGGGTCTGTCCTTCAAACAAAATGTTGCCGGAATCCGGTTTGACAAGGCCGATGATGTGTTTCAGAAGGACGCTCTTGCCTTCACCGCTTTTTCCGATGATGGTGGTGATCTCGCCTTTGTAAATGGCAAGATCCACGCCCCGGAGAACCTTGTTGTCGCCGTAGCTTTTATGAACGCTGTCGAACTGTATCAGGGGCTGATCCATACTCTCCTACAAAAGAAAAGACGTTATCACGTAATCCACGATAAGAACGATCACGCAGGACTGGACCACCGCTGTGGTGGTGGAAAGGCTCACACCCTTGGCCCCGAAACCTTCTTTTCTCAGATGGGTGAAGTACCCGTGGAAACAGGAAACCGTGATGACGGTCAGGGCGAACACCACGGATTTGATGAACCCTTCCCGGACATCGCTCATGAGAACGCTGGTCTCCACCCTGTAAAAATAGATGCCCGGATTGATACCCAGAAGCTTGGAACCTGTGAGGTAGCCGCCCAGAATGCCCACTGTGTCGAACAATGCCGTCAGCAAAGGGAAACTGAGAACGCCTGCCAGAAGCCGGGAGCTCACAAGAAACCGGATCGGATTGATGTTCATGGTTTTCAAGGCGTCGATCTGTTCGGAAATCCGCATGATGCCGATTTCGGCGGCCATGGCCGACCCGGCCCTGGCGATCACCATGATGGCCGTCAGAACAGGCCCGAGTTCCTTGATCAGCGTCAGGGCCACCGCCGATCCTAAAAGACCTTCGGAGCCGAATTTGGAAAGGGTGTAATACCCCTGAAGGCCCAGAACCATTCCGGTAAATCCACCGGTGAGGATAATGACAGTCACCGATTTGGCCCCGATAAAATAAACCTGCTCCAGAGTCCGCCGCCATTGAAACGGAAGGTAGAAAACAAAAAAAACACTTCGGACAAAAAAAACACCGGCCCGCCCCAAGGTTGTGATCAGGGCCAGGGTGTTCCGCCCTGTGTTTCTTACCGGGTTTACGATCAGAGTCTCCATGGTCTTTATCATTATCCATCAAGGGTTTATGTACGTTCAATCTTCAGTCATGACCGATCAACGCCATGAGAACACTAATGTTTTTTACCTGGAGTGTCAAGCATGATACCTGTTTTTCCGCGGTCTTCATGTTTCCTGATCCGTGATTCGATCATGACATTCACCTCCGTTCACAAAGGTTTCAATCCATAAAACTTTGCCGTTTGTCCTGACCGTCACCGCACCGTCGAAATCGGTCCTGAAGACCTTCACGTTCCGGGCGGCCAGCCTTTCAAGAACCCCAGTGTGGGGGAATCTGAACCAGTTTTTATAGCCGCAGGATATCACGGCATATTCCGGAGCAACCGCATCCAGAAACATGTCGCTTGACGAGCTTTTACTGCCATGATGAGGCACAAGGACCACCCCGCTTTTCAGATTGCGGGGTTCAGCCAGGGAATCGACCAGTTCCGCTTCCGCCTGTGCCATGATGTCGCCGGGAAACAGAAAGGACTGGCCGCCCATGGAAAGTCTGATAACCAGAGACATGTTGTTGGATTTTTCACCTTTGGAATCGAGGCTTTCTTCGCGATTCACAACCGGAGGCCAGAAAACCTCTGTGCAAACCCCGTTCATGCCGTCATGGTCCGCCAGAGTGTTTCTCATCCTGACCGGAATGTGCCGGGCCTGAACCTGTTCGATCATACGCCTGAACCCCAGGGTGTCGGTTTCGACCCCGTTGGTCCACAGTTCGTCCACCCTGAAATTCGACAGGATAAAAAGAAGTCCGTTCATATGGTCGCTCTCGGGATGGGTGAGAACCACCGTGTTGACATGGGCGATCTTTTTTGACCATAAAGCCGGGGCCACCAGCTTTTCTCCCACGTCAAACATCTCGTTGTCGCTGAACCCGCCGCCGTCGATGAGCATGGTGCGGCCGCCGGGAAATTCGACGAGAGAGGACGACCCCTGCCCCACATCCAGATACGTGATGCGAAGATCCTTGTGGTGAAACCGCTCATTCAGCCAGTAAACCCCGTCGGCCGCCAGAACCAGAGCCGCTGAGACCGCCACGAAGACCCAGGCCCTTGTTTGTTTCCGGCTGGTTTTCCACGCCTGGTTCGCGGCCAGCAAAGCGGCAAAAAACAGGTAATAACAAGCCATTTCAAGGATGGACGGCGTCACGGTCCTGACCGACGCCCAGGAAAACGAGGAAAAAAAACGGATGATGTGAAGGGAGGCATCGATGGCAAGACCCGCGGCCTGAAAAACCCACAGAGACAGAGTGTTTCCCAATGGCAGAAGGAACACGGCTCCCAGTCCCAGAGTCACCGCAAGCGATCCCATCAGGGGGATCAGAACGGCATTGGCCACAAAGCCGATGAGCGATATCTGGTTGAAATAAAAAGCCACCAGCGGCCATGTCCCGGCAAAGGCGAACACCGTGACAGCCAGATACGTCAGAGCGTTCTGTTTCAATCGCCGGAACCGGTCCGGCCCATCCAGAATATCCGTTTCTTTTTTGTGGACCCTGACCGCTGAAAGTCCCAGCACGATGGACAGTACCGAACCGAAAGACAGCTGGAACGACACATCGAAAAGGGATCGCGGACTCAGGGCCAGAATGACCAGGGCCGCAAGCGCCAGGGTGTTGACGATTTCATGCTCGGCCTGAAACCCGTAGGTCAGAAGAAACACGGTGGCCATGATCACGGCGCGCAACGTGCCGGGAGGCATGCCTGAAAGAAATCCGTAAACCCACACAGGCCCCACAGCCAGAACACCGGCCAGAGCCTTGACCCGGCCGTGCCACAGCAGAGCCGGAATGAACGACAGGATAACGCGGAACACGGCAAAGGAAAACCCCGCCACAATGGCCACATGAAGTCCTGAGATTGACAGGAGATGAACGGTTCCGGTGCGGCGGAAATCCTCTTCGACGGGTTTGGCGATCCCCTGCCTGCTGCCGGTGATCAGCGCTTTCAGCACCGCCTTGCCCTGACCGGATGCGGAAGTCCCGTCAATGACATCTTCTATGCGGCGTCGCAGCAAATCAAGAACCGTGGGTGAACCTTTGGAAAGAAGAAAGACCTGGCCTTTCCTGCCGCTGAGATTTCCCCAGATGTCCTGGTTTTCCATGTAGCCTTTATAATCGAACCCTCCGGGATTTCCGAAATTGTGAAACGGTTTGATTTTTCCGTCCACCCTGATCCGGTCGCCTTTCCCGAATATCCCGTTGGTCAGGGCCGACCGGACTTTCAGTTTTCCCCTCACCTGCCGAACCGTCCCGTTTTCGTCTTCCATGCCGATGCGGCGCAGAATGAACGTCTGGTCCCGTTTCTCATTTTCCGGAACGGTTTCCACTTCACCGGTCACCCGCATGTCGCCCTTGTCCGCATAGAACCGCACATGGCCGGGGGAAGCGATGAGGGCCGAAGTTCCCTGGGGTTCCTGGATCAGCAGGTAGCCCAGGGCCGCGAACATCAGCAAGGGGACGACGGCCATGGATGTGTTTCGCACCACGGATAAAAGGACAAGGATGAAGCATAAAACCGCTGCACTTAAAAAAACGACGCGGTATCCGGGCAGGGCATGGCCAGCTGCAAGACCGGCCATCATGGAAAGGAGGATCGGGATGACCGGGCGATCATAAAACCGGGGAATTTTCATGGCATTACCGTTTCATAAGGCTTGGCGGCGGGCAAATCCCCCCGGCTCCATCTCCCCGCAAACCTTAAGATGCTAAAAAAATCTCAAGTCAGGCCCTTTTCAATCCGATAACTGAAGTAAACACGATTCATCGGACTTCCGGCCCATTCCGTTCGAAGAACTCACGTTTCGCGACATGCACAAAAAACAACGATTATCACACCCATGAGTGAGGTCAACCATGAATTCACCCAGAAATCAACTCAGACGGCGTCATAAACGATACGATGTGGGCTGGCAAGCCCTTCTTGAAATCGACAATCCCGATATCAACGATTTCCTGGTGACCCCGGTGATCAATCTGTCCCGCTCAGGGGCTCTTGTGTCCACCCCCAGCCTTTACTTCAGGTATTTTCATCTGGCCGCGGCTGCCCAGAAAAACCAGCTGAACCTGATCATCCATTCCCCCCACAGCGGACTGGATTCGAAAATCCATATCCGCCACTGCCTCTTTAACGAAAAGAACCAGGGATACTATCTGGGCGTGGAATTTAAGAATCTCAGCGCGAAGAATCAGGATATTCTGGATGGAATCATAAGGTCCATCCGACATCTTTCGCATGGAGACGTGAATAACACCGACATACTGTCCCCATGCTTCATGTGACGAGAATCAGCCTTTTTTTCTTAAAACAACCCCGCCAAGACCCTCGAACTTCTTTTCGATGGACTCATACCCTCTGTCCAGGTGATAAACCCGGTTGACCACGGTCTCGCCCTCGGCCACCAGGCCTGCCAGGATCAGGGACGCGCTGGCCCGAAGATCGGACGCCATGACAGGCGCTCCCGAAAGATGGGGAACGCCTTTGACCGTGGCAACGTTACCGCCTTCAAGGGTGATGTCCGCGCCCATGCGTTTCAGCTCGGAAACATGGATGAAACGGTTTTCGAATATGGTTTCGCGGATCACGCTGGTGCCTTTGGCGACGGTCAGCATGGCCATGAACTGGGCCTGCATGTCCGTGGGAAAACCGGGATAGGGCACTGTCCGGATGTCGATCGCCTGAATGTCCGTCGTACCCACCACACGAATGCTTTTATCCAGGACATCCACCCGGGACCCGCTGAGTTTGAGTTTGTGAATCACCGCGCCCAGATGCTCGGGTTCACAGTCCGTCAATGTCACGTCCCCTGCCGTCATGGCCGCTGCCACCATGAAGGTTCCCGCTTCGATACGGTCGGGAATGATGGACACCGTCACCGGATTCAGCCGGGATACGCCTGTGATTTTGATTTCCGGTGTTCCGGCCCCTTCAATTTTGGCTCCCATGCTGTTCAGGACATCGGCGAGAGCCGTGATTTCTGGCTCCCTGGCCGCGTTTCGCAGAAGGGTCACGCCTTCGGCCAGAGCGGCGGTCATCATCAGGCTTTCCGTGGCCCCCACGGAAACGATGTCAAAGTAAATATCCGCTCCGGTCAATTTTTCTGCTGAAGCTTCAACATACCCGTGTTCCAGTGTGATATCAGCCCCCAAGGCCGCGATCCCTTTAAGGTGCAGGTTGATGGGCCGTGCGCCGATGGCGCATCCGCCGGGCAGGGAAACCCTGGCTTTTTTCTGACGCGCCAGAATGGGCCCCAGAACCAGGATGGACGCCCGCATCTTGCGAACGAGATCGTATGACGCTTCGAACTTGTTGACACCCGTGGCGTCGATACTCACCGAACTCCCCTGGGTCTCAACCCTGGCCCCTAAATCTTCAAGAAGAAGCTTGATGCTCCGGATATCCATAAGGTCCGGAACATTGTTGAACACACACGTCCCGTCCACGAGAAGGGACGAAACAAGTATGGGAAGTGCCGCGTTTTTTGAACCGCTGATCCTGACGTTGCCTGAAAGGCGTCTGCCGCCTTCAACCGCGATGATGTCCATATAAAATGATCCTGTTATTGTTAATGATATTCCCTGATTTCATGTCATGCGCCGATGAAATCGGCACCGCACGTTATTATGACAATCACAGGAAAAAAGGAAGACATTTGTCAGCGTCCGAAGGAGGTTCATTCGTTGGCGGCGATGGCGGCCGGCTTGTCCATGGGGTTTTCACTGATTTTGAGGGCCGGGACTTCGGCAACGAGGCGGGTGCCTTCCCCCGGCTTGGACTTGAGAATCATCTTGCCCCCGAGAAGACTCACCCGTTCCTCCATGCTTCGAAGCCCCATATGCTTGTTCTGCAACAGGTTTTCCTGCAAAGACAGGTCAAAACCCATGCCGTTGTCTTCAATCCTCAAAATGACATGGGGGTAGGACGCCACCAGCCTGACCGATGCGCGAGTGGCGTGGGAGTGTTTTCGGATATTGTTCAGAGCCTCCTGGACAAACCGGTACAGATTGATTTCCGTGTCGGAATCGATGCGGATCTGCTCAAGACCGGCTGAAAAAAAATCCACATTGATGCCGGATTTGGCCTTGAACTCCTCGCAATACCTGAAAAGCGTGATGGGAAGCCCAAGTTCGTCCAGGCTCGGCGGCCTCAACTCATAGGCGATATCGCGGATCGCATGAATCGAGCCCTGGAGCACCTTGGATATCTCTTTGATTTTATGGCGGACTTTAAATGAGCTTTCAGGAATGTCGTCAAAAAACGTCTCGCAGGAAATTCGCAGCGACGACAGGTCCTGGGCCACACTGTCGTGAAGGTCCCGCGCGATCCGTTTTCTTTCCTTTTCCTGGATCATCATGATTTCACGGGTCAGGGTCTGGATCTGTTCTTCGGCTTTCTTTGTCTTCGTGATGTCCAGGGACGTGATGATGGCACCGCCGCTGTAGGGAGACAGCCTGATATGGAGAAACCTCTGGTTGTATTTCTGTTCGGGGAATTCTTTCTGTACGCCGGTGCGGATACAGTCCATCAATTCTTCGAACATGTTGTTCGCGTGGCGCGAGCCGTAATCCTTGTACATGACATCGCCGATTTCAGGAATGCGGCCCAGGGACCGGGCCTTGGCCTTGTTGAAGCCGGTGATGCGGCCGTTATGATCCACGATGATGGTTTCGATGGGGTTGTTCTGGAACAGGGTCCGATACCGTTCCTCACTGGTTCTGAGCGCTTTTTCCATATTCTTCCGGTACAGGATCTCGGTTTCCAGTTCCCGGTTGGCCTTCAGCAGGTCAGACATTTTCATGCTGCTGCACACGGCATTCATCATATCCCCGCCCGCCCTCCTGCGTTCCATGGCGAAAAGAACGATCTGAATCCCCGCAGCCATGGATACCGAAAGGGCTAACGGTGTTCTTGAAACCAGCCCCCACAGGGTGAGGGGAGTAAGAAGCAGGATACAGTAACCGGCCATGTGCCCGCACAGAGGCACAGTGAAAGACAGCGCACCGGCCATGATAAACACGGTGATCACGGCCGCGATCAGCGCGGACGCCTCTCCCGCCACAAGCCATGCGGTGATGACACACAGGCTCCAGATCAGGGCCGGTCCAAGAATGCTTGAAAGGATGAATTTCAGACTGAAACCCTGGGGACCGCCGGTCAGGGCTTTCGGCATGTGCCCCATTCGCAGGCCCTGGGACAGCGAAACAGCGCTCTGAGCCATTAAGAAACAGGCCATCACCATGGGATACCTGTGAAATTCACGGATCATGGCGAAAAGAAGAATCATCCACAGAATCAAGCTGTTGTTCCACAGCCTGATCCGGTGTATCAGATCGCAGCGGTCAGGAATCGATAGATGTCTGTTCCCGTAAGACATAAACAAACCTTGATTCATGCGTTCAGAACGTATTCAAACAGTACGTCAGGATACCAGGCCACAATGGCCAAAGGACCTGCGCCTTAAAAAATATGTCATTCGAATTTGTAAAAGATGGGATTTTAAAAAACTCTGGTCAGCTCCACGCATTTGACGCGGCCCACTTGCAATGCACATTCATAAATTTTTTTTGGAACAATTGCAAATCATTTATTCATCATACGCTTTATATTTTAATATCAGATAGTTAATCAGCCAAGCCTCTGATTGAGCGTGTCCAGCGCTTCCTGAACCGCGTCACCGAGCTCTGTTCCCTTGTTTTCGTGTTCCAGCAACAGAAGTTTCGCCCTGTCTTCAGCGGAACCGATCTCCCCGGCGAGATAAACAATATCGCCCCTGATGGTATCCTCCGCCCTATCGTAAGCGGACCAGAGCCGGTCCATGATGCCGCGTCCCAGATTTTCATCGGCCGCACCCGCTTCTTCGGCCACAACCATGGCACCGAGACGCACCGACCATTTTTCGTGCAAAACAAGATCGATCAGGGCTTTGAACACCCGGCCTTTTCCAATCATGAGTTCGGCGACATACGATGCCCTGCCGGCTTCGATCATGTTGCGGATGGCCCTGTCGCTCAGCTGTTCGGGATCTCTCTGGGTGATCACCTCCATGACGTCCCGGACGTGGATGTCTCCCACCCAGCGGTGGTTGTCATCCAGAATCAGGGTGGGCACCGATCTGATCCGGTCTTTCTCGGATTTGTCGTTGTAAAGAAGGCCATCGATGATTTCGAGATGAATGCTGGGGCTGAGAGTGGTCAGTGCCCCAAGATTGATGGCGGCCTTAGGGCAGTGAGGGCAGTGGGTGGAAATATACAGTTTCAGGAAAACAGGTGTGTCGATGGCTGCGGCGGCTTCCGCAAAACCGGTCTCGTTTCCGTTCTGATGCTCGCCGATGGCCTTGAGGATACCCGCCATCTTTTCATCGATCGCGCTACGGATCACCAGATTCGGAGCGACAAACACGCCCGACTCGCTCTGCTCCCTGTCCTTTTTGATCCGGACAGAGAGCCAGTCATGCCTGGGGGTGATGTCCTCGATGGAACTCCGGATCACATCGCCCTGTGTGTCACCGCAATGAATAAAATCCATCAGGAGCCTTTCCTTGACGTATCGCTCACCGTTCCACGATGTACGTGGCGCAGGAGTCGTCCGATTCCCAGACATGAACCCGTGAAACCCAGATCCTGTCCTTGTCGGGCAGCACTTTCTGCACTTCTTCGGCGATATACACCGAGATGTTTTCCGATGACGGAGGAATCTTGGAAAACACTTCGTGCTCGTTCAGGTAGCTGTGGTCCAGCCGGTCCACGATATCCCGGACATGTTTTTTCACAATGCCGAAATCCAGGAGCACCCCTCCGGCATCCAGGCTTTTACCGGCCACGCACACTTCCACTTTCCAGTTGTGGCCATGGAGGTTTTCACACTGCTGGGCCACCATGGTCAGACGGTGGGCGGCGGCAAAACGGTACAGAACTTTCAGTTCAAACATGGTGTCACTCCCTTGTCATGGTTATTCCCTGGGGGAAATCAATCTATTTAAGAAGATTCTTGAGCCGACTCGTAAATTTGCTGGCATCTAAATCCTCGAACTCCTTCAGCAGTTTTTCCTGTTTTTTCGACAACTTCGTCGGGGTCTTGATTTCGACCTGGATGATCTGATCGCCGCGCTGACCGTTCCTCAGCGAGGCAATGCCCTGGTTGGGCAGTCGGAACGTGTCGCCGTACTGGGTTCCCGGCGGAATTTTCAGCGTTTCCTCGCCGGTCAGGGTCTGGACGGTAATTTTGGCTCCCAGTGTCGCCTGGACAAAGGAAATCTCCGCAAGGCAGATCACGTCGTTCTGGTTTCTCTGGAAGAATTTATGGGGTTTGACCTGGAGGAACACGTAGAGATCGCCGGGGGGACCGCCGTTGGGACTGGCCTCACCCTCGCCGGTGAGGCGCAGACGGGAACCGGAATCGACACCGGCCGGGACTTTCAGTGAAACGGTCTTCTTCACGAAAACCTGTCCACGGCCGTGGCATTCCGTACAGGGGCTGGTGATACGCTTGCCGCGCCCGTGACAACTGGGGCACGATGTGCGCACCGTGAAAAAGCCCTGGCTCTGGGTGTACTGGCCCGTACCCCGGCAGGTCCCGCAGATTTCCGGCTGGGTGCCTGGTTTGCAGCCGTCGCCGTTGCAGGTGCCGCAGACCTGCATTTTTTCGAGGGACAGTTCTTTTTCCGTTCCGAACGCTGCTTCCATGAACTCGATGGTGAGATCGTAACGGAGATCCTGGCCTCTCTGGGTTCTCTGGCCGCCCCGCCCCCGTTTCGAGCCGCCGAAGCCGAAAAAATCCTCGAAGATGTCACCGAAGCTGGAAAAGATGTCCTCAAAACCACCGGCCCCTGAAAAGCCCGTTCCTTCAAGCCCTTTATGTCCGTACTGGTCGTAAATCCGCCGTTTCTGGGGATCGGTGAGAACCTCGTAGGCTTCCGCCGCTTCCTTGAACTTCTCTTCGGCTTCCTTGTTGTCGGGGTTCCTGTCCGGATGGTACTGGAGTGCCAGCTTCCGGTATTTGGCCTTGAGTTCAGCCGCGTCGGCATCCCTCCCCACCCCAAGAATTTCGTAGTAATCTCGTTTGCTTGTCATCTAAAACCCTGAAATATGTTCACACGTATTGTAACACCGGACCGCCTGTGATAAAGCGTTTTCTTCCGATGTCGGTTGATTGTTGCATCCGGTATAGAACAACGGGCGTCGTTTGTAAACTAACCATGTAATTTAAACCAAAATTCAGGATTGTCAATGAGCCCGAACGAATTACCCTTCATCCGAGACATGTTCGACCGGATCGCCCCCCGCTATGATTTTCTGAACCGGACCTTGTCCATGAAACGGGACGTGGCCTGGAGAAAAGAGATGGCACGGTCTCTATACCTTAAAAAAAACGAGCCGTCCCTGGTTCTGGACGTGGCCTGCGGCACCTGTGACGTGGCCCTTGAAATCCTCCGGCAGACCGGACGGCTGTCCAAGGTCGTGGGCCTTGATTTTTCCCTGAACATGCTGGTTTTGGGAACGGAGAAGATCGCATCGGCCGGGGCCCGGGACCGCGTGACCCTTCTTGCCGGGAACGCCCTTTCCCTCCCCTTTGGCCCCGGCCTTTTCGACGCCGTGACCATCGCCTTCGGCATACGGAACATCGCCGACAAGCATAAGGCCCTGTCCGAATTCGCCCGCTGCATGAAAACAGGCGGCACCCTCGCGGTGCTGGAGCTGTCAACCCCGGACAATCCCTTGTTCCAGGGCCTGTACCTTTTCTATTTCAAGAAGATCCTCCCCTTCATCGGCGGCCTGTTTTCCAAAAACCGCTCCGCCTACGAATACCTGCCCGATTCGGTCCTGAAATTCCCCAAAGCCCAGGATTTCGCCCTGATCATGGAAGATGCCGGTTTCAAGGACGTGGCATGGCAGAAAATGACACTGGGGATCGTGACGCTGTATACGGGGGCAAAAAAATAACGGTGAAGCCCATTTCAATAAAAACGGAGAATATGGCGTAAAGTGTTTGGCGGTATAAACAAAAAGGGCTTGCAGATCAACTCTGCAAGCCCTTTGATTTTTACTGGTAGGCACGACCAGGCTTGAACTGGTGACCTCTACCGTGTCGGGGTAGCGCTCTTCCAACTGAGCTACGCGCCTTTAAAAAGGTCCGTATGAATTAACAAACGACGGTTTTGATGTCAAGAAAAATGACCGCGGCCGCCTGATTTTGTGAGGCGGTCAGGACTGCCGGACCATGGCGTAATCCGCCAGCATGGAAAGAAGGTCCCGTGTTTCGCCGGTTTCGAACATGGAAAGGGCGTTCTTGGCCCGAGCAACGGCGGCCAGAGCCATGTTCCGGGTGTAGGCAAGCCCGCCCAGGCGTTCGAGGGTTTCGGTGAACTGCCGGAATTCCTGAGCCGTCACACCTTCTTTTCCCATCATGCCCTCGATATACATTTTCTCCGCTTCGCTGGCGTTGGCCAGGGCGTAAATGATGGGCAGGGTGAGTTTCCCCTCCTTGAGGTCGGCACCGATTGTCTTGCCAAGGCTTAAGGTGTCTGCGGTGTAGTCCAGAAGATCGTCGGCCATCTGGAAAGCCATGCCCAGATGGTAGCCGTAATCCGTCAGCGCCCGGTCCTTTTCTTCATCCGCACCGGCCATCAGGGCTCCGGTCCGGCAGGCACCGCGGATCAGAACCGCGGTTTTGCGCTCGATCACGTCCATGTATTCGGCCTCGGTGAGATCCAGCCGTCCTTTGTTGGTCAGCTGCCGGATTTCCCCCTGGGACATGTCTTCGGTGATGCCTGCGATGATGCCGATCACCTTGGGGATACCGGTCCGGGCCGCCAGGGACAGTGAGCGGGCCAGGAGGAAATCGCCGGTGAGCACGGCCCTGGCGTTTCCGTAACGCAGGTGAGCCGCGTCCTTCCCGCGCCGGAGCACCGCCTCGTCCACCAGATCGTCATGGATCAGCGTGGCGGCGTGGAGGTATTCGAACAGCACGGAAATGTTTTTGTCATCATCGCCGTCATAACCGCAAAGCCGGGCTGAGAGCACCATGAGAAGGGGCCGGAGGCGTTTTCCACCCGCAAAAAGAACGTGGCCCGCGATATCCCGGACCAGATCGTCATGGGGGTTGAGGTTCCGGACAAGGGCATCCTCAATTTCGGCGAGGTCTTTGGTCACCCGGGATTTGATCCGGTCTTTCAGATCCGTCACACTGTTCATAGGGGTTCTCCGCTTAAATCGTATTCAAAGGCATCGCTGATCCGAACCATGACAAAATCGCCGACGGATAGGTTTTCCCCGTAAACGAAGGTCACTCCGTCCACCTCCGGGGCCTGGAAATCCGTACGGCCCAGATACACCCCGTCTTCGGGGTTTTCCTCGATAAGAACCCGGTAGCATTGACCCACATGGGTCATGTTCCGCGCCAGCGAGATCTGGGCCTGGGCCGCCATGAGCCGGTCCTGGCGTCTGGCCGCTTTTTTCTCGGACACGTGGTCCGGCAGTCGGTGGGACGGGAGGTCGTCCGAATCGGAATACGTGAAAACGCCCAGGTGATCGAACCCCACCTTTTTGATGAACGCGAGAAGGTCCTTGAAATCCTGGTCCGATTCACCGGGAAAACCGGTGATCAGCGTGGTTCTGAGGGCGGCGTGGGGATACCTGGCCCTGATCCCTTGGAACAGCGTGAACAGGTCCTGTTGGGTGTAACCCCGCCCCATGGTTTTCAGCACCGTGTCCACCGCGTGCTGGACAGGCACGTCAAAATAGCAGCAGACTTTGTCCGTGTTGCCCACGGCGTCGATAATGTCGCTGGTGAGATTGTCCGGAAACCCGTAAAGAAGCCGGACCCTGAAATCCCCGGGGATGGCGGCGATGTCCCGGATCACCTGGGGCAGGCTGGGCCCGTCCGGGACATCCGAACCGTAATCCGTGGTGCTCTCAGCCACCAGCACCAGTTCCCGGATGCCCTTTGCCACCAGGTTCCTGGCTTCTGAAAGAATGTCTCCCAGGCTGCGGCTCCGGTAACGGCCCCTTAATTTGGGAATGATGCAGTACGTGCAATGACGGCTGCATCCTTCGGAAATCTTGATGTAGGCCATGTGGGGATTGCTTGTGATCCTCGGCAAATGGGCTTTTTCCGGAGACACGCCGGAGGGGTCGGCAAAAAGGCAGATGCCCCGCTCGCCCTCCTTCAGGTCTGAAAGGGCGCGGACAATCTCGGTGCCCGCCGCCGTGCCCAGAAAAAGATCCACCTCGGGCATTTCCCCGGCCATGTCCTTACCGTAGCGTTCGGGAAGGCAGCCGCAGACCACCAGGTATCGGCAGGCCCCGCTTTTTTTGTATTCGGCAAAGGCCAGAATGGTGTCCACCGATTCCTGGGCCGCTGTGGTGATGAAACTGCACGTGTTCACCACAATCACCTCGGCCGTGTCCGGAGTGTCCTCAATGTCGAAACCGTCCTGTTTCAGGAGTCCCAGCATGATCTCGCTGTCCACCAGGTTCCGGGCGCAGCCCAGGCTTTCAAGATACACCTTCATGGACCATCACTTCCCGGTAAAGCAGGGTTTGCGTTTCTGAGTGAACGCCGCCACCGCTTCCATGAGATCGTGGGACGGAATGATGTTGGAGCTCATGGCCGCCACGTATTTCAACCCGTCGTCCACGGTTTTTCCGATGCAGTAGTTGAGAACGTCCTTGGACGCCTGAACCGCCAGCGGTGATTTCTCGGCAATTTCGACGGCCATGTCCTGAGCTTTGGCAAACAGGGTCTCCATATCGTCGTACACATCGTTCACCAGAAGAATCTCCTTGGCCCGCTGGGCCGTGATGTCCTTGGCCGTGTACGCCAGTTCACGGGCATGCCCCTGCCCCACGATCAGGGGAATCCGCTGGAGAACGCCCACGTCGGCCACAAAACCCACCGCCGCTTCACGCAGCGAAAACACGGCATCTTTCGTGGAAAGACGGATGTCGCAGGCCGTGATCATGTCGAGGCCCGCGCCGATGCAGTGGCCGTGAACAGCGGCAATCACGGGTTTCCGGCATTTTTCGATACAGGTCATGGTCATCTGAAGGGGGTAGATTTTCTTCAGAAGCTGCCATTTCACCCCGCCTTTCTGTTCGTTGTCCAGAAGTTCCGGCAGTTCCCCGATCATGCTGATCAGGTCGATACCCGCACAGAACGACGGCCCCTTTCCCGCAATGACCACCACCCGCACCTCGGGGTCGTTGTCCAGTGCGTCGAAAATGCCCGGAAGCTCTTTCCAGGCCGGTGGATTCATGGCGTTTTTCTTTTCTGGCCTGTTCAGCCAGACCCAGGCGATCTTGCCGCTGTTTTCCGTTTCTTTCATTTCAACCGAATAGTACTCGTATGAACCCATGGAATGTCTCTCCCTTTGCAATGTCGTTTGATGCCGATTCCCCAAAAAAATGTTTACGCACTATAATACAGGGCCGCTTATAAGGCAATCGCTTATGGCGAGTGCGATGAACTGGGTCTTCTGCAAGCGGCTGAAGTTATTGTCGCTCACGAGGATCAGCGTTTTCCGTCCATCGGGAAGAGACGGACCGAAAGCCATGCCTTCCAGATTGTCCACCTCGGTCACCCAGGACGCGGCGTCGGCCAGCTCCGTTTTACGGACTGCACGGTTCACATCGAACAACGGGCCTTTGTTATTCCGAAAAAGTCGTGGCATGGCGGACACGTCCAGGGCGTTTTCGGCTGAAACCAGAAAAAGCCTGGCGGACATTCCCAAGCCCAGGACATAACGCCTCTCGATGGCTAAAAAATGACGCCCGCTGTTAAGAGCCAGAAGTTCCGAAAGACCGTTGGTCCCCGGCCGGTGCAACAGACTGTGATCGTCATACAGGGCCGACACACGATAAACCAGCTCTTTCAACGGCTTTCCGCTTTGAACGTCCCATGAAAAAATCCGTGTGAAGCTCTCATCCCCGGCCCCGGCTTCAGGGCCGTCCTGTTCCATGGCGTTTTCCGTGGCGGCGAAAAGCCAGCGGCCGTCCGAAGACAGGGTCAGGCTTTCAAAAGCCAGGTTGTCCCGGACGCCCGAACGTTTTTTCGGCAGGCATTTTTCCGGAAGATCCAGACAGCGGATAAGACGGCCATCCGCCCGGAACAGCCCGATGAACGGATCCACGTCCTCATCCACATCCCCTTCCGACGAAACATAAAAATCCCCGTTGTCACAGACCGCGATGCCTTCGGGGTCGATGGCTCCTTTTTTGAACGTTTTTCCCTGTTCATCCGTCAGCACCAGCACACCCGTGAAATTGACATCCCCCGAATCAAGCCGCCCGTCCCCAAGATTCACGGTCAGTTTGAACACACGGGCCGGTCCGACCTTGCTCCGGTCATCCGACACCGCGTAATACACACCGGCCGGACGGCAGTAAGACAGCCCGGACAATCCGCCCACGACCTGACCTTCGACCTTGAGACCCGTTGGAAACGAAACGGACCCTATACATTCAAAAGGCTTCCCTTTGTTCTCCGGCCAGACCACGCTGGCCGGAGCCGAAGTTCCCCCGCTATTCCACAGGATGAACAGGATGGATGCCAGGCCAAACACGGAGGAAAATACAATCCATGGTTTTAGACGTTTTGAAGTTCTTTTGGGTTTTGGGGTCATATGAATGATCTTTTTCCAATCGCGTTCTGTGTATCTATGTATCGCGTGGTATCGCGTGTGATTTTTTAAACACCGGCTCGCGAGGACGGCTTTTCATAATAAAAGCAGATACATAGCTTCATTCGGAAGCCTGTCGTCCGATATTCAATCTCTTTCATCAAAGGGACAGCACGGTGAAACAGCGGGCCGATTATTCTGTGGATCGGGTCATTTGTCGGGTTTTTGAACCCGACCTACGATGGATTGTCCATGTGCCAATGCCGGATTCTTACCCAAACTTCATAAAAATGCCCCGATCCGCCATTGGATGTTGGGCGTTGGACGTTCGATGTTCGACGTTCATTTTTCGCTTCACGTCTGAGCAAATAATTATCCGAGCCCCCCGTCCACCCCGATTCACTCATCATTCAACCCCGAAAAACACCTTTTTCCCCTTCACAACCTCCGCCCGGATCAGTTTTCTCTCCAGAAGATCCATGAGCGTCAGAAGAATCCAGCCCCTGGCGATCATCCGCTCTTTCATTTTGAGGGACGGGTAAATGGCTTTGAACATGTTTTCAAAACGCGTACCCTGATCACCGCTGTCCCTGATCATGCGAAGCACTTCCAGAGTCCTTTTTTTCCGGTGTTCCACAGCTTCGCGAAGCCGTAAGTAGGGCTCGGTGACCGGGCTTCCGTGGGCCGGAAGAATCAGCTTGAGACCCTCTATTTCCGCTAAATCGTCCAGCGTTTTCATATACCGGGCCAGATTGGACCGGGGCGGCCCCAGCCAGGTGTTCACCGACCGGAGCACAATATCCCCGCAGAGAAGAATCCCCCGTTCGCGGTTCACCAGCACCATATCGTCATCGCAGTGGCCGGGCATCATGCGGATTTCCCAGCGTTCACCGCCGATGTCAAGTTCATCGCGGTCCTTCACCGTTTCAACCGGGCCTTTGACGAACCGGACCTTGAAGGCCAGAAAGAACAGGGTGTCCAGGAAAAGATGGAAGCCGTCACGGGCTTTCCTCGCAACCCAGGGCGACGGCGTATCGATGACGGCTGTTTCACGTCTGAAGCTTTGCCGGTAGTCTTTCCGGGACCTGATGGAGTTCAGCATCGGCTCATTGGCGATCACCGTAAGTCCCAGAGTTTCGCGAAGATAATCCGCTCCGGAAAAATGGTCCCAGTGACCGTGGCTGATTAACAGCCGGGTGATTCGGCACGGTTTGCCCTTCTGCCGCATCCGTTCCTCAATGTCCCGGATGCAGGCGACCATGTATTCACCCGACGCCCGGCCACCCATCCCCGCGTCGAACACCAGTCCGTTATCCCCGGCAATGACGAACACATTGACTGAAAACGGGGCGAACCAGGTTCGTTTGTTCTGACTGATCCTGAAAATATCCGGTGCCACTTCCTTGACCATGCTCATTCTCCGATGATTTTCACCAGCACCCGTTTTTTCCGGAACCCGTCAAACTCACCGTAAAAAATCTGCTCCCAGGTCCCGAAATCAAGCCGGCCTTCCGTCACGGCCACCACCACCTCCCGGCCCATGATCTGCCGTTTCATATGGGCGTCGGCATTGTCTTCCCCCACGTTGTGACGGTAGAAGGACACCGGTTCATGGGGAGCCAGTTTTTCAAGCCACACCTCGTAATCGTGGTGCAGACCCTTCTCGTCGTCGTTGATGAACACCGAAGCGGTGATGTGCATGGCGTTGACAAGAACAAGGCCTTCCCGGATGCCGCTTTCCCGGAGGCAGTCCTCCACCTCCGGCGTGATGTTGATGAATGCGCGCCGTGTGGGCACGTTGAACCAGAGTTCTTTTCGGTAGCTTTTCATGGTGTCTCCCTTGCAATTTCATGGAAGCAATAACAATAGAGCATATCCCCCGGCCTTGCAAGCGAAGGGACACGATAATCTGCAGCACTTGACACACTTATCGGTATTATCTTATTATCATACCAAAAAGAGGTCAAATCATGAATACAATAAAAATAGCCATCACCATTCCCCAAGATCTTGTTTCAGACATAGATTCATTGAGCAAGTATGCAAAATTATCACGAAGCAGATTTATCGCGGATGTCCTTCAGGAAAAAGTGGCCATGGAAAAAGAAAAAAAAATCAGAGAAACCTATGACCGAATTTTTTCTGATGATGGCATTCAAAAGGAACAACGCGATATCACCCAATGGCTTGACGGCCATGATGTGTCGGAGGGGCAGGAATGGTAATTCGACGCGGTTCAATCTACTGGATCAATTTTTCACCGGGAAAAGGGTCGGAACCCAAAGGGAGAAGACCCGGACTTGTTATCCAGAACAATGCGCTGAATGACAGCAAATTAAACACAGTCGTTGTCGTTGCGATCACATCCACGATGAAGTTCGGGGAACTGCCGGGAAACGTCATTCTGAAAAAAGGCGAGGCCAACATGCCGAAGCCATGCGTCATCAACATGACCCAGGTCAAATCTGTGGACAAGGACAGCCTGATGGAAGTGATCGGCTCGTTGTCCCGTCAAAAAATGGAAGAAGTTATCGACGGAATTAAAATCATCATGGATTTACCCTGAATCGGCGTTCTTTGTCTCTTGAGGACCCCATGGTTTAAATGCCTGATCCTCCCGGCACAACGCCATCAGATCCGTGATGCGCGGATACGTGCAGTGCGCGTGACGTTCGAAAGGGTCGTATAGAATGCCCCTGGCCCCGTGATCTGTGGCCCATATCACATCGTTCTCCGGATGATCGCCCACCATGGTCAGGTCTTCGGGACGGCAGCCAAGTTCCGTAATAATGGCATCGAAAAACGCTCGGGACGGTTTTTTCACCCCGAGACGGCGGTAACAGAAAATCCCCTGGATGAACACACCGATACCCACCCGGTCAAGGGCGGCGCGGATCTCATCCTCACGGGAATCGGCGGCGTTGGTGGCGATGTAAAGGTCGTGCCTCCGGCTGAGGCACTCAAGCATGGGCAGGGCGTTCTCGCACAGAGCCACCACGGGCCAGGAAACCATGGGTCCCCTGGCTTCGGGATCGTCTTTCATCAGGGTGTCGCCCCAGTCGAAAAGATAAATCATCGAAAAAAGTTATTCCCCGCCCGCAAACAAGGGGGAGAGGTAATAGAAACCGGCGGGAATGTCCGTCACTCCGGGAACGGCCAGTTTGAAGGCCCCCCCGCCCTTGAAATCCGCAGCGGCGTTGTTGTAGACCGTATCATCGGGGAAATGATCCCGCCGGTAAGTCACCACCTGATACGTCCCCTCGATTCCGGCCATCTTCGCCGCCAGGGCGATGCTTTCGGGAAGGTAGCCGATACCGTCGACAAGCCCCAGCTTCAGGGCCTGTTCCGGCAGGAACACCCCGGCTTTTTTCACTGTCGCCAGGGCTCCGGGCGCAAGTTTCCTGTGGGTTTCCACCAGGGAATAAAAACGGTCCGCCATGGTGGTGATCATGTTCTGAAAATACGCCCGTTCGTCTTCCGTGGCCGCCTTGAACGGCGAACCCATATCCTTTTCCGGGCCGGAGGTGTTCACCTCCACGTTGATACCGAGCTTCTCCATCAGCCCGTAAACCTTGGGCCGCAAAAAGATGACGCCCACAGACCCCACGATGGATGTGGGATGGGCGATGATTTTGTCCGCAGGGAGAGCCATGTAATAGGCCCCGGAAGCCCCCACGTTCATGAAAGTCACCACCACAGGCACGTTTTTCGTTTCCTTGAACCGTTTGATTTCATTGTAAAGAATATCGCTTGAGGTCACCGCACCACCGGGGGAGTCCACCTTGAGCACCAGAGCCTTCACGTCCCGGTCCATCCGCGCTTTCTTGAGCTGGGACAGAATTTCCGCAACCAGTCCCGGCCTGGACCTGAACATGCCCTCTTCAGGCTGATCCGTGATCATACCCTGAACGGACACGATAAGCACCTTGTCATCACCCCTTCCTTCCACCGTGTACTCCTGAAGAGGGTCCGTGCCGCTTCCGGGCAGCTTCACCATGGGGAAACAGCCGGTTAAAAAAAACAGTAAAGCCAGCGCTATCAGTCGTTTCATCTACGATTCTCCCTTATAAAAAACGTGAAATTCTGTCGTGTCATCCGGGGTTCATTCATAGCAGGTATTGAACAGGGGTTCAAGCGAATGAAACATGAGTCGTTGACAGTGTTCCACAAGTCTGTTAACTTATTTAAATATAAATAAATTCAAATACATTGAAGTCACCTTGCCGTTTCGGCATTGTTGTTACCCATCACGTGTTCACCGATGACATCCTGTAGAGGAGACGACGTCCCCATGGATCAAGTAACCGGTAAAATCGTGGTTGTCTGCCGCACATGCAGATCCTTTTTCAAAGTAGACAAGTCCCTCATGGGCCGGCAGGTGACGTGCTCCAGGTGTCGGCGTCCTCTTACCGTCACGGAAGGCGCTCAGAAAAACCCCAATCCGGTGGATGAGGAGTTCATCCTGTTCAAACTCGCCCTCAACTACGGGCTCATCAACGAACACACCCTTGAATCCGTTCTTCATGCGTATTCAAAGCTTCCCCCGAATCATGAAAAAATCTGGGTTGAACGTCTTCTGAAAAATCCCGGAGGGTTGTCGGAAGATCACATTCACCTTCTCGAAGGTATCCGTCAGAACTGGGATCTCAGACTGGCTGAAAAAAAATTCGCCGCCGATGCCGTGGCTGCCCGCTACATTTCCGGAAATCAGGCCCGAAAAGCTCTGGCCGATCAGGCTCAGTATTTCTATCGAACGAGAAAAATCAAACTCCTGATGGATATGTTCACGGAAGCCGGACTCATGACACAGGATCAGTGCCGCAACCTGCTTACAGGCCCCGACCGCATTCATCAGGTTCATCCGCATCCCATCCGCGAAATGAAAAAACCTGTGACCCAGACTGTACCTCCCGTACAGAAACCATCCGTTCCGGACGCAGTGAAACCTGATCCGGGAAAAAACCTGGCCCCCCCCGATGACGTTCATGTCCCCACCGTGAAGCCGGAGATTCGAGACGTCGTAACGCCAGTGGAAACAGTGCTCAACGAAAACATCTCAAAACCCCGAAGCCTCCGTGAGGTCCATGTTCCGGAACAAAGCCCTGATCCTGTCCCCGCTGCGGAAGGTCCTGCCATGGACAATCCGGCAGATCCGGTTCCTGATCCTGAAACAGCCATTCCTGAACCTGTCCCCAGTCCTGACCTGGACGCCCAACAAACCGAACCGGGCGCGGAGCCACAGCCGGAAGAGGTCCAGGAGCACGATTCGTCACCGGTCATCCATGGGGATCCGCAGCCGGATAACAGGATTGTCGAAGACACACCACCGGATGAGACACACACCGATGAGAACATCAACAAAACAGGATCGAAAACGATCACCATCAACGGACTTGAACTGACCATCGATCCCGACGCCCTTACGGCCATGATCCGGATTCCAAGGGACCTGGACACCTCGGGCATCACCGCAGATGACATCAAAGCCTCCCTGAGGGAAGAGGATATTGTCTACGGAATCGTGGACGACGCCCTGATCCGGGGTTTTCTGAATTCCAAAGTCTTCCGGGAAAAACCGTTTAAAATCGCCGAAGGGAAACCCGCTGTTCAGGGCCGTGAAGGTGGGGTGACGTATTTCTTCGATACCGACTACCTTAAAATCGGAGAAGTCTCCGAATCCGGCACCATCGATTTCAAAAACAGGGGCGAAATCCCCTACGTCACCGAAGGAACCATCCTGGCCGAAATCACCCCCGCCGTTCCTGGAAAAAACGGCAAGGACATCTATGGCCGCGACCTTCTTGTCCAGGATATCAAGCCTGTTTTCCTGAAATGCGAGCACGGTGCCGCACTGACCGACGACGGACGGAAAGCCGTGGCCACAGCCAATGGCCAGCCCAAACTGAGTTTCGGAAACCGGCTTCATGTCCTGACGGAAATTTACATCCCCGGCGACGTGGGTTATGAAACCGGCCATGTGGATTTCGAAGGCAACGTCACCATCAAAGGCGGCGTCCAGAACGATTTTCATGTCAAGGGAGCCAATGTCACCGCCGAGGAAGTGTTCGCCGCCCATATCATCGCCAGAGGAGACCTGGTGGTCAAAACCGGCATCACCGGAGCCACTCTGGATGTGGAAGGCGACATCAAAGCCAAATTCATCAACAAGTCCACCATCAGGGCCTATGGAAACGTGGTGGTCGAAAAGGAGATCCAATACTGTGACATCGAGACAAGCGGGATCTGCTCGGTAACACGGGGGAAAATCGTGTCATCGAACATTTCCGCCAAACAGGGTGTGGAAGCGCAGGAAATCGGCACGGAAATCGCCATTCCAAGCCACATCAAAATCGGCGTTGACGATCACATCAACCATGAGACCGAACTCATCGACGCCCTCATCGACGAGCAGGAAACCACGCTGAAAAACCTTGAACTCAAGCTGAAGGAACTTTCAGAACAGGAAAAGGACGTCCATAAAATCATCGCCGGACTGGCCCACGTTCAGGACCGCTCCCAGCTTGAAAAAAAGAATCTTGAAAACCATCTCGAACAGGAAACGCCATCCGGCAATCCGGATCATATCAAAGAAATTAAACGGCGCATCGCCGAACTGACCCTGACCGCCGAAACAGCCGACGCGGATATCAACACGAGCTTTGACAGACAGGACAGCATTGAATCGGCGATCCGGCAGATTCGGGAACAGATCTGGGCATGCAAGGATCAGATCACAGGTTTGAACCATCAGAAGCAGGATAAACTGGAATGGGCTGAAAAAATTACCACCAAAGCCTATGTCAAAACAAAAGGCGCAGTGTATAGTGGCACGATCATTTCAGGCAGACACTGTACGAGAACCCTTCGGGAGACCATGAGGGCCGTGAGAATCCACGAGGCCATGGCTCTGGACACCCCTGAAGGATGGGAAATCAAAATCGGATAAAAATCATAAAAAAAAGGTGTTTCCACAGACTCCGGAAAACACCTTTTATAAGCACGGTAACATTGACTGTAAAACAAGACCGGCGTTATTCTTCCCCGTTGTTCACTTTATCGCGCAGGACCGACGAGCATTTGAACGTCACCACCTTGCGTTTTTCAAGCATCATGTCCGCTCCGGTGGCGGGGTTTCTTCCTTTCCGGACCCCTTTTTCCTTGACGCAGAACTTGCCGAACCCGCTGATCAGTACATCGTCACCCTTTTCAATCGTGTCCTTGATGATCTCGATAAGCTGTTCCACAAGCTCGGTGCTTTTTTTTCTCGAAAACCCTATACGTTCCTGGACAGAATCAACCACCTGCGTTTTTGTAAGTGCCATAACGGACGCTCCTGAGATATTAGCAAATAATCAGTCATTTCAAATAAAGAAACTATATACGGGCATTTTATTAAAAAATCAAGAGTGTTACACAGGGTTTTTTCAAGTTTTTTCCTTCATTGCCGTCGCCGCATCCGCCGATGCCTATCTTTACCAAGTGGCATAAAGACGCATCTGCGGTCCGTGCCGAAACGTGCCGAAGCTGGCGTCGTACCCCAGTTCCGTCGCTTTTTCAGCCGCCCCGCTGAACGTGACGACCATGCTGAAGTTGATGTTGTATCCCACGGCCAGAACGCCGTAACCGCCCAGAAAAGACGGTGCCCAGTAAAACCCCAGGGTGGTGTCGTTCTGAATGAATCCCACGAAGCTCTTGCGATCCACGAAGGTCCGGCCGGGATTCAGCTCCTCGGCATAAGCCACGGATTCGGGAGACATTTCACCGCTCCCAAAACCCAGGGTATCCTGGCCATGACCAAAAAATTTCACGGTTCCCGGTTTCACGGCTCCGGCCGCCATGTCTCCCATCATGGTGTCAAAACCGAACTGGGCGCAGTAAGCCTTCACATCGTAAGCGTCATCGTAAACAGGAACGCCGTACTTCTGGTTTTCCTTGCCCCCTTCGGTGATCAGGGTGTGAATTTCGATGGGCACTGTCAGTGCGGCGTAGCCGATTCCGGCATACCAGCCTGTATTCATCCCGTTGGCGTTCGGTCCTTCACCGAACAACCAGTTGATCTCATACGACATCACGTCATGGTCATACGTGAAATCCCTGGGCATGCCCGCAGCCGTCGCCAGGTCCCCGGTCCATGTGCCCGTCCCTTTGATGCTGCCCATGGAATACCGGAACAGGATGTTCTTCAAGGCCACATACCCGGCGTAACGATCCACGTCCCCGGCCAGCTCGTCCTCAACCACCGCGTTCAGACCCAGGGTGGCGTTGATTTTGTTGAAACGGACATTGGCCGAATAACTGGTGTAGCCCGTGGCTTCCATGTCGTAGTCCATCTCGTCGGTGCCGTGGGGATTGAACATCGACGGAAAACTCCAGGTCACCTTGGGGATGTAGTCAACACCCATGATGGATTGAACCGACGCATCCTCCAACGCGAATCCCTGCCCTGCACAAACCATGATCAAACAAAAAAACACCGCCGCACCTTTGCTGAAAAGCCTGACCATACCTTCTCCTTGATGTTTGAGTGATGAAACGGAACACAAAGCCCCCCAACGATGTATCCTAAGTGACATTCTTCAATCCGATTGTAAAGATGAAACCGTATTAAGGAATAGGAAAACCCGCTCCCCGAAAGGCTTCCCGCACAAGCCGCAAAGGCCGGAGGGCGAACCGCAACCCCCGGAATCCGTGCCCCGGAAAATACATCCACTCTTTCACTGTGGGCCTGAAAAGCAGCCGGAATGCGTAGTGCAGGGCATCCATTGCAGTGTCGCGAACCAGCAGATGATCTATGGAAAACCGCCAGCTCCATCTGACCGTGCCCTCGACTGCCCTTTCTTCAAGGAGCCGGGTCACAGCTCGCCGGGCGAGGATATCCACCCGGCGGTCTTTGCCGATGGCGTCTTGGATAATTCTGGGAAGCTTAACCTGATAGACAATTTCCGTGATCCGAAGCCCGGTGAGCAGAATCCTCCGGGCGCGGTATTTCCGGGCCAGATTCATCATGTTCCGGCCGTCCGGAGCCAGGGGTGATGAAAAAATCCCCGCCAGACAGGCGACGGATTCCAGGCTGTCCCAGAGGTGGCTGGCGTTGTGGATGCACAGGTAAACCCCCAGAATCGACGGTCCCAGGCTTTTCACCGTTCGTTCCATGAACCGGGCATGTGACATCACGCCTGCCAGATCTTCGTAAACCATGGGGACAAGACCGTATTTCCCGGACATCTCCCAGTGCAGATCCACCACATCACCTTCGTCCGGCCCGGTCAGACGGAAAAAATTCTCGTTTTCAAGGTAGTCCGCCGCCTGGGCCGGACCGGGCATGAAATCCGCCGTAAACCCCTGACAGGCAAAAAGCTCCAGAGCTTTGAGCGCCTGGTCTTTCCGGACCAGGATGTCCAGATCGGAACACACGCGGAAAAACGGCGAGCCGTACACCTGTTCAGATAAAAGCGGGCCTTTGAACATGAGGGCGTCAACGCTGTTTGCTTCAAAAATTTCAAGGATACGACCAAGGATTCGGCAAAGCCTCTCGTTCCGCGCCGCGTTCTTCAGGACCCAGGACCGGAGACGGGCCAGAACCACAGGAGGGACCTCGCCGGGCGCGTCCTCACTTAAAGCTTTGAAAACCAGGGGATACAGCTTATGCCGAACGCTCCGCTGAAGAAACCGGTCCCAGTCAGGGCCCTGTTTCACAAGAGTTTTAATACGGGCTCTTTCCTTTTCCCCGCGGCGGATCAGGCCGCAGAGAATCAGAAGTTCCGTTTCATGGTCACGACACCGGTTCCGGTTCATACGGCGTCGTTCCTACCTTTTGTATTCGGCCAGATAACGTTCCAGGCGGTTCATCCCTTCTTCGATGTTCTCGATGGAACTGGCATAGGAAAAACGGAGGAAACCCTCCCCACCCTCACCGAAATCGATGCCCGGCGTCACACCCACATGGGCTTTTTCAAGGATGTCGAAGGCCAGCGTGTAAGAATCCAGCGAGATATGCCGTGCGTTGACAAACACGTAAAAGGCCCCGGTGGGTGTGACGGGAATCCTGAACCCCATGCGCCGAAGCCGGTCGATCATGTAGAGCCGCCGTGTATTGTAAGTGTTCCGCATCATCTCCGTGTCGGCTTTGGATTCATGAAGGGCCGCGATCCCCGCCCTCTGGGCCATGGCATTGGCGGAAATGAAAAAATTCTGCTGGACTTTCTGGAGCGTGCGCATGGCGTCACGCGGTGCGATCATATACCCCAGGCGAAGGCCGGTCATGGCGTGAAGTTTGGAAAACCCGTTCAGCACATAGGCGTTGTCCGTGAATTCTAAAATGGAGTGTTCTTTTCCTTCGTAGACCAGGCCATGGTAAATTTCGTCCGAAATCACCGTCTTTCCAAGGGCCGCAATGGCTTCGAGGTTTTCCCGGGTCAGCAGGGTTCCCGTGGGATTGGACGGAGAATTGATGAAAATCGCACGGGTTTTTTCAGAGATCTTCCGGCCAAGCTCTTCGATGTCGAACTGGAATCCATCTTCTTCGCTGGTTTTCACCATCACCGGCTTGCCGCCGAAAAAGCGGATGAAGTTGGGATAGCAGGCGTAATGGGGATCTGACAAAATGACTTCGTCGCCTTCTTCAACCAGGGTGGCGAACAGACTGAGCATGGCCGGACTTGTCCCGGAAGTCACCAGCACCCGGTCCGGTGTGACGTCCACACCGTATTCACTGCCGTAATGGGCGCACACCGCCTCTCTCAGTTCGAGTATCCCCAGGCTGTGGGTGTAATGGGTTTCTCCTTTTTCAAGAGCTTCGATCACGGCTTTGTTCACGCAGGGCGGCGGAGGAAAATCCGGCTCCCCCACTTCCAGGTGAACCACATGGATGCCCTGACGTTCCATATCATGGGCTTTTTCAAGAACGTCCATGGCGATGAACGATGTCATGTTTTCTGTGCGACGTGTGGCCATTTTTTTCTGTTCCAAATAGGGTTATGGGATGCGATTTTAAAAAAGGGTCGCCGTCATTTACTCACGGACAGGCGAACCGGTTTTAACCTATAGAAAAACAACCGGAAAAACAAGGGCTGCGTCGTCATTGAAATCACCTTGCAGCAGACTGCCATCAGGTTTAATATGGACCGGTTTTGACGACAACCCTGACAGAGAGGAAACCATGGCCCGATTCCTGAAAAACACCGACGCCAGAAAAGGCATGCACCCCGGCTCCCTTGTGTTCATTGGAAAAAAGAAAATCGAAGACTGCATCGTCAGCATGATCCAGTACAACGCCGATTCCTTTGACGAGCAGAGCCTCGATGAAATTTCCGACAGTGCCCGGTTCGTCAGAGACGACTTTTTTGCATGGCTCAACGTGGACGGCCTTCACTGTTCGGAGGTGATCCGCAACGCCGGAAAACATTTCAACCTCCACCCCCTTCTGCTCGAAGACATCATGAACACAGGCCAGCGCCCCAAACTGGAGGAATTCGACAATTGTCTCTTTTTCGTTCTGCGCATGCTCCGTTTCGATGAGCAGGAAAAAAGAACCGTGTCGGAACAACTCAGCATCGTTCTGTTCGAAAACCTTCTCCTCACGTTTCAGGAAGAACCCGGCGATGTGTTCGACCCGGTGCGGGAGCGCCTCCGTAAGCAGAAAGGACGGGTTCGGACCGCAGGCCCTGACTACCTGGCCTATTCCCTCCTCGATACGGTGGTGGACAGCTACATCGAAATCATCGAACGGCTGGGGGAAGACATCGAGGATCTGGAAAGCGAGATCCTCGCAAACCCCAGCCAGGCGGCCATGGAAAAAATCAACGCCTTCAAACGGGAAATGAACTACCTCCGCAAATGCATCCGCCCGGCCCGGGACATGGTGGTCCAGCTTCTCCGCATCGACAACGATCTGATCCGAGAGAACACGATTCCATTCCTCAAAGACATTGCCGATCTGTTCACCCAGGCCGCAGAAGCCATCGACACCTACAGGGACATGCTGAACGACATGATGAACCTCTACAACTCCATCATGACCAACAAAATGAACGATGTCATGAAGCATCTCACCGTGTTCGCGGCCATCTTCATTCCCCTCACCTTCATCGCCGGGGTGTACGGCACCAACTTCGACCATCTGCCCGAACTTCACTACCAATACAGTTATTTCATCTTTCTCGCCGTGCTTTTCCTCATCGCCGTGTCCATGCTGATTTATTTCAAGCGAAAGAAATGGTTTTGAAGGGCAGTGCGTCACACTTTTTACATCTGATGTCATATCCGGTTCACAACCCTTTGATATGTGTGGAGGCAAACACAAACCATCAAAGAGGAGCAAATCATGAATATCGTCAAACTTCAACTCACCTGGGCCTGCCGGATCGAGCACGTCGCTTCCGGTTTTTACCTGAGCCTGTCGAAACGATACAGTAAAAAGGAAGACATCGCCAAAACCCTCGGACGCTTTTCAAGGGATGAGCTGAAACACGGGGTGTTGTTCGGCAAAGCGTACCATGAGACCTACGGCGGTGAACTCATCACCGGCCCATGGACATTTCTGGGGAAAACCATGGGCTTCATCCAGTTTGCCGTACCGCTTCGCTGGAAGCTGAAAACCCTTTCCGTGGTGGAATCCTTGGCCCTTTCCCTGCTTAAAAAAGAACTCCATTCAGAACGGACGAACCCCTACCGGGATGTCCTCAGAAAAATCCAGGGCGATGAAGAACGCCACGCCTCGTTTTACCACAGCCTTTACGGGTCATGTTCAAGCGGACGTTGACCATCTGCCTGTTGACACAGCCGCCCGTTCTTTATAAAAGAAGAATCATAAATTCTATTCAAGCCGGGCAGCAATAAACCCGATACCAGAGAGAACCAGTCCCGTGATCGCCCGTCAGGCATATGTTCCATCAACCTGAAACTTATCAGAACAAGGAGGATTACCATGCGAAGGTCCGCCATACCATGCATCGCCCTGATCACTTTGGTATTGTCTGCATCTTTCACCATGGCTTCGGACCACGGAGCCGGAAGTTCGGATCACAGCTCCGGGGCGTCGCCAGCGGTCAGCGGCAAGGAAGCCCACAAAATGCTGTTCGAAGGCAACAAGCGCTATGTCAGCGCCAAAGCCACCCATAAAAACCAGGACAGCACACGACGCATGGATGTGGCGGCCGGTCAGCATCCCTTTGCCGTGGTGATCTGCTGCTCGGACTCCCGCGTCCCCCCTGAAATCATCTTCGATCAGGGCATCGGCGATCTTTTCGTGATCCGCCTTGCAGGCAACATCGTCGACGACGCGGCCCTGGGAAGTATCGAATACGCCATTGAACACCTGGGCACACGCTACATCATGGTTCTCGGCCATGAAAGCTGCGGGGCGGTCAAGGCCACGGTTCAGGGCGGGGAAGCTCCCGGCCATATCGGCTGCATTGTCAAGGCCATCAAACCCGCCATCGACTCGGTGAGGGGCCGGACCGCCGACCTGCCGGAAGTGGGCATGAGAGCCAATGTGGCCATGACCGTGCAGATGCTGAAAACAGCGGACCCGTTTCTGAAACCCCTGGTGGACAAGGGGCAGCTGATGATTGTCGGTGCGCGCTACGACCTGGATGACGGCCGTGTCGACCTCATGCCCTGATCCAGACATGATGAATCGGACAGCGGAGATGAATGTCATCAGGCACGGCGTCAAACGAGTCCTCCTTGTTCTTCCTGAAACGTCAGGAAGAACAAAAGGTGGCCAGCCGCTGTTCAGGCGGATATGGCAACCCCTGGACCTGGCCAATATCGCCGGTCTTCTTCTCGAAAAGGGCATCGATGTCCGCATCGTGGACAACCGGATTGAACGGCTCTCCGAATTCAGGCTCCGCCAGCTCGGCCGGGATTTCGACGCCGTCTGTGTGACATCGGAGGCCTATGACCGCTGGCAGTGCCCGTCGCTCCACATTCCGCTTTTTTTCCATACGGTCCGGTGTTTCCCCTCTGAAAAAACCATTCTGCTGGGGCCCCACGTCACTGCAAGACCCGACATTATTTTAAGACAAACCGGAGCCCGGGCCGCCGTGCTGGGCGAGCCGGAAATGACGGTCACAGAACTGCTCTCCCGGACGCCCTGGACGGACCACATTACGGATATACCGGGGCTCGCGTATCTCTCCAACGGTGTCATCACGAAAAACCCGGCCGGAAAAGCGCCGCCTCTTTCAGACATATCCAAACCGGCCTTTCACCTCCTGCCCATGGCCGCCTATCATTACCCGTTCATGGATCACCCCTTCACCCTGATGGAAAGTTCAAGGGGCTGCCCCTTCCACTGCGCCTTCTGCTTCAAGGCCATGTTTCCCGCTGGCTGCCGCCGGAAATCCCCGGAAAAACTGGTGGCTGAAGTGGCCGAAGCCCGGAACCGTTTCAACATCCGCTCGGTGTATTTCATGGATCTGGAGTTCGGCCTGGACCGGAATTTTCTTGTAACCTTCTGCCGTCTCATGGCCGCACGAAACCTGAACGTCACCTGGTGCTGCCAGACACGGGCCACGGATCTCGACCGGGAAACCCTGGCCCTTATGAAAAAGGCCGGATGCACACTGATTCACATGGGAGTGGAATCCGGTTCACAGGAGATCCTTGAAAGCACAGGAAAAAACATCGGTCTCGATGCATGCCGGAGGGCTGTTTCCGGTGCACGTGCCGAAGGCATCCGGACTGCGCTGTTTTTCAACTCGGGTTTTCCCGGTGAAACGGAAAAGGACCGGGACAAAACCCTTGCCGCAGCCCTTGATCTCGACCCCGATTACGCCGCGTTCCACATGCTGATCCCCTACCCCGGAACACCTTATGCAGTCCGGGCGAACATCGATGTTTCCAGAAACCCGCCGGACCGTCTTCCGTCCTGTTTCCACACCTGCCATGACGAGCGGGTTCTAAAAGCCTGGGTTCGAAAGGCCTACGGGAAATTTTATTTGCGGCCCGGCCGGATAATCCGTATGATACCCTTTGAAAAAAAACGGTGGTCACAAAAAATCGCCCTGTTCGCAAGGTTCTGGGCCGGGATATGACGGGATTCACATTTCAAGGAGAAACGCATGATTGAAGATCTGATGGACAACATCGAGTGGCTGGGTCATTCGGGATTCAGGATTTCAGGGACCACCGTCATATACATCGACCCCTACGAAATTGACGAAGGCCCCGCAGCGGATCTCATTCTCATTTCCCACAGCCACTACGATCACTGTTCGCCGGAAGATGTGAAGCGGATTCAGAAAAAAGACACCGTCATCGTCACGGAAAAAACAAGCGCGAAAAAACTCCAGGGAGATGTCCGCATTGTCCAGCCCGGCGAAGACCTCACCGTCCGGGGAATCCGGATCCATACGGTCCCGGCATACAACATCAACAAATCCTTTCATCCCAAATCCAACAACTGGCTGGGGTTCATCATGGAAATCGACGGCATCCGGATCTATCACACCGGGGATTCGGACCTCATTCCCGAAATGTCGTACATCAAGACCCACATCGCCCTTCTGCCTGTTTCCGGCACTTTTGTGATGACACCCGCTGAGGCGGTGGAAGCGGCCCTGATCATCAAGCCTGAAATCGCCGTGCCCATGCACTACGGGGAAGTGATTGGAGATGTGAAAGACGCGAGGGCCTTCAAGAAAGGCCTTGAAGGCCGCATCGACGTCAGAATTCTTGACAGGGACTGAAAAGACCGGTTTCAGACACGGAACCGGCCAACGAGCTGTTTGATCTGTTCCGAAACACGACTCAGTTCCATGGCGCTGGCGTTCACCTGGACACTGGCCTGTGAAATGTTTTCCGTGCTCCTGTTCACCTGTCCGATCTCGTGTGAAATGCGCCCCACTTCGTCGCTGCTGTGGGCAATGTTGGAACTCACCTCGCCGATTCCCAGTGACGCCTGGGACACATTGCTGACGATTTCACGGGTCACGGCAGTCTGCTCCTCGATGGCCGCAGCAATGCTCTCGACAATGCCGTGCACCTTTCCCACCACCGATTCAATGGCCCCGATACCCTCCACCGTGGATTTCGAAGATTCCTGAACAGCCCCGATCTGTTCTCGAATGCTGATGGCCGCCGTGGCGGTCTGACGGGCCAGTTCCTTGATTTCATTGGCCACCACCGCAAATCCCTTGCCCGCTTCTCCGGCCCGGGCAGCCTCGATGGTGGCGTTCAGCGCCAGCAAGTTCACCTGTTCCGAAATCTCGGTGATGGCTTCCACCACCTTGCTGATCTGGGATGCGGATTCGCCGAGTTTGTCCACCTGATCCGAGGCGGCTCCGGCCTGGGTCACGGCATCACCGGTGATAACCCTGGCCGTTTCGGTGTTTTTCGCGATTTCAGAAATCGTGGACGTCATTTCCTCGGCTGCGGTGGCCACCATGTTGACGTTGGTGCTGGCCTGTTCGGATGCGGCGGACACCGAGGTCATATGTGTGCTGACCTGCTCCGCCGAAGCTGTGACCGCATGGGCCTGATGAACGGTCTGATCGGCCCCGCTGCGAAGCTGGTTCGAAATGGCGGCAAGCTCCGTGGACGCGCTGGCCAGCGTGTCCACATACCCGACAATGTCACTCACCATAGACCGCAACTGGGATGACATGGTTCCTAAAGCACCCAGCATGACACCCACCTCATCGTTTCCGGTTTTGTAAATATCCTTCCTGAAATCCCCGCTGGCCATGGTTTCCGCGAACTCGGCGGCCATCCGCACGGGCTTTGTGATCATACCCGCGATCACCATGCCGAAGGCGACGTTCACCGCCACACCCACTAAAAGAAAAACCACGATCATCTTTTGCGACATCCGGCCTTCGTCAACCATCTGAGCCGATTCGCCTTCTATATAGCCCTGGGCCATATCCGCCAGCTGGCTTGTCAGGGATTCGAAAGCGTAAATCTCTTCTTTCAATTCAGCCATGGCCGTGTTCGCAGACTGGGGTGTCGCGGCCGGATCGTTTGCGACAACCCCTGAAATCCGGATAAATCCCTCATTGTATTTTGCATGACGTTCCCCGGCTTCTGTCAGTTTTTTAATGATTTCCTCTCGGCCATCCGCGTCATCCGGCACAGTCGCGGACAGTGTTTTTATTTTTTCCTGGGTTTCGGCAGCGACTTTCCGAAATTTCTCAAGATAGCCGTTCTGTTTTTCAGCATCGCCGATGTTGAGAAAAAAATCCTTTTCATACCGCCGGTGTTGAAGAGTCATTTGCTCCAGATTCAGAGTCCCCGACAGAAACACCACATCCTCTGCCACCACATGGCTGAAGGCGTGATTGCTCTCCGCGATCCGCATCAACCCAATCCCCCCCACCACAGCCGTAATCATGGCTGTAATTAAAAAAGCCCCCAGCAGTTTCTTCTTTAACGACAAATCCTTGAACATATCCTCTCCTTTGGCCTGCGTTTGCATAGAGACAAGTCAGTCTTCCGGCAGCTGTCAACCAGCTGTTTCGTATTGAGCGAGTTTATTGATCTGTTGAATGAGCAGAATAATGTCTGCGTCTGTGGAATTGAATCGAATATGCTGTATTTTAAACATTTTAATCCGACAAGTCCATCATTTTTCCTGAAGCGCGAAAATGGGCGATGATCATCGTGAATCACAGACTGTTTTCAGTGAATCAGGCGGGTTAAGCCGGGAGGGTTTGATGGTTCAAACCCTTTCGTTCCCGGCTAACAGTGCCCGTTTGAGAAAGGAAAGGAGAAGGGGTGAAAAAACGCTTGCCTATGTTCTCGCGGCGAAGGGTCAAGAGACTCCCCGCCAGCGTTTCTTCCATTGCTCTCCAGGGGATACCGGGAATGGGTTGCCGTTTTTTATCCCATCCCCGGTATGTCCCCGGTTGGAGGAGAGGAGACTTGCAATGGTTTCGTGGTCCGGATCATGTCAGGGGTGGTGGCTTGATCCTCGCCGCATGTTTGACTTTCTTTATAGCAAGCGGTGTGCCAAAAAAACACCCCTCCTATTTTCATCCATAACTCCTTTCTATTTCTGTATGTTACATCACAAGCCCGTCATTTCCATAAAAAGCCGTCCCCCCAGCCATCGGCATTAGACTGGCTCTTTTCTATTCAGAACCCTTCCGCAGGCGGTTACACTGGGTATTAAGGATACACGTCTTCCTTCCTTCCATCGAGAACCCTCCTCACTTTGGAAAGAAGATCCCTGGGCGAAACAGGCTTGTAGAGAACCTCGGCCCGAAGGTCGAACAGATCCTGACTCCTGATGTTTTCCGGCGCGTACCCGCTGACAAAGATACCCTTCACATCGGATTTCAGTTCCCGTATGGTTTCAAAGGCCTTTTTACCGTCGAGCCTGGGCATGACCAGATCGAAAACAAAAAGATCGACCGAGTTCGCCTGCTCCTTGAATTTTCTGACCGCATCCTCGCCGTCCACCGCTTCGATCACCGTATAGCCGCTGCGCCTTAAAACCGTGGAAAACAACTTCCGTACAGACACCTCGTCTTCTGCCAAAAGGATCACCTCATTCCCGCCCGCGGGTTTCTGATTCACAATGGGTTGCCATGCTGAATACTCCTTGCCCTCCTCAACAGGCAGGTAGACATTGAACACCGTTCCATGCTCCGGTTCGCTGTAGGCGTGGATATAGCCCTGGTGATCCCGGACGATCCCGTAGACCACCGCGAGTCCGAGCCCTGTGCCTTTACCCATTTCTTTGGTGGTGAAAAAGGGCTCGAACATCTTGTCGAGGGTTCCCCTTTCCATGCCCTTGCCCGTATCTGAAACGGTCATCCGGACATAGCGGCCCGGTGAACCGAAACCGTGGGCTTCCATAAAATCTTCGTCCAGTTCCGTAATGTCCGTGGTGATGGTGAACACGCCGCCCTCGGGCATGGCGTCCCGGGCGTTGGTGGCGAGATTCATCAGCACCTGCTCGATCTGATGGGCGTCTGCGTTGATCAGCACCGGCTTCCGGTAGAGTTGTGTCCTGCACTGAATATCCTCGCCGATGATCCTCCGGATAAATTTTTCAATCCGTTCGATCACGGAGTTGATGTCCACCGTGTTTTTTTCACTGACCTGTTTCCGGCTAAACAGCAGCAGATCCTTGGTCAGGTGGGCGGCCCTCAGCCCCGCCTCGATGATGGCGTTCATACCCTCACGCTGGGGAGCATCATCGTCCAGAGTGTCCAGAACGATTTCGCCATAACCCAGAATAGCCGAAAGGATATTGTTGAAATCATGCGCGACCCCGCCTGCAAGTGTGCCGATGGACTCCATTTTCTGGGCCTGGCGGAACTGCTGTTCAAGTTTCCTGTGCTCGGTGATGTCCCGGATGATTTCGATCACGCCTTTCACCGTCCCGGCCTCATCCTTGATGGGTACGGCCCTGACCTCATATTTCCGCTCGTCGTCGGATGACCCCATTTCACCGTTTTCATTCCGCCCGGTCTGGACGCTTTTCATCACCGGACAATCGGGACAGGCACTCTCACACCCCCAGAATGCTTCATGACAGATCTTTCCCCGGCAGACTGCATCGCCGTCCATCCTGAAAAAAGAGTTGGCGGCGGCATTGGTCCAGCGGATCCGGCCATCGGGAGCCAGATAAACAATGCCGTCCGGGACATTGTCCAGAAGGACCCGGTATTCCAGGGACAGGTTCCTGAATTTTTCGTGTTGCACTTTCAGAGACTCCTCCACCGCCTTGATCCGGGTGATATCGGTGCAGATGGCACTGATGGCGGACACAGCTCCGTCGGGCCCGCGCAAAGGGAATTTCACGGACAGAAACACATGAGGGCCATCGGGCAGAACCGCCCGTTCCTCCACGTCCAGGGCACGTCCTGACGCGATGACCTGCCTGTCGTTATCCGCATATTCCCTGGCGACCTCTGCGGGAAAAAGGTCATACACTGTTTTCCCCAGAACCTCCTCGCTTTTCAGGTTCAAGGCGGAAAGCATATAGGCATTGACCACGGTGAACCGCCCGTCAAGATCCTTGACCCAGATGATAGACCCGGAGTTGTCGATGATGGACCTCAGCCGTTCCTCGCTTTCACGCATCGCCCGTCGGGCCTGGAACCGCTGGAACGCCGTCCCCAGCTGCATGATCGCCCGTTCCAGAGTTTCAACCAGATTCAGCGGGACCTTGTTTTCCAGCCTGTCCGCCACATGGATCAGGCCCAGAATCCGGCCCTCGCTCCGAAACGGAACCAGAGCCACCGACTCAAACCCTACGGCATTGCAGACATTCCGGGTTTCCCCTTTGTCCTTTTCCGACACCGTGGCCAGAAAGGCCGTCGTTCCGTTCATGTAAAAAGAGCCGCCGGGGGTATAAAACGGAAGGCTGGGGTCGGTATCCCCCTTGATCACGTTGATGCACATGCATTTATCCGACTTGATGGACAGGGGGCTTTCCGACTCGAAAAATCCCGGACTGAAACCGTTGTAAGCCTGATAGGGAATATTCCCCTCGTCATCTAAAACCCGGATGCCCACCGCGTCGCAATCGGCGAATTCCTTGATTTCATTAACGAATTCGCAGATAAGATCCTGAATGTCCGTATGTTCGTGAACCAGTTCAAGAAGACGGGTGGTGAACTGCCTTCGCCTCTCGGCCTCCTTCTGCGCCGTGATATCCTGGAAATAGGCCATATATCGGTCCTCACCAATACAGACCCCTTTCAGCATGGACCAGATGATTCCACCGTCCGACCGGCACATCCGGTATTCCCCTTCGAGATGGCCCGTCAGAATCATACGGCGGTAGTCCCCTCGAACGTCATACAAATCCTCGGCCGGTGCGATATCCGAGACCTCCAGGGCAAGAAGCGTGTCTTTGTCATAACCCAGCAGCGTTGTCACCATGGGGTTGGCGTCAAGGAACCGACCCTTTGAGTCGGCCACAAGAATGGCCATGGGAGCGCTTTCCACATAGGCCCTGAAACAGGCTTCACTGGCCTTAAGGGCCTCCTCGATATTTTTCCGTTCCGTGATGTCCCGCGAGATCCCGAACAGTCCGCTGACAGACCCCGCCTCATCATAGATCGGCCCCTTGCTGACAAGAAAGGTCCGTTCCTCCTTATTGAAAGGCAAGATTCGTTCCTCGTGAACAACCAGCGACCCTCCACTCATGATTATACGGTCCTGGGCCATAACGGCTTTGGCCGTTTCCGGCTCAAACAGATGGGTGTCGTCCTTTCCGATAATGCCTTCAGCCGTCTGGCCTGTGAAACGGGCTGCGGCACTGTTGAACAACCGGTACCGCCCCATAAGATCCTTGGCGAACACCGCATCGGGAGTTCCGTCAAGGATGGCCGCCATCAGCTGCTCCTTTTTTCGGAGTTCAGCCTCGATCTCCCGACGTTTCCTTTTTTCACGCCGTTCTTCAAGGCTTCGCTCCATGGCGGGGACCAGACGTTCCAGACGGTCCTTGAGAACAAAATCGCACAGTCCTTTTTTCAGAAGGTCCACAGCCGTTTCCTCGCCCACGCTGCCGGAAACCATGATCACCGGAACGTCCGGCAGGTTCTGGAGCACCAGATCGAGCACAGCGGGAAAATCGAGACCCGCCACTTTGTAATCGGACAGAACAAGGTGCCATCCGCCCCGGACAAGGGCTCCGGCAAGGCCTTCAGCATCACGGACCCAGTGAATTTCCCCATGAAAACCCTTTTTCTGGATATGACGCCGGATCAGGAGATAGTCCGCCTCCTCGTCTTCGATCATCAAGATCTTATATGCGTTCATCGCTTTCCCCCAGGAGGTTCGTTGATGGCCAGCCAGTATATGCCCAGTGATCCGACCTTGTCGGCAAACTCATTGAATTCAAGGGGTTTTCGGACAAAACTATTGGCTCCGTTTGCATAACTCCGAAGCCGGTCCTCCTCTTCATCGGACGACGTCAGAATCACCACGGGAATGGTCTTTGTCCGCTCATCATCGCGAATCTTTTTGAGGACATCAAGACCGGATATCCTGGGCAGGTTGATATCGAGAATCACCACCGTGGGCAATTCGCGATCCGCAAGCCCTGCGAACTCACCTTCCCGGAACAGATAGTCCAGAGCCTGCCTCCCGTCACGGGCCACGTCGATGGTGTTGGCCACATGGGCCTTTTTCAGCGCCCTCAAAATCAGCATTTCATCCTGGGGGTCGTCTTCAACAAGCAGCATGGTCTTGCCCGTCATCGTTCATCTCCTTTTTTTATTCATTGCAGCCGTCTTCAGGCAGTCTGAAACAGAACGACGCCCCCTGGTCCACCCAGCCCCTGGCCCGGATCTCTCCCCCATGCCGGACCACAATACGCCGGACTGTGGCAAGACCGATTCCGATACCCGGGAATTCATCCTGACGGTGAAGGCGCTGAAACGGCTGAAACAGCTTTTTACTATGATTTTCCTCGAACCCGGCCCCGTTGTCGGACACGCAGACCGCCATCTTTCCCTCGATGAACCCGGAATGCACCCGGATCCACGGGTCTTCCGTGCGAGACGTGTATTTCCACGCATTTCCCAGAAGATTGGCCATCACCGCATCGAGCATGGCCGCATCACCGGTGGCGGCAAGCCCCGGTTCCACGTCCCAGTTCACGTTCCGGTTTTTATCGTCTCTTGCCAGGTTTTCTAAAATCCGCGTGGACACGTCGGACAGATCCACCCGGTCCAGGGTCAGCATGCTCCGTGTGCTGCGGGAAAGTGCAAGAAGACCGTCGATCAGCTCGCCCATGCGACGGCTTCCCGTGACGATCTGGTCCAGATAGACTCGGGCCTCACCGTCCAGCCGGTCTCCGTAATCCTCCACCAACGCCTGGGAAAACCCGCTCATGGCTCTCAGCGGTGCCCGTAAATCATGGGACACCGCATAGGCGAAGCTCTCAAGTTCTTCGTTGGCGGCTGAAAGCTCATGGGTCCTTTGTTCCACACGCCGTTCCAGATCCATGTTCAGCGCCTGTAGTTCAAGCTGCGCCTGTTTTCTGTCGCTGATATCCTGGATGATGCCCTCCACCCGGACCACCTTTCCGTTTTCCGTCACAGGATAACCGGCGGTCCTGACCCATTTCACGCGGCCTTTGGCTGAAACCAGCTGAAGTTCGAGGTCGTAAGGCGTTGCGTTTTCGATGGCATCCCGCACGGCGGCCTGAATGGCATCGAGATGTTCGCCATGGAAAAAACTCAACCCGGTGCGGACGTCCGTTTCCACAGAAGGTTCAAGATCGTGAATCCGGGCCACTTCATCGGTCCAGGTCCCGTGTCCTGTCGCTACGTCAAATCCCCAGCCGCCGACCCTGGCCATGCGACTGGTCTTGTCGAGCATCGCCTCCCTTTCCTTCAGAACTTTTTCCGCCCTGCGCCGTTCGGTCACGTCCACATGGGTTCCCACCATGCGGACGATGCGGCCATTTTCATCCCGGACGGGAAAGGCCCTGGACAGAATATCGAGGTATGTACCGCCTTTGTGCCTGAGCCGGAACTCCGCATCAAACCGGTCCCGCTTCCCTTTGACGATGTCGTTCACCAGAGCCAGGGTCCTCTGCATATCGTCCGGGTGGACGACTTTTTTCCATGTGTCGAGATGGTGTGCCAGTTCGTGGTCATCATAACCGAGCATGGCGGCCCATCGCGGAGAGAGGTAGACCTCGTCGGTGTCCATGTTCCAGTCCCAGAGGCCGTCGTTGGCCCCCATCATGGCAAGATTGAACCGTTCCTCACTCTGCCGGAGACGCGCCTGCGCCTGTTCCTGAAGAATGCGCCGCTCGTCCGCCAGACGCCTTGCCCGGTGAAGCAGTTCGCAGAGATAGCTGGCCATGATCCCGCTGACGACAAGAATGAACCATTGGAAAAAATCGTGGGCTGCATGAATTTTAAAACTCCTGAGGGGTGGAATACCGAAGAAATCTATTCCAGCCGTAGAAACAAATGTGGCCGTCAGCCCCGGCCCAAGTCCTCCCAGGGCCGAGCTGAGTATGATCGGCATCATGAACAGGATCAGCATGGGCCTTTCGCCGAAAGACACGGCGATTTTCATGCGAAGAAGCAGCATACCGAAAGACACCGCCACGGCAAAACCATGAGCGGCCCACAAAGGAGCCCTTTCAATACGGCGGAATCCCTGCCAGGCTTCGTCACCCGACCTTCTGTTATTCTTTTCAACATCGGGGATACCCTTCAGCGCGAAATACATCAGAAGCCCCGTGATGAGAATGAACAGAACCCCTTTGACCATGGACAGTTCCGCCATGACCTCAGGACTCGACACGGCTGAAAGCAGACTGTCCGATAGAAAAATCCAGCACAGCCCGAACATCAGATAACCTGAAACAGCTTTGATGATAAAACGATCCCGGTTCATCGGCATCACTCGTGAGATGTATAACGGTGTAAAAAATATTAATTCGATATGGCAAGAATCAGACGTATAAATTGAGTCTTTAAACTAACAAAAACATGCCCAAAAAACAACAACACAATCCAATGGCATGCTCTTAAACGCTCCGCACACCAGCCATCTCATCACATTCAACGCCTTAACGGGCCCGGTGTCACTTTCATGCTGGAAAGAACCCGGGGGATATGGTATCGGTTCAATATAAAAGAACAATCATCCATTTTAATACCGTAAAACCAACGCCGAAAAGGGAGCTGCCATGAAAGAGCCGAAAACCCTTGAAAAGAAAACGGTCACCCCTCCTGACGCAGACAGTTCCCGCCAAAGTGAAACGGGAAAAAAGCCCCTTGAAATTCCGCTCTCCGTTTACCTCTTCATCCTGATCGTTGTTCTTGCAGGCCTTCAGACCTTCGCCACCTACAAAACCACCCGGAACGTGAACCGCATCGCAGCCGAACTGGGGCCGCTCCAGAACCATCAGCTTGATCTTGAAAAATCGAAGCAGGAAGTCATGGATCTGAAGATCAAAAACGAATCCCAGGGTCAGTTCTTAAGCAGCCTTTTCGCCTCGGTGGGGCCCCTTGTCACCACGCTGGTGGCCCTTGTTGGGACCTTCGTCGGCCTTCGGAATTATCTGGACACACGAAAAAAAGACCGGGTGGAACGGGCTGCCGGGGATCTCAAGGACCTCCTCATCCACACGGCCGACGACAATGCGCGGCTGCGGATTGTCGGTGTGGTGGGGCTTCAGCATTTTTTTATGCCGGATAAAAAGGAATACCACCTTCAGGCCCTGTCGTCGCTGGTGGCCATGGCCCGTCTGGAACGTGACAGCGAAGTCCTCCGGAACATCAAGATCGCCGTGGAAAAAGCGGTGCGCAACCTGGATCTTAAAACCCTTTCCCAGGTGACCTGGCAAGGGGTTTCGCTGAAAAACGTCCATTTCTCCCGACGAAATCTCACGGGGCTTGATTTCACCGACGCGGTTCTTGAAGACGCCGATTTTTCCGGGTGCATTTTAAACGATTGCCGTTTCGTCAACACACGTTTGAACGGGGCCTGTTTCAACGGCGCGCATCTCACAGGGGCTGATCTCACCTACGCCGATCTGGCGGGGGCGAGCCTTGAACATTCAAACCTGAAAAACGCTGTGCTCCATCAGACCCGGGTGCTTCGGATGAACATCCAGGGAGCGGACCTTGCGGGGGCGGTCTTCGACAGGGCCACCCTGCCCTGGCCCCTGATCAACGGCTGGCGTGACGCTTTTTTCGATGACGGGATCATGGATGAACTGGTGAGCCTTCACGGCCCCGCCCCCAGCGGAGTCCGGGTTCTGATGCTGTTGTGGGAAATCCCGCCCTTTGTGGCCGGCGGAACATGGACGGCAGCCTATCATCTGGTGAGAAACCTGAACAAACGCGGGGTTCGCCTCACCGTCGTCGTCCCCTGGGCGGAAGAGTCCCTTTTGCCGAACCCCTTCAACTGCGGAGTCGACGTTGTATCCCTGGGCATTCCCCTCCGTTTTCAGGAAGATGCCTCACCTTACAGCCGCCCCTTTTCGCCTTACGGCGGGACACATTCGGGCGGGGATATGGTTTCCCCCTACACCACCGCCGGAGGTGTATACGGCAGCAGCTTTTCACCCTACAGTCCGGGGCAGCCTCCTTCACGCCACACCCTTGTGTCAGATTCCGCAGGCCTTAAAAAAGGCGCGGGGATCCTCCGGCTCTCCGAAGAATTCAAACGCAAATTCGTCGCATTCTGCCGCAATGAAGAATTCGACATCATTCATGCCCATGACTGGGTGACCTTCAGCGCGGCCCAGGCGGCGGCGGAACTGAGGCAAAAACCCTGGGCCGCCCATTTCCATTCCACGGAATACGAACGAAGGCCCGGTTCCATGGACACGGTCCTTGCACGCCTTGAACAGAAAGGGGCCGAACGTGCGGACCGGGTCGTCACCCCCAGCCGGACAACAGCGGATGTGATCACAGGCCGATACGGAATCGTCCCCGAGAAAATCACCGTCATGCCCAACCCCCTGTCCGATGAGGAAATTTCACCCGCCACCATGGGGGATTTCGAGTCTGCCCATGTGGTTTTCACAGGCCGGATCACAGAGCAGAAACGCCCGGACCTTTTCATCCGCATCGCGGAGCGTCTGGCGATACTCAAACCCGGTTGCAAGTTCCGGATTTTTGGAAACGGTGAACTCCAGGATCTTTTTCCCCGGTATTCAGGTTTGTACGATGTAAGGGGTCCCCTCGCCTGGGAAAAAAGGGGCGAAGCCTTCAGAAACGCCTGTGCCGTTCTTGTGACGTCCAGGGCCGAGCCTTTCGGCATGGTGATCCTTGAAGCCATGCAGCACCATGTGCCGGTTCTCTATCCCTCAGCTGCCGGAGCCGCGGAAGTCCTTTCAGCGGGAATCCCCATCGATCCCGAAGACACCCTGGCCGTTGCGGACGTCATGAACAACCTTCTTGAAAACTGGGAACTCTGGGAGTCCGTGGTGGAAAAACAGATGGAGGATGTCAGAACCCACACAGAAAAGGGCTATGAGCTGCTTTTAACCGAAGCATGGAACACCATGCATGAGGAAAACCGGAATGGTTAAGGATTTCGTTCGAAGAACCGATCTGGGGAATGATGTTTCGAGGATCGTCGCGGCCTAATTTTCGAAATGGCAGACAACGATCCCATATTCAATCACTCAGAACGCCGGAGCCGGTCATCCCAGCTGACGTTCGGGATACCTTCCGGTCACGCCACGGTAAAAGGCCCTGATGCGCTTCATGTCGCTGTCGATGTCGCCGGTGGGCGTGATAAAGGGGCCGAGTCCGCCTTTTTTCCGTTTGTAGTCGATGTAACCCAGGGCGATGGGAACCCCGGCACCATGGGCGATGTGATAAAATCCCGTTTTCCAGTACGCCACCTTGTTCCGGGTTCCCGACGGTGGAATGATGATGATCAGTTCGTCACGGCTGTTGAACGTTTCTATGGTCTGTGCCACGACATTGTTGGATGTGTCCCGGTCAATGGGGATGACGCCGAACCAGAGCATCAGTCGGCCGAAGGGGCCTTCGGTCAGCGATTTTTTGCCCATGGCGTAGACCTTGATGTCCAGGGCAAACGCCACCAGCATGGTGTAGAAAAAATCCCAGTTGCTGGTGTGAGGTGCCGCGATCACCACGTATTTGGGGGGCCTGTTGCCTGTTTCTTCGTATCCCCACCCAAGCGCTGCGAGTACCGCCCGCGCAATGTAGTGCATGGCCCTGCTCAGAACCGGTGTGTAAAAAATGGTTTTCCGCATATCTCCCCTCCCCGGAATGGTTTATCGTTGACGTTTCCGTTCCTGAATAAACCATAGACGCATGATCCGGTTCAGAAAAGGCGCAAGGCTGTGAACGGAAAAACGGAATCCCGTTCCAGAAGTCCAGGATGAATAACAGAGATACACCGGCAAATCAAGAAGGAAGAACGGACGACCCTTGTCCGCCCGACTGTTTGTCGGAAATGATGAAATCAGTTCCGTTATTTCGGCCTGCGGGCTCGTGGGCCGGGTTTGCCGGCCTTGCCCGCCGGTTTGACGGTTTTCTTACCCGGCTCGGCATACCAGCGTTTCTTTGGAGTTGATAGAGTTCCCTTTTTCCCGGATTCAGCGGCGGGATTTTTGGCTTCCTCCCGTTTACGGACCAGGTTTTTGATTTCACGGGACGCTTTTTTCTCACTGGTCGCGCTGCCGGGCCGGTACAGCACAAAATCCGGCACATCGCACCCCTCGGTGAATCCTTCAATTTTTTCCACGGAGATCGTCTGCCCCAGACGCTTTTCAATGGCCTCAAGGAATCGTTTTTCCTCGGGGCTGACCAGTGACACCGCCAGACCGGTCACCCCGGCCCTTCCTGTTCGTCCGATGCGGTGGACATAATCTTCCGGAACGTTGGGCATGTCGAAATTCACCACACAGGGAAGCCCGGTGATATCAAGCCCCCGCGCCGCCACGTCGGTGGCGACGAGAACACGGATTTCGCCGTTCTTGAACAGTTCAAGGGTCCGGGTGCGGACGCTCTGGCTCTTGCTGCTGTGCAGTGCGGCGGTTTTGATGCCCCGCCCTTGCAGCCGTTCCGTCAGGCGGTTGGCTCCGTGGATGGTTCTGGTGAACACCAGCGCACGGTCCCAGCCACAAGTGCTGATCAGATGAACCAGGAGATCCCTCTTGTTGGCCTGGGCCACCCTGTGCACTTTCTGAATCACCGGTTCCGCCACGGCGATGTCCGGCGATACGGTGATTCCGGCGGGATCGTTCAGGACTTCTGCGGCAAGGGCCCTTATATCCTGGGTGTACGTGGCTGAAAACAGAAGGGTTTGACGCTCTGTGGGCACCCGTTCGAGGATGGCGTTGATTTCACGGCTGAATCCCAGGTCCAGCATCCGGTCCGCTTCGTCGAAGACCAGGAATCCGATGCGGGAAAGGTCCAGGCGTTTCTGGTAGACCAGGTCCAGCAGCCGGCCCGGCGTGCCCACCAGGATGTCCACCCCCCGTTTCAGACGTTCGATCTGGGGTTCGATGCGGACACCGCCATACACCACGGTGCAGCGCAGGGACACACGCCGGGCATAGCCTTTGACGCAATCCCCCACCTGGAGAGCCAGCTCACGTGTGGGTACGAGGACCAGAGCCCTGGGCGCGCTCCGGCCCCGTTCTCCCGGTTCACCGGCGAGAAGCTCTACCATGGGCAGACCGAAGGCGTCGGTTTTTCCCGTGCCTGTCCTGGCCTGGGCCATGATGTCCCGGCCTTCGAGGATCACCGGAACGGCGTTAACCTGAATGGGTGTGGGCTCTGAATAACCTCTTGTTTTTACAGCTTCGATAAGTTCAGGCCGAAGCCCGAGTCGTTCAAATGACATCGTCGTATCCTGGCAAATATTCGTCCCGCGTTCTGATGATGGGATGCGTGATCGCGCCCCCATATAAATTCCCTGAAAGGGTCTATACCTCATCTGAACGGCGGTGTCGCTCCAAATGTTGGCTATAGGGCATGGTCGTTTCTCATATTTTGAAAAGATTGACGATTTTCTGAAGCTCGCCGGCCATGTTCTTCAGCTCACCCGAGCTTTCGCTGACACCCCGGCTGTCTTCAGACATTTTGACCGACGCGTGATTCACAAGCCCGATATCCTTGGCGATGACCCGGACCACTTCGGCACCCTGAACCACGTTCCGGCTGACGGTTTCAAGCTCGTGAAACGCCCGGCCCACGTTTCCCGCGATTTCCCTGGTGGCGGCGGTCTGTTCCTCGATGGCCGTGGCGATGGTGGAAATGATGGCGTCGATGTCGGTGATCACCCTGGATACCTGATCGATCTCCGTCACCGTTTCGCCGGTGGTTTTCTGAATGCCCTCGACCCGGGCCTTGATGTCCTGTGTGGCTCCGGCGGTCTGGCGGGCAAGCTCCTTGATCTCATTGGCCACCACGGCGAAGCCCTTGCCCGCCTCTCCGGCACGGGCCGCCTCGATGGTGGCGTTCAGCGCCAGAAGGTTGGTCTGTTCCGATATTTCGTTGATGGCTTCCGTCACCTTGCTGATGTCACGGGCCGCGTCACCCAGATCGTTCATCTTTTTCGACGCGTTGACGGCGGTGGTTACGGCATTTTCAGATATCTGCCGCGCCGTTTCGGAATTCCTCGCGATTTCGTTGATGGTGGAGCTCATCTCTTCCGCTGCACTGGCCACCACGTTGATGCTGGATGTGGCTTCAGTGATGGAACTCGCCACCGAGGAGATGCTTGTGCCGGTTTCTTCGGCCGCAGACGCCACCCCTGTGGATTTGCTGGATGTTTCCCTGGCGTTTGCGGCAAGGCTTCCGGCGATGGAAAGCAGAGACTCCGACGAACGGTTGACCGATGCCGTGGTCCCCGAAATATCACTGACAACCCGCCGCATGTTGCCGATGAACTGATTGAACCATCTGGCAAGTTCACCGATCTCGTCATTGGAAGATACCGTCAGAGTTTTGGTCAGATCCCCCTCACCCAGAGCGATTTCCTTCAGCATCCCTGTGGCAGTGAGAATCGGCCGGGTCAGGCTGGCGGCCATATACTGGGCCAGAGCCATGAAAACAGCAAATACCACCAGGGACACGCCCAACATGATTTTCAGCATGCTGTAGAAATCCCTCATCAGTTCGGATTTTGGAACAAGCCCGATGAATTTCCACCCCAGTTCGGACGACTCGAAAATCCCGGCCACCCAGGACTGACCGTTCATGACGACCTCCGCACTTTCCCCGGTGACCGTTCCCAGAGTCTTAAGTCCTTCGTCGCTCATCTCATTGAATTTCCTGAAAAGGGACTCACGGTTTTTCGGATGGGCCAGAATCGTGCCGTCGTTCTGGGCCAGGATCACGTAACCGTTTTCGCCGATCTTGATGGTTTCCACCATGTCCGTCAGTTTTTTCAGGGACACATCGATACCCGCCATGCCCAGGAGCCTGCCGTCCTGCCGGGATTTGATGGGGGAGACGATGGAAATGGTGACGTCACCTGTGGTGGAAAGGTAGGCGTCGGACAACGTGGTTGGTGTGCCGCTCTTAACGGCTTTCGTGTACCAGGGACGCTTGACCGGGTTGTAACCTGCGGGCATTTCCGAAGACAGGGACGAGACGAATCCGCCGGTTTCGATTCCCATAAAAACTTCAATATATGCAGGATGAGCCTGATCCACCCGCAATAACACCTGATGGATCTTTTGAGTGGCACCGCCGATGGCGTTGTAGTCGTCTTTCCGTTTTTCCGTGGTTGTCGTGTAATTGGGCAGGGTGTCGTCCGCTTCCTGCATCACGTCGTGCTGGGCCAGGCGAATGACATTATATCCCGCTTCCTGGAAAAACAGGTTCATGGTCCCGCTCACCTGGCGTAATTCGTTCCGGGTGGACACGATGAACGATTGTTTGGAGTTCTGGAGTATCCTGTATCCCAGAAGGACACAGATCAGGACCACAGGCACAATGATGGACGCGGAAAACGACAATAGCAGTTTGTTTCTGATCGTAAGTTTCATGGCTCACCATTCGGGTTTTTGTTTTTTTGTTTGAATCAAATAAAGGGGGGAATGCTTGAAGCGCAGCTCACACTGGATAATAACTATATATTTTTATTCATAATAGACGCATCCAAACAGGCCGTCAACCCCAAAAAATATTCCAAAGGGGACTTCAGCCATGACCGGCCTTGAAATCCGCCGGTTTCAAAGAAAGGTGCATAAAAAAAAGATTGCCACAGGCGCTGTTTTATCATAATAGTTCACGTTTACGTTAATGTTAACAAATGGAGCGATCCATCTTTAATTTTTTTATTCATTGCTTTGAAAATGGAGTCACGCATGACAGCAGTCAAGAAAACAACCACCTGGCAGGACGAGTATCAGACCAAACGCATGACGGCGCAGGAAGCGGCGGCACGGATCAAAAGTGGCGACCGCATTGCCCTTTCCGGCGGGACCTGCATCCCTCCCGGATTCTGCACAGCCCTGTCCGAACGGGCCGGAGACGTGAAGAACGTGACCCTGGCCCTGGGCTACGCCCTGGGGTTTTACGGTTTCATGGCCCCTGAAAACAAAGAGAGCTTCAGCATCGAAACCATGTTTGTGGGACCGGTGGAGCGGATGTGCATGGAGTTCGGTGTCTCGGCCTATGTGCCCCAGCATCTGGGTGATGTGGCCGCATACACCGAGCAGGGGAACTTCAACGTGGTGACCTCGGTGGCCACACCACCGGACGAAAACGGCTACATGACCCGATCATTGTTCGGATCCTTTCTCAGCCGTGAAACCATCCGCAAGGCCGACACGGTGATCATCGAAGTCAACAACAACTTTCCCCGGATGAACAGCGAGGATTTCAGAATCCATGTGTCGGAAGTGGACTGCATCATCGAGCATGACGCGAAGGTGTTCGAGGTCCCCGAGATCGTCATCACCGAAACCGAGGAAAAAATCGCCGGACACATCGCCGGCATGATCCCCGACGGTGCCACCATCCAGCTGGGTTTCGGCGGTCTCGGTAACGCCATCGGCCACCTGCTCAAAGGCAAAAAGGATCTGGGCATGCACGCCGAAGTGGTGACCCCCTCGGTGATGGAACTGATGAAGGCGGGGGTGCTTAACGGAAGCCGGAAAAATTACAAGCCCCACAAGGTGGTGGCGGCGTTCTGCGTGGGAACCCAGGAATTCTATGATTTCATCGACGGCAACATGGACCTGGAGTTCCACGAAATCGCCAAGGTGAACAACCCCCTTGAGATCGCCAAAAACGACAACCTGATTTCCATCAACAACGCCCTGATGTTCGACCTCACCGGCCAGGCCGCGTCGGAATCCATCGGAACCCGCCAGTACAGCGGCACCGGCGGTCAGGTGAACTTTGTCCACGGCTCAAGGCTGTCCAACGGTGGCAAAAGCATCCTGGCTCTGAACGCCACTTACACGGACAAGGACGGCAAACTAAAATCCAAGATCCTTCCGGTCCTTCCCGAGGGCACCGTGGTCACCACCTCCAGAAACGACGTGGAGTACGTGGTCACCGAATACGGCGTGGCGAACCTCCGGTTCAAGAGCATTCCCGACCGGGCCAGAGCCCTGATCGCCATCGCCCATCCGGCGTTCCGGGAGGAACTGACCGAGGGCGCGAAAAAGAACGGCTGGCTTTGATGAATGATCGGTTATGAATGATGAAAGGGCTGGCGATGGTTACGATGTAAAGGGGCGGTGACGCAGGCCGGAACGAATGAACGTCGAACATCCAACGCCCAACATCGATGGACTCGTAAAAAGTCGCCCGATGGCTATGGAAAAAGGCCCAGAGGCAAGGCATAGTGTTTGGCCAGGCGCGAAGGCATACATATAGTATGTCGAGTGTCTGGCCAAACACTATAACGCCGCATATGGGACTTTTTACGACGCCATCAACATCCAACATCGAATGAAGGATCGGGCCATTTTTTAGTGATATGCGTTGAATGGCGGCCGTTCAGCTGTCGGCAATCCATGCAACATGGCCCGTTCCTTACACAATCGGACGATTATTCTGTCGTACGGACCGAAAATCCCGGTGTTCCCAGAGTTATGGAATCGATTGACGTGATCTATGCTTTAGCCAACCATCTATTTAAAGTTGAGATGCTAAATTGATTTGAGGTTTTTCTTACCGCGTCAACCGCAGCCTGCTTACCGCCAAAGTGATCAATAAGTTTGTTGGCCAAATAGAATCTAATCTTTTTTTCAGTGCTCTTTAGGTGGCTGTACCATTCAGGCTCAAGTTCAATCATATTCGGGATGTTGGAATATGTTTTGTTTTGTGGCTCCATGGATAGTTCCGTCCAGGCTCCATCCTTGCTAACCGTCTTCTTGAGGTTGCCTAATATTTCGTGATCAATTGCTTCGCGATTGTTTTCACGAATACTATCAGCCGTCAGAATGGTCAGCCTTTCCAGATCGCGAAAATTGCCGGGGAACGTCAATGTTTTCAGCCACTGTTTAAATTCTTCCCCAAGATCCCCCACAAGAGGATCGTCGACTTCAGGACTGAAATTCATGCGTTTCCATACGGCACTCCAGGCGGAAATGATTTCAGATTGTTCCAAATCCGGAAGGTAGACTTTTCGTTGCAGCACTCTATCGAGAAAGTCCCTGAATAATGGAGAGCCCCCTCCTTTTAATTTTTCTTCCCGCTGATTTGTCCCCAGAATCATTTGGAATTTAACTTTACTGGATTCGGTATGTCCCAAGGGTGTGTATGTATACATACCATCGCTATCTGCTTGAAGGGCTACGAGGAGTTTGCTTTGAATGGTTTGGGGAAGGTGGTGGAATTCATCGAGAAACAACACACCATAATCCTGAGTCTTATCGTAATATTTCTTAAGACGACCAAAGGCGCCCTGTTCATCATTGTCTGCACCAGTGAACGCGCCTTTTTTATGACCGAAGAATATTGATTCTGCAAGGGATTCAGGGACAGCGGCGCAGTTAATTTCGACGATTTCACTGTGTTGATCGTTTCTGTTTTTATCATTATTTATAAAAACTTCCCGGATCATTCTCGATTTTCCAGTCCCGCGATTCCCGATAACAACGATGGAAAAAAGGTCACCCCATTCTTTATACAATTGAAGTTTTTTTTGGGCTTGTTGTCTTTCCTTTGAATACCAATCCGTTCCGGGTGCTGGCGGTTTTTCCTGTTGAATTAAATCCTCAAGGGCGCTGTGTATCTGAAACGATCTGAATCGTCTCGCTTCTTCTTTGAACGCTTTCGTTTTCACATCAAAAAAAACGGTCTGTTTGAGCTTGATTTTGCGTTTTTTCAAATATCTCCACGCCAGCTCATTGTGGGTTCCCGTTCCATAGAGGCCAACCCCCAGTTTTTTTTCCATGGACAACGTATCAATCCAATCATTAAGAGAGGGGCCCCATGATGAAATATCATCGTCAGACATTCCAGGGCTTCCAATTTCAACGATCATTATTTCCTTTTTGCTATCCTTGATCTCATCCCACGGTCCTGACGCAATATGATCCTTGAAATGAGAATAACGTTCAAACCACTTGATTTGCTGCGACAATGGAAGTTCATGGACAATCTGCCATAAGTCATGCATCTGATCAGGTCGCCACGAATTTTGTAATGCAAGATCAATATAATCGAGAGGTGGTAGCTTAGGGGTTTGCCCTTCAATTTTTTCTGCTATGTCTAAGAGCTTGTCAAATCGTTCAATCACTTCGGCTCTTTTTTCACGATATTCTTCTTTCAAGCTTTGATGTAATCGATCCGAGTCTTTTTTGTGCCAGGGATGATACTCAGCCGTATGGAACTTGTTGTTATCTTTACATCCCATAGGGACAAGATAGATATATTGATCGATATTCTTGCAAAACTTCGGTTCTTTTTTCCTGACAAGTCCGATTTGATCAAAACATCCCTTTGATCCCTCCAATAAATCCTTATGCCCCATCGGTTTTTCAGCCAAGGCTTTTATAATCATTTCAAAATACGCAATCCCGTGGTTCCTAAAATAGGCGGTTACAAAGGTCCATTTTTCTTCAGCCATATTCTCCCCCGGATTTATATAATGGTCATTTTTGAATTAATAATCAATTATGATATTTTAAAAATGAATTTTAAGCAACTAAAGATTATCTGACAATCAAATCAATCAGGATACAACTTACTGATATTATAAATTCATACCCCATAATGATGTATGGGCATAGAACATGGCATGATTCACGCAAATGGACATTTTAAAAATTGTGAAGAACGAACATGGAAGGAATAACAATGCAATACAGCTTACACGCAAAAAAACGGATGAAAGAACGCGCTATCTCTCAGGACATTGTCAATCTAGTTCTTCAGGAAGGCGAGGTGCTTCAACAAAATGCGAACAGGTACTTATTGGATATACGCCATATCCAAACACTTCGGAAAAGAAAAGTTTACCCCACTGGTTTACTTGACAAGGCTGAAAAATGCGCCCCCGTGGGTGTTGTTTGCAATGATACATGCATCATCACAGTGTTCAGAGTCTGTCGTCGAATCAGCCACTTGCGTTAAAGTGATATCTTGATTCATCGAAAGGGCACGATGAAACAATCAACGTATTTAAGGATATAACAAAAAATGAAACCAACATTAAATCAAGAAGAAACCGGTTTTCTGGTCAATGGTCATCTCTGTTTTGGTAAAACATTCAAACGAGCCATGAGCTACCACGACCCAGAAGGCCTTGCCGCAGTCAGTGACGAATCCGGAGCATACCATATCACCATGGATGGAGCGCCCTTGTATACGGATCGCTATCAGGAAACATTCGGCTTTTACCAAGGCATTGCCACTGTACGTGATAACACCGGCTATTTCCATATCGATACAACGGGTAAGGTTTTTCATTCACAGCGATACATCTGGAGTGGAAACTTTCAGGAAGGACGTTGCGTGGTTCAGGATGCCAAAGGTTTTTTTCATATCAACAACTCCTTTACCCCCCTTTATGATGAACGATTCGACTACGTCGGGGATTTCCGCTACGGAATCGCCGCTGTCCGCCACGGCAATGTTGCATATCATATAAATGACGACGGCAGCCCCCTTCATAACCATTCCTTTGAAAACGTCGATGTATTCCATAAAGGATTTGCCGTGGTCCGGGATAAACAGGGGGCCTTCCATATCAACAAACATGGGCAGCCCATCTATGAACATAGATTCAAATGGGTTGAGCCCTTTTACAATGGCTTCTCGCTGTGCAAAACAAAGGAGGGCCAATGGATCAGGCTGATGGAAAACGGCCATTATAAACACTTACCGGCCCGAATGCCGGATGTGCATATCCAGGAAATCGTGGATCGGATGGCGCGAGGGGAAAGGGTCGCCCTGATCCTGCGGCACGCCGAACGCGACCCAATCCCTCAGGGGGAGTGGGGTGATGATGCGAAGCTGAACAGGAACGGGCAGTTCGCAGCGCAGTCCCTCGGACAGATTCTTGGAAGAAAGGAACCTGCTTGGGCCTTGATCTCCAGCCCGATCGGACGATGTGTCGATACATGTCGTCATCTTTCTCATGGCATTGGAACCCCGATCAACGTTTCGGAAATCATTGAAACATCTCTCCTTGGAAACCCAGGCCCTTTTACTGATACGGTCCAGAACCAGAGCCACCTTACACCGGAAAATTTTTGGGAAGCCGCCCTGCATTATCTGAATACAGGTCATGGTCAAGGATTTCGGCCACTTATCGACGGTTGCAGAGATATGATGAGTCTCGCTGAGCAATCCATGAAAGACAGGCCGACCTTATTGATTACCCATGATTTTTTTATCGCCGGTTTGTTTGATCATCTGGGGCTGCACCATCCCACACCCGACGACTGGGTCGGGTACCTTGACGGTGTGTGTTTCTTTTCAAACGGATCTCAATTGACTGAATGGCGGCGTTTTCAGGGATTGAAGGAGATCGCTTCATGCTGACAGTCGGCATCCACGGTATTCCGGACAAAAGCGGATCGTGCCATGCCCACGATCACGGCATCGCCTTGATCAGAAATGGGGTTGTGATAGCGCATCTTCCCGCAGAACGATTTTCACGCACCAAGCATGATGGAAATCTGTCCATGTGTTTCGATGCATTGCTTCGACCGTTTCTTGTACCAAACGAAGAAATCCGTTTTATCCTTGTGAGTTCCTTCTACGGCGATTCATTCACCAGCGAATCGGAAAGCCTGTCCATGACCGTGCCCAAAGGGTTTAAGCCGGAGGATATCATGGTCCCCTGTCATATCGAAACGAAAGGCTACCTGAAAGAACCCCGAACACAGGGGTGGGCGATCAGTCATGAGCTGGCCCATATCTCAAGTTGTCTGCCCTTCTGCGGTACTTTTTCCGAAAATTCTCTTCTTCTGCACATCGATGGTGGTGCATCTGTTTCCGCAAATTCAGTCTGGACATACAATCAAGGGAATCTTCGTTGCCTTTCCTATGATTGGGACAGCCTGAAAAGAGTGGTGAACCATTTCAATGCAAGCATGCTTTCCCAAGCCATACTCGGTCTTCGGGCCGAAGACCACCTGTCCATGCCGGGCAAGCTCATGGGCTTTTCAGGGCATGGCACGGCAAATTCCGATCTTGTTGCCCTCATCCAGTGTCTATCATCAAACTCAGCGGGAAGTCATCGCCTGACTCCATTATTTCAGGATCTCATCGAAACGATGAAAAAAACCCAGAATCCGACAAGGCATACCGTTTGTGCCGACATAGCTGCATGCATGCAGATGGACTTTGAACATTCAATCGTCGATTTCATCGGGCAGTGGAAAAAGAAAACCTCCTGCGCCCATCTTCATTATTCCGGTGGCGCAGCGTTGAATATCCATACAAACGTGAGAATCGAAAATGAAGTGGGTTTCGACCATATTTTTGTCCCCCCTGCTCCCTGCGACAGCGGTTTGGCTTTGGGGGCCGCGGCTATGGCCGAATGGCAGGAACGAAGACACATTGAAAAATGTTCTCCGTTTATCGTCCGTAGTCCTGGAAAAAGCGAATCAACATCACGCCCTGTATCCGATACCACCATCAATGAAATCGCCCGAATGATCGCTGATGGAAAGGTGATCGGCACCGTTATCGGTCATGGAGAATGCGGCCCCCGGGCCCTTGGCCACAGAAGCATTCTGGCCAGACCGGACAGCATCGAACTCAGAAAACACATCAGCGAAGTGATGAAAAAAAGGGAATGGTATCGTCCCGTCTCCCCCATCATGCTTGAGGATACGGCCAAGACGTGTCTTGAGGAATATCGTCAACACAGTTGCCTTGGAGCATTCATGTCCGGGGCGTGGAAAATAAACGCCTCATGGCTCCCCCATTTCCAAGGTGTTGCTCATGCGGATGGCTCGGTCCGGGCGCAAATAGTCAGAAATAAAAGCGCTGAATTGTCATCCATATACAGGCTTCTTGTTCTGCTGAGGGACAAGTATGGGATTCATGGGCTTCTGAACACATCGTTCAACCAGAGCGGTGAACCGATCGTTCAGGATATAAGCGATGCCCTGCGTTCTGGTCGGGCCATCGGGCTTGATGCGTTATGGATTGAAAAACTCGGCCAATCCAAACTTCGTTATCTTTAATCTGAGCGGCATCTGTCGTTCAAACCGACCTTTATTGCATAAGGATTTTTCATGAAAACAATTTTAGTCACAGGACATGAAGGGCTTGTCGGCCGGTACGTATGGCCGGAGCTGGAAAACCTTGGATTCAGGGTTAAGGGAATAGATCTGCGTTCCCGGCAAAAAACATTTCGAGGGGATATTTGTGAGGCTGAACAGATGGGAAAAGCCATGGAAGGCTGCCATGGTGTTATCCATTTTGCAGCCGTATCACGGGTGGTTCATGGCCAGAACAATCCGGATCTGTGCTGGAAAACCAATGCAAAGGCGAGCCGCACCCTATTGGATCTTGCCGTGCAGAGCCCTTTGAAACCATGGGTTCTTGTCGCAAGCAGCCGGGAAGTCTACGGAGAATCCAACTCCTTACCGGTCAAGGAATCCACGCCTCTCCAACCCGTCAACATTTATGGCCGTTCAAAAAAAGCCATGGAAGACGCCGCGTTTGAAGCACGGAAACAGGGTTTGAACACTGCCGTCGTAAGGCTTGCCAATGTATACGGGTGCACATTTGATCACCCGGATCGTGTCCTGCCCGCTTTTTGCCGTGCTGCGGTTCTTGGGGAATCCCTCCGCGTGGACGGCGGACAAAACACCTTTGACTTCACACACGTTTCAGATGTGGCCAAAGGAATTCTAAGAATTGTTGAACTCCTGGATTCTGGGGTTGCAAATCTGCCCGCCCTTCACCTTCTGCCCGGCATTCCCACAACCCTTGAACTGGCAGCAAAAATGGCCATTGCTGCAGCAAAAACAACCTCAACGATCGTCGAAGCACCACCCAGAAAATACGATGTCAGCCGGTTTGTCGGATGTCCTGACCGTGCACGCAAAGTACTGGGCTGGAGGGCGGAAATCAGCCCCCAGGCCGGAATCACCATGTTTGTCGAAACCTTTAGAAAACAGTTGACGGAAATTCGGAACGCCCTATGAAAATTATCAAAGTCATTCATGGATATCCCATGCGATACAATGCGGGATCTGAAGTTTACTCTCAAACCATTTGCCAGGGACTTGCACGACGGGGGCACGAAGTTCACGTTTTTACCAGGGAAGAAGACCCGTTCAGATATGACGGCGATATCCGCCATGAGCAGGATGCCTCCGAACCGGGGGTTCGATTGCGCCTCGTCAACAATCCACGGCACAAGGACCGATACCGGGTCGATGTCATAGACCGAAGGTTTGCGGCCATGCTCGATGAAATCCGGCCGGATATCGTCCACATCGGCCATCTCAACCATCTGTCGACCTCGCTGGTGTTCGAGGCAAAAAAAAGAAATATCCCCATCGTATTCACCCTGCACGATTTCTGGCTGATGTGCCCCAGGGGCCAGTTCATGCAGATGGACGCAGAGGAGGGCAACCTGTGGGCGGTCTGTGAAAAACAGGAAAACCGGACCTGTGCCAGCCGCTGTTACTCAAGATATTTTTCAGGAGATCCAAAGGAGGAAACGCAGGACCGGTATTTCTGGGAGAACTGGGTCAAACGACGAATGAATCACATCAAAGACGTGGCCGATCAGGTGGATCTGTTCATCTCCCCGTCGCGGTATCTCAAAAAAAGATTCACATCCTGTTTCAGCCATCTTGAAGAAAAAACAATGTACATGGATTACGGCTTTGACCGAACGCGGCTCCGGAACCGGTCACGAAACGGCCATGAACCGTTCACATTCGGGTATATCGGGACCCACATCCCTTCCAAAGGGGTCAACCAGCTTATCGAAGCCCTTGGAAGCGTCAACGGCGAATGTCAGCTACGAATCTGGGGGCGTGATCGAGGGGAAATCACCCAAGCCCTCAAAAAAATCGCAGACCAGGCAACGCATGGAACTTCAAAAAAAGTGGAATGGATGCACGAGTATAAAAACAACGACATCGTTCCTGATGTTTTTGATCATGTGGACGCCATCGTCGTGCCGTCGATCTGGACAGAAAACTCACCTCTGGTTATCCATGAAGCCCAACAGGCAAGGATTCCCGTAATCACTGCCGACGTTGGCGGAATGGCCGAATACGTTCAGCATCACGTAAACGGACTCCTGTTCGCCCATCGGTCACCGGACAGCCTGGCATCCCAGATGCAGCGTCTTCGTGATGCCCCCTTTCTTGCAGAAAAACTGGGGCGGCGTGGCTATCTTTATTCCGACGACGGTCAGATTCCGGATTTGGATGAACATCTTGAAAAACTTGAAACCCTCTACAAGGAATTTGTATGAAATCAAATCGAGAATTATGGAGAATGACCCTCGATACGAACCCGGACCATTGTAATCTCAACTGCATCATGTGCGAGGACCATTCCATCTATTCCAGAAAGAACGGCAGAGCAATTCGTCCCATGATGCCTGAACGCTTGATGGAATCCATCATCCGCCAGGCCGCGCATCTGGGCGTCAGGGAAATCATCCCCTCTACCATGGGAGAACCGCTCCTATACAACCATTTTGAAAAACTCGTCGACATTTGCCGGGAATTGAATCTGAAAATCAACCTGACCACCAATGGGACATTCCCCATCAAAGGAAAGAAAAATCATGTGGATTATTGGGGCCAAAAGATCCTTCCCATAGGCAGCGACATCAAAATATCCTGGAATGGGTCAAGCGAAAAAACCCAGGAAAAAATCATGGTAGGGACCTCCCTGAACTCCCACATGAAAAATGCGCAGGCCCTGGTTGCTATGCGTGACAGTATTGCAGCCAATAGTGGGCACTATTGCAACTTGACCCTTCAGCTCACATTCATGGAAATGAATCTCGATGAAATCCCCGATCTGGTCCGAATGGCCATCAAGCTTGGATTTGACCGTGTGAAAGGCCATCACCTCTGGCCTCATTTTAAAGAGATAACGCATCTTTCTCTGCGAAGGAATGGTGACGCAATCCAAAGATGGAATCGTTGTGTCTCCATCTGCACCTATATTGCCAAAGCCGAAAAACGACTGAACGGCAAATCCATTAAACTTGAGCACTTTTTCCCTTTAAACGTCGAAAAACCCGATGATATCGCCCCGGGCGGCGAATGTCCATTTATCGGTAAAGAAGCATGGATAGACCATTCCGGTCGTTTCAACGTTTGTTGTGCACCCGATGAGCTTCGAAGAACACTTGGTAATTTCGGGAATATTTACAATAATACGCTTGATGAAATCTGGAACGGTCAAACATACGCAACTTTTTCGGATTCATATTCAGAACACCAGCTATGCAAAATTTGTAACATGCGTAAGCCGTTATCCATACCTTCTCGTTCCATTGCGTGAATCAGAAAATATTGAGACTTATTGCATACAGAATCCGAGCGAAGTGCCCTTGATCTTTGTCTATAGTCACACGGCCCTATTTCACATCCCATTTCAGGAACGCATGGGGCAGAAACGGCATGAAATCAGATTCTGCGGCCACCCTGCCGCCAAGCATGGAGTTGTTTCCCCGGGTGTACATGGCACCCAGCATGCGGACCACCGGCACATCAATCCAGGGATCGTAGGGCGAGGGGGTGATCGTGATGGCTCCTTTACCCAACAGGATCTCCGATGGCCTGAAAAGCGTTTCCTGGATCACCAACCGGGGCTGATAGTCAAAGGCCCCGCCTTCGGGCGCGGGAAAATATTTGAAATTGAAGGCCTTTCCGCTGAACGATCCATCATCCTGAATTCCCTTTTTCATCAGAAGTTCCGCCGCATCCGGGCTGTTGAACTCACCGTCCAGGGTTGCGGAAATCTCCATGAACCGGATGTCTCTTCGCTCGGCCCATCCGTGCACCGTGTTGCCATCGCGATGGTAATGGATGTCCGCCATCTTTTTCGGAAAACCGAACATCTCGCGCCCTGCGGCCATGGCCATGTCGCTGGTGACCGACATGGACAGACAGTAACTGCCTTCGGTTTCCCTGAACCGTGCCATGATGAACAGGGCTGTTTCCCGGTACGTCACGTCAAAATTCGTGGCCGGATACCACGCGACGAACGCCATGGCCACAGGATGCTCCGCAGGTTCCAGAGGTGCCGGAAGGAGTTTCTTCACCGCCTCGGGAGGGGTTTCCCAGAATACGTTCAGCATTTCAGCGTCGTAAAAATCAGCTGTAGGCCGCATATGGGCCATGATTTCCTCATATGACTTTACAAATCCCATGGTCATCTCCTTCATTTATCCGTTGATCAAGTCCGTCACTGGCTACGATGGGCATGCCGAACGGCCACCCGGCAAAGACAACATTTGTTATATATTTTATGTTATATAATGATTGTTATTTATAAAAAGCCGTTTGAGGTGTCAAGGATTTTTTTCATATTCATTACCGGAAAGCCGACGAAGAAACCGCGCCTCATTGCCGCACAAAACATGCCTCATCAGGCAACAGCCCGGACAATCAGCAACCCGTTTCCTTCCCAGAAGCCTAAGTCCAGACATAGAAATGTCTGGAACGATTTGAAAATTTATACTACATACCGTTCTTTGTCTTCATTGTTTTCAGTTCTTTTCTGCTTCAAATTTGGGAGTGTCGAATGAAACGACGGGTCACGTTTTTAGGGTTATTGTGTTGCTTTCTTGGAGTGTCCATCATGTATCAATCGGCTTCATCCGGGGCCTTTTCGAATAACGATCTCATCGACAACCTTTTAAAATCATCCGATATCGACAGACAAGTCTCGCTTCTCCCCGGTTTATTCCGCGGAATCCTCGTCAAAAGAATTGCCGCGAACCATAAAACGCCGGAACCCAGGGAGCTCGAAAAAGTTGAACGTATCCTTAAAAATGCCATCGTTATCTCCGATATCAGAAAAATGTATTATGACCGGATCAAGGCGGACATGTCCGAAGCCCAGATCAAAGAGGTGATCGCCTGGTACGACTCGCCTTTGGGACAGCGAATCACTCAACACTCCATCCAGGATCTGAATCCGGATGAACTGACTAAAAAAGAAGAATTTGAGTCGGATATCATGAACCTTCAGGCATCGCCCCGTCGGCTTTCGCTGATTCAGCGGTACATGAAATCTGCGGAAACCGTGAAGCGCCTCGTAAAACTGGAGTACGATCTGGCCATTTTCAGAATGGAAATGCAGTCGAAGCTGACGTCCACGCCCCTTCAGCCCCTCTTGGACAAAGTGAAGACTGAATTTGAGAAGAACCGCGAACAGATCGAAAAAAAAGCGACCCGGAAACGGTTGATCGATTCGCTGTTCTCTTTCAGAAACCATTCCGATGAAGAACTTGAAGGTTGCGCGGATTTTATCGACGCCCCTGCCGGAAAAGCCTTCAACAGTCTTTCCAGTGACATTGAATATCAGGTGACGGTTGACTTTATAAAACACATGGAAAAAGCCCTGATCGGCAACTCGTCGGAAAAAGGGGAGACATGGCGGTTAGACGATTACAACTTCTCATACACCGCCCCCCATGCGGGCTGGGTCAAAATGGATTCCGCAAACGTCAATCCCAATGCCAAGCTGTGCCTGATCACGTCCAACCCCCAGATGGTTTTCATGATTATCCCCGAAATTATCGGAGTGGACAAAGGGTTATCCTTAAAAAAACTTGTCGAGTACTCCAAAGGCAATATCAAGAGCCTGGCATCAGACTGCCGGATATCAGAAGGTGAAGACTGTTCGCTGAACGGCATCCAGGGATTTAGCTGGGATGTCGACGCAATCCTGGGCGGCCAGAATCTGTCTTACCGTTTCTGGAATATCATAAAAAACGGCATGGCCTATCAGCTTGTCACCATGGCTCCGTCGCTGGGCAAAGACCAGATGGTTGCAGCATCTGAAAAGATTTTCGGGGGCTTTCAGTTTATCGATAAAAACAAGGAATTTTATTCCACCGAATATCAGCCCCTTGAATCCTTCTCGTCCCCCTTTTTCAACTACACCCTCTCTCTGGCCGGACAAGGGTGGGCTAAATGGACGGATCTGGCGAAATACAATCCGGAAGCGGAAATCGGAGGTGAAAAAAATGGAAGCCTTTTCATCGTGGTCCCAGGCTACATCGGCCGGGAAAACGTCGCGTCCGACGTGATTCTTTCAGCGTTTCTCAATACCCTGGACATCGCTTCATCAGACAAGAACATCACCAACCTGAAAGAAATCAAAAATGCCCAGGCCAAAGGTTACACCCTGAACTATCACCGGGTCATAGACAAAATCCCCAACGATTTCGCCATCAGAATTATCATCGATCATGAAACAGCATACATGATAGCCGCATGGACCAATGAAAAAAATACGGACATCAACGTTCTGTCCAATAAGCTTTATCAGTCTTTCACCCTCCATGGCAGACAGCCCGCCGGATTTGATCCCGCCTCCTTGCCGGCGGCTTTTAAAAAAGCCCAGGCGTCGTTTGATTCCTCCCTCGCTTCATTTTATTACAAAGCCAAAAACTATGAAAAAGCTCTCACCTGGTACATGAAAGCCACGGATCTCGATACGGAAAGAGACGCCTATCTGGCCTCATCTCTCTCCTGTTACTCCGCGCTCGGGGAATTCAAAAAGGGTCTTGAATACCTTGAAAAACACGACGAGTTCCATCCGGAAAACCTGACGATTCTGTCATGGAAAGCCTGGCTGATGAAAAAACTCGACATGAACGCTCCATCCCTCGCGGCTTACCGGTCGCTGTTTGAAAAAGACTATCGCAACGACAGTGATTTCATAGAATATGCCGATCTTCTGGGAACATTGCGGCTATGGAACGACATTGAACCCGCTTTTGCATCCTATGTCCGCAAAGACAGCTCCATTGACGTTCATCTGAAAAAGGCCGCCCTTCTTCACGATCAGGGCAAATACAGGGACGCTGTGAATTTCCTTCTAAACCTCCAGAAGGGCATTCCGTTTCAAGCCGACATCTCCTTTGCCGTTGCGCGGAATTTAAATGCCATGGAACAGTACAAGGACGTGATCACCGTGGCTGATGACCTGATAACCCGGAAACTGTATCTCTCGGACGCGTATTACCTGAAAGGAGAAGCGGAAATCAACCTCCGGTGGTATCACAAAGCCAAGGAGTCCTTTGAACTCGTTCTGAAAGAATCGCCGGAAGACCCCCAGGCTAAAAACTATCTCCAGCACATATCCGGCATCATAGGCCAGGGCAACAATTCGTCGATAAAGACGCCCATCGAACCCGTGCCCATTCCCGATGTCATCGTTGAACAACTGAAGCAAAGTCCCGGCCATGGGAATGATGCGGATTACGGCGCGTATTACATCAGCATCATAAGGGGAATACATTATGTAAAAGATGTGGAACAGAGAACGACCACCTACAGAAAAATAAAACTTTTGGATAAAAGCGGCGTGTCGGCGTTCAGCACCATAGAAATCGATTTTGATCCCCTGTCTGAAAGTCTTTATGTGAACAGCCTGGTCGTGATCGACGAAACAGGGAAAAAGGTCAGTTCGGGTGACAGTTCCGATTACTATATTCTGGACAAGCACTCAACCGACATGGCCACACACGATAAAATACTGAACATTCCCATCCCCAATTTAAAACCCGGCTACACCATTGAACTGATCAGCACCCGGAAAAACAGCGGCAAAGAATTCATCTATCATTCAGACACCCTGTCCGCTTCAAGGCCCGTACAGTATTCGGCGTTATTCGTCACAGGTGATACGAAGTTCATCTCCCGGAGCACATTCAACACACCGGATATCGTTCCTGTCGAAAACGGCCTGGCCTGGACCATGACCCATCCGCCCGTATACCTATGGGAACCGTTCCAGGGAAAGACAGACGAATTTCTTCCCATGGTAAAACTCGCCGGGGCCGGAAAAACCTGGCAGGCCATTGGAGATGAATACCTCAACGACATCGCCGCCAAATTGGTCCTTGACGAAAAAACAAAAAAACTGGCACTTGCGCTCACCGCACGGGCCAAAACCAGGGAGGATAAAATCAGGACGCTGATTTCACATATCCAGTCCGAATACACATACAAAGCGATCGAATTCGGAAAACGCGCCATCATTCCCAACACGTCCCGGGTCACCATTGAAAAAAAATACGGCGACTGTAAAGACCATGCCGTCCTTCTCCACCAGATGCTCAAGGCTGTATCCATCCCGTCGTCCCTGGTCCTTGTCAATACCGGCGAAACGGTCGTTGAAAGTCTCCCCTCACTGGGCCAGTTCAACCACATGATCAATTACATCCCCGAAGCCGGTGCTGGTTTTTATATCGATACAACATCCAAACACCTGGATATGCTCAACCATATCCCCATGGGTCTTTCCGGCCAGAAAGCCCTGATCCTCGCTGAAGGGGCCTCCCATCTGAGCACGATTCCCCAATACACGGAGGATTCGACATGGATTGACGTGGAAATGAAGGCCCGTGTTTCAGAAACCCTTGAACTGTCCATCGAGGAAAATATCGCCTTCAAAGGTTATGCCGCCGCCATGATGCGGGATTACCTTTCATCGGTTGATAAGGTCAGTTACACGAACTGGATTCAAAAGCTCTATTCCGACAAAATTCCGAAAAGCGCCTCGGTGGCCCTGGCCGTTGAAAATATGGATTCGAATACAAAAGATCTGGTATTTAAGATTGCCTATGACGTGAAAGAACTGTGTGAAAAAAACGGCGACCGTGTTTCCTTTGCCCTTCCGGATGCATGGATGTCCTACTATCTGGAAGTTCAACCCGTTCTTGAAAGAAAAACCGATTTTATCATTTCCTATCCCACACGGCTGATCAAGCGTGTCCAGCTCATAATTCCCAAGGGGTATTCCCTGGAATCCACCCTTCCTTCAGACGGAACAGCTCAGAATGCCTTCGGAGGCTGGCAGAAGCGGACTTCAAAAAAAGGGGAAACCACCACGTTCGATGTTACCGGGTCATGGACCAAGGGTCGGTTTGAAAAAAGCGGTTACCCGTCGTTCAAGGCGTTCTCGGATCAGACCATCGGTGCGGCATCACCGAAAATAACGATCAAAAGTCGCTGAAACAGCGGACTGGCATCTCATAACGGATGGTGAAGGTGTTGTTGGTGTGGACGCTGTCTTCAACCCGAATTTCGGCGAAAAGATCCGTTTCCGTGTATTGTTTGCAGGCCAGAGGGATTTTTTCGCTGATATTTAACCACCCTGTTTCTTCATCGAAGCGGATGCCAAAACGCTCGGGCGGGATGTTGTGGGATACCATGCGGTAACGGAGATGGCCCGGAGTTCCACCTTCGATCCGGCCGGGAAAAGCCGTGGTGCTGCAAATTTGCTCATCCCATGAAAAAGCCCCGCTGACATAATGGGGAAACTCGACAATGGCCGTTCCGTCCAGTTTCCGGCCCATGTAGGTTTCCATGCTGAATGTCCGCGTATCCCTGTTTTCCGGAAACTGCACGTCTTTAGCCGTCACCGAAAAACCGGTGTGCCCCCAGGTCCTGTTCCGGCCGGAGATTTCCCCAGTGGTTTCATCGAGATTCAGCCCTTCCGGCAAGGCCCCCTGGCTTACGCTGTACGAAACTTTCCCTGTACCCCCTCGGGTTCTTAGGAACATCGAGTAGTGTGCGTCACTTTCGCCATAAGGAAGGGCGGCTTCCGTCAGTTCGATTTTCGGCCCGCAATGGTCGGCCCTGACGGAGTAACATCCGGGGCCGTTATGGGTCTCTACAGCTTTCAGATACAGTACGCCGGGGTTTTGACAGATATGAACGATCCGGATCGTTTCCTTTGAGTCCGTCCTTTCGGCTCTGCCCAGAACGGTTCCTGAAAGATCCTGGAGTTCAAGGGTCAGTGCACCGCCTTCCTCAGCCCCCGGAACGATCACGCGGATCACATCGCCCGGCCTGCACTGTTCCAGGTTCAGCCGCATCATATCCACATCTCCGGCCCGGTGAAAGGTGTGCTTCTGCTCCCCGCTTCCCAGAACCAGCGCGTTGGCCGTGTGGTGATCGCTATCGCCCATGTTTTCAAAGGCGTCCGGAAAATAATCCACCACACAAAGGACCGCATCTTTTTCAGCGGACGTTCCGGGATAACCCCTGTCCTCGACAGTGACGGAAATCGGGTAACGACCGGGCTCAAGATCGAGCTGACCCTGAATGACCCCATCCCCATCCATGGCCAAAGACCCCGGAAGATTCCGAGCGGTGAAATGATAACGACCGCTGCCGTTTTCTGCGGTGATTTTATGGGTATACGCCCCCCGGCGCAATGCATCGGGAACGGCGATCCCGGCAAACGTCACACAGGAGCCCATATCCCGCACCTGAATCCGGTATTCGCCTGTTTTCCCCTCCGGTTCCTTGATCCTGACAAACACTGCATCCATGGCTTTCTTTTGAAAAAAAGCCTCGGTTTGCCCTTCGGGTTCCACACCCTCGGGGCTCTGAAACCGGGTGTTTGAAGCGTCGAAAAGTCCCAATTCCGGCTTAACACTGGACGACGCGGCCACGGTTTCAACACGAATGACATGGGAGTCCGGAATGCCGGCCAGATCGATTTTGATCACATCATCATCATTCACGGTGTTGAACGTATGGTTTTGAGGCGGATCTCCCGGTTTCAAAGTATTGGCGGTTGAAACATCCTGATCACCGGCTTTCTCATAGTCATCCGGGAAATAATCCACCACCGAAATCGTGTATTCCTTTTCATGAAATATCCCAGGATACAGACGGTCATCCACCCGGATTTTCACCGGATACTGCCCCGGCGGCACAGCCGCCCTGCCGTTTAAGATTCCATCCGGGTCAAGATCAAGCCCATCCGGCAGGTCAACAGGCGAAAAGCGGTGCGAACCGCTGCCGTCTGCGGCGGATAGTTTTTGAGGCCTGTCGTAGACCCTTGAAACATCGGCCAGGGTTTCGTTTGAAAGGGTGACGGCTTTTCCCATGATACGGGCTTCAAAAGTAAAATCCCCTGTTTTTTCAGCGCCCGTTTCAAAACGCACGTAATAGACACCGTTTTTTTCACAGGTAAAAAAATACTGGAGCGAATGATCAGACCGGAGTTTCGCAACAACGTCGTGAGCCGCGTTGTATAATGTCAGGAAGAGACCTGATGTCTCCACGCCGTTCCGGACATCGATACATATGACCGAACCTTCCCCGGCTGACCCGAAATCCATCGTGACCGTATCCCGGTCGCCGGGTTTGTCCAGGGTGTGATGCTGGGGTCCTGCTCCGTCGCCCACATGGTTTCCCGTGTCAAACCCGTCGTCGTTCATGGCCTCGTAGACATCGGGAAAATAATCCACCACCGTGATTTCCTGTTTTTCTGCCCGAACGATGCCTGTTTTTTTATCTTCGATATGGAGGGTATACGGATAACGGCCCCTCCTGACATCCACCGTTCCCTGTACAGAGCCCGAGGAGGATACGGTCAGACCCTGGGGAAGATCCGTTGAATAAAATCTGTACGATCCGCTGCCACCGGACACTCTGACCGGGACCGTCAAACGGCTGCGGACGAGAACCGGGCCGGGATTCTGGCATTCGGCGGTCAGCTCAGGGTAGACTTTCAGCTTGAATTTTTTTTTCAGTGTCTTGCCCAGAGGCCCAAGATCATTGACCGTTAAAACACAGGTGTATCTTCCGGGCTTGGCCGACGGCGTCCCGGATACGATGCCGTCCCCATCCATGGAAAGGCCGTCGGGCAGACCCTCGGCAACGGCGCGAAGCGTACCCGAACCGCCCTTGATGTGGAATCTGTGCTGATAAGGATAACCCGCTGTCGCGGCCTTCGGTTCATATTCGTGGATTTCCATGGCCGGATACACGGTCAGCGTATAGTCTCGGCGTGCGCCGTGCTCTTTGAACTTTTTATCGGTTGCGATAATGGTCAAGCGGAATTCATCGGCCGGGGACATCACACGCCCTTTTAACCGACCGTTTTTTTTGATCTTTAAAAATGCTGGCAACGTATCCGCAGAAAAAACGATATCGCCGCTGCCGCCCGTGGCGCTGATCTGTGTCGAATAATCATCGCCCGCATAGCAGGAGGCGATGTTTTCTGTCGTTATTTCAACAGGAGGAGGGAGAACGGGCGTCAGGCTGTCATCCGACGCGGCGATTCCTTGCGTAAAAATGATGACCGCCACAACAAATCCCCAAAGGGAAACAGCTCTCCGCGTCATGGTTTTTCCTCGTGTGTGCTTTTTTGTTTCGGGTGTCTGATCAGTTCTTCCCCTTTACGGGTCAAGGTGGCCGCGATGTCCTGGTCCGCCCGGACCCCCAGTCCCCGGCGGTAAAGGCTCCCCAGATGAAACGCGCCTTCTGCGTTCCCCCGGTCATAGGCCTTTTTATACATCATGTAGGCCAGGGCCGGGTCTTTGGGGGTGCCTGTCCCGGTTTCGTACATTTCACCCAGCGCCACCGGTGCCTCGGAATGTCCCTGCCTGTCGGCAAGCTTGTACAGCGACAATGCCATGATTTCATTTTTCTTCACACCTTTTCCATGTCGCAGCATTTCCGCAACCCTGAACTGGGCGTCGGGATGCCCCTTTTCCCCGGCCTTTTTATACCAGGCCGAGGCTTTAAGCGGGTCTTTTTCAACACCTGTGCCGTCTTCATGCATGCGGCCCAGCCAATACTGAGAAACCGCATCACCCTCAGCCGCAAAATGGCTAAGAAGGGTCAGCGCGATGTCGTAACGACCCTTTTTACAGGCCGAAACCCCTTTTTCCGCCATTTTCGTCAAATAGGTTTCAGCGTCTTTCTTCCCGTATTTGGAAAGCTTGGGAAATATCAGAAGCGCTGTCTGATCATCTCCCTGAGCGTAGGCTTTGACCCCTTTTTCGAAAATCAGATCAAGGTAACGCCTGGCCTGGTCATCGTCCAGAATGGCCAGGGGAATGAAAATATCCATGGCGTCCTTGAACCGTCCGTCATTATAAGCCTCCACACCCAGATCAAGCCGGGCCCAGGCCTTGCCGCACATGACGCCCACGGCAACAGCCGTGATAACCCATAAAACGATCCTGTTCTTTTTCATCCGCATGTTTTCCGTCAGTTCTGTGGTGTTCTTATTAGGGTCAGCCCAGGGTAATGGGAATACATGTTCTATGCCAGAAAATTCCTAAACACAACAGGCATGTCACCTTTTCAATGGCATGGCTTTACGGTGTTTCAAAAAGTCAATGACTCAGGATATCTTCCGGCCTTTCTTAAGATCTAAAGCTGTACAATCATGCAAATATCATCCTAATCTGTTTATTAACAGATAGTTCAATTATTTAAATCATTTGATTGAATTTTTTGATTTTGTGTATCATACTCCGTTAAATTTTATTTTAACATATGGAAAATTACAATTGACAATGACTATACATTACCTTATGCTCTCCACAAATTCTCACGATACACCCATACTGTCACACACCTCTTCCATGCCATCTGAGCCGTTAACGCATTGATCCAAAACGCGGGCAGCTTTTACTTCGGCCATCTTATCGTGCTCCGCCCATGCCATGCCATCGGTTGTCACCCATCATCCGGGAAGCCGGATTAGACAAATTATCGTTTATTATGGTCTTGCAATTTATTGAGATAGATCACTCTATACTCTTGTAAAAAAATGGCATTATCTTATTACTATGAGGTAATTAAATGAAAAAATTGAATTTTCTCATCATTATTCTGAGCGTGGCTTCCGGCTTTGAGACCCTCCGCATTCTGCCATGCGCCGCAGAAATCCTCCTCATGAATGACACGGAACTTGCGGAAACCGAGGCCCAGTTTTCAAGAATCACCCTGGAATCCTTTTATCATGAGAACGACACCCTGCGCCTGTTCCTGGACATGCATGCAGCCGTATACGGCTCCATCGACCTCAAGGCGGGATATTACCACCGGACGTCCGGCGACATGCGCATCAATCCCCCGGCCGCCGGACTTTCAGGTTTCGAAGGTTTCTATGACGTCCAAAACTACAACAACGGCGCCAATTTCACCTTCGCCAAAATCACCTCGGATTTCAACACCATGGCCCCACAAAACAGCGCCACGCTCAAACCCTGGGGCAACGGGGGTTTCGATGCGTCAAATCCAGAAAAAACCCTGACAGCCAATACCAACCACACCGACTGGGATTTGTGGATCGACCGCTTCCGATTTGGAGAAAACCCGGACAAGCCCATGTATATCAACGGCCAGATCATCCGCTTTGAATTCGACGGCGACCTGACGGACGGAAAAAAAGACCAGCTCCGCCGCGTCATCATCGGGACCAACGACATTCAGGGCAACATCCGGGGTAACTATCACCGTTACACCGGCATCGCCAACCCCATGCTCCTGGCCCACACTGCGGGGCGCTCCCTGGGTTCGCCGGATCCTTACACCTGGACTCCGGGATCCATCCAGATGATCCGAGACCCTTTGATTCAATGTTTCGGAATCGAAATTTTCAATGTGGAAGACCGTGACACAGGTCTATGGTTTGTCATGAACTACACCGGAAGCCATGTGGGCTATGAGCTGATCGCGGGTTTTCCTGAAAACGCCATCGATTTTTCATACACCGAGGGCCTCAAAAACATCCCCCTCTGGGACCCGGACTGGACCCCGAAGTGCGGGAACGGCCCACTCGAAGATCCCTACCGGACAAGCACACAGCTCAATTCCCTCCGTCCTGGACACTGAACAACCCGGATGTCGTTTTAAGCGTCACGCCGATTTTCATGGACAAAATATTTGATTTTCACGTTTTTTCCTGTCATGGTGTCTGCGTTTTCAAGCATCGGATGCAGCATCGATCAACACATTTAAAGGATACTCTCAGGAAAAACGCCCCATGGATTTCATCTCAGCCGGCATCGTCGTCACAGGCCTCGTCCTTTTCGAAACCATATCCAGCATCGACAACGCCATCATCAATGCCCAGGTCCTTTCCACCATGCAGCAATGGGCCCGGCGCTGGTTTCTTTTCTGGGGACTTCTCTTCGCGGTCTTTCTCATCCGGGGACTGCTTCCCTGGCTGATCGTCTGGGCCACCGTGCCATCCTTAGGACCCATGGGCGCACTCACGGCCACGTTCAGCGGAGATCCCGCCGTGCTGGCTGCGGTCAAATCCTCGGCCCCCATCCTTCTCATCGGCGGAGGCACGTTCCTGATCTTCCTGTTCTTCCACTGGCTTTTTCTTGAACCCAAGCATTACGGCCTTCCGGGCGAAGCTTTCATTCACCGTCAGGGAGGCTGGTTTTTCGCCGTGGTTTCCTTGATACTGGCGATTCTCGTATGGTTTGCCCTGAAAAAAAGCACCCTCATGGGATTCAGCGCCGTGGTGGGTTCTTCGGCCTTTTTCATCACCCACGGCTTCAGGGAGCATGCGGAAAAAGTGGAGCAGGAACTGATCGGCAGCCGGATGTCCGACTGGAGCAAAATCATGTACCTGGAAGTCATCGACGCGACGTTTTCCATCGACGGTGTTCTGGGGGCATTTGCCTTCACGCTGTCCGTCCCCCTCATTCTCATCGGAAACGGCATCGGGGCCTTTGTGGTCCGGGAATTCACCGTAAGAAACGTGGACAGTATCAAACGCTACCTGTACCTGAAAAACGGGGCCATGTACTCCATCCTTTTCCTGGGTCTGATCATGGTGGCGGACAGTTTCGACGTTCACATCCCCATCTGGCTGTCTCCGGTCACCACCTTCGGCATCGTGGGTTTTTTCTTTTTCAAATCCCGGAAAAAGATGGACTCCCTGTAAAAGACCCATGAAATTAGATCTTTACGGTCTTTTCTTTTCCTGTTATTGTCTTGTCACATGAAACGATAAGACAGGAGAACTTCCGTCATGGGGAAGTGCCATGGGTAATCCCTTCGATAAAATCTTGTCCCGGTATAAAGACCAGGATTACGATATTCAGTTGCGAGCCCGTTTTTTTTTCGGGGTCTATGTGTTCAATATGGTCATGCTTTTCATCATCATGGCCTACACCCTTTACATTCAGCACAACGGTTTTCCCACCAACAACACCATCGTCGGCCTTATCGCGCTTTGCATCCTGTTCGTTCCGTGCGCCCTGCTTCTTCTGATCCGTGGCCATTTTTCATTTTCAACCCAGCTGATCATTATTGCCAACCAGCTGACCATCTGGACCATCATCGCTTTCGATGAAAGCCATATCGTGTCCCAGCTTGACACTTTTGCCTATGTTTTCTGTCTCTTGAGCATCCTGCCTCTTTCCGTCAAGGAGAAGACACCCGTATTTTTTATATACGGGGGCATGAACATCCTTTTTCTTTTTCTGATCGTCACCATGAGCCCTGACCGCTTCAACCTGCCGCACTATGTCATCATCGATGTTCTGGCGGACAACACCGTGGCCATCCTCATCTCAACCATCGCGGCCTTCAGCGTGTTTTCCATCAACCGAAGGGCCCTTGAAAAAGCGAAAAATGAAATTGAAGATCGGACCCAGGCGGAAGTCATGGTTCTGCAGCAGAAAAGGGAACTGGAATCGGTGAACGGCGAATTATCTTCCACCCTGGCCCGCATGGAGGCCACTGCAGACGACCTGAAAAAAACAAATGAACGTCTTGAAACAACCCGGAAGGAACTCCTGGCTTCAAATCTTCTGCTCAAGGAATCGGAAGAAAAATTTTCCACCATATTTCAGCGAAGCCCCCTCCTGATCGCCCTCATGGACCTGCCCAACGGACGGTTCACCGATGTCAGTGATTCGTTCTGCGCTCTTCTGGGCTATTCCCCCGCAGAGATGCTCGGCCGGACTTCCGGTGAAATCGATCTCTGGGTCTCGGAAACCCAGTACCGGGACATAAAAACCATTTTCATGACCGGCGGCAAACTCAAAGATGAAGAACTATTCATTCAGGATATCGGCAAAAAAAACCACACCCTCCTCATGTCCTCGGAAATCGTGTCCATCGGACAATGCCCCCATATCATTCTCATGGGTGTGGACATCACGGAACGGAAACGGGCGGAACAGGAAAAATCCAGCCTGGAGGACCAGCTCCGTCAATCCCAGAAAATGGAAGCCGTGGGTCATCTGGCCGGAGGCATCGCCCACGACTTCAACAACATGCTGTCCGTGGTCATGGGGAATGCCGAACTTCTGACCATGAACAACGCGCTCGATTCCTCGGCCAAGGCCCGGATCAGCTCCATCCGTGATGCGGCCGGGCGTTCGGCAAGTCTGGTCCGTCAGCTCCTGGCCTTTGCCCGGAAACAGACCATCAGCCCCCGGAAAATCAACCTCAACAACGCCATATCCGGCATGCTGAAAATGCTGCACAGGCTCATCGGCGAGGACATCGACCTTGAATGGATACCCGGCAGCGAGCTGCCCCCCGTTCTTATCGATCCCTCGCAGATTGACCAGGTTCTGGCCAACCTCATGGTAAACGCCAGAGACGCCATTGACGGGGTGGGCAAGATCACCATCGAAACCCAGAGCATCGAAATCGACGAAGCTTACTGCAACGGCCACGCGGGCTTCTATCCCGGCACGTTCTCCATGCTTTCCATCAGCGACAACGGATGCGGCATCAGCGAAAACGCACTGGGCCAGATTTTCGAACCGTTCTTCACCACCAAGGGTGTGGGCCGGGGAACCGGCCTGGGGCTTGCCACGGTGTACGGCATCGTCAAACAGAACAACGGTTTCATCCATGTCTACAGTGAACCGGGCCAGGGTTCCACGTTCAAACTCTATTTCCCGCCCGCCCACAGCGGCATAATTCAGGATGCCATCGCCGAACCGGTTTCCGAACCCGTGAAAGGCTCTGGAACCGTCCTTGTTGTGGAAGACGACGCATCGATCCTCGATATCGGCCGATCCATTCTCGAACAGCTGGGCTACAGGGTCCTGACCGCCAACAATCCGGAAAACGCCGTGTATCTCGCCATGAACCACGAAGGCCCCATCGACCTTCTGATCACCGATGTGGTGATGCCGGGCATGAACGGAAAAGAACTGGCGAAAAAACTGTCCGGCATCAAACCCGGCCTGCGCTGCCTTTACATGTCCGGCTACACCGCCAACGTCATCGCCCACCACGGGGTCCTTGACGAAGGCGTGGTTTTTCTTCCCAAACCGTTTACCGTCAGGGATCTTGCCGAAAAGGTCCGGGCCGCCCGGGAAGCCCCTTTTCCCCACGAGGATAGGTGACGGTCAGATATTCCTTTGGCATATCGTTCATGATCTGGTACCATAGGACACATTAAACCGCTTATTTCATAGAACCGAACCGCGTCAGGAGACCGTTCATGGCAACAGGAGCATGTGGAATAAACTGCGATGTATGCAGGTTGAATGTCATGGGAACCTGTTCGACCTGCGGAGCCGGAACGAGCAGGGAGGCTTCCTCCAAGCTGGAGGTGCAGAAACGGCTGTTCGGCGCGGGATGCCCCATCCTTGAATGCGCCCAGCTGAACAACGTCAGTTACTGCATGTGCCACTGCGACCTTTTTCCATGTGAAAATTTCAGGATGGGTCCCTACCCTTACAGCGCCGGTTTCCTGGACATGCAGAAACGCAGGCTTTCCCAGAATCCTCCGGCCCTGACACCCCAGGGTCAGGACATCGCCGTCCCCCCCGAATACTGGGACAGCCTCGTCAGACGGGACATCGCGGCCCTGTCCCATTTCACCCTGACCGAGGCAAAGCCTTCCGGCATCGTCTTTCCCTTTCTCAACCGGGACATCCTCATCGATTTCAATGAACGTTGCCTGAAAAAACACGCCCCCTCCGGCTGGGAAGCGGTGAACGATCCGCTGCTTGAACTGATCACCCTTCTGTATTTCAACCGGGTGGACGCCCTGTACCCCAAAGGCAAGGGACTGATCAGCACCAAGGACCTCAAGGAGGGGCATTTTTTCAAAGGTCCCCACGCCCTGAACATGGGTCCTTTGGTCCAGCGATACAAAGACAATCTCAGGGATTTCGGAGAAGCGGCCCGGCTTCTTCACGGAGAACCGGTGGACATGGCCGATGCGGCTTACGTCTTTTTCCCTTTTCCAAGGGTTCCCCTATACTACCTGCTATGGAAAAAAGACAACGAGTTCGAGGCGTCCGTGGACGTTCTCTTCGACATGTCCATTGAGCGCTGCCTTGACGCCGCCGGAATCTGGGGGCTGGTGAACCTGGTCACCCGGAACATCCTCCAGGCAAAAAACAACTGAAACTGCATACTTTCTCAAACATGAAACGTGGCCATGATTCATCTATCTGAACAGAAAATCGACGCGACCCGGCGCATGCTCGACAGAGCCAGAAACCCTGAAGAACTGCGGCTGATTCTCATGAACGTCCTGGGGCTTGCCCCTTTTATCGCCAAACGGAAGCATATCAGCGTCGGCAGTGTCCCCATACACCTCGAACTCTACGAAAGCGATAAAAACCATCCGGTGATCGTGTTCCTCCCCGGCATCGGGACCTATTCGGAAATGTACTGCGAATTCCTGTTCAAGCTTTCCACCTGGGGATTCAACGTGGTGGGCGCGGATCTCCGGGGGCACGGTTATTCCGGCGGCGAACGGGGCGTCTATACGGTCAGTCAGGTGATTTCGGACATGAAAGAGGTGGTGGACGTGCTCTCCCGGTCGTTCAAAGGTCCCATCGGATTCTTCGGCTGCTCCATCGGCGCGCCCCTGGCCATGGCCTGTGCGGAAAACGACCCGCGAATCCGTGCCCTGCTCTGCCACACCCTGTTTCTTTCGGAATATCCGCCGGACTTCTTCACGCTCTACGGCTGGAACACGTTGCGGTTTTCCCGGATGTTCCTGCCGGATTTCAAAATCGATTTCCGTTCGTTCATCGATGTCAACGCCCTCATCAGCGGCAACGCCTTCGCGGATTTCATCGATTACGATTCCCTTATCGTCTGGGAGTACTCCATCGGAACTCTGGCCGACATTTATTCCTGGAAAACGTCTCTTCTCGAAAATGAACGGGATTTCAAGGCCGCCCTTATCACCGGTGAAAACGACGAAGTCATCCAGGTGGAGTACATGCGCCAGATCATCCAGCGCATGAAACATCCCTTCGATTTCATCTGCATCGCAAACGCCCGTCACATGCTGCCGTTTCTCAACGTCAAGGAAACGGTGTACGCGGCCAAAGACTGGTTCAAAACCCAGTTCGGATCATGAATCCCGACTGTTTTGGCTGAGGTATATGAACGTGACTGAAAAAATTCCTAACCGTCGTCTTTCATCGTCCATTGAGGACACCCTCGTCAGCAGGGCGTCCCATGACCGTAATTAAAAAACACAGGAGCACCATCCATGAAAAACAAGTTCAGGTCGCCTATCTTTTTTCTGTTAATGATCCTTACCGTCTTGGTTCATTCCGGGTACGCTGCCGCGGAATGTCCCCGAATGACCGTATCCCAAGACGGCACCCCGATTTCCTATGAAGTGTTCGGCCAGGGTGAACCCGCACTGATCTTCGTTCACGGATGGAGCTGTGACGGGAGGTACTTTCGGGAGCAGATTCCGGCTCTTTCAAAACAGCACCGGGTCATCGTCCTTGATCTCGCCGGACACGGCCACTCTGGATCAGACCGAGGCAGATTCACCATGAAATCCTTCGGAGAAGACGTCAAGGCCGTGGCTGACGCCACAGGCAGTACAAAACTGATCCTCATCGGCCATTCCATGGGTGGCGTTGTCATCGGTGAAGCTGCCCGGCTCATGCCGGACCGGGTGATCGGGCTCATCGGCGTGGATACCCTGGAAAACATCGAATACCCCATGACAGAAGCCATGGTTGCTGAGATGACAGCCCCCTTACGCAAGGATTTTAAAACAGGCACCCGTGGTTTCGTGCAGCCCATGTTCCATCCGGATACCGATGCCAACCTGAGGGAATGGATCCTTTCAGACATGGCGGCCGCTCCTCCGGCCGTGGCGATGAGCGCCATGGACGACATGATGAAACAATACATTACAGGCGATCTGGCCAGGTCATTTGACACAATCCGGGTTCCCGTCATCACCATTAACGGCGATCTCTGGCCCGTGGACGTTGCGGCCAACCGGCGTCATATGATGTCATTCGATGCGGTGGTCCTGAAAAAGGCCGATCACTTCCTGATGCTGGCCAGCCCCGTGGAGTTCAACCTTGAGCTCGAAAAAGCCGTCCAGAGACTGACAAACAGTCCACCGAAAAATAACTGACAGCAGGGGTTCCATTCCATTCACAGTTGACTGCTGATTCAGGATAACCCTTCGATTATTTAATGGATCGGATCATTTGTCTGTTTTTTTGAAACCCGACAAATGAGAGTCTGACCCATCGCAAACGCCCGCCATTTGCTTCCGTTTCTCTACGTCAAGGAAACGGTGTACGTGGCCAAAGACAGGTTCAAAGCCCGGTTCGGTTTATAACCCTCGCCATACCTATAACTTTTGTTATATTCCAGACAACAGTATGAAATCATGATGTTTCATACGTATTTCCAATCCGCCGCATCAGATTTATATAAAAAGAGTTATGCCACCGCACCTGTGCCAAGCATTCTAAAAATCGTTAAATAACAGATTGTTATCCAGCACATCCAAACTGGCATCCAATTTGCGTTACACAAAATTGATCGGATGCGCACCGAATGTTTAAAACCACCACAAACAGACCTTATCAACACGGCAATGCGTCAAAAGGAAGGAACAAAGGAGAAACCATGAAACGATACACCGTTTTTTTTGCAGCCCTCGTGTTTCTGGCCGTTTCCGGTCAGGCGTCGGCCGGTATTCTGACCGTGAGAGGCCAGACCTACACCCAATATCCCATCGTCCTGGTGCCCGGTGTTTTCAGCTGGGACAACATTCTGGGGATGGACATCAATTACTTCTACAAAATCGAAGAAGCCCTGGAAGAATCCGCTTATTCCATCGGCCTCACCAGCGGCATCACATACCAGAAAACCCACTTCATCCCCTTAAATCCCTGGCAGAGCACCGAGGAACGGGCGGCGGACCTGAAAAACCAGCTGGACACGCTGATGGCCAAATACAATTATAAAAAGGTCAACATCATCGCCCACAGCCACGGCGCCACCACATCGCGTCTGGCGATCCGCTGGATGGCCCAGGCAGCGAAAGCCGCCAGAAAGACCAATCCCGTCGCGTCGTTCACCTCCATCGCCGGCCCCCATTTCGGAACACCTGTGGCGGATTACTACATGGTTCTCAACGACACGAATCAGGCTGTGCTGAGCACCCTTCTCGACCTGTCGGGCGATTTCATCTCCATCGTATCCGGCCTTTTCGGGTTTGTGGGCGATTCTGATTCCGACGCTGTTTTTTACGACTTCTCGCAGCCGGTCATCACGAAATTCAACGCCGATTATCCCTCCGAAGGTCTTCCCAAAGGAGCGGGAGTATACGGTGAAGGCGGGGCAGCCGAGGGGGCCTACGCCGGAGACGGCCTTGGCAACGTCATGTCCACATCCAGTTCCGAAGCGATCCTTTACTACTCCTGGACCGGAAACATCGGAAACGGATGGGCCACCGCCTTCGATCCCACAGATATCATCATGTACACTACAAATTACATGAATCTGAGCTACGGATACGAAGGGGATGCCGACGGTTTCATCCCCGTTTCCAGCGCCCGCTTCGGCAAAGTGATCAGCACCAGCTACTACTGGAGCCACGTGGACGAAATCAATCAGTTCATGGGAATCGTCAGCGCATCAGCCGCCGACCCCGTGTCGGTTTTCCGCGCCCACGCCAACAGACTCCAGAAAGCCGGACGCTGATCATCACTCTCGCAGTGGAGATTCGCGTTTTATTTGCGGGCTCCACCTTCAATTGAAACAGCATGACAAAGGATCATGGAATTGAAGAAAAAAACCATTGTCACGTGTACCGTCATGGGTGCCCTTGGACTTCTTATGGGCCCGTTCATATATTACAAGCTCCATGCAGAGAAGCTCACTGATAAGGCCTGCATCAGGGAATATATCCCCGCGGTTCTTCATGAGCAGGCCGCACCGTCAGATATACCTGAACACCCCATGACCATTGAGGAATACAACAACAGATCCCATTATGGCCCCTTACGGTCCTACCTGGCCGATGTGGATATCGACGGATCGCTAAGGATGACGCCGGAAGGTCATCTTGTCCGTTCAAGGGACATCCGCCGGTTTTTCGATTTTTTTCTCATGGCGGTGAACGACGAAGGATTGGACATCTGCTCCGGAAGGATTGAAGAGGTGATCGGCATGGTCCTCAAAGGAGAGGCCCGGAAAGAGGCCCTTGACATATGGCGGAGCTACAAAACGTACCGCCAATCCCTGTCGGACGGTTCGGAAATGACGGATTCCGGCAGCCGGAAAGAGGGCATCGAGCGTTTTGAAAACATCCTGGCAGAACGCATAGCATTGCGGCGGAAAACGATGGGCCAGGAAATCGCCGCCCTTTTTTTCGGGGATGAGGAAGCGGCCGATCGATACTTGATCGAAAAAACCAAGATTCAGAACAACAGTTCCATGTCCGCCGCTGAAAAGGCGGAAGCACTCCGATCCTTGTCAGAAAAACGCCCCCACATCTGGGCCGCTAAAGAAGCGATGACCCGGGAAGATAACGAATTTGATGAAAAAATAGAACGTATGCGTCAGTCGGGGGATCGAAACGGAATGTTTGCCCTCCGGGAAGAACGATACGGAAAAGAATCGGCGGACCGGCTCGCCGCCCTGGACAGTCAAAAAGACTCACTGAACCGGAGGATTCTGGAATTCAACCGTTCGGTGAAACTGATCGAAAAAGAAACCGATCTTTCTTCTCAAGAAAAAACGAAGAAGATCCTCGACCTCAAAACATCAACCTTCACCGAATGGGAGCGTCCCCTGGTGAAAACATGAAAGGAGAAACGACAAAAATGAAATGGCTATCAGTTCTTCTGACGGTACTTGCCGTGGCCTTGGGATGGATGGGCAACGCCCGGGCTGCCAACACGGAAATCTACGACTTCATCTTTGACGGATGTTCCTCTGTCCCCGAAGGCATCCCCTGCAATCCCGATTTATGGTGCGACTGCTGCCTGACCCACGACATCGCCTACTGGAAAGGCGGCACATACAGCGACCGGCTTAACGCGGACCGCGCCTTCAAAAAATGCATCACTGAAAAAACCCACAGCGCCGTGGTCGGCGAACTTTTTTACGTTGGTGTCCGTATGGGGGGTTCCCCTTATTACGACACGTCCTACCGCTGGGGATACGGATGGGATTACGGCCGGGGATATAAAACACTGACACCTGCGGAAGAAGCGGTGGCCGATGAAAAAATCCAGCTGTATTTCGAAGAGAACCCCGACCCCTGTGAAGAGTTCAACCATTTTCCATGATCGGCACCCTATTCGTCAATGCCGTTTCCTCAAAACCCTAAACGGCATTGACCCCGACCGGCCAGATGTGTATCAGACCACACGATTTTCAAGCGTTCCCAAATGCCCCACAGTCAGTTCAAGATGGTCTCCGGGCTGAAGGAATACCGGCGGCTTCCGGGCGAAACCCACCCCTTCGGGCGTTCCGGTAAGGATCACCGTATCCGGCAAAAGCGTCGTGTCTTCGGAAAGATACGAAATGAGTTCGGCGACGGAAAAAATCATACGGGACGTGTGGCTGTTCTGCATGACCGTGCCGTTCAGTGTCAGGGCCAGCTCCAGGTTTCCGGGATCCGGCACTTCGTCGGCGGTGACAAGATACGGTCCCAGTGGGCAGAAGGTATCGAAACTTTTTCCACGGACCCATTGACCTCCGCCGGCTTTTTTCTGCCAGATCCGGGCTGAAACGTCGTTGGCCACGGTGTATCCCTTCACATAGGACAGAGCCTCGTCACGGCCGACGTTCCTCGCGGCTTTCCCGATGATCACGGCCAGTTCCACTTCGTAGTCCGCCTGAAGGGGGTCCCTGCACGACGACGGCAGGACGATATGTTCAAGGTGACCGGTGACCGACGCCGGATTTTTCATGAACACGATGGGGTATTCGGGCGGCGCCATGCCTGTTTCACCGGCGTGGTCACGGTAGTTGAGGCCGATGCAGAACACGGCCGGGGGCTCGACGGGGGGAAGGTATTTTTTTAGGGTGACCATCCGGCCGGTTCGTTCATAGCCGCCGTTTTCTGTCAATCTCAGCTCTTCCGCCGCATCCGGCCCTGCCGGCGTACCCAGGCGGACGTTTCCTTCCGAATCCAGACATCGCATGACGCGCATGACAGACACTCTCCTTTTTAACGATTTCCGTGCGAGGCGAACATCACGTCAATCAGGGTTTGAATATTTTGCCCGGGTTCAACAGATTTTCCGGATCGAAGGCCTTTTTGATCCGTTTCATCAGATCGATTTCAGCGGGCCCCAGTTCCTTTGAAAGGTAGGGCATTTTGGTGGTTCCCACCCCGTGTTCGCCGGAAAGGGTGCCCCCCAGGGAAAGGGTATGGTCGAATATGGCATCCACAGCGTATTCGGCCTTTTCACGCTGGATTTTGTCCGTTTTATCCAGCATCACGTTCACGTGGATATTGCCGTCACCGGCGTGCCCGAAACTCACCATGGTGAGCCCCGTTTCCTTTTTCAATTCTTCGATGCGGCGGACCATGTCCGGAATGCGGCTCCGGGGAACCACGATATCCTCGTTGATCTTGTCCGGGCCGAACATGTAAAGGGACGGAGACACGGCTTTACGCGCGGCCCACAGCCGCTCTTTTTCCTCCTTTGTCTCCGCAGTCCTGATTTCCATGGCCCCGTTGTCCCTGCAGATCCTGACCAGACCTTCCATGCAGAATTCGGCGTCTTCAGGGCGACCGTCGGTTTCGATGATCAGGACCGCCTGCACGTCGTCAGAAATATCAAGGGCCGTGTAATTCTGGGCGCAGGCGATGGCCCCTTTGTCCAGATACTCCACGGTCCGGGGCACGATGCCGCTTCGCATGATCCGGCTGACGGTTTCTGCGGCCAGATCCATGCTGGGAAACATCACCGACATGGTTTTCACCGTTTCAGGCCTGGGAAGAAGCCGGACCGTCATTTCCGTAATCACGGCCAGGGTCCCTTCCGAGCCGGTGATGAGGCGGGTCAGATCGTAGCCCACCACACCCTTGGCCGTCCTCACGCCGGTGCGGATGACCGTCCCTCCGGGAAGAACGGCGGTGAGCCCCAGAATGTAATCCCGGGTCACACCGTATTTCACGGCCCTGGGACCACCGGCGCATTCAGCCACATTGCCGCCCAGTGTGGAAAACGCGGAGCTCGATGGATCGGGGGGATAAAAAAGGCCCTTTTCTTCCACGGCCTTGTGAAAGTCCCCTGTGATCACGCCGGGCTCCACCCGTGCGACAAGATTGTCCGTATCGATTTCGAGAATTTTCCTGAATCGGGTCATGACCATGACGATGCCGCCCGAAACGGGGAGAGAGCCTCCGGTCATGCCGGAGCCGCTGCCCCTGGGTGTCACGGGGATCTTTTCGCGGGTCGAAAGGGCCATGATCCGCGACACCTGAGATGTGTCACCGGGGTAGATGACGGCGTCGGGAGAGGCTCCACGGGTGATGGAATCATAGGCGTAGCACGCCAGATCTTCGGGTTCAGCAGTGATATTTCCGGGGCCTGCGATGTCCTTGAGTTCTTTGAATAGAGATGGCGAGAGGGTCATGGCCTTAAGGAACGCTACCTGTTCAGAAAATGCTGCTTCAGTTCTTTGACCTCAAGCTCTTTCATCCTTAAAATCTCCTCGGGATAAATGCCCAGCTTCAGTGCTATTTCACTGGCCTTGTCAAGACTTTTCAAAGCGATTTCGTAATGCTCGAACATCCTTCTGTTGCAACAATCATGTTTCAATTCCATGAATAAACACTCCTGAAAAACAACAAACTCTGCGGATGGATCTTTAATGATGTTTAAGACTATATCATACCTTGACGATTTTTTGCATCGCGAAAAACACAGCACTGCAAATTAATGATCCGCCTCAGAAGAACATGGGGCCGCTGGGGCAGGCGGATGGAGAGACGATCAGGAATCCCAAGTCTAACGGGCAACTCCTGTTTCAAGCTTTTTAGAAATATAATCAATATGTTTTTTGACAGCCACTTCCTCTTTCATGGACTTTTCGATACAGCCCACCGCATGCATGGCCGTGGCATGATACCGGTTGAAGCTCTTGCCGATGGCCTGCAATGTCTGGTCCGTGTACTTCCGTGAAAGGTACATGGCGATCTGCCTGGGACGGACCACGGTCTGTTTGCGTGACTTGGAAATCATTTCAGGAACGGTAATGCCGTATTCCCTGGATACTGTTTCCTTGATCAGATCGATGGTGATGGCTTTCCGCGCCACTGCAATGTTCCTGACCACGCTTTCCGCAAGCTCCATGTCGATGGGGACTCCGAGAAGGCTGGACTTGGCGATCACCCCCACAAGCCCGCTTTCCAGCTGGCGGACATCCCCTGTCAGCTCTCCCGCGAGGTAATCGATGATTCCGTCGGGGATGCGGCAGTTCTCGCGGGCGGCTTTTTTCTTCAGTATCCGGACCCGTGTCTTGAAATCCGGCGCATCGATATGCGAGATGATGCTCGACGAAAATCTGGACTTGAGCTGATCGTTCATCCTGGGGATGTCCGAAGGCAGACAACTGCTGCTGAACATGATTTTTTTGCCCGACTCGAACAGATGGTCCAGGGTCATGGCCAGCTCCACCTGAGTGTGCTCTTTGCCTGTGAGAAACTGGATATCTTCGAGCAGAAGGACGTCACAGCGGGTTCTGTACTTTTCCTTGAACTGGTGGGATGTGTTGTTCTTGAGCGAGCCGATCATCTCGTTGGTGAAGTCTTCCGCCGTGATGTAGTAAACCCTTTCCGCCGGTTTCTCTTTGGCGATGTAGTGCCCGATGGCCTGTGAAAGATGGCTTTTGCCCATGCCCGTTCCGCTCATCAGAAGAAGGCTGCTGTTGCGGGTCTGGGCTCCCATGGCCAGAGACAAGGCCGCAGAATAGGCGAAATCATTGCTGCTGCCCACCACGAACTCGTCAAAGGTAAAATGGTCTCTGAGCATCCGGCCGCTGTGCATCACCGGATTTCCGATTTTAGGAAGAACGAGCTGGTTTGAAACTGGAAAAGACGAACCTGCGTGTTTCTCCGAATTTTTCTTGTGGCTTTTGGCCGTGACTTCAAGCACAAGCTCCCAGCCCGTTCCGAACATTTTCCTGATTTCCGTTCGGATCAGGTCACTGTACTGGTTTTCAATTCTTTTTTTGGAAAAATAATTCGGGCAGCCCAGAACGATCCGCTGATCGCTGCCTCTTGAAAACTGAATGGGATCAATCCACATGCGGAAACTATGACCTGGGATTTGTTCTTTGATTGCTGATTTAACTTCTGCCCAGACAGATTCCATAAATAATCACTCTCATCAAAAAAAGACGATTAAAAAAAGTTAATAAAAAACCAAAAATATAATTATGACTTTATGTCGTCGAAACTCTGCGGTTTTTACTGGATTTCGGAGATCGTCAGGCACTCCGAACGATGTGAAGAACTTTTTAGGATAAAGAAGAAACCGAGTCAAGCCGGAAGATCTGAATTTTTCGACCAGCTGAACATGGTTCGAAACATTTAATTAATATCCTGTTTTAACTAAATATTATTCTATACATTCCACAACCTTTTCGAAATACAACCTATTTTCACCCGGTTGTTTTTGCAAGTATTATTAGGGGGATTCATGGAAAAGCTTCATGATGGAGCACAACGGAAGAACTCTGATTCTCGCTGTTTTACTCCGATTTAATCGGTTTTTCTTAAATGAACCCCATTAAAAATCACTGAAAAACAACCCCTATCCTTTCCGTGGTTTACTCATTGTCAATACATTTTTACCTCTTTCATTTTTTCATTTTTCTTTTATCCGTCCGCAGGTATAATCCCATTTTTTTGGCTTGATGATACCGTAATCCATAATCCCTTGAATCACTGAGGATAAATCCATGACCAAGCCCTTGCCTGTCATCGGCATCACGTTGGGTGATCCCACCGGAATCGGACCTGAAATTCTGGTTAAAGCCTTGAATTCCAAAGATATCAGATCCATATGCAGACCTTTGGTTCTCGGCGATGTGAACGTCCTTGAAAAAGAAATCAGACGGGCCGGAATCCATACCCGTTTCAACGCCATTACCTCCATGGATGAGTGCCGTTTCATGGCAGACCGCCCCGACGTTCTGGTTCTGTCGGATCTCCAGCCGGACGAGCTCGTTTACGGTGCTCCCACAATCCGGACAGGGCAGGCCATGATCCGTTATATTGTCACAGCCGCCGATCTCGCCATGGAAGGCCGCATCGATGCCATGGCCACCTGCCCCATCAACAAGCTGGCCATGAAAAAAGCCGGATCGGAATTCCACGGTCATACGGAAATGATCGCCGCACGGACAGGAGCGGACCGTTTTGTCATGATGATGAGTGGAAAAACCCTGTCCGTGGTTCTGGTCACCATCCATATTCCTTTAAATAAGGTGGCGGAATCCATCACACAGCAGGCCATTGCCGACACCCTCCGCGTGACCGGCCACGACTTACGGAAAAAATTCGGCATCCGGAAACCCCGGATCGCCGTGGCGGCCCTGAACCCCCATGGCGGAGAAGAAGGCCTGTTCGGACATGAAGAAGAATCCCTGATCCTCCCGGCCCTGTCCATGGTCAGAGACGAGGGTTTCGAGGTCAGCGGCCCCCATCCGCCGGATACGGTATATGTTCATGCGGCTCAGGGTCGTTTTGACGTGGTGGTCTCCATGTACCACGATCAGGGCCTGATCCCCTTCAAACTTCTCCACTTCAAAGACGGGGTCAACACCACCCTGGGCCTTCCCATCATCCGGACCTCGGTGGATCATGGCACGGCGTATGACATAGCAGGGCATGGCCTGGCCGACCCCACAAGCCTCCTTGAAGCTGTCCGCCTTGCTGCAACGCAGGCTGTCCACATGAAAGGCATGATCTGACCATGGACGATCCGAACGCCATCTGTATCCATGGGGCCAGGCAGCATAACCTGAAAAACATCGATGTATCGTTTCCGAGAAACAGCCTGGTGGTGATCACGGGCCTTTCGGGATCGGGAAAATCGTCCCTGGCCTTCGACACCCTGTACGCCGAGGGCCGAAGGCGTTATGTGGAATCTCTGTCCACTTACGCCCGTCAGTTTCTGGGCCGCCTGGAAAAGCCGGACGTGGACAGTATCGCGGGACTTTCCCCCGCCATCGCCATCGAACAGAAATCCGTCAGCCACAACCCCCGTTCCACCGTGGGCACTGTAACGGAAATCTACGACTACCTGCGCCTTTTATACGCCCGTGTCGGCACGGCCTTCTGCCATCTCTGCGGCAAGGACATCGTGTCACGGAGCATCGACCAGATCATCGACCAGGTGCTGGCCCTTCCCCTGGGCTGCCGGATCATCATCCTCTCCCCCCTTCGCCAGGAACCGGGCACCCCGGCGGACCGGCTTGTGAAAAAACTGAAAAAAGACGGTTTCACCCGCCTCAGGCTGAATGGCCGGACCCTTGAAATCGACGATGTCAGCCTGCCTCCGTCCGGCACTTTCGAAAACGCCGAGGTGGTCATCGACCGCCTGGTGGTCAAAGACGGCATGAGAAACCGGCTGGCGGATTCGCTGGAACTCGCCCTTTCGCAATCCGGCGGTTTTGCCCTGGTGGAAATCCTGCCGATCCAAGAGGGGGAATCGTCCAGGGAGCTGTCTTTCTCGGAAAAAGCCGTGTGCCCGGACTGCGGTATCACCTTCCCGGTTCTGGGCCCGGCCGGTTTTTCATTCAACTCGCACCATGGAGCCTGCCCTGCCTGTGAAGGCCTTGGGATCACGACGGATTTCGATACTGACCGCATCGTTCCAAACCCCGATCTTTCCTTGCGGGAAGGGGCGGTTCTGCCCTGGGCCAGCCGGGAATCCATCCAGTTCTTCGAATTCCTGGACGCACTCACAACCCATTACAAGACAAGCATGAATCTTCCATTTTCCAAGCTTCCTGAAGCGTTTCGGCAGGTTCTCCTTTTCGGATCCGGCCGCGAGGAAATCCCTTTTTACTTTGAAAAGGACGGACGGCGGGTAGTCTATAAAAAGGTGTATGAAGGCGTCATTCCCGCCCTGAAAAAACGGGCGGAAGACGAAGGTTCCAGATCCCGGGAAGAGCTGAAGCAGTATATGGGGCACAGACCCTGTCCGCTTTGCATGGGCGACCGCCTGAATCAGGCGGCCCGTTCGGTGCGGGTGGGCAACCTCACCCTGCCCGGCTTCACACGGAAAAACATCACGGAAGCCCGTCTTTTTCTTGAACGGCTGGACCTTCAAGGCAAAAAAGAAGTCATCGCCCGGCCCATCGTCACCGAAATCACGAACCGCCTCCGCTTCATGGAAAATGTGGGGTTGAAATACCTGACCTTGAGCCGGTCGGCAGACAGCCTTTCCGGCGGGGAAAACCAGCGCATCCGCCTGGCCACCCAGATCGGTTCCAAACTCACCGGCGTTCTCTACGTGCTGGATGAACCCAGCATCGGCCTTCACCAGCGAGACAACCGGAGGCTTCTGGAAACCCTCAAACAGATCAGGGACCTGGGGAACACGGTTCTGGTGGTGGAGCATGACGAGGAGACCATTTTATCCTCGGATCATGTCATCGACATGGGGCCCGGAGCCGGAGTCAACGGCGGCCGGGTGGTTTTTTCAGGCCGGCCGGATCAGCTGCTCGACGCTCCGGACTCCCTCACCGGCCAGTATTTTTCAGGCCGAAAACAGATTCCCGTCCCCTTTTTCAGGCGTCCGGCGGCCAAGGGTCACCTGATGATTTTCGGAGCCAGGGAGAACAACCTCAAAAACATCGATGCGTCTTTCCCTTTGGGTTGTTTCACCTGTGTCACCGGAGTTTCGGGATCGGGGAAATCCACTCTGGTTCTGATGACGCTGTACAAAGCCCTTGACCAGCGACTGAAAAAATCACGCATTCCTTCGGGGGCCCATGACCGGCTCACCGGCACCGAACACGTGGACAAAGTCATCGACATCGACCAGTCTCCCATCGGCCGCACGCCACGGTCAAACCCCGCGACCTACACAGGCATGTTCGGCTTTATCCGGGACCTGTTTTCCAAAACCCCCGACGCCCGCGCCCGGGGATACCAGCCCGGCCGGTTCAGCTTCAATGCCAAAGGCGGACGATGTGAAGCCTGCGCCGGTGACGGCATCATCAAAATCGAGATGCAGTTCCTCCCCGATGTCTACGTGCCCTGCGATGTCTGTCATGGGAAACGGTACAACCGGGAGACCCTTGAGGTGAAATACAAGGGTAAAACCATCGCCGACGTTCTGGATATGACCGTCGGACAGGCTCTGGCCTTTTTCACATCCATCCCAAGCATTCGGGAAAAGCTGGTTTCCCTCATGGATGTGGGACTCGACTACATCCGCCTCGGCCAGCCTGCCACCACCCTGTCAGGCGGCGAGGCGCAGAGAATCAAGCTGGCCAAGGAACTGGGACGGGCCGGAACGGAAAAAACCGTGTATATCCTGGATGAGCCCACCACCGGGCTGCACACCGAGGACATCAGCCGCCTCTTAGGCGTTCTGAACCGCCTGGTGGATTCGGGAAGCACGGTGATTGTCATCGAACATCACCTGGATGTGATCAAATGCGCGGATTATATCATCGATGTCGGGCCCGAAGGAGGCGACGAAGGGGGAAACATCGTGACCCAGGGAACGCCCGAGGACGTGGCTCTTTCGAAGGATTCCCACACGGGCCGGTTTTTGAAAAACGTCCTGAGGAACATGAGGGCGTCAGAAGACTCACTATAAAGCTGTTCCGAACGAAAACAACTCTGGCAAACATCCCGAATCGAAACAGGGTTTCAGGCGTTTTTCTTGGGTTTGGACAGGAATTTCATGGTGAGACCGCCCAGCGTGACGATGTCGCCGTGCTCCAGCTTTCTGGCTTCCTTGACTTTCTCGCCGTTGACACAGGTCCTGGCCCAGCTTTTCATGTGGGAGATGAAGTACCCGTCGCTGCGCTTTGTCACGGTGGCGGCCCTTGCCCCGACAAACAACCCTTTGACAACGATGTCGTTGGTGTCTTCCTTGCCTATGCGGGTGAATTTATTCCTGAGCACGACCTTTCCCTCGCCGCCCTTGATATATAAAAGGACGGGAATGGGTGTTTTCCGTTTGGCCCCATCGGCTTTTTTTGATCCGGTCAGAATATTGGACAGCATGTCCCTGTGACGGCTGGTGTCAAGAACCATGGTGGAGTCGAGAGCGGACGTGGGCGCTCCGGCCGGCCCGCCGGGATAGACCCGTTTACCGCCGTCGGACTCGGAGTACAGCAGTTTGTGTTTGCCGATGATGATTTCATCGCCGTCTTTCAACCGGCAGGTCATGATGGTGTTGCCGTTGACAAAAGTCCCGTTCTTGCTTTCCATATCGCTGATGTAGACGCCGTCATCCTTGAATTCAACCCGTGCATGGTTTGAGGAGACGGCCAGATTGCTGATCACGATGTGATTTGTTTCCTTACGGCCGATGGTGAGGGGGTTCCCGTATTCCACGGCGTATTGATCAATCAGCTTGTTATCAAACATCAACCTCAGGTTGGGCATGTCGGTTCCTCCCGGAGAGCAGGGCTCTTTCGTTCTAATCAGCTCACGATCGAGGAAAAGCCTTGAAAGGCTTATGATTCCTAATCCAAATGTGGTCTGGAGTTTTTTTTGGAAATGTCACGTTGCCTACTATAATCGCCCCGTTTCAAAGGGTCAAGTGCCTTTTTCCATGCAAAAAGGGGTTGTACCCTCACAGGTACAACCCCTTTGGATTGCCATCAAGATTTTCAGATGAAAACCTTATTTTGCAAGAAGTTCAGCAATCGCGGCTGCCTGGGGATGTGCATAGATCAGAATGAGAGCAACAACCAGAGCATAGATACAGAGAGATTCGATCATGGCGAGACCGATGAGCATGGTCACCGTTACTTTACCTGAAGATTCGGGATTTCTTGCGATACCTTCAACGGCTGCCTTGAGACCCATACCCTGAGCAAGACCGCAACCGAAAGCGGCGATAGCGATAGCAAGGGCTGCTGCGAATGAACTGACCACGAAAAACTGTAATGCTTCCATCTTCACTTCTCCTTAATGAAATAAGTTAATTTCCCGGCTTCTTCCAATTTCCCATATTTTCTAAAGCCGACTGAACACAGTACAACGTATATCCGTTCCCAGGAGTCTAATGAGCGTGCTCGATGGACCCTGAGAAATAGATGATCGATAAAAGGAAGAACACGAACGCCTGAACGAAGGCGACGAAAATACCCAGCGCCATGATGGGCAGCGGAGCGAAATAAAGACCGGCCAGCATGAAAAGAATCATGAGAACCAGTTCGTGACCGGCCATGTTGCCGAAAAGCCTGAAGGTCAGGGAGAGAACGCGGGCCAAGTGGCCGATGATTTCAATGGGCATGATGAGGGGTGACATCCACCACACCGGCCCCATGAAGTGCTTGACGTAATGCACGCCATGATGTTTCACACCCAGGTAATGAGTGAACACGAAAACCACGAGGGCGCATCCCAGGTTGGTGTTGATGCTGGCCGTGGGAGGAAAGAAACCGGGAATCAGCCCGGAAAGGTTGCTGACGAAAATGAAAATAAAGATGGTGGCGGCAAGGGGAAGGAACCAGCGACCTTCTTCACCGGTGATGTCCACCATGAAATCCTCAATGCCCCCGATCACAAGTTCGAAAACGTTCTGACCCTTGGAAGGAATGAGCGTGGGTTTTCTTGCGGCAAGGACACCCAGGGTGATCAGGATGATCATGATCAGCCAGGTGTACGGAACCTGTTTGTATAAATGGGCGTAATGGTAAAGGGTCCCATTGACATCAAATAAATCGACCAGAAACATAAACGGATGACTCATCCCTCAACTGCCTCCCTGAAAATGTGTTTCGTTAGTTCACACAGCGTTGCCAGTGTGATGCTTACAACCACGACCGAGAGCCCGATCAACAGCCCCAGCGGGTCAACGACATGCCTGGACATAAGAAAAAAAATTATCAAACCGCTGAAGAAAAAGCGGATGTAATACTTGGCCAGAACCACGTTGCTTGACGCAAGACGCCCCGGGGCAAGAGACCCCTTGAGGGTTCGCGCCAGAAGATGGAAGTTCGCCGTTACAATGAGCCCACCCGCCAAAAAACCCGCTGCGAACTTCGGGGATTGATTGATGAGGGCGAAGGCGCTTCCAACGAAAAAAAGAAACCAGTTGCAGCGTTTGACAAAATCGAGAATTCTCTGCTGAACGTTCATGGTTCGTCGTCTTTCCCGTCACATGGTTTTACTCTTCTTCAATGCGAGCCATATGTTCTTGAACCCCGCCGCAATGCCGAACCCCAGGAATATCAGGGTGAACAGCGGGTGTGTCCCCCAGGTCCTGTCCAGCCAGATGCCGAAGAAAAGACCGATGAAAATCGACAGGGCCACCTGCAGCCCGAGACTGCTGTAATAGGCAAGATCCTTGAAGGTCCGCACCGTTTCTCGTTTCATCTGATCCTGTGCCCGGGCTTCGTTCGACTGACAAACATATTGCAAGCTTTCACATTAAAGAACAGCACCTAACACAGGAATTGAATCAAGTCAACGTTTAATCTGGCTTGTGCTCCGGGCCGAACCCGACTCCCGCCGTAAAACCTGTCAACCGGAAGTTTCACACAACATCAATTCCTCCGCAGGAATCCTCGGCGCTGACTTCTCCGACAATCACACCGGGAACCCCTTCGCCATCCATCATGGAGACACACAATCCGGCTTCCGAGGGCGGCAGGGCGAAAAGCAGCCCCCCCGATGTCTGAGGGTCGAACAACAGATCCGCAGTCACCGGGTCCACCAAGGATGAAATTCTGATTTTTTTTCCGCAGTAATCCCGCGTTTTGTAGCTTCCGGCGGGCAGAAGGCCCATGGATGCGTATTCCCTGGCTTTAGCCAGCACCGGAACGGCCCGGCTGTCTATGCGTATGATTTTCCGCCCGTTCACCGCCATTTCCAGGGCATGGCCCGCAAGGCCGAAGCCCGTGATGTCGGTGCAGGCGCTGGGCCTGAACCGGAGCATGATGTCCGCGGCCTTCCTGTTCAGCGTTCCGGCTGTCTCGACCAGAAGCTTCACCGCCTCCGCGTCGGCAAAGCGGCCTTTGATGGCCGTTGAAAGAACCCCGGTGCCGATGGGCTTGGACAGTATCAGCCGGTCGCCGATATTCGCCCCGCCGTTGGTCAGGATCCGGCCCGGATGAACCTTGCCGGTCACGGAAAGGCCGTATTTGAACTCCTTGTCGTCCACGCTGTGTCCGCCCACCAAGACGGCCCCGGCTTCGTGGATCATGTCGAGTCCGCCGGCCAGGGTTTCCCGGAGTACACTTTCGGGAAACTCGTCCACGGAAAAGCAGACGATGTTCATGGCTGTCAGGGGAACGCCGCCCATGGCGTACACGTCGGACAGGGAATTGGCCGCAGCGATCCGGCCGAAATCATAGGGTGAGTCGGTGATGGGTGTCAGAAAATCCAGGGTCTGGATCAGGGCCGTTTCATCGTTGATCCGGAACACCCCGGCGTCGTCGGGCGCATCGATCCCCACCAGGAGATCGGGATGACTCCTCACATGAAGACCGCTGACGATTCTCTCCAGGACCCCCGGATCAAGTTTCGCCGCTCAGCCAGCGGCGCGAACCCGGGATGTCAGTTCAATGGGCATGATGAACAATCCTTTTCCTAAGCCCAGGACAATTCACGGGCATCGAACACCGGCCCGTTTTTGCACACATGCATGTAAGACCCGTCATCGTTCCGTTTGTGGACGGCGCAGCCCAGACAGGCACAGATACCGCAAGCCATAAGGGTTTCCACCGAAACCTGGCAGGCCGTGTCCCTTTTTTCACAGATATCCGCCACAGCGTGGAGCATGCCATGGGGGCCGCAGGTGTAGACGAGGTCCGGTTTTGCTTCGTCCATGGCTTTTTCCATAAGACCGGTGACCAGCCCTTTTTCCCCCACACTGCCGTCATCGCTGGCCAGGCGGACATCCATGCCCATGGCGGAAAACCGTTCACCGCACAGCACGTCATCCCGGTTCCGGCCACCGATGATCACCCGGACACCCAAAGGTGATAGGCCCTTTTCCACAAGCCACGACCCCAAATACATCAGGGGGGCCACACCGATCCCGCCACCCACCAGCATCACGTTCGCAACATGGTCCGGCAGCCTGAAGCCTTGTCCCAGAGGGGCCACCAGATCCAGTGCATCACCTTCTTTCAGGGCAGCCATCCGCTCGGTGGAGGAACCCACCACTTTGTACAGCAGCTCGATGCCCGTGATTTTCCCCTGGTCCTTGATGGCCTGATGAACTGAAAAAGGCCGCCGAAGCAGCGGATCGACCCGCGAGCCCGTCCGCACCATGACAAACTGACCGGGAAGAACGTCCCGGCAGGCCTTGCGGCAGTCAAGCCCCATGTGCATGGTGTTTTTCGACACCGCCCTGTTCCAGATGACCTTCGCGTTTTCCTGTGGCATATCCTTCAATCCCGCCTGCACATACACAGCGGTCCTTTTTTAGTTTACCGTTTCAGATCCTTGAGGCCGATCACATTGGCCAGCCGACCCGTCAATTTATCCCGTCTGTAGGAAAAAAACAAATCCTTGTTGTCAGGGCAGGCTGTGCACAGGCCGCTGACCTGGATGTTGCCTGCGGCCACACCTTCTTTTTCCAGCTGGTCCCGGCTGATGCCCCAGAAATCGAAATGCCTGCGGCGGTCGCCGAAAGCCCAGAACGCCTCCGGCAGCTCGCGCTCGAAATTCACGAATTCCGCGCAGCAAGGCCCCAAAGACGGCCCCACCCCGGCCAGGACATCGGCAGGATCGGAGCCGTAACGTTCCGTCATCACCGACAGTGTCCTCCCGATGATATTGGCCACACTACCACGCCAGCCCGAATGGATGTTGGCCACCACTTTTTTCACCGGATCGAACAGCAGCACGGCCTGACAGTCCGCTGTCTTGATCATGAGAAGCGCGCCGGGCCGGTCGGTGATCACCGCGTCAGCCTCGGCGACCGTTGCGTCTTCCGCAGCATCGCCGTCCCAGCAAAGCACGTCCTTTCCATGGACCTGTCTCAGATACACAAGATGCTCAGATCCCATGTACCCGCAAAGGGCGTCCTTGTTCCGGCCCACGGCATCATCCGAATCCCCGGTTCCCGTGCCCATGTTGAGTCCCTGGTACGGTCCTTCGCTGAATCCGCCTTTTCGCGTGAACAGGCCGTGAACCACCCCGGCGTGTTCCGCCATGTGTGGAAACTGAAAATAATGGAAACCGTTTTCGTTTTTTTCGATCATCCCCGTTCCCCGTAAACCGTAGGCCGCCGGTCCGTAAAACAGGGGATGGCCGAGCGTACCCGGTCCACCTCGGCAGGATCGATATCAGCCAGAAGATCCGTTTCATCCGACCCGCCCTCCGCCAGGATTTCTCCCCAGGGCGTCACGATCATGGACCGTCCGGCATAGGCCTGTTTCCCGTCTTCACCGCAGCGGTTGGCGGCCAGGACATACACCTGGTTTTCGATGGCCCGTGCTTTTAACAGGGTTTCCCAATGGGCCGCCCGGGCAAGGGGCCACTGGGCCACGACCATGATGATTTTTGCGCCTGAAAGGGCCAGGTTCCGGCAGAGTTCGGGGAAACGGAGATCGTAGCAGATCATGAATCCGGTTTTTCCGAGAACCATGTCACAGACCGCCGGATCGGCTCCGGCCATGAAATGCTCGTGCTCGCCTCCCGGTGAAAAAAGATGGATCTTGGCATAATCGCATAGAACCGTGCCGTTGTCTCCGATACAGACCAGGGTGTTTTTCACCGCCCTCCCGTCCAGAACGGGCAGGGAACCGGCCACGGTCACCCGGCATTCCCGGGCCAGGGCCGCAAGGTCTTTGAGAATTTCCGGTGTCAGGGCCGCGTGGTCGGCCATGCGGCTGTAGTCAAATCCGCAGGTCCACATTTCGGGCAGCAGAACCGCCGAGGCACCACGCTCCGCCAGCCGCCTTATACCCATGACCGCTTTTCCGACGTTGCCCCGGACGTTTCCAGACTCCACATCGAACTGTACGATACCGGCCTTCATGGATTTCCAATCCTCATCACATTACAGGGTTCTCGCAACGGTCAGGATATCCACCACCGACGCGCCGGAGGCCCTAAGCACCCGTGCGCATTCCTCGGCGGTGGCCCCGGTGGTGTAGACATCGTCGACCAGGAGCACATGCTTGCCCTTCACGTCCGTGTCCGCAGAAACGGCAAAAGCTCCCCTGATATTCTCTTTCCGGCGTTTTTTGTCCAGTCCGGCCTGGGGTTTCGTCCGTCGCTTACGGATCATTCCGTCACGCACAACATGGGAATCCCAAGCGTGGCCGGTGGTCATCAATCCGGGCCATTCCTTGATCATCAGATATGCCTGATTGAATCCCCGCTCCCTGAACCGCCTTCGGTGAAGGGGCACCGGCATGATCAGATCCGGAGGCGTCCGCAAGTCTCCGCCGCGTCCGTAACACCTTCCATAAAGTTCAAAAAGCATGCGACCCAGGGGCCGGGCCAGCTGGGTCCGCCCCTTGTATTTGAACGCCCGGATGGCATGCATCAGAGACCGGTCGTAAACACCTATAGCCCTTGCATAATCCACATGCCGCACGCCGGTCAGGCATTCACCGCAGAGATGATCATCGGACACCCGCTCCCGAAACATCATCCCGCACTTCGGGCAAACCGGCGATTCGATGGCGGTGAACTGCGGCAGGCAATCGTCACAGACAAACGGCGCCATCAGCTTTCGAAATGAGTCTGCACCCGTATCTTCCGTGTTGCACCCATGCCCAATGGCATGCTCCATCCGTGTGAAAAGACGGCGGCAGGCCATGCACCGGGGCGGGAATACCGCGTTTTTTATTGAAGTGTACAGCCGTTTGAGAATCATTGTTTTATCTGAAATCACATTTCAGAAACAACAGCCGCCGCGAACTCCGAGCATTTCACTTCCCGCGCGCCGTCCATCTGGCGTGCCAGGTCGTAGGTCACCACGCCTTTTTTAATGGTTTTCTGAACCGCCTCGATGACCTTGTCGTGGGCTTCTTTCCAGCCCATGTACTCCAGCATCATGGCCCCGGACAGAATCAGGGACGTGGGGTTCACCTTATCGAGACCGGCGTATTTGGGGGCGGTTCCGTGGGTGGCTTCGAACACGGCGCAGGTGTCGCCGATGTTGGCTCCGGGAGCGATGCCGAGACCGCCCACCTGGGCTGCCAGGGCGTCGGACATGTAGTCACCGTTAAGGTTGGGGCAGGCGATGACGCTGTACTCATCGGGCCTTAAAAGAACCTGCTGGAACAGCATGTCGGAAATGCGGTCCTTGATGACCACTTTGCCTTCCGGGGCTTTGCCGTCGTAAGTGTCCCAGAGTTCGTCCTCGGTGAGGGTCTGTTCGGGGAAAAGCTCTTTGGCCACTTCGTAACCCCAGGTTCTGAAGGCCCCTTCGGTGAACTTCATGATATTGCCTTTGTGCATCAGGGTCACGCTGGGCGCTTTGTTGTCGATGGCATGACGGATGGCGCTGGCTACCAGGCGTTTGGAATTCACGGCGCTCATGGGCTTGATACCTATCCCGGCGTGTTCGGGCAGGTCCGCGCCCAGTTCGTTTTTAAGGAAAGCCGCCACTTTTTCCGATTCAACGCTGCCCGCCTCGTATTCGATACCGGCGTAAACATCCTCGGTGTTTTCCCGGAAAATCACCATATTCACTTTTTCCGGGGTTTTCATAGGACTGGGCACCGGATCGATGTACCTGACCGGCCGCACGCAGGCGTAAAGGTCCAGCTTCTGGCGGATGGACACGTTGAGGCTCCGGATGCCCTTACCCACCGGCGTGGTAAGGGGCCCTTTGATGGACACCACGTATTCTTCCATGGCAGCCAGGGCTTCCCTTGAAAGCCATTCGCCTTTTTTCTCGAAACCCTTTTCGCCCACCAGAAGTTCCATCCAGTGAATTTTCCGGGCGTCGCCGTAAGCCGCTTTCACGGCACCGTCGATGACCAGCTGGCTGGCTTTCCAGATATCCGGCCCGATGCCGTCACCTTCGATGTAGGGAATGATGGGGTCGTTGGGAACGTTCAGACTTCCGTCGCTGTTCTTCGTGATTTTTTGTCCTTGCATGGTATGTGTCCTTTCAAAAGGTTGTTGACTTTTTTACTGTCCAATCCGCTGCCGCACCACCTCGTACATGGCCAGCGCCCCGGCCACCGAAGCGTTCAGGGAATTGACCGGACCTTTCTGGGGAATGAAGGCGAGGGTATCGCAGCTTTTTCCCACAAGGTCCCGCAGTCCCTTGCCTTCACCACCGATGACCAGGGCCAGGGCGGTGGTGAAATCGCAATCGTAAAGAGCCGTCTCCGCGTTTCCTTCAAGACCCGTGATCCAAAATCCCTCTTTTTTCAGTTCCTTGATCGTGCTGCTGATGTTGGTGACCAGCACCACCTTCAGGTGTTCCAGGGCCCCGGCAGAGGCTTTCACTGCCGTAGGCGTGGGCAGGGCCGCCCGGTCCTTGGCGATCAGCAGGGCGTCCACACCGGCCCCCAGGGCTGTCCGGGCCAGAGCGCCCAGGTTCATGGGGTCTTCCACGCCGTCAAGAATCAGCAGAAACGGCGGGGCATCCCCCGGCTGATCAAGCACATCGCCCAGATCCGCAAAGGGAAAACCGCTGACACGGGCCGCCACGTTCTGGTGAAATTCCGTTCCGGCCAGTGTCCGGATGTGGGACGCGACGGTGCGACGAACCTCGATGCCCAGAGCCTCCGCTTCACGGGCTATGGCATCAATGCGCTCCGCATGACGGTCTTCGGGTATGAACAGTTCAAAAACCCGCCGTTTCCCGGCGCGGATCGTTTCGATGACCGGATTGATACCGTATATGATTTCCGTCTCAGGCTGTTTGCGGTCACCTGCCCCGTCCTGCTTCCGCCTGTTCTTTTTTTCCTGTCTCATTTTGCCTCTCAGGATCTTATGCTTCAACCGTCATTTTATCAGGGTTCAAGATACGAGCGCACCACGGAAAAAAGCTCGTTTTTTGCCGTTTCAAGACAATCGTTGACGATCACATGGGTGTAAAACTCTTTCCGGGCCATTTCCGTCACGGCGTTGCCAAGACGTGTGGCGATGACCTCGGGCCTGTCCGTCCCCCGCTTTTCCAGCCGCTCTTTGAGCGCGTCCAATGACGGCGGCATGATGAAAATCGTCACCGCCTCCGGGTAGGCGGTCCTGATGTTTGCCGCCCCCTGGACGTCGATGTCCAGAAGAATGTCTCTGCCGTTTTCCAGGCTGTCCGTGATGAACGCAAGGGACGTGCCGTAATAATTGTCATGGACTTTCGCCCATTCCACCAGTCCGCCGTCATGAATCATCCGCTCAAAGTCGGGAATGGACACAAAATGGTAATCCTTTCCCTGGACCTCGCCCTCCCTGGGCTTCCGGGTGGTGTGGGACACGGAATACGAGATCCCCTTGAAGGCATCCATCAGGAGACGGCACAACGTGGTCTTGCCCGTTCCCGACGGGGCGGAAATGACAAACAGCCGGCCCTTTCGTTTCACGTTCCGGTCCATGACTTATTCCTTGTTCGTCTCTTCACTTTCATTCAAAGCCTCGAAACGCTGAGCTATGGTTTCAGACTGAATGGCCGAAAGAACCACATGGTTGCTGTCCAGCACGATGATGGACCGGGTCCGCCTCCCGTGGGTGGCGTCCACCAGCCGTTTCTCGTCTTTGGCGTCGTCTTTAAGCCGTTTCATGGGCGCGGAGTTGGGGGACACAATGGCCGCCACCCGGGCCGCGACCACACTGCTTCCGAAACCGATGTTCAACAATAATTTCTGGTCCATGCTTCACCCTGTGTTTTGTTTGTCTGACAACTCCGTCTATTCAACGTTCTGAACCTGCTCCCGCAGCCGTTCCAGTTCGGATTTCACATCCACAATCACGTGGGCCACCGAGGCATGCCCCACCTTGGAGCCCATGGTGTTGAATTCCCGGTTGAATTCCTGGAGAAGGAAATTCAGTTTCCGTCCGCCGGGCTCCGGGCTGTCCACGATGTTTCTGAACTGAAGAATATGGCTTCTGGCCCGTGTGATCTCCTCGGTGATGTCGCTCCGGTCCGCCAGAACGGCGGCTTCCTGGGCGATACGGGCCTGGTCCAGTTCGACCATGCCTCCGGTCAGTGCGGAGATCCGTTCCATCAGCTTTTTCTGGTACTGGGGAACGAGATCGGCGCATTCCGTCTCCACGCGGTCAAGGGCCTTTTCGATGTCTGACAGCCGCGTAAGAAAATCGTTTTTCAGGTAATCCCCTTCGGCCTGCCGCATGGTGTCCAGTTCCGTCAGACACTGATCGATGCAGCGCTCGATAACCTGCCAGCGGCTCTCCTGATCCACTGTCACTTCGGCGGGAGAGATCATCCCCTGTGAGCCTGTAAACAGGGAAAGGGGGATTTCCGAGCCAAGTCCCAGATCCGCCGCCATGGCCGCAAGGGCTTTGTGATAGGCCCTGGCCTTGGGAAAATTCACTTCGTAAGCACAGGATTCCTCGGACATGTCCGTGACGAAAAGCCGAAGTTCGACCCGTCCCCGTCCGAGACGCCTGGCCACGCATTCCTTGATCTTGTCCTCCAGAGGGCCGTAGCCGTGAGGCACACGGATCTGGCAGTCCAGAAAACGGCTGTTCACCGTTCGTATTTCCACGCCCACCGTCAACGAGCTATCGGTGATCTCCGTTTTGGCATAGGCGGTCATGCTTTTGATCATAATGGTATCCGTTCCTTAAAATTGGGTCATATGCCTTATATTTAGGGTCACATGCTTTTAAATTCCGAGGCGTACCTGCTTCTCACCGAAAGAAGATAGGACGTCATTCCCGGCTCGGCGTAGTCCGGATACGTCCAGGGCAGTGTGTGGTAGACGCCTTTTTTGTAGATCAGGGTCAGGTCCGCGTAAATCCCCTTGCCCACATAGATCCTGTGGGAAAAATCCTTTCCCGTGGCCAGAATGAATCGTGACAGCAGCATATAGCCCGGATCGATGTTGACCGTCCGTCTTCCGTCCACCGTGTAACGTGCTTCAATGTCGTTGGTGACCCTTTTGATGTCCGCCAGATCCTCCTGACGTATCAACGGCCCGAATGACATCATCCGGCGGAACAGGGACTTGCCCATCTCCTTCTCGTAATAGTCCGTCCGGTCAAAGGCCATCCAGTCGCTCACCGTGTCGATTTCGCCGTACCGTCCGACCAGTTCACGGTGTATGGGTTCAAACAGCGTCTTGTCACCGGTGTATAAACCGATCACCAGTTTCGCCGGATCAGGTTCCGTCGGGGTGCTCATAACCGGTCCTGTCAGTCTTTCAGCGGCTTGGCTTCGTCGATGAGCATGATGGGGATGTCGTCCCTGATCTCGTAGACCAGTTTGCACGCCGCACAGACCAGCCCGGTGCCTTCGCTATTCAGCACAACCTTCTTCTTGCATTGGGGGCAGGCCAGGATATCCAGAAGCTCTTTCGCGATTGCCATACCATTTTCCTTTTAATATTAAAGGTTTGTTATAAAAAAGCATGGATCTCTTTATCAGATTTCAAACGGGGATGCAATTGAAGATGTTGTTCGTGCAGTGATTACACCTTTGTTTTTGGAAGTGAACGATTAAGAACACCTCGTTTTGACGATGCTTAAATGATTTTGACTCCAAGGAACAAAATGAGATTGATCATTGGGGTTCAATCATTCTATATATTCACCCGTTGACTCACCTTTAAAGATAAAATGTGATCCATATTGAACAGCCATTTCCCTCATCATCACAACCAAGGAGGCCGTCATGACTGAAACCGGTACACCTCAGGGCCACACACCTCTTACGGAACAAGGCCGTGAAATCAGAATCGCCCTGGTCCTTTACGGCGGTGTTAGTCTGGCCATTTACGAAAACGGAGTCACTCAGGCGTTTTATGATCTTGTCAAAGGCAAAGGGGTTTTCGGCCTGATGCTGGCCATGCTGGACGCCACGGCGGCAGTGGATGTGATCGCCGGGGCTTCGGCAGGGGGCATCAACGGCCTGATGCTGGCCACGGCCCTGTCTTCGGGAAGCGATTTCGATCAGACCGCCCGGCTCTGGCGGGAGCTTGGAGACATCGGGGCACTGATGAGGCCGGTGGCCCGGTCGGATAATGCCCAATCCCTTCTGGACGGTGAAGGCTATTACCACAGCAACCTCCGCACGGCCTTGAAAAAACTTCTGGAAGACGGAAAACCCGACGCGGAATGTGACGGGGAAATGGATATCTTCATCGCCGCCACCGATCTGCCGGGCCATGTGGAAACGTTCTGGGATCAGATCGGCAATGAAATCAAGGACAAGAACCACCGGGTGGTTTTCCACCTCAAACACAGAAAAGGCCGGAAGCGGCTGGGGCTCGTGGACGATGAAAATACCGGTAACACCCCAGAAGAGCGCTCACACATCATCGATAAACAGGCCGAAATCCTCGCGTCCATCGCCAGGATCACCTCCACCTTTCCTGCGGCGTTTCCCCCGTTCAGAATAGAGCAGATCGACGAACCGATGCGGCCCGTTGTCGAGAAAGCCCTGGAAGCATTCGGCGGTTTCACCGATCCCAAAAAAATTTCCCACATCTACGTGGACGGCGGTGTACTCAGCAACAAGCCCTTCAAACCGGTGCTCCGGGCCATTTTCTACCGGATGCCCTACGGCCTTGTGGACCGCCGCCTGTTTTATGTGGAACCCGACCCGGAACATATCGGAAACCCGGATCCAAAAAAGACTCAGAAACTTACCACACCCCTGGGTACCGCCGTGTCCTGCCTGACCAGCATTCCTTCTCACCAGAGCATCGGTGACGATCTGGAACAGGTCCGCGCCCACAACGCCCGGGTTAAATGGCTGAAGGAATTTAAAAAGACTCTCACCGACCAAGGTCTTCGTGAAAAACCGGAACCCGCCTCGGCCCAGGCCGCCGCGTACCGCCGGACACGGATCGACAGCCTCGCCCGGTCTTTGCTTCTCGGTATCGAAGCGGTGCCCTGTGCGGGCGATTACATGGTAAGCGAAGCCCACGAACAGCTTCACCGGGCCTTTACAGACTATCTTGTCCCAGTGGCTGAAACACCCGAAGGCATGGCCATCATCGATTCATGCGACATCGACTACCACATGCGGCGGGCGTTCCACATGCTTTACCTGATTTACGACGATTATGAAAAAGGTGGCGACAATACGGAAAAGACACGACTGGTCATGAAGTCGGTGAGCCGGATCATCAAGATGCTCAAACTTGTCCGTGACATGCTTTACAGCCTCAGGGATTCCATCATTCCAATCATTGCCGGTTCAGGAGCCGCCGATCCTTCGACCATCCTTTCTCATTTCCAGGACTTTCTCTCCACCGGCTCAGATCCCTGGAATCTGGTCAACCGTTCCATGGAAAAGGCCTTTTCCCTGGAATCTCTGGCAGACCGTGACGACGGCCTTCTTTCATCAAGCCTGTTGAGCCGCATCGCCACCAAGGCCCGGGAATCCGTGCAAAAACGCTCGGCCCTGGCCCCTCAGGCACCCGGCCCAACAGAAAAAGGCCCAATGGCCAGCGGCGACCAGGCCGTTCCCACCATTCTTTCCCTCATCGGCCAGGTCCTTCGGCAGGTCCTTCAGGAATGGCCCGGTAACAACAGCTGTTTCGACGCATTTGACGCCCTCGACACCGTATTTTTCCCCCTGGAATTCGCCTGCGGCATCCACGAACTCGATGAGGTGGAACTGGTGCGTGTCAGCCCCAAAGACGCACAGACCGGGCTCTCGAAACTTCCGGCGGACCAGAAAGTCACCGGGGACGAACTGGCCCATTTTTCAGCACTTTTCAGAAAAGACTGGCGTTCCAACGACATCCTCTGGGGACGGCTGGACGGTATCTGCCAGATCGTGTCGTCATTTTTGGATGACAAGGCCCTGGCCCGGCTCGTCACCCGCGGGGCGTATCTTCAATCCATAAACATCGATTCGTTCAATGACATGTGTCCGCCGTATATGACCGGCAAGCTGGACGAGGCATGGAAGGGGTTCGTGAACACAGTACCCGTCGACCCGGTCACCGGAAAACCCACGCCTGAACAGAAAACGGCGTTTGCCACCCTGAAAGAAACGCTGATTCTTGCCGGGCAGCACGATGCCGCAAAAAACATGCTGGGGGACGTGTACGAGGACATGTATGTTCAGGATTTCAACTGGGACCGCATCAAAAACACAAAGCTGCCTGAAAACCCTTCGGACCCGCTCATCGAAAACGAAGCGAAACACTTTTCAGAAACCATGCTGGGCCGGGCAAACGGCAAAACACCCGGCGAGACATTCAACGCCATGGCCATGGGGGCCCAGACCATCACCGGAAAAAACGGCAAAGTCCCTTTACGAGTTCTGTTGGAGTACGCCAGCCAGGCTTTCCTCCTGTTCTGGGGCATGGTTGAAAACTCGCTGGCTGAAAAGAAAAAATGGATACCGGGGAGAGTCAACCTCCGGTTTTATTTTCGAAATCCCGTGCTGTTTCTGTATTATTCCCTGATGATGATGAAAAAGGAAAAACGGCTGTTCCCCTTGCTTTTCTGGTCCGTGTGCGCGGCATCCCTGGCCGCCGGAGTGACCGGAGCCGTTCTGGGTCATTACGGTTTTCTGATTCTTGCGATCGTTCCCTTTTTCCTTATCGGCCTGTACATCCTGTTACGGTCACCGGGAAGATGACATTCCGTGTCATGGGCGGCATTCGGGCGTAAGCCAGCGTTTGACGCTGTCGAACACCATGGACACCGTGACCCCGAAGCCGGGATCATCGATGTCCGGCGACGGATGCCGAACGTGGCGGTGGGTTTTGAACACGCTGGACGGCGACCAGCAAAGGCTGTCCGTCAAGCCGAACACCGTGAGGGTCCTAATGCCGGTGGCCACGGAAAGATGGCTGATGCTGTTGTCGTTGCACACCAGGAACGCGGCGCGTTTCAACAGGGCTCCGACCTGCTGGAACGTGGTGGGCGGGGCCACGAAACAGGGGCTTTTCATGAGGGCGGCCACGCGGTCCGCCGTGTCCTTTTCACCGGGCCCCCACACGATCAGGGTCTTAAAACCATAGGTTTCCGACAGCCTGTCGGCAAGCTCCGCAAATGATGATTCGGGCCATTTCTTCCAGTGATAACTGCTGCCCGGAGACAGAATCAGGAGTTTTTCCGGCCTCAGCCCGGAGTCTGAAAGCCACTGGCCCATGGCCCGTTCATCGCTCGCAGGGATGGTGAGAAGAAGGGAGCAGGGTTTCTCCGTCATGCCCAGAGGCTTGACAATATCGAATTTCTGGGCGGCGCTGTAGCGGTCAGGACCGAACGCCGCATGGTGGGTGTAAAGGAAATCGTAGTTCACCCGGCGGCTTTTGTAGCCCAGGCGGTAAGGAGCGCCGGTCATGAACGCCAGAACCTGGGAGCTGGGCATGTTCTGCTGGTCGATGACCAGATCGAACTTCTCGTTCCGAAGCCTTCTGAACATGCTGATCCGCTCGGTGACATAACGGATCCCCTTCGCTTTTTTAATGGTGATGATCCGGTCGATGTACGGATGATCCAGAACGATGTTCTGGTAAGGTTCCTTCATCAGATAGGTCAGCCGGGCCCTGGGATAAAACTCTTTCAGCGCCTTGAAATAGGACGTGGTGAGAAAAACGTCGCCAAAGGGCTTGAGCTGGATCACGCAGATGTTTCGGATGTCTTTGCGCAGGATTCTCATGGTTTGTTCTTGTAGTCCACGTACTGTTTTTCTTCCACGAGATCCGAATTGTATTTCAGATTGATCTCCTTTTTCACGGCGGCCCTGTCGTCGTTGGTGAAATACACGCTCCGGGCGAGCTCGATGAATTCCTGGTCAAAAGCCTGTTCCACCTCTTTCACGCGGATGCGGTCCTCGATATCCCACAGGGCGAGGTTGATACGCTTCAGACGAAGGTATTCGTCGGAATCCACCGTGATGCCCAGCTCGTTCATGGGTTTGATCAGGATGTCGTATTCCTTCTGGACATTTGCCCGCTTGTCCGGGCTGGTTATCTTTTCGAGCTTGATGGAAAGAATGGTGATCTTGTCCACCAGCTCTCCGGTCGAGATGTCGATCTTCACGAAAGAACTCCTTGGTTTGATATGGATTTTTACTCCGGGATTGTCCCACTTTTTGTGATTGCACTATAAATACAAGGACATTCAATGTCAAAGATTTTCACCAACACTTTGATGTTGGGGCAGGTGATATGCAGTGAAAGATGAACGATCAACGTCGGAAGGTTAAAGTGCCACTCTTAAGACCACCGCAAGTGGCAGGGCTTTCAAAGTATAAAAAAATGTTTCGCTTTTTAATTTTATCTATCATTAAGGTATTTCCAGACCTTCTTGCTATCTTTTAAGCTGGCCAGACGTTTATTATAGAGTCTGTCATATCGATCAAGATTAATTTTGTTAAGCTGCACATCGATTTTTCCATCTTTGTGAGAACCAAAATATTCTATTACGATTTTATTTGAAACCCGTCTGTCTGTAGGTGAATAAAAAGACAAATATACATGCCAGATATATGTCAAAGTAGACTTTGATACGGATATATCCTCAGATTTCAAAACATTATCGGGGAATATACATTGACCAATTCGTTTCGCATGGTATTTGATATCAGCCGACATTGAATCAGAAAACACAACGGAATTGGAAAATGGGCTGCCATTTCCTATTGCAGCATCAATAGTCAGATTTGAATCATCCTTAAAAAGGACTTTTGAATTGTTACCACACGGTTGATCAGAGAATATCGATACACCATCTTCAGAGGTACACTTAAAAATTTCAGCACAACATACTGAACAAACGAAATATTGACATACTATAATGTATAGTAAAATGTTTTTCATGAATTTTCCCTAAGCTTTTTAACTATTTGTCTTTGTTTCGTTTCCAATAGCCCGTGCCTTGTTTTCGCAAGGCTTGAATTTTTATTTTTGGAGTATCATAATTTTTTCCCCATAAGCAAACATCAATTGAATCTAAAAAAAATACGGGATTGCGGCACGGACTACTCAATTTTTCTGACTTTCCGATATATCTCAAAATTATGCTCCATTTTGCTTCTTTACTAGGCGGACCGTAATAAAGAGCAACAATATATTGTTTACAACTCCACGAATCCATTATTCTACTATCTATTTTGTAGTTATTATAATGTTCATCAGGTAAAAAGCATTTTCCGACTCTTTCCGCATGCTCAACAAGCCTATCATAAAAAGAATCTTCGTCGCTTGACAACGCCACGAATGGAATAGCCTCTTCAATGACAACATCGACATCAATTTGTGGCGTTTTTATAAACACGTCACCTTTATTGGGACAAGGTTCATCACTAAAAGTAGCGACGCCATCTTTCGAAAAACACTTATATATCTCTGGATATGAATTCAAAGGTACAAACAAAAACGATAGAAAAATAATTAAAAACCGTAGCATCCTATCAATCCAAAATTTTTTTTAATACATTATATATAGAATACATCAAAAGCCCTTATTATTCCTTGGGATATACCCATACCCCAATCCCCGCTTTTCTATAATTTTTTATATTGACCATCGTAGAAGGATCGAAAGGCTTTTTGTCTTTTATAATATTAATTGAACTAAGAAAGACAAAATGTTTTCCATCGCCTTGATAATAACAACAATATGCCATGGAAACATTGAATTTTTTTTTACTATCAGTTAAATCGATTCTGTAAGTTTCGATACCCTGTCCTCCATCGAAAGCCTCACATTTTGTCATGTAGCTATGTGTATTTGGCATTATAAATCTCCATATTTTCTTTGCATGCTCCACAAAATCTTCCTTAAAAACCTTTTTTGAATCAACGGGTTGCTCATCATATGGACTGCCATTGCCTATTACGTCGTCAAAAGTCTGATTCACAGTATTAAATATTCTTTTTGAATTATCCCCGCATGGTTCGTCGCTGAATATCGCGACGCCATTATCTGAAATGCATTTATAGATATCGGCTGATACAATCGGGGTGAGAAATAAGAAAACCAACAAAAAAAGCATCGTCGATATAATATCAATCTTAAACACCATACTCGTTCCTCCATATTACTTTTCGACAGGCATCCACCGTCCGATATTTGTTTTCCGCATTCCCTTGATATTCAACATAGCAGGTGGGTCGTAAGGATTTCCCCATAGAATTACGTCAATGGACTTTAACCATACCGTTTTCTGTTTGTCCTGTTTCTTACTTTTGTAAATAAATCTTATACGAAAACAATTTGATTCATTAATCTTTCTACCACAATCAAAATCGACCCTTACTTCCCAATTAATTGAAAGCAAATCATCATAAGTAGAGACAGAACTACTATTGAATAATTTATCTGGCACAATGTAACCACCAATTTTATTTGATATTTCCAGAAGATCATTTGTTAATGTATCAGAATTAGAAACAGCTTGTCTGTAAGGGCAGACAGAAACTATCAACGCATCGAGACTGACTGTTTTCCGGAAAATAATGGACTTCGGACTGCATGGTTCATCGCTGTATGTTACAATGCCTTCATTTGAAACACATTTATAAATGTCTGCTAAAGCGGTTGCTGTAATTAGAAAAATGGCCGCAAGAATTAAAAAAATTTTTCCCATTTAGTCGTAAAAAACCCTTTTGTTTACATTCAATTATCTGTCTTTAGCTATCCATTCACCCTTCTTTATTCGCACCATTTTTTTGACATTATTCATTGTTACCGGGTCAAAACCCACTCCATCTTTTGTTACAGATATGGATTTTAAAGCAACAGAAACATTTTGCTCAAACACTACCATATAGCTAATACCAATAATCCATTGTTGTGTGTTAATTTCTGGTCCATAGTATAAAGAGATTTCCCATTTGGTTATCTTGTCTATATGTTCCCAATTTCTCGAAGAATGATTCTCAGAAATCGCATTGTATCGTTCTCTTGGCAGAATGGTATCTGCAATTTTTTTTGCATGAAAATTTAAATCTTCTGTCACACATTCCAAAATTTTTTTATCTAAACATCTTCTCAATATGCCTGCTTCAATGGCCTCATCGACGTTTGGTACATATGACTTAAAAACACCTACCGTTTTTTTCCCACAGGGTTCATCACTGAATTTAACCGTACCATCATCCGAAACGCATTTATAAATTTCTGAGAAAGCTGAAGTGACACATAAAAAAAAACAAATAAGAAACCAAATGTTGTTGGTTAATAATTTCACTGAAAATCCTCAATCCACGGTTCATTGGCCTGAAGCCACTCACTATCAATCCAATAGCCTTTTTTCACCATTTTCATTTTTTCGATATAAATCATGGTTTCTGGAATAAATGGTATATTTTCATTCGTTATCTTCATAAATCTTAAATAGTTGCAAACCCGATCGATATCATCGGCACCTTTGGCATACTTATTAAAAAATCTGAGCTCAATTTTCAGTTTTCTATGATTTTTATGGGGACCATAGTTAAGAATCACCACCCAACAAGGATCTGATCCATAAATGGATTTCGGACGAGGGAAAAGAATAGAGTCAGATGGCCTCGGTCCCTGGACTTTAATAACTTCTGTAGTGTTTAGGAAACAACCAGGAAATATTCTCTGCCCGATTCTTTCAGCCTGTTTTACTATATACTCTTTGTACGAATCAACTGAATATTTATTTATAAATGAATCAATAGCAATTTCAAGTTCGTCATCAACTGTTTTCGCTTGCTGACTGATAAATAATTTTGAATTTTTCCCGCAAGGTTCATCACTGAAAATAATGAAACCTTTTTCAGAAAAGCATTTATAAATATCAGAATGGGTCATTCTTACCGAATTAAACCATAAGAGCAAAAACGCAAATACAATTATGAAATATCTATAGTACATTCATCAACTTATTCCATCACTCTTTAAGGATGGATGACCTATTATTTTTGTTAAATCATCTAAACTCACGCAAGTACTATTTTTTCATTTTTTTTACATTTATAATATCATCAAAAACCGCAAGTCAAGACAAGATTAAATACTGATTTGAATTCTGGGACCACCCCAGATGATTATTAACATATTCGCAGGGCTGAATATTCAGGGACAAGAGGAATTCAGGTGGCATCTCAAATAATTATTGATACAACCTCACATGAAACAAAATATACGATTATGGAAAGAATCTTGCATTTAGGGCCCCCGTTATAGTCACACTACATCATAAGGCTGGACAACAGATGTCAACATAAATTTTTTTCTAAATTATGGACTGAACAATCGAGACATGGGTCTTACTGTCAGTTTATAAGGCCCCCCATAGCCTGTTAGTAAACAGCCAAATCAAAGTCGGTTCAAGATATCAACCCTTGTTTCTCAATTCTCGTGAATATCATTGCAAATTGAATGTTGAACTTTAAATACCGGCTGCCCAGAAAAAAGAAAATCCTTCAATGTGGATGTTTGAATAAGTATTATAGAAAACGGTTGATCGGCCAGGCATTTGAACGTATGGTGCCTTGTCGAGCACCCTCTTTTTTATGACAGGAGAACGGAATTGACCCAAGAACGCATTCTGATCATCAGGCTTTCAGCCCTGGGCGACGTGGTTCACACCCTGGCCTTCGTGAACCGCCTGAGAAAGGCCAGACCCCACGCCCACATCACCTGGATTCTCCAGCCTCTCACCTACGACCTTGTGAAGCACCAGGACAACGTGGACCGATTCGTGGTTTTCGACCGGAAAGGCGGACTGGCCGCCTATAAAAAGCTCCGGTCCGAACTGGAACACGACGAGTTCGACCGGGTGTTCATGCTCCAGGTCAGCCTGAAGGCCAGCTTCATCTCCCTTCTCGCCAAGGCAAAGGAAAAACTGGGATTCGATATCCGGAGATCCCGTGAGCTTCAGTGGTTGTTTTCGAACCGGCGGATTCCCCACAGAAAACCCGGCCATGTCCTTGACCAGTTCTTCGAATTCCTGGATTTCCTGGACATCCCCGACACGCCCCTGGACTGGGCCATCCGCTTCACCGACGAAGAACTGGACTACAGGCATCGGTTTTTCAAGGTCATCCCCCGTGACGTGGCGGCCTTTGTCATCGCCTCGTCCAACCCGGAAAAAGACTGGACCGTGGAAGGCTACGCGAAAGTCATGGACGATGTGGACGAACGATTAGGACTCCAGCCCATGATCGTGGGCGGTCCCAGCGATTACGAACGGGAACTGGCGGAGCGGATCTGCGATCTCTGCCGTTCGAAACCCCTGCTCGCCCTTGAAAAACCCGTCCGGCACACCCTGCTTCAGCTTTCAGGCTCAAAGGTGGTGGTGGCCCCGGATACCGGCCCCATGCACATGGCTGTGGCGCTGAACGTTCCCACAGTGGCCCTGTACGGCCACACCGACCCCCGGCGATGCGGCCCCTACCGACGGTTCCAGGATCTTCTCATCGACGCCTACAACCGTCCCGGCGAGACTCCCGGCACCGTGACACGCAAGACCAAGAAAGGCCGGATGCTTGACATCACCCCGGATGAGGTGTTCGAAAAAATCAGGCTGGCCGTTGAAACCTATGAGAAAAAATGAGCCTCCACTCCGCCTGTATGTTTTCGTCATATTCGCCCTGATGGTTCTTCGGTCCGGCTCATCTTCCCATGCCTCGGAAACGGACAGTTTCACGGACCGCTGCAAGCCCCTTGAAGACACGCGGATCTACCTGAACGGCTTTGTCAATTCAAAGCTCGATGAGGCGGTGGCCCAGGCCAACCGAGACGCCAGACGGCGCTACCTTCGGACGAACTATCCGTTCAGAGCCCGGCAAAGCGAGGATTATTGCCATTCGGAAGATCTTTACCGGCACATCCGATACCTGTTCGCCCGAAAATTCATCGGCCAGATGGAAGCCCACATCAACAGCCTGCCCCAGGGCATGAAACGGTCCGTGCCCCTTGCCCGGTCCATTTACCGCGATTTCCCCCTGATCAAATCGCCCACTCTCGTGGGCACGCAGAACATGGGGTCCCTTGTCCGCATGGGGCACTGTCTCATTGGTGCGGACAAATTCGGCCATTTCTTCACCGAAGGCTGGACCGGCTTCAACATCGCCTATCGTGGCCGGAATCCCGACATCAAGGCCTCGGTGGAATACGGCGAACTCACCGAAAGCCTCTATTACGGCGTCATGACCACCGGCGTCTATTCCCATGCGGATCTGGTGGCCAACTTCAACGGCATGCGCTTCTACAATGCCATCACCGGTGAAAACCCCGACCCCCTCGGCAGCGGCAACATGCCCGAAGCCTATGTCCGCTGCCTGGACAGACAATGGAAACGCATCAGGGATTTCGACTGGCTGGATTACGTGGACGCCGCCTGGGACGAAGCGGTGAACCTCAATTATTTCAGGGACGAAGACCTGCTAGAAAAAGCCTTGAAACGCATGGAGGAAACCCTGAAAAGCCAGCCCGACGACTGCGGCTGTACAGCCTCAGATCCTGAAAAATCGACCCTTGAAACCAAATACGGGCATTTCTCAGCCAGCCTGCTGAACCTGTCCGCCCCGGCCACACTTCCCGAACCCCTGAAACCCGAACAAGTGATCAGAAAAAAACTGGCGCATATCCTGTCGTTGATTCCTCATGGAAACCGTCCTGATTCAAAACCGTTTGACTGACAATGATACGGCAATAAAAAACCGGGCTGTTCAGAAGTTGCTTTTCAACGTGAATGGCTGATAATTCCTGTTGACAACAGCCCCTCTTCTTCCTAAGTATGTCAAGCCCGACGGACATCTCACACGTCATTTTAATATGTCCATGGTTCATATGGCGTTATCGGACCACGACGGTAAAGCCATCCCTGAACAGTGCATATCCAGTGTTTTATCATTCACAGTTTTTTTTATTCATCACCTTGAACAAGGAGCCGTTTTATGAAAAAAAATTCAATCCTTATAGGAGGGGGAATTCTTCTTGCCGCACTGATGTTCGGCTTGGAAGTCTCCGCTCTTACACTCAACACGGACGGATCTTACAGGAGCCAGGCCACCGGCGGACTGTTCAAACAGGAGGTGGACAGAATCTACGACAATCCGGCGTATATCGGGGCCAAACTCGATGGAAATGTTTACCTTGAATACGAAAAATCCATGACCAAGGAAAAAACCAATGTGTATACAGGACTTGCCGGGTACAACGGGGACAATCGTTACCTTCTGGGCTGTTCGTCGCGCATGGGTGATCGTTACGGTCTGGCAGGACTGCTTGAAGTCGGCATCAACGAAACGCCCCAGTACTTTTCCAGCAATCTGAACGTGCCCCCGTTCAACGTCACGATCACCGGCACTGGCAAAGCGGAAAGCATCCAGGCCAGCTACACCGACACCAACAGCGACCAGATCTTCGACCACAAGGTGTCCCTTTCAGCGTCCCGGGAATATTACACCGAAGAAAACATCGTGAACGGAATTTTCGGGCTCGGAGGCTACGCCCTGGGCGGCATGACAGTGGGTTTTTCCTTTGAACGCAACGTGGACGGATCGTTTGACACGTATGGCGCAAGCATCAATCCATCCTATGTCTACACCGCCACCAACCTTTTGAACGGATTCGTGTCGTCATCCATCGACCATAAGGAAGCCGCGAAAAATTCCACGGACATTGTCAATTACATCGCCCGGCTCGGCGCGGTGATCCCCATGGGCGGCATGCCCCTTGAAGGGATTCTGACCGTGGCTTTGAACGACAGGGAAACATCAACCACGCGGTCCATTGATGAAACACGGGTCACCGGCGGTCTTTCCACAGATTACAGCAGCAGCGGGACCGACAGCACCATCAGCGACGACGGATACACCCTGGGCCTGCAACTCCAGACCCGGACGGAATTCATGAATTTCAAGGCCCAGCCCTATTTCTCCTGGACATTAGGGGGCAACTCGCCCAATGAATCGGGCCACAATACGACAAACGGCTATACAGAATCCGTTCTGACGGGCAACAGTGAGTATGTGAGCCGCTCCACAACCACCAACACCACAACCTACGACGGCGACGGCATCACGCGCAACGTCCTGGCCTTGGGCTCCAATTTCCGAAAATACCTGGCGGAAGATCTCCTCCTGGGCCTGGGTGCCGAATACCAGTTCACCCGGAGTTCGAACAAATACAAAGGGTCTTACACAGCCCGGACCGTGGCCGTCTTTAATAACGGCAACGGCCTGGTCGATCTTTCCGATTACACCCGAACCACCACGGAATCCTACCGCGATTCCTACGAAGACAAGGTCACCGGGCATGTTTTCCAGCTCCCCATCGGCCTTGAATACGCCGCCACCCCCACCTTAAGCTTCCGTCTGGGTTACATGTTCACAGCCCTGTTCGACAAGACGGACAGCAGGAGAAACCGAAGCAACCTTAACGCGTCCTACTGGGATTACGACTACGACGCCATACCCGGCAACGAAACCACCTATGACAGTCTGGCATCCACCACGGCCACCACGGCCGCCGCCAGCCACACCGTTGAAAAAAACCGGGACATGGTCAACACCTATTCGGCGGGCGTCGGTTACAACCTGGCCGACAAGGTTCAGCTCGACCTCACCTTCATGTCCGGCTGGGGGAATTACAACGATCTGAACACGCTGATGATCATGACCTCTGCGACATTCGTATACTAAAAGGAAAGGAGACACCCGCCATGAACAAACTGAACAGAACCCTGCTTCTTTTTCTTACGGCCATGTTCCTCGTTTTCACAGGATGCGGCTCCGACAGTTCCATGAAAGACACCACGGATGCCCCAGACTCCACCGCCGGGGAATCGACCCTGGTCCGGCCATATGTCACGAATGTCGACGACGCCATTGACACCTCCAAACCGGCCGTCACCGGCTATGACAATCTAAGGCTTGAAGTGGAATTCAGCGCCGCCATGGACCCTTCCACCATCAACAGCAACACGATCTCGCTCCGTGACATCACGGGAGTCATCACCCCCATCCCCGTCACGGTGACCTATGAACCCGTGGCACGGACCGCCTATGTTCACTACACCATCCAAAACGCTGTTCCCGTGACGCTGGAGCTTTTCGTATCCCGGAACGTCAGGAATATCAACGGGACAGGCCTTGGCGGCCTCAGCATCATCGGCGGGGTTTATAACCGAACTTACGCCACGGTAAACACAGATTACAGGGAATGCTCCAACGTGGGGCTCAACCCCTATTACAACCCGCTTTACGCCACCTCCTTCACGGCCACACCCACCAGCGCGACGACAGCCACCCTTGACCTCCGATTGAACCGGAATGTCCTGAAGTCCAGCCTGCCGCCGACGGCCATCACCATCAGCGGAGGTACCCCCGGAACCGCGGTTTACAACAACAACCCCGCCGACACATCGGAATTCGCCAGCCGCATCACGATTCCGGTCACCGGACTCACCGCCAACTCCGTATACACCGTGACGTTCAATTCTGCCGGTGTGACCCTCTATGCGCCCCAGAACCTGTACCCTGACAGCACCACCGCCGTCTTTACCGAAACAGACATCAATTTCATGGACAGCCACGCCTACCAATACTACGGCGGCAATCCCACCGACCGGAGATCCAGTGATTTTATGGTCCGCTTCGCCACAGATTACGGAACGCCAGCCGATGTTGTCCAGGTGGACGATGTCGATGATCTCGGTGCCCCGACCATCACGGTGGAATTTTCAGACGCCCTGGATCCCGCAACGGTCATCGCGGCAAATGTGGTGGCATACAACGCCAGCTTCGATCCGGTCCAGGTCAAGGTCCGGCCGATCTACAATCTGGCAGACCCTTCGGAAGTTCTCGAAATCGAAATATCCACCTCGGAACTTGGGGGAGAAAACATTCAATACATCATGATAACCAACGATGTGCATTCGGCAGGCGGGCTTGCCATCGACGGCAACGGTGACGGTTCGCTTCTTGATGGAGTGGATTTCACTGGGGATGGTGTTGTGGAAGACGACAACTTCCGTTCCTGGATGTTCATCATTTAATCTGTCCATGGGGCGGGGTCAGCGCCCGCCCCATGATCACAGCCCGTGCCTCAGCGCCCCTTCGAAAACATTCGCCGCCATGTCCGGGAGGTTGTATTTGACCACCGCCCGTTTCCAGCGGCGGATCACCGTTTCAGCCAGAATCTCAGGCGAGAGCCCGCTTTCATGGGCCTTGTCAAAATCGATGATGGACACCGCCCCTTTTTCATCCACAAGAACGTTTCCCGGATGGAGATCCACGTGGTGGATGCGGTTTTGGACAAGAATGGCGACCTGTACCGCTGTTTTTTTCAGGGCGTCTTCGGTCAGATCCGGGTGCTCCAGACACAACTCCGCAAGGGACCGGGTGTTTTCGAGGGTCCGGGTAACCAGAAACGCCTTGTAGAACAGACCGCCCCGGATGGCCCAGACCAGAGGTTCGGGGCAGGAGACGCCCAGGGTCCGTGCTTTCTGAAGCATGGTGTATTCGGCGGCGGAACGCGGGGTGCCGGACCGGTAATAGGCGTCTTTCATGATATGGCGGATCATGCCGCCCCTTCGGTAAAACTTGATGACCATGGGCATGCCCTGCAACGAGTCATGCACCGGGGCGTTCCTCCCTGCGAGGATCTCCGTGGCCAGTTCGGGTTTTTTCTCGAACAGCCGCACCAGATGATCCACATCCGAAGGTTCAAGGGCGAGGTCCGAACCCATCAGGTAGGGGTAACGGTTTCTGTAGAGTTTTACGGTCATGAGGTTATCCTGCCTCCATTCGGGGTATCTGCGTCAAGAACGGTGTCGATGGCCGCCACCACCTGATCAAACGGGATGTTCCGCATACAGGCGAAGGTTCCCGTGGGACAGGTTTTCTGGCCGTGCCGGCTGCACGGGCGGCACGGCAGATTTTTTTCAACCACCACGGCCCTGGGGTTTTCCCAAGGTCCGAAGCCGAAGGCGGGAACCGTGGCGCAGAAAAACACCACCGTGGGCCGTTTGAAGGCCGACGCCATGTGGAGGGACATGCTGTCGTTGCAGACCACCAGCGTCGCGTGCCGGACCAGGTACAAGGCGTCGGCGATGCTGGTCTCGCCGGCGAGATCCGTCACCGGAAGACCTTCAGCCACGTTTCGGTTGGTTTCCCGGTCTTCCGGCGCTCCCAAAAGAACCACAGAGAAACCTTTGCCTAAAAGATGCTGCGCCGTCTGCCGGAACCCTTCGTGATGCCACTTCTTGGTGGCCCAGGCGCTGCCGGGAACGAGCACGGCGTATGGGCCTTTGATGGTTTTGACCGCAGAAGCCGCCGCTTCGCCCAGTTCATGGATCTCCGGCGGAAAAAGCCGCATGGAACGGTCAAAAGACCCGGGTTCCCCATGACCCTTGAGAATGGTAAGATTCCGAAGCACATCGTGATCCGCAGGATTCCGGGTCCATGCCTCGTGGTAGAGAAATGAAAGTTTGGCGTCGGCGAACCCCACCCGGTGCGGTATGCGGCTTAAATACAGCAGAAACGATGTGCGGTAGGACCTGTGAAGGGCGTAAACCCTGTCAAATCCCATGGCCCTGATCCGCCGGGCCATGGCCAGCATGCCTTTGAACCCTTTTTCCGATTTCCGTTTGTCGTAACCGATGACGCCTTCGAGCAGAGGATCGCGCTTGACCAGTGACGTGGACAAGGGGGTGGTCATCATCCATAGTTCTGCATCCGGGTAAATGGATTTCAGGCCCGCAATGACGGCGGTGGACAAAATGGTGTCCCCTAGGAAACTGGTCTGGACGACGAGAATTTTCATGGGCCGCTTCGCCCGTGGTTTTGCTTCGGGTGTCAGCACTGGCCCGCCTTGATCAGCTGGTCGAAATACGCGATGGTCTTCTTCAATCCTTCTTCCAGAGGCACCGTGGGTTGCCAGTTCAACAATTCCTTGGCCCTGCGGATATCCGGTTTCCGCTGTTTCGGATCGTCCTGGGGCAGCGGATCGAATCGCAGTTCAGATCGTGATCCGGTCATTTCGATGATTTTTTGTGTGAGTTCAAGGATGGTGAACTCCCCGGGATTGCCCAGATTCACAGGCCCCGTGACCTCGAACGGTGAGGCCATGAGCCGGATGAACCCTTCGATCAGGTCATCCACGTAGCAGAACGACCGGGTCTGGCTGCCGTCGCCGTAAACAGTGATGGGATTCCCTTTAAGAGCCTGCATAATGAAGTTGGACACCACCCGCCCGTCGTTGGGATGCATGCGTGGGCCGTAAGTGTTGAAAATCCTGGCCACTTTGATTTCAAGGTTATGCTGCCGCCTGTAATCGAAAAAAAGCGTTTCGGCACAGCGCTTGCCTTCGTCGTAGCATGACCTTGGGCCAATGCAGTTCACGTTGCCCCAGTATTCTTCGGGCTGGGGATGAACCGTGGGGTCCCCGTACACTTCGGACGTCGACGCCTGAAAAATCTTGGCCTTGATCCGCTTCGCCAGCCCCAGCATGTTGATGGCCCCGTGGACGTTGACCTTGGTGGTCTGAACCGGATCGTTCTGGTAATGGATGGGCGACGCCGGGCAGGCCAGATTGTAGATTTCGTCCACCTCAATATAGAGGGGAAACGTGATGTCGTGCCGGACAACCTCGAAATAAGGATTTGAAAGAAGATGGACGATGTTCTGCTTCGTCCCGGTGTAGAAGTTGTCCACACAGATCACGTCGCAGCCTTCGTTCAAAAGCCGCTCACAGAGGAACGACCCCAGAAATCCGGCCCCGCCGGTGACAAGTACCCGTTTGCGTATATGCATGATTTTTCTCCATCTTCGTTATGTCTTGGAATCTTGGTTTCTTCGCCAACGTCATATACCCTTAAGGGATATATTTCAACATCTGAAAACTGGCGTCGGTCCAAAAATGCGAGGCCCATCACACGGGTTGACAATTCTGCAACGGGAGGGTTAATATCCCGGACAAATTGTCTTGGACTTCGTCATTTAGCCAACCCGAAGGATGTTACCGGATGCCCATGAAAACCAGTGTGATCCTGTCTGTATTCAATAAAACCGCCTACCTCAGAAACTGCCTTTTGTCCCTGATGAGCCAGTCCATAACACCCGATGAAGTGGTCATCGGAGACGACGGATCCTCGGAGGATATCGCGGCCGGCATCAAGGACCTCACGGACAGGGCCGCCTTCCCGGTCAAGCATGTGAAACAGGCGGACAAAGGGTTCAGGCTGGCCGCCAGCCGGAACAACGCGGTGAAAAACGCCTCGGGAGACTACCTTGTTTTTCTCGATCAGGACCTGATTTTCACGAAACACTACCTGGAAAACCTGGTCCAACACGCCGAACCCCGCCGTTTTTACACCGGTTTTCCGATCTGGCTCAGCGAAAGCCAGACCGCCTTTGTCACCCCCGGCATGATCGAATCCTGTGACTTCGAATCCTTGACCACAGACCAGCAACGGCGGTTCATTCGCATGCAGTACCGGAAAGAGAGGCTTTACACCTTTCTCCACGCCCTTCATCTCCGCCGCATCGGCCCGTCGCTTCGGGGTGGCGTATTCGGCGTGTTCAAAAAGGACTTCATCAACGTCAACGGCTTTGATGAAACCTTCCAGAGCTGGGGATACGAGGACGACGACCTTGGGCACCGGCTCTACGCCTCCGGCGTCAGCGGGATCAACCGGATATACAAGGATTACAGCATGCACTGCCATCATCCCCAGGTCCAGAAACCGGACAGCGGAAGGAGCCTCAACAGGGATTATTTCAAAAAAAGGATCAAGGAAATCGACGGCCGGAATTTCCGCTGCCGATACGGATACAGTTCGCCCATCGAAGACAACCCCGCAACAGTGAGAGAACTCTAAAATGACCGTGCCCTCGATGAAAATCTCCATCATCACCGTCTGCCGAAACGCGGAAAACACCATCGACCGGACCTTAAGAAGCGTGGCGGAACAGACCTGGCCCCACATTGAATACATCATCGTGGACGGGAAATCCCAGGACAGGACCCTTGAGATCGTGGATCGGTACAGAAGCAAGCTGGCCCTTGTCATCAGCGAACCTGACCGGGGAATCTACGACGCCATGAACAAAGGCGTGAAGGCGGCCACCGGCGACTATCTCCTTTTCCTGAACGCCGACGACCACCTGATCTGTGAAACCGCCATCGAAAACATCTGTGGCGCTTTGAACGAAAATCCTAAAGCCGACATCGTTTACGGAAACGTCCTCATTTATGACCGGACCACGGGAAAGGGGGGAATCTGGAATCCCGGCCGGACGTCCCTCGCCCATCTGTACCGGTCCACCATCCCCCACCCCGCCACGTTTTTCAAGCGGGAGGTGTTCAGCACCGTGGGATTATACAACACGGACCATCAAATCAGCTCGGATTACGAGCTGATCCTCAAAGCCTTCAAAGCGGGGTGCCGGTTCAAACACGCGGATCTCCTTGTCAGCGTGTTCAACCAGGGAGGCCTTTCAACGGCCCTTGAAAGCGGTGAAACGGTGCGGCGGGAGCGGGATGCCGTGAAAAAGCGGCACCTCACACCCATGGAACGTTTCTTCCTGAGAATCCGGGTACGGATCAAAAAAATATTCAATGTGTAGTTTGACTTTGTAACGTTTGAAGAAAGCCTATCGTAGGTCGGGTTGAGGCACGAAACCCGACAAATGACCCGATCCATTAAATTCAAAAACCGATATATTACCTTTCAGGCCGCTCTGCTTAACATCCGCCACCCTTCGTTCTGCGGAGACCCGTCGGCTTTCGTTCCTCAAGCCGACCTACATCTCTACTTCGGTTCTTGTTTTCCAACCGGACCCGGTTATCTTTACAAAGTCAAAGTAGTTATGACCTGGCCAGACCCAAGACCAGTTTGAGAAAATAGGAAACACTCACCGCCGCCTTGGCCGGATCCACATACAGGTCCTTCACGGACCGGACATTCAGTCGTTTTTTCAGCCGCATTTTCAACATTTTGGCATTGAACCGTCCCAGAAGATCCTTGTCGTCCAGGTAATTTTCAGCAAAAAAGACCTTGGCCGCGTGGTACAGAAGGACCAGATCCCTTTTCCCTGAAGAGATGGTGATGGAACCCTGATGGGCGCGGAAAGCCGAAAGGGGTTCCCGGACAAAGGCGAACTGGGGGTAGTCCTTGGCCGTCAAAAGAAACATCAGCACATCGTTTCCGATGGCGTGCATCTTGAAATCGCTGCCCAGGGTGTTGGGAACATCCAGCAGCAGATTCCGGTCGAGGTCCGTTTTTCTGAAAAGGGCGCAGCCGGGGGAAACCGGAACCGGTCCGCCGAGAAGGGCGTGTTCGATAAAAACCATGGACGGGTAAACCCCGGAGGGTCCCAAATCGTTTTCACCAATCCGCTCACCGGTGTCCTGATAAAAGACTTCCGCACCGGTATAGACGAAACCGGTCCGGTCATCTTTCAGAAAGGGCACTGTCTTTTCCAGAAAGTCAGGAGACATCAGATCGTCGGACCACAGGATTTTCACATACTCGCCGGTGGCGTATTCCAGACATCTTTGCCAGTTTCTCACGGGGCCCAGATTTTCTTCGTTCTGGTAGACTTTCACCTGGGGGCGGGTTGCCGCGTATTCCGTCAGAACATCTAAGGTTGAATCCGTGCTTTTGTTGTCAACGACGATCACCTCGAAATCGGCATAGGTCTGGGCCATGGCTGAATCCAGGGTTTCAAGAACGATGTCCGCCCTGTTGTATACCGGAACCAGAATACTGACTTTTCCCGCGCTGCCATCCATAGTGCCTCACTTTCCATTCACGGCATGATCCATTACCAGCCTGATTGGAATCATCACATAAATCAATCCATACCGCCGTTCATCAGCCAGCTGAGCATCAGACCAATGCCTTCATCTTTTCCCACCAGGGGTTTCCACCCCATGACCTTTTGAATTTTGGAGATATCCGCCACGAAGACTTTCTGGTCGCTTTCCCGCCAGTCGATTTTTCTGTGGGTCATCCGGATTCCCAGCATGTTTTCAAGCATGGCGAAAAGCTCCAGAAGGGACAGACTGTTTGTTATACCGCCTCCGATGTTGAACGCCTGGCCCTTGGCGGCCTCGATTTGATCAAGCACGCTGAAGTACAATGCCACCACGTCCCTGGCATGCAGCACATCCCTCACCTGTTTTCCCGTACCCGAGATGGTAAAGGGTTCTTCAAGCCGGCCTTCTCTTATTTCAACGGCTTTCTGGCAGAACCATCCGATCCAGCCCTGGTCGAACGTGGCGTGCTGGTTGCTGCCGTACATGGATGAATGGCGGAACACCACGGTTTTCAGGCCGTAAATCCGATGGTAATCCAGAAGATACTGGTCGGCTGAACCTTTGGAACATCCATAGGGTGAATGAAAATCAAGGGGGTAGTCTTCTGTAAAACCGTCCGGATATTCCCGGCATACGTAGCGCGTATCGGTTTCATCGAACGTCAAATTATTGAAATCACCGTAAACTTTATTGGTGGACGAATACAGCACAGGAACGTCGGGCATATGCTTTCTCACCGCTTCCAGAACGTTAAGGGTCCCCATGGCGTTGGTTTCGAAATCCAGCCGGGGGTTTCGGATGGAGGTGGTCATGGCCACCTGGCCGGCCAGATGGAAGACGGCATCGGGTTTGACCTGGTTGATCACAGATTCCACGTCATGGGGATTACGGATGTCACCATAATGATAATCCACGTTTCCACGAGTCATCAGCCAGTCCCGGTTTTTATCGGAACCGTTTCGGGACAGGTTGTCGAACACGGCAAGATCTTCATTCCGTCTCAAGACTTCAGCCGCCAGATTGGTGCCGACAAAACCACATCCACCGGTGATCAGATATTTCATGGCAGAATTCCTTCCTTTTCAAGCGTTTCGAGAATACCTTGCTCAAGGCTGTAGACCGGGTGCCAACCCAGGCTTTTCAGCCGGGAAATGTCTGCCCTGGACAGCATCACCTCATGGTCACGGTAGCTTTTTTCCCCGAAAAGAAGCCGCGTATCCGCCCCTGTGAGGTTTTTGACTCTTTCAACAAACGATCGGATGCTCACGGCCTCACCGCTCCCAAGACTGAATTCCTCGTATCCCGGCTTACCGGAACATGCTCCAAGAAGCGACACATAGGCATTCACCGCATCCTCAATATAGACGAAATCCCGTTGCTGTTCACCGGGGGTCAGGGGGATTTCAGGGACGTTTTTTGCAAGACTCCGGATTATAAATGTGGTGAATTTGGAATCGTCGTCGCCCGGCCCGAACATATGTTCCAGCAGGATATTCACAAAAGCGATTTTTCCGTCACCTGCAAAGAGCCGACCCCAGTCTTCGAACTGTTTTTTGCTGAGGGCGTATGGATTCATCAGCGGAGGAAGCACCGTGCCCGTATTCAAAAACTGAGGGGTGCCGCTTGTTATCGCCGCCTGGAGCAGGGCAAGGGGAAACGCCAGATTAACGTCAAACACCGTGGCCGCACTTTCTCCGTTCCGGCCATAGGACGTGGCCGTATGGACCACGGCATCGAAGGGGCCCAGAGCCGCAAAGGCCTGATCCACGGTTCCACGGTCCAAATCCCAGGCCCTAAGATCCTGAAGGCATGTTGAAATACGACGGGTATCGGAAAAACTCCGCTTGAGGATGGTCACGTCATAGTTCAGTTCAAGAAATTTCCGGACCAGCCGGCTGCCGAGAAACCCGGTGGCCCCGGTAACAAGCACCCTCTTCAGGGCCGGCTCGCGGGTTCCGGTCATGAGGCACCCTGGCCCAGGGCAAAGGTCCTGATGCATTGAACGGTATACGCCAGAGCCTCTGCCGCCATGCCCGGATAAAGCCCCACCCAGAAACTGTCGTTCATGATTTTATCGGTCCGCGTCAGATCCGAGGCAATGCGGTAATCACTATCTTTTATGAGCGATTCAAAACAGGGGTGGCGCGTGATGTTCCCCGCAAACAGGTTACGGGTCTGGATGTTTTTTCCCTCAAGATACCGGACCAGGTTGTTCCGGTCAAAGGCCGCTCCGTCCCTGATAGTCAGGAGAAAACCGAACCAGCTGGGGTCGCTTCCAGGAGTGGCCTTTGGAAGAATAAACATGTCATCGAGATCTCTCAACGCTCCAGCCAAATACTGAAAGTTTTCTTTCCTCTTCCGGGTGAACTCCGGCAGCTTGTCCAGCTGGGCGCAGCCGATGGCGGCCTGCATGTCGGTGGGTTTCAGGTTGTATCCGAAATGGCTGTACACGTATTTGTGGTCGTAACCGAAGGGAAGGGTTCCGAACTGCCTGTCGAAACGGCAGCCGCAGGTGTTGTCTGTGCCGCTTTCACACCAGCAGTCCCGGCCCCAGTCCCGCATGGACAGAAGGATTTTCTTAAGGGTTTTGTCATTGGTGTAGACCGCCCCGCCCTCTCCCATGGTCATATGGTGGGGAGGATAGAAACTGCTCGTCCCCAGATCGCCGAAGGTTCCCGTAAACGTTCCTTCGAACGTGGAACCCAGGGCGTCACAGTTGTCTTCGACCAGCCAGAGCCCGTGCCGGTCGCAAAAGGATTTGACGGCTGCCACATCAAAGGGGTTGCCCAAAGTGTGGGCCAGCATCACCGCTTTGGTTCTGGGGGACAGGGCCTGTTCAAGCAGGCTTGAATCTACGTTGAAGGTTTCGAGATCCACATCGATGAACACGGGAACCGCCCCGTACTGGATGATGGGGGCCACAGTGGTGGGAAACCCCGCCGCCACGGTAATGACCTCGTCGCCCCGTTCCACCCGGCGTTTGCCCAGAAGGGGCGATGTCAAAGCCATAAAAGCCAGAAGGTTGGCCGAAGATCCCGAGTTCACCAGAAAGGCGTGTTTCACCCCCAGGTACTCCGCGAACCGTGATTCAAATTCCTTGGAATAACGGCCGTAGGTGAGCCAGAATTCCAGAGAGGAATCCACAAGGTTCACCATTTCACGTTCGTCGAAAACCCGTCCGGCGTAATTGACCCGAGACACCCCGTCCTCAAAAGGTTTTTCATCCGAGAACGCCATGGCGCAGTATGCCTTGACCTTCTCCAGAATCTCCTGTTTCAGTTTTTCCTTTTCATTCATCATGAATTTTCCATGGCCCCCTCAGCCCAGACCGCACCCGCTCTGACAGCGTCCGCCACGTATTCCTCGAACTGCCGGCCGGTGACGATGGCGTTGTTTTCATAATATTCCCTGTACCAGACCGCCGTCTTTTCAACGGTTTTCATAAAATCCCAGACGCCCTTCCATTTCAGCGCCGCCCTGGCTTTGGAGCAGTCCAGTTTCAAAAGGCCCGCCTCGTGGGGTTGATGAATGTTCTGTTCAATACGGTAGTCGATGTGATCCCAATGGGTTTTCATGGCCCGGACCATGGAGACCACGTCCATGGTTCCCTCGTCGCTGGGGCCGAAATTCCAGGCCCCTACGCATTCTTTTTTCCCGAGAAGAAGCTCCTTGCCCAGAAGGAGATAGCCGGAAAGGGGTTCAAGGACATGCTGCCAGGGCCGTGTGGCCCGAGGATTCCTAATATTGAGGTGAATTCCCTTTGCCGCGGCGTCCACCAGATCGGTCATGATCCGGTCTTTGGCCCAGTCTCCGCCTCCGATGACGTTGCCCGCCCGGGCGCTGGCCACCAGGACGTTGTGCCGGTTTCCGTAATCCGAAAGATTGAAAAACGAGTTCCGGTAGGCCGATGTCACAAGTTCCGCGCAGCCTTTGGACGCACTGTAGGGGTCATACCCCCCCATGGGGTCGTTTTCACGGTATCCCCAGACCCACTCACGGTTTTCGTAGCATTTGTCGCTGGTGACATTCACCACGGCCCTGACCGACGGGGTGTTCCGGCAGGCTTCAAGCACATGGACGGTGCCCATGACATTGGTGTCAAAGGTCGCAACCGGCTCCTGGTACGACAGCCGGACCAGGGGCTGGGCCGCCAGATGGAACACGATGTCCGGGGCAAAGCACCGGACATGGGCCGTAAGACGCTCGCCGTCTCTGATGTCCCCCATGACGGATTCCATGGGAAGACCGAGCAGGTCAAAATGGCAGGGATCGGTGACCGGGGGAAGGGCGTAACCCGACACCACGGCTCCCATCCGGCTGAGCCAGTAGGCCAGCCACGACCCTTTGAAACCGGTGTGGCCCGTGATCAGGACTTTTTTGTTTTTATAAATGGATTCAAACATCGCCGGAGGTCATTCCCATAGTTTCCATGGAGCGGTTCCTCCGCTCCATGTTTTTTCCAGTTCCATCATATCTCTCAGGGTATCCATGGGTTTCCAGTATCCCTGATGCAGAAAGGCTTTTAGCTGGCCGTCCGACGCGAGGTTTTCAAGGGGCTCCCGTTCAAACACCGTGCGGTCGTCTTCGATATAATCGAAGATACCGGGATTGAGAACAAAAAAACCGCCGTTGATCCAGGCGCCGTCCCCCTTTGGTTTTTCCTGGAAAGACCGGACCCCGCTGTCGCCGTCCAGGTCCATGGCCCCGAAACGGCCGGAGGGCTGAACCGCGGTGACCGTGGCGATTTTACCATGGTCCCTGTGAAATGCCGCCAGCCGGTCCAGGGGAACATCCCCCACCCCGTCCCCGTAGGTCAGCATGAACGGCTCGTCGTCCACATATTTCCGGATGCGCTTGACCCGGCCGCCGGTCATGGAATCCTGCCCGGTGTCCACCAGGGTGACGGTCCAGGGCTCCGCCGTGTTGGAATGGATCAGCCGCTGGTTGCCGTTCCTGAAATCGAAGGTTACATCGCTCTGGTGAAGAAAGTAATTGGCGAAATACTCTTTGATGACGTAGCCTTTGTATCCAAGGCAGACAATGAAATCGTTGAAATGGTAATGGGAGTAGATTTTCATGATGTGCCAGAGAATCGGTTTGCCTCCGATCTCCACCATGGGCTTGGGTTTGGTGCCAGTTTCCTCACTGATCCGTGTGCCGTATCCGCCGGCGAGTATGACGACTTTCACTGTCCACCTTTCCTTGATGAGGGGGATTAAAGACCTCTTTCCATCGTTGTTCTTGATTATCATTTTTTTATAAGGATCTTCATGATGCCGTTCTGAGCTGTTTTCCATTGCATCGTCAAAGCGAATTGACGTCCAAGCGATCTTGAAGACACATGAATTTAAATCAAAAGACGACGTCAGGCAATGAAAAATACCGTTCGCCCAACCTGAAAACGTCTGATATGTTGACAAATCATTTTTCCGGTGCTTATATGCCAGAAAATTCAGGGGGAAAGCAAGAACCGCCACATATCAAGTAACCGACGCGGATTTGTTTTTATTAAGGAGTCGCTTGTGAAAATTTCCGGTTTTTCGTTCGTGAAAAACGCCGTCAAACTTTACTACCCGGTTGAGGAGTCTATCCGTTCCATCCTGCCCATCTGCGATGAATTCATCATTGCCGTGGGCAAAGGCGATGACAGCACCCGAGAGGTCATCGAGAGCATCGGGGACCCCAAAATCCGCATCATCGACACGGTCTGGGAAGACGTGGACACGGTGAAGGAACTGATCCTCTCCAACCAGACCAACGTGGCCCTCAAGGAGTGCACCGGAGACTGGTGTTTCTATGTACAGGCCGACGAGGCGGTTCACGAGGCGGACCTTCCCATGATCCGGTCCCGCTGTGAAGAACTGCTGGATGACCGAAGGGTGGAAGGGCTTCTATTCAAATACCTCCACTTCTGGGGTGACTACGACCATTACCATAAAAGCCACGGCTGGTATCCCCGGGAAATCCGAATCATACGGAACGGCATCGGGGTCAAATCCGTGCGGGACGCCCAGAGTTTCAGGCTTGCCGATGACAGCAAACTGACGGTGGCCTCATCGGGCGCGCGGATGTTCCATTACGGATGCGTGAGACCCCCCTACCTAATGCAGACCAAACAGAAAAGCTTTTCATCCATCTACACCGGGAAGAAAGTGATGGAACAGAACTTCAGAAACGAACCGGATGCGTTCGACTACGGGCCTTTGAATCTCCTGCCCCGTTTCAAGGACCCCCATCCCGCCGTAATGGCGGAACGGATCAAAAACTGCGACTGGCGTCATCTCCTCCGGGATAAAAACACGCCCGGCGTTCAGATTCAAAGAAAACCCCACAAGCACGAACGGGTGAAAAACAGGATACTCACCGCCATCGAGCAGTCCACCGGTCTTGATTTCAATCATAAAAACTGGAAAAAACTGCTGAATGTCTGATGCAAACAAACGAAGGCCGATGATAAAAAGGGCGGCGTCCGGCAAGGAGAAGCGGTTTGGCTGAAACAGTACGTTTTCCCGGAGTCCGGACGGCCGGGCTCTTTTTCTTCATGGTGTTCGCTTTCACTGTTTTTGTTTCAAAAGCAGCGGTAAATATCAGCAGCGGTGTCGTTCTTCTTTTCGCGCTCATCGATATGGTTTTGAACGGCACGTATCGAGAGATGGGAAAAAACCGGTTTTTCTGGGCTTTTCTTATTCCTCTGGCCATAGGTCTTACCCTCAGCCTGTTTTCCGATGCCGGATTGAAGGGCCCGGGTTTCTTTCTGGAACGTTTCCGTTTTTTTTTCGTATTTATCCCCTTCTTGATTTTTATCAGAAATAAAAACCATCTTCTGTGTCTCTACCTCGTTCTTTGCGCATCGGGGTGCTCGGCCGCCCTTTACGGATTTTTCAATGCCGACAAGACCGGTTCCAGCCTTCTGTTCGAAGGTCTACACATTGTGGGGCGGAACTCTGACCTTTTCACAAGCCTGGGGCTGATGAGCTGCGTTTTTCTGTTCCACATCGATGCCAAAAGCGTCCATCTGAAATACTTTTTGCGTGTGAGCATGTTCATCACAGCAGGTTTCAGTGTCGCTTCCATCATCTTCATCAACCAGCTCAGCCTTTTTGTTGTCCAGAGAGGAGCCCTGCTGGGTCTATGCACCGGCTTTTTTTTCTACACCCTGTTCTTCAACAGAAAAATTCTGCTGATTATCATGATCCCGCTGGCCATAGGCATTCAGCATGTCGGTTTTGATCATCCTCTCATCCAGAGGATAAAAACCATCGGAGATCTTGAAACCCACACCAGCAATGTCCAGCGGCTCCACCTCCTGGGGGCAGGCATCCCCTATGTCATTGACCGGCATCTGCTGACCGGAACAGGCTCTAAAAAACCGGACAAGGATTTTAGCGATTTCTTCACAAAGAAAGACAAGGGATTCCAGACGCGATACAGTCAAGCCATGGAAAATTCAGGGAATTTTCATAACAGCTACCTGCAGATGGCGGCTGAAAACGGAGCGCTATTTCTTCTGATCTATCTCTCCGGGATGTTCTGCGTCTTTTTCATGATCACAAGAAACCTCGAGGATCCTGATTGGCGCATGTTCCGCATCGGGGCACTGACCGTGACGACCGCGGCATCCGTGACGTATTTCTTCCATGGGGAGCTCTACAGATACGGAGGCCTCCTGTTTTATCTGGTGCTTCTTGGCGGATGTCTTGGGAATCAAGAACAAAAAAGTCTGCCCTCCGATGAAGCCTTTGATCCCCATCCGGTGGGTGGTTCGACACTTTACAGTTCCAACGGCCCTGTTCACCCGGCGTCATGAAAATGACCCGTGGCAGGAGGAATGAGGATGCCATGCGATACCTTCTGATCACCCATGATTTTTATCCGAACAACATCGGGGGCATGACCCATTATTACACAGAGATCGCCCAAGCCTCCGGACCTGAGGCCATGGTGGTCCTGACCGTGGCATCTGATGAAAAAAATGAAGAAACACCGGGCTGCCGCGTGCTCCGGGCCCCGGTCAGCGGTAAAAAGGCCGGAACCTTTCTGGGCAAAAGGGTCATGCAAAAAACCGCTTTCAGACTTGTGAAAGAGGAAAACATCGACGCGGTCCTCTGCGGCAATGTGAGGCCCTACGGTGATATTGCCCTTTCGATCCACCAGGCATTCGGCCTGCCCTATTACATTTTTTTCCACGGCAACGACCTTCTGCGGATACTCGCCCGAATGAAAAAAAAACACCATTTTATAAGGCGGATTCACTATAACCGCATGCTCGGCCAAGCTGCGGGATTCATCACCAACAGCCGGTATGTCATGGATCTAATCCCGACGATGTACAAAAACGAAAAAAAACTGCTGGTCCTTAACCCAGGAATCGGGAAAGAATTCGAAAATCTTCCCGTCACCCCCCCGTTCAGGAACGAAGGCCGTGTCCGACTTCTGACCGTCGGGCGTCTTGACAAAAGAAAAGGGGTGGGAGCTGTTCTCACGGCCCTTTCTTTACTGAAACAGCGCTTTCCCGGCCTGGAATACGATGTGGTGGGGGCCGGTGACCCGGCGGATTATCTGAAAGCAGTAAGAGATCTGAGTATCGAAGACCGTGTACGGTTCCACGGGTTCAGATCCTACGTGGAGATCATGGATTTTTTCAGATCCTGCGACATCTTCATCATGCCCTCCTACGCCTCGGACAAGGAAAAGGAAGTGGAAGGTTTCGGGATTGTGTATCTTGAAGCCGGGGCTCATGGAAAACCTGTGATCGGCTCGGCCACGGGCGGCATTCCCGATGCCGTGGAAGATCTAAGGACAGGTCTTCTGGTGCAGAATCCCCTTGACCCGGAAGAAATCGCGGAAAAAATCTCATGGATGTGCGAGCACACCGATGAAGCGTCGGTCATGGGTCTAACGGCCCATCAACGGGTAAACAGCGCCTTCACGTATTCCGTGATTGCAGAAAAGCTGAAAACCCTCACTTGATGACCGTTTCGTCTAAAGTCCAGTGCCGCTGGATTTCGTAGAACTTGATGTATTTAAGGAACACGTAGTAACTCCCGAGCATGGCGATCACAAGCCCCTGGCGTCCGTCCAGAAAACCCATTTTCAGCACGTACATCCTGAAGAACCTGAAAAACGCATGAAAAAAAGCTGAAAAGAGAGATTTTTTCTTGCCTTTCCGCTGCATTTCCAGGGCGGCCAGTTCGGTATAACTGTTCATCTTTTCGATATGGTGGGTGATCGTCCTGTAAGGGTAATGGTAAATGGGGGATTTCAGTTTTCCTTTCGGGCCTTCGACCTTAAAAGCCTCATGGACCAGGGATCCCGTAAATTCGCCTCTGGTTTTATTGAACAGGCGCAGGGTATAGTCCGGATACCAGCCGCCGTGGCGGATCCAGGAGCCCAGGTAGTGCACGAGCCTTGGGATTTCGTAACCGTCTTTGTCGAAAACAAGGGCCTTGATCTCATTCAGCAGGTCTTCGGACAACTCCTCGTCGGCGTCCAGCCAGAGAACCCAGTCGTGCGCGGTGTGGGTGAGGGCGAATGTCCGCTGGGCCGAAAAACCGGGCCAGGGATTGATGATCACCTTGTCGGTGAAGGTCCGTGCGATGTCGACGGTCCTGTCATCGCTCAAAGAATCCACAACGACGATTTCCCCCTGAAGGGCTTTGACGCTCATCAGACACCGTTCGATGTTCTTTTCCTCGTTTTTCGTCAAAACCACCGTGGAGATGTTGTTCATGGTTTACCCCATAGCCTCATTATCTCGCTGAAATAAACATATGGTGTTTGGCATACACCCGTTCCAAATGAAAAATCTTTGAACATCGAACATCAAACGCCCAACATCGAACATTGAATAAAGGTTAACTTCCTTTTAACCATTGAATGTAAAAATTTCTTTCCATGCGGAAATGATCATCCTGAAACCCATTCACCATTCGATGTTGCATGTTCGATGTTCGATGTTCATAATAATTCATCAATCAAAATCTTATTCTGGCAAACACGTTAAAAGGCACCGGCCCACCTTACATGACAAAATCAGCCGATGGCAAGATGTAAAAAAACACACGCTTGCAGGAATCCGGTCTATGATGGTATGAGACGGTGTTTCCATTGACCATCCACATCAACCAGAGCCGGGAACCGGAACATGGACAGAAACAAAATCAGGGTTCTTCATATCGATTCAGAAAAAGGCTGGCGCGGCGGACAGCAGCAGGCGGCTTACCTTCACGGGCATCTTCACGCCATGGGGTACGTCAGCGCCATGGCCGCCAAACCCGGCTCCGCCATGGAACGCCATTGCCGGGATAAAAGCCTGCCCTTTTTCCCCGTTTCCATGCACGGTGAGCTGGATATCAGGGCAGGCATGGCGATCGCCCGTTTATGCCGAGAGCAGGGTTTTTCAATCCTACACCTTCATTCCGCCCATGCCCTTGCCACGGGCCTGTGGGCGAAACTGTTTTTCAGATCCCTGAAACTGATTGCCGTTCGCCGCGTGGATTTTCACATCAAGAAAAACATGTTCAGCCGGTTCAAGTACACCACGTCGCTGCTTGACAAAATCGTCTGCATCTCCCATGGAATCAGGGATGTCCTCCTTTCGGACGGCATTGGTGATGAAAAACTCGTGACCATCCACAGCGGGGTGGACATCTCAAAATTTCAAAATGTTAATGTACCGGATCATTTCAGAAACGATATCGGCGTTTCAAAGGGGCACAGGATCGTGGGAACCGTGGCGGCCCTGGCCGGCCACAAGGATTACCCGAACCTGCTTCATGCGGCAAAAAAAATCCTGGATACCCGCGACAACATCACCTTCGTGGCTGTGGGCGACGGACCGGATGAGGCGTCCATTCACGCCCTGGCGGAAGAACTGGGACTTGGTCCCCGGTTCATCTTCACGGGATTCAGGACCGATGTGGGCTGTTTTCTCAAAATCTTTGATGTGTTCGTCCTGGCTTCATACCTGGAAGGCCTTGGCACCTCCATTCTGGACGCCCAGGCCCTGGGGCTTCCCGTGGTGGCCTGCCGCACCGGAGGTATCCCCGAGGTGGTGTTCCACAACGAAAACGGTTTACTGGTTCCCCCCAGAGACAGCGAGGCCCTGGCCGATGCCATCACAACCCTGCTTGATCATCCTGAAATGTGCGAAAAAATGGGAGAAAAAGCCCGTGAAACGGTTCAGGCCTTTTCCATTGAAAGGACCGTTCAAAACAACATCGAACTCTATCACCTCATCGATCAAGAGCCCTGATCTCACGTCGGCTTATGGATTGGCCTCCATAAGGATTGTCAGAGATTCTCCTTGAAAAGCTGGGCTGCGTCGCCTTCCTGCCCGGCGGCCTCGCTTTTCTCCATGGGTGTTGTGCCTTTTTTAAACCAGACCGTGCTTGTTTTTTCCGTTCCGGCACCGGGCAGCAGCCCTGTCTTGGAATCCACGACCTTCATTTCAACACCCTCCGGCGCGTCAAAATCCTCAGCAGGTTTCCCCTTAAGCGCCCTCTGCATGAAACCCAGCCAGATGGGCGCTGCGGCCTTGGACCCTGTTTCCCCCCCGCCAAGGGATGCTTTGGCATCATTGCCCACCCAGACGCCGGCGACGATGTGGGGTGTGTAGCCGACAAACCAGGCGTCGTTGTAGCTGTTGGTGGAACCGGTTTTTCCGGCTGCGGGACGGCCCAGGCCTTTCACCGATTTTCCCGTTCCGTTCTGGATGACGTTCTCAAGAATCTTCGTCATCACGTAGGCCGTGGATGAATCGATGACCCTGTTCTTGAAGACCTGGGATTCTTCCAGAACCTGCCCGTTTCTGTCCTCGATACGCGTAATAAAGGTGGGTTCCACCAGCTCGCCCAGATTGTCGAACACGGCGTAGGCGTTCACCAGCTCAAGGAGCGATACGCCGGACGAACCCAGGGCCAGGGACAAATCACTGGTCAGAGGACTGGTGATGCCCAGCTTCCGGGCGTAATCGATGGTGTAGTCGATGCCGATATCCTGGAGAATCTTGATGGTGATGATGTTCATGGACCGGGTCAGGGCGTCGTGCAACAGGGTGGGGCCGTTGAACTTGCGTTCGAAGTTCTTGGGTTTCCAGGTGAAATCCTCGTCGCCGCCCTGGTAGATCACCGGAGAGTCGATGATCACCGATGCCGCGGTGTACCCTTTGTCCAGCGCCGCCGCGTAAATGATGGGTTTGAAAGCGGACCCCGGCTGACGACGCGCCTGGATGGCCCGGTTGAACTGGCTTTCGGCAAAGTTCTTTCCGCCCACCATGGCTTTGACCGCTCCCGTTTCCGATTCAATACAGACCAGAGCCGCTTCCGATGACGGCGGCTGGTCAAGAGTCAGATCCCACACCCGGCGGTTTTGCACGGCTGTTTCATCGGATGTTGAAAAATCCGACGATTCGGAAGAGGTGAGACCCTGGCTTCGAAGACCGTTCACATGCACCATGACGATATCACCGGGAAGAAATCCGGGTTTGGTCCGGGGTTCGCCACTTTCGGGATCATCGAAATCCGGCATGCGGACCCAGCTTACGCCCTTGAGAGAAACGACGCCATCATCAGCACCCAGGCTCACGGTCATCTCCTTTTTCGGCTCGTCCACCTTGGTCACCACGGCTTCCAGGGACCGTCCCATGGCAATGGGTTTCAGCACCACAGCGCGCCTTAATTTCTCCACAAAGGCCGCCATGTCCTCCGAAGACACCACACCGATGGGCCCCCTGAAACCCTGGCGCTTCCCGATGTTCCTGAGCCCTTTTTCGATTTCCTCCTGAGCCGCGATCTGCATGTGGAGGTCCATGGAGGTGTAGATTTTAAGGCCCTGCTCGTACAGCGCCTCTTCCCCGTATTTCTTCTCGATGTAGCTCCGCACATATTCGGTGTAAAAGGGTGCCTTGCTGTTGAATCCCGGTTTGCTGCGGCCCTTGACGTTCACCTCCAGCGGTTCGGCCATGGCTTTTTCAGCCTCGTCGTGGGTGATGTAGCCTTCCACGGCCATACGCTTCAGCACGTACTCCTGCCTTTGCTTGGCCAGATCGGGACTCACCACCGGAGAATATTTGCTGGGAGCCTGGGGAAGTCCGGCCAGAAGAGCGCATTCCGCCAGGGTCAGTTCTTTGGCCGGCCGGCCGAAATACGTTTCGGCGGCAGCCTGGACGCCATAGGACCCATGACCCAGGTAAATCTGGTTCAGGTAAAGGAAAAGAATATCGTCCTTGCTGAAGGTTTTGTCGATGCGAAAGGCCAGGATCGCCTCCTTGATCTTTCGCTGGTACGTCCGCTCAGGGCTCAGGAAAAAGGATTTGGCCACCTGCTGGGTGATGGTGCTGCCGCCCTGGCGGATGCCGCCCGCCGCCATGTTCCTGAAAAACGCCCGGATGATGCTGATGAAATCCACACCGCTGTGGCTGTAGAACCGGGAGTCCTCCGCCGAGATAAAAGCCCGGATCAGTTGCTCCGGCATTTCCTCCCGGCTGACCACGATCCGCCGTTCCTTGAAAAACTCGCAGACGTTCTGACCGTCGGCGGAATACACCGTGGTCACCACCGACGGTTTGTAATCCCTGAGTGAAGACACCTGGGGCAGGTCCCGGCTGTAGTGCATCACCACGGCCCAGAGAACGATACCCATGGAAACAGCCCCCACGGCCAGAGTGATCAGGGTGTATTTGAGAACGGTGATCTTCATATCTTGAACGGGTTTCCGGCGCTTGTTTCGTGTGGGTCCCATTGTTTTTCCTTATTGTTTCTATAATAAAATCAAGCCTGAACGTTAAAAACGTGCCAGTTTAGCAACTTATCTTTCGTATGACAAGAGAAGATCCCGACCGCGTCCGAAGCATTATCGAAACGTGAAAACATCCTGATTTGAAAAATAAATTGACTTTGATATCTGAAATATCTATTTAAACTGGTTTAACCTTGTAACATGAAAATAACGAAGGAATTGAAATGATTGAACTTGATTTCAGCAAATTCGACGGGCTCCTGCCCGCCATCGCCCAGGACGCCGAAACCGGCGAGGTGCTGATGGTGGCGTTCATGAACGAAGAAGCATGGAACGCCACGCTTAAAACAGGCACGGCCACGTATTTCAGCAGGTCCAGAAACAAACTCTGGGTCAAGGGGGAATCCTCAGGTCATGTGCAGCATGTCCGGGAGATCCGCGTCGACTGTGACAACGATACGGTCCTGCTCAAAGTGGATCAGGTGGGAGGCGCGGCCTGCCATCTGGGTTATAAAAGCTGTTTTTTCAGAAAAATCGAAAACGGAGAGGCCGTGACCATGGGCCAGCTTCTGTTTGATCCCAACGAGGTGTATAAAAAATGAACGCAAAACTCAACACAACATCCGACGACACGCTGAAACTGGGGATTCCCAAAGGCAGCCTCCAGAACGCCACCCTCGCCCTTCTTGACCACGCGGGCTGGAAAGTCAGCGTCAGCGGCCGCAGCTATTTCCCCAGCATCAATGACGACAGCATTTCCTGCGCCCTGTGCCGCGCCCAGGAAATGGCCATCAATGTGGAAAACGGGACCCTGGACGTGGGCCTCACGGGCAAGGACTGGATCGCCGAATACGAAAGCGACGTCCATGTGGTGACGGACCTGGTGTACTCCAAGGTCAGCGCCAAACCGGCCCGATGGGTCATTGCCGTGGCCTATGACTCGCCGGTGAAAAAACTGGAAGACCTTCACGGAAAAACCGTGTCCACCGAACTGGTGGGTTACACCAAGCGTTTTTTCAATGCCCTTGGCATCGATGTGGACGTGAAGTTCTCCTGGGGTGCCACCGAAGCCAAAGTGGTTTCCGGCCTGGCCGACGCCATCGTGGAAATCACGGAAACGGAAAGCACCATCAAGGCCCACGGCCTTCGGATCATCCATGAGCTGATGCAGACCAACACCCAGCTCATCGCCAACAGAAAAGCATGGGCCGATCCCGTGAAACGTGAAAAGATCGAACAGATGGCCTTGCTGCTCAAAGGTGCCCTGGTGGCCGGAAAACTGGTGGGACTTAAAATGAACGTGCCCGAATCGGCCATCGAAAACGTGGTGGGCCTTCTTCCCAGCCTTCAGGCTCCCACCGTGGCCCATCTGTACAAATCGGACTGGGTGGCTGTTGAAACCGTGGTGGACACCGGCATGGTGAGGGACCTGATTCCCCGGCTGCTCAAGGCGGGCGCCACGGGAATCATCGAATACCCCCTCAACAAAGTCATCTAAAAAACCCTGAAGGGGCCGGGGATCTTCCCTGGCCCTGTTTGAAATTTCTGGAAAAAACCATGATCATCCGTTCGGCAGAATTCGTTAAAAGCGCTGTGAAACCCGTTCACTATCCGGAGGAACTCCTTCCGGAAATCGCTTTCGTGGGCCGGTCCAACGTGGGCAAGTCCTCCCTTATAAACACGCTGCTGAACCGGAAGAACCTTGTCAAGACCAGCTCGACACCGGGCCGGACCCAGCTCATCAATTTTTTCAACATCAACGAAGCGTTCATGTTCGTGGACCTTCCGGGCTACGGCTATGCCCGGGTGCCCCAGAGCGTCACGAAAACCTGGGGCAGCATGATCGAAACCTACCTTTCAACGAGGACAACATTGAAAGGCGTGGTGATGCTCATGGACATCCGCAGGGAACCGGGAAAAGACGAGGACGACCTCATCGCCTGGTTCAGGCTTTACAACATTCCGGCGGTGTATGTGCTCACCAAGGCTGACAAGTTTTCCAATCAGCAGCGCATGGCCCAGCACAAACGCTGCGCCGCTTCCCTGGGATTTGATCCATCGATGCTCATCCCGTTCTCCGCGAAATCACGGCTGGGCCGGGAAAAAATCCTGGCCACCATTGAACCCTGGATTGAAAGGACCCCGTCATGAGTGCGTTCAAATCTGGTTATGTCGCCATCGTCGGCGCACCCAACGCCGGAAAATCAACGCTTTTGAACCGGCTTCTGGGTGAAAAACTGTCCATCACGTCTCGCAAGCCCCAGACCACCCGGAACAGGATTCTGGGGGTGGTTCACCGTCCTTCGTCCCAGATGGTCTTCCTGGACACACCGGGGGTTCACCGGACACGGTCGGAGCTGAACGTCAAAATGGTGGACATCGCCTTCTCCACCTTCGGCGACGCCGATGTCCTTCTTTTGATGGTGGATGTGGCCGGTCCCGACACCCCGTCCGAAGACTATCTGGTGAAACGGCTGTCGTCGGTTTCAAAGCCTGTGATTCTGGCCCTGAACAAAACAGACACCCTCAAGAAATCCGAAATCCCGGCCATCGAGGAGCACTGGGCCGGTGTTTTCCCGTTCAAGGCTGTGCTGGCGCTGTCCGCCAAACACGGCGACGGGGTTGAAGATCTTCTCGCTGAAATCGAAAACCATCTGCCCGAAGGGCCTGCGCTGTATCCCGAAGACATGCTCACCGATCTGCCCTCCCGGTTTTTCGTGGCGGAAATGATCCGTGAAAAGGTGTTCCGCTTAACCGGCCAGGAAATTCCTTACGCCTCCGCCGTGACCGTGGATTCCTTCAAGGAAAAAGGCGGCCTGGTGAACATCGACGCCACCATCCATGTGGAGAGGGACTCCCAGAAAGGCATCGTCATCGGCAAAGGCGGTTCCAAACTGAAACAGATCGGCGTAGATGCCCGGGAGGACATTGAAAAGCTCCTTGAAAAGAAGGTCTACCTCAAGCTGTTCGTCCGGGTTCAGAAAAACTGGACCCGAGACACCAAAGCCATCGCAAAATTCGGGGTCTGACATGCGGCGCGGCGACAAAGACAGCCCTTGCTTTTCAGACGCCCCCGATGACGCGGACATCCGGCGTGAAAAACAGAAAGCCCGCGAACTCCGGCACTCCCAGTGGTGGAAACGCAAATGCGACAAAGGCGTCTGCCACTACTGCGGAAAAACCGTGGCCCCCATGGACCTCACCATGGATCACATCATACCCGTTGCCCGTGGCGGAAAAAGCACGAAGAACAATGTGGTTCCCGCCTGCAAGGACTGCAACACCAAGAAAAAACTTCTGCTCCCCATGGAATGGGCGGAGTATATGGACCACCTGTATAAAGGGTAACCCCCATTTTTTGATGCCCCTACTCATTTCCCCGGTTTCGCCTTCCTCCTTGACAACATGAACACCGTGCTGATAATTAAGCCATAGATTTTTTTAAGATTCACGGAGACACAGGACATGCCCATTTACGAGTTTAAATGTACGGAGTGCGAAGAGTTCTTGGAACTCCTCGTGATGAACAAAAGCGAAGAAGAGGAACTGAAATGCCCCAAATGCGGTGCCCAGGCCTTTGAGCGCGTCATGAGCCGGACCAATTTCACCATGAGCGGGTCTTCATCCGCTCCGAGCTGTGCCCAGCCGGGCGGCGGCAAGCAGGAACGAACCTGTTCCAGCGGTTCATGCACCACCTACACCGTTCCGGGCATCGACTGATTCCGGTGACCGGGGTTCAAGATCCAGTTGACCGTCATGCTCGATGACCCGTTCGGCGAAATCACCGTCACCACGGACAAATCCGGGGAAAACCGTTACAGAAAAGTCAGCTACCCCATCCGATACGGGACGTATCATGAAGTCGCATACGGTTCCTATGTTTTCCAGTTCAATCTGAACGGTGAAATCAAACACATCCTGTGTCGGAAAAGCTGTGCCATGGAACCCACGGAATGGCTGAAACGCACTGTGGGCAACGACTGGGTTTTTTACGCCTCCGGCGGATACAACGGTGCCTTCGCCGCTGTGGGCGAATATTATGTCCCCTGCTTCAGGTACACGTCCAACAGCATCATGGGAGGCAAACCGTTCAGACAGGGTATCCTTGAAGCCTCGGAAACAGCTCTGGCCGACGCCCGGATTCATCTGGCAGGAATTCCGGATATGAATACCCGCCCAGGTTTCAAGTCTTTCCGTGACAGCGTTCTCGCCGCGACACCCCAGGCACTTCAGGCCAAAGCCGCCCGGCTTCACGGACTTCTTGACGGACGCATCAGCGTCCTTCCCCCTGATGCCCGGCATGTGGATTACGACGTGATTCCTCTCAACATTTCAAAAGGCTGTCTTTACAACTGCAGGTTCTGCACCGTCAAGACAGGCCGTGGCTTTTCCCGTGTTTCACATCGTGAAATCGGAGAACAGATCAAAGGCCTTAAAGACATTTACGGCAAAGACCTGGTCAATTACAACGCCTTGTTTCTCGGGCAACACGATGCCCTGAACGCCGGCATGGACACTCTGACCAGTGCCGCCCTCACAGCTTTCGACGCGTTCGGTTTCCAGTCGTCCACGATGAAAGAACCGCGCCTTTTTCTTTTCGGCAGCGTGGGCTCCCTGCTCAACGCCGATGACCGGCTGTTCGAAGCCATGGAGCGGCTTCCTTTTTCGACCTTCATCAACATTGGACTTGAATCAGCGGATCAGGCAACCCTTGATCATATCGGGAAACCCATCTTGAAGCACGATATCGAGGACGCCTTCACCCGCATGGCGGACATCAACCGATCCTGCCGGAACCTTGAAATCACCGCGAACTTCCTATACGGTGACACTCTTCCGGAAGGACACATGCCCACCTGCCTGGATCTTGTTCAGCGAACGTATCCAAGACCGTGCAGCCGGGGAGCGGTCTACTTCTCCCCATACGGAAAATCCGCTGAAAAAAGGCCCCGTGTGGCCCATTTCAAAATCCTGAAAAACAAGTGCCATCTGCCTGTTTTTCTTTACATCATTCAACGTTTATGAGCCATTCATGATTCCGGACAACACCAAACAGACCGCTGCCCTGTCTCTCCAGTACTTTTTCTACTTCGGCGTCATGGGCGTCTTTCTTCCTTTTTTCAACCTCTACTGCTACCACCTGGGTTTTTCAGGTTTCCAAATCGGCGCGCTGTCTGCGGCAAGAACCCTGTCCATGGTTTTTTTCTCCATATTCTGGGGTTTTGTGGCGGACCGTTACAGTATCAGAAAGCCCGTGTACATGGCCTGCAACGCCGCGGCCTGCGTGGCGTGGGCTTTGTATCTTTTCTCTGAGTCCTTCGGGCCCATGCTGCTGATCACCGTGGTCTATTCGATATTCTACGGACCCATCATCGCCTTTCTCGAAGCCTTTACCATGGACACCCTCGGTCAAAAAGGCGGTGACAAGAGAAAATACGGCAACATCCGGGTCTGGGGTTCCATGAATTTCATTGCCGTGGTGGTGATCCTGGGACGTGCCATGGACGCAATACCCATCCGCTCCGTACTGTTCCTGATCCTGATCGGGTCCATACTCCAGGCCGCATTCGCGCCCCTTGTCCCCGACAACGCACGGCCCCGGCTCACCGCATCGTTCTTCAGCCACATACGTCAGTTCATGAACCGGAAAACCCTGGTTTTCCTGCTGTGTTCATTTCTCATGCTGGCCAGCCACGGAACTTACTACGCCTTCTTTTCCATTCATCTCGAAGAACTCGGCTACGGACGCACGTTCATCGGCGTTGCCTGGGGTGTGGCATCCCTTGCGGAAATCGCCGTCATGCTGAACTCTGATCTTCTGTTCAAAAGGTTTTCCATCCGCTTCGTCCTCATTTTCGCCTTTGCTGTGGCGGCGCTTCGCTGGGTGATCCTGTGCGTCTCTGTTTCTTCATTCATGATCCTCTTTGCTCAAATACTCCACGCCGTAACTTACGGGGCGTTTCATATCGGCTGCATCCTGTACATGGACGGCCTGTCCACGTCCGAGACGAAAACCTTCGGCCAGGTGGCGAACAACGCCGTTTCATACGGCCTGGGAATGATGGCGGGCTTCCTGCTCAACGGAATGTTTTATGAAGCCGCAGGCCCCTTACTGTACCTTGCCAGCAGCTGCGCCGCCCTTCTCGGCGGACTGATTTTTTTCTTTTCAGAGGCTCCAAACAGGTCAACCAGTTGACACCGAACTTCAATCACATTTTTTTTAAAATTTCTGATTCTGAACAAAAAAAATATTGATATAATGAATCAGATGTGGTTTTAAGGAATATTCTTTCACCAAACGTTTAAGGAAGGGGAAAATTGTTCTATAGTTTTGAACAACGGCAAGGACAGTTTTTTCTCAAACGTTAAAAAAATGATGACAATTTGTAAGTAGGGGGGAAACATGGATGACGAAGGTAAAGCCATTGTGAAATCCATTGGCAAAGCCATGCAGTTCTGGCGAAAACTCGAAGGGCTTGATCAGAAAGAGTTTTCTGACAGAATCGGCACATCGCGATCTTACGTCGCGAAACTGGAAAACGGACATGTGGGTGTCTCACTGGGCCGGATTTCCGAAATAGCGGATGCTCTGGGTGTGTCTCCATACACCATCATGAGGGGCATGCCAAACGATGAAGAACTTGATATTCTTCTCGATTTCTATGCAGACAGAGAACTGGAAGTGACGAAAGCGGAAATGGAAGTCCTTTTCTGCCAGCGATTCCTGAACGGTTCTGTTCCCACAGAGTATTATGAACATATTCTCTGCATTGAACGGGGCGGCACATACCGCTGCACACCCAACGGTGGAAAAAAGAAAAAATAGCATGAAATAAAAAAAGCCCCTTTGAGAGATCAAAGGGGCTTTTTTATTGCCTATTCTTTAAATCATTCGCCCTGCTTCAAAACCCTGGTGCACCGCGTCAAAAGCCAGGGCAATCTGACGCGCATCCCCTGCGATGACGGTCTGTACTCCCTTTTCCCTGAGCAAATCAGCAAGTGTGTTCACGGATGAAGCCCCCGTGGCGAGAACCACGGAATCGGCGGCCAGCTCTTCGGTTCTGTCCCCCACGGCGATTTTCACATGGGTCGGCGTGATTTCAAGAGCCCTTGCTCCCACACGGGTGGAAATACGGCTCCGGCCCATTTCCTGGAGCATACCCCATTTGGTGCTTTTACCGATACCGGCTCCGATCTTCTCGGTCATTTCAACGATCACCACTTCCTTGGATCCACGGGTGGCAAGATCATACAGGGTTTCGAAGTCTTCGGCCCGGTTCACCAGCAGAAACTTCACGGCTTCCGGTGACAGGGTTCCTTTTTCGGCCAGAAACATCGCCGTTTCAACACCCACCGCCCCGCCGCCGATGACGACAATCCTTTCGCCAGTTTCAACCCGGTCCGAAAGGACGTCCCAGGCCTGAACAACATGGGGAAGGTCCACGCCGGGAATGGGGGGAATCACGGGTTTCGCCCCGGTGGTCACGATGACGGCGTCGGGTTTTTCCATGTCAATGACACTGGCGTCAACCTCCGTCGACACATGGACAGCGATGTCCCGAAGGGCGATCTGTGTGGCCAGGTCTTTGGCAAGCTGGGCAAATTCCTCCCGGCCCGGAGGCAGGGCCGCCAGATAGAGCTGGCCGCCAAGCCTGTCACTTTTTTCATACAAAACAACATCATGACCTTTGTCATAAGCCGCGATGGCCGCACTCATGCCCGCCGCGCCACCGCCGGCCACGAGAATTTTCCTGACCGTTTCCGTTCGTTCCACGGCTCTTTCCCGTTCATATCCGGCCTGCGGGTTGCAAAGACACTCCACCGCTTTCAGCTTGAACAGGTTGTCAAAACAGCCCTGAGCGCAGCCGATACAGTGGATGATCTCCTTTTCACGACCAGTCCGGGCTTTTTCAGGAAGATAGGGGTCGGCGATAAGACTGCGGGCCATGGCCACCATATCGCAGAATCCGTCTTTCAGGAGTTCACGAGCCGTTTCAGGATCATTGATCCTGTGGCTGGCGATCACCGGAACGTTCACCTGGTTACGGATGTTGCGGGCGAGATAGGCGTAAGTGCCTCTGGGAACGTTGGTGGTCAGCTGCGGAACCCTGGCCTCGTGCCAGCTTCCCTTGATGCAGAGGGCGTCGACGCGGCAAAAATCCACCAGACGCCTGGCGTAGATGCTGAGTTCTTCCTGGCGCATGCCGCCTTCCATGAAGTCGTTGCTGTCCATCCGGACGATCACCGGATAATCAGGTCCCACAGCGTCCCGGATGGCCCGGACCACTTCAAGGCCGAACCGCATCCGGTTTTCCAGACTTCCCCCATACTCGTCCTCACGCTTGTTGGTCACCGGAGAAAGGAACTCGCTGATCAGATAGCCGGTACCGCTCAGTATTTCCACGGCGTCATAACCGCAGCGCTTGACCCTTAGGGCCGCATCGGCAAAATCCGCCACCGTCTTTCGGATCCCCTCGATATCCAGTTCATCCGGCGTTTCACCGCTCAGGCTTGACGCCAGGGGCGACGGTGCCACAGGTTTCTTGCCGCCCATCAACACCGAATGGGAATATCGTCCCGCGTGGTTCAGCTGAACGGCGGAACGCGCGCCGTTGTCCTTGATGGCATTGGAAAGCCGTGTCAGACCGGGAATGAAGTCGTCGCTGTGAGCCCCGATATACTGAAAAAAACCCGACACATCATTCACCGTGGCGTTGCCCACCACAATCATTCCAGCACCGCCCCTGGCCCTTTCTGCGTAAAAATCCACAAGCTGATCCGTGACCTGGAAGTCTACCGCCATACCCATGTGCATGGCCGGAAGGTAGATTCGGTTTTTAATTTCCAGTCGGTTGATGGTGATCGGTTCAAACAATGGGTCTCTCATGACATCTCCTTTGCTTCATAATCGTCAAACTTATTTGTATGCAACACAAGCAACTTACAGCTTGCCCTGGTCTAACCAGATCCCTGAAACCACACGATTCGCCGTGACATTCCAACCGGCCGTCCTTCGCATCTGATGATCAAGGTTAAGGTGGTTCAGGGCTTCCCTGCGCATCACACCTTTTTGAGCCCCTGCCCGTCCCTTGCGCCCAGATGGAAACCGTGCATGCCGCAGTCACTGTCAATCCCGTCAATTTAGTTTGCATACTAAATATATTTATTTTTACCCCCTGTCAAGAATAATGATAAACATCACAAGATATTCCTGAAAATACGGCATATTCCGGCGATGGTTCCACAAGTTTCACTTGAAAAGTGTAAAAAAATTTATTAACACATACAAACGTTTCATTCCCGATCACGGTTCGAAGGAGAAACAAAAATCAACTGACACACGAGAAGGTATCCATGAGCATCTACAGCATAGACGGCATTGTCCCCCGTATCGATCCCGACGCTTTCATCGCCCCCAACGCTTCAGTTATCGGAAACGTTTCCGTAGGAGCGAATTCCTCGATCTGGTTCAACACCGTCCTTCGTGCCGATTTCGAACTCATCGCCATCGGAGAGGACACCAACATCCAGGACCTCACCATGTGCCACGCCGACACAGGAAAACCCCTTCGGGTCGGAAACCGGGTGACCGTGGGACACAATTCCGTGATCCACGGCTGCACCATTGAAGACGACTGCCTGATCGGCATGGGCGTGGTGGTGATGAACGGCGCGGTCATCGGCCGGGGAAGTATCGTCGCCGCCGGTTCCGTGGTTCTTGAAAACACGGTGATCCCTGAGTATTCCCTGGTGGCCGGAGCTCCGGCCAAAGTCAAGAAAAGCCTGGATGAAACGGCCGTCCTCGTCATGCGGGCCTCCGCCGATATCTATAAGGACCGCTCAAAAGCATACGTGGACAGCGAACGTTTCGTCAAAATCGGATAACTGAAGGTACACCGGCCGGACATGGGAATGACCCTTAAAACCATTTGGAACACCATCAGGTCAAACCCTGATTTTTCAAGACGATCCTGCGACAGAGAACTGGAAATGGCCCTGACCAGCTCCAACCTGTCACGGGCGTTCATCTCCCTTTACGGTTTTTTCGGCATCGGCCTTCTGTTCTTTTTGATCCGCCTTCTTCTTTTCAAAGCCTTCAGTCCCCTGCCGGGTTACACACTCCTGATGTACATGAACATTCTGTTCATGCTGGGATCCATCCTGTTTATCCTTCTGTTCCACAGGCTCATGCCCGAGTCTGCCCATGACGTGAAACCCATGCATTCGGTGCTTCTCCACAGCGCCATAACCTTTTTTATCGGCGTGATGTCCATGTCGTCGGGCCTCGAATACATCGGTTCCGGAAGCCTTTCCCGGCTTTTTTTCGCCATGGTGGCCCTTTGCTTCATCTTTTCCCTTTCCTGGCAGGCGCTGCTCGCCTATGTCCTTTGCGGGACAGCCGTTTCCGTTCTCACGGTTTTCATTCTGAAAGGGAATCTCATCACACTGAGCCTCAGCCACATGCACGCCCCGGTGGCGCTGTTCGTGACCTGGCTGGTGTCCCGTTTCTTTTACCTGTCTGCGGCCAGGGACTTTGCCACCCGGAAAGAACTGGAAAGGGCCAACAAAACCCTCCTTGAAGAAATGGCCGGCCGCCTCAAAGCCATGGAAGACCTTGAAAAGTCGGAGCGCCAGTTCAGAATCCTTTATGAAAAAGCCCCCGACGCCTTCCTGCTGTTCGATGCCGACCGCCATGTGTTCACGGAAATCAACACATATGCCGAAGACCTCTTTCTCCTGACCAACGAGGAAGTGACAGGGAAATCCCTGCGGGAAATCGACATACTCACAACGGACCATGTGATGATGGCCGAAGCCATTATCGCCGAAACCCTGGCCAACGGATTCGCAGGGCCCTACGAGTTCGAGCTGGTTCGCCGGGATGGTAAAACCGTGGTGGTGGAAGTTTACTCATCCATCGCCACCATCCAGAGCCGGACCATCGTTCTGGGAACGGCAAGGGACATCACCTGGCGCAGGATCGCCGAAGAAGCGTTGAAACAATCCAACAACGACCTCCAGCAGATGGTGATAAAAAAAACCGAGCATGTGCGAAAAGCCAGCGAACGTCTTCGACAGGAGATATCCGACCATAAACAGACGGAAAACGTTCTCAGAAAAACGGAAGTCCAGTCCCGTGTTCTCATTGAAAAAATGAACGACGGTTTCGCGGTGTTCGACAATGCCATCGTGTTCACCTACGTCAACGACCGCTTGTGCCGGATGCTGGACAGATCGACAGAGGGCCTGATCGGCCGGAGTTTCTTCGATGTGGTGGCCGAGGCCGAGATTCCCGCCCTCCGGAAAGGCCTGCTCCACCATAACGGCGAATCCAGGGTTTATGAAACGACCCTGATCAAACGTGACGGCGCGTTCATTCACGCCATCATTTCACCGGAATCCCTTTTTGACGATCAGGGGAACCGTGAGAACCTGTTTTCAGTGGTCACCGACATCACGCGCATCAAGGCCATGGAGGCGGCCCTCAGGGAAAGCGAGGAAATGATGCGTTCCCTGATCAATGCCTCCAGGGACTCGGTGGTGATGCTGAAAGACGACGGAGTGATTCTCATGGCCAACGACACCCTGGCCAGAAACTTGAAAATGACCCCCTTTGAGCTCAAAGGCACCAATATCTTCTCCCTGATCCGCTCAATGAAAAACACCACACGCCGGAAAAAACTGAAAGACGTGGCGGAAACCCGGGAGCCCCTGATTTACGAAGATTTGTTCAAAGGGCGGTATTTCACCCTCCATCTTTACCCCATCATCGACCACGGAAACATCGTGGAGCGCATCGCCGTTTACGCCCGGGACGTCACGGACCTCAAAGAAGCGGAAAAACATATCCACAGCCTGTCCCAGGAACTGATCAAGATCCAGGAAATGGAACGGCAGAGAATATCGCGCGACCTCCATGACAATGTGGCCCAGGAACTGGCGTCGCTGAAAATCGGATGCGACATGCTTTTCGGCTCACAGGACAGACTGGCTCCGGATCTCGTTGAAAAAATCAAACATTTTTCGGATATTCTCCAGCACTCCATCATGAACGTCCGCAACCTGGCCTATGATCTCAGGCCCCCGGAACTGGACCAGCTGGGCATTGTGAGCACCATCACCAACTACTGCGACGAATTTTCCGAACGTAACGGCATTCATGTTGATTTTTTCTCGGCAGGCATGGCCGACCTCCATCTCTGCCCGGACACGGAGATCAACCTGTACCGCATTGTTCAGGAAGCGCTCCACAATATCAAGAAACATGCGGAAGCCGGGTATGTGGTCATCCGCCTCATCGCCTCGTTTCCCACCATCATTTTAAGGATCGAAGACTCAGGACGGGGATTCGATCTGAAAGAACGGCTGGAATCCTCGGCCACCGAAAAACGCATGGGACTCCGCAGCATGGAGGAACGCGTCCTCCTTCTGAACGGCATTTTCCGAATCCGGTCCCAGAAAACCAAGGGGACCCAGATCATGGTTGAAATACCGATCCAGCACAACACACGCGCCATTGACAGCACAATTTCAGGTGAACAAGATGAACACGAAACCATTCAATGACCGGCTGTTTGATTTTCTTGAACAAACCCCCACATCCTTTCATACAGGCCATGTCCTTGAGGCATTGTTCGGCCATGCCGGATACACAGTGCTCGATGACAGATCGGCCTGGATCCTTGAACCTGGAGGCCGTTACGTCATCAAGAGAAACGACGGTGCAGTCATCGCGTTTCATACCGGGGACATGGACTTCGCGGGCCAGGGATTCCGCATGACCGGAGCCCATACCGACAGCCCCGGCCTTAAAATCAAACCCTGCCCCGATATCCGGAGTTCCACGTTTTACCAGCTGGCCGTGGAAGTCTACGGCGGCCCCATTCTCAGCACTTGGTTCGACCGGGAACTCGCCCTGGCCGGACGTGTAAGCTGGGTCGCGGAAGAAAACGGCATTCCGACCCTGACCAGTGCGCTTACGGATCTTGAAAAACCCATGGTCGTCATCCCCAGCCTTGCCATACACCTGGACCGGGATGTCAACAACGGGAAAAGCATCAACCGGCAGAACGATCTTCCGCCCATCGTTTTTCTTGAAAAAGAACCGGGTTTCTCGTTCAGGGTTTTCATGACAGACCATTTGAAAAGCCGGGGATGTACGATTCCGGACCCTGAGGGTCTTGATTTCGATCTTTTTCTCTACGATCCCCAGAAACCCGCCTTAACAGGCCTCACCGGTGATTTTATCACGGCGGGACGCCTGGACAACCGGGTCAGCTGTTTTTGTGCGGCCGCAGCCATGATCGATTCCCGGACAGACCTGCCCGCCCTGTTCATCGCCAACGATCACGAGGAGGTGGGAAGTGTGTCCACATCCGGGGCCGGTGGGAATTTCCTCCTGTCCGTTCTCCGCAGACTTTGCCCGGAGCCGGAGCAACTGGCCCGTGCCGTTTCACGGTCTTTTTTTGTTTCGGCGGACAACGCCCACGGGATTCACCCGAACCACAAAGACCGTTATGAGCCGGCACATGCCCCGCTGCTCAACCAAGGACCGGTTCTCAAGTTCAACGCGAATCAGCGTTACGCCACGGACAGCCGTAGCGCCGCAGCCCTTCGTTACCTCGCCGGAAAGGCTGAAGTCCGTCTTCAGGACTATGTGGTCCGGTCCGACATGACCTGCGGCAGCACCATCGGGCCTGCCACCGCTGCAGCCACCGGCATTCTCACAGTGGACACCGGCATTCCCATGCTCGCCATGCATTCCATCCGGGAAACCGCCGGTTCACTGGACGCGGCCCTGTTTGCAAGGCTCCTTGAAACCCATATGAAAACCCTGATTTACTGATATGTCCATCACCGTCAGATCATCACCTGGGTTTGCCAGCAAACAGGGTCAACGCTTTTTCTTACTGAGGAAAAACCTTTTATCACCTTTGTTTTATTACTGTTTGTCTTCATGGCATCATTATGTTATTCTCGGCAGTAAATTCTGATGTTTTTTCTTGGATTCCCCAACCCTTTCGACCAAACATGGATCAGGTAACCATATCATGGCCTCTGACAACGACTTGACAAATGATGGTAGTGAAAACAAACCCAGTGATACAAGCCTTCCCCCCTCGGAATGGACGTTCAACCATATCGACATCGGCGGGACAGTGGAATTCAGCATTGGTGGCGTGGATGAGGGTTTCGTGAAACTGACGGGATCTTTAAGAAAAATTGAAAGCAACTGCGCGGTTTTTTCCAATCTGAACGGGGTGTCCAGCGTCAAGCAGAAATTCCACCCCAATGCCAACATCATCATCTTTCACGGCAATAAAATATTCTTTTCAAAAATCATCGAACTGAAGGCCATGGTCCTGACTGTGACAAGTCCGCCCTACAAAGTGTCGACCCAGCGGAACAGCCGTCTTCACAAACGTTTTGACTGCAACATCAACGCCTTGACCATTCTCGACCAGCGGGGCGTGACCCGTGAAAAGAAAGTGAGCATCAAAAACATCAGCCAGAAAGGTTGCTGTGTCGCCATTCAACGTTCCAAAGACGACATGGCCACAGGGCTTTCCGTGGGCAAACCCCTCACGGTGATCATCGAAGTGAGAAACAAACCGGTCCAGCTTCAGGGTATTATCCGGAATGTCAGGAAAGATAACGAAAACGAGGCCATCAAATACGCAGGCATCCAGTTCGAGAGCCTGACCGATATGGCCACAGCCACCCTTGGCGCCATCCTGACCACCCTTGAACGCATGGAGCTCCTGCCGAAAACCTGACGCCTGAATCAGTGGTGATCCTGGGGCCCATGACCGCCCGCCAGCGTGTCTTTCACGGCCTTGATCAGACAGTAGCCGAGACCGCTGGCAAGAATCAGAATCACGTACCACATGGCCCCGAAAAACATGATGTGACCTTCATCCCAGACCCATTCGAATATAAAAGGAAACATGGTGTAGCTCCTTGTGCTGCATTGGTGATGTGTATATTCCATGTTGCAATCAAGATGACACCCACGGGTTTTGGCAGCGTGGTTGCGCTAAAACCCTGCAAAGAGCCATCTTGAAAGAGAACTGGAAAAGGATAGAAGCACCTTCTATCCGTCAACGTTTCGAGTTCAGTTCCTTTTCCTGAGGGAACACAGGAAGGTAGCGGTAAGACAATGCCACCACCATGATGCCCCCCGCAAAAGGCAGGATCGTGGTCGCGATTTCCTGCCATGACGGGAAATACGTCACCCAGCTGTCAAAGGTCATCACCGGCATGGCCATGGGCGTCATCACCATGACCCAGCGGTTCAGGCACACCCCCAAAACAGCGAGGACAATGGCCAGGTTGAACAGGGGTTTCGTCGCACGGCCTTTTTGTGAAATCAGGATCAAGGCCGGCACCACGCCGCAGACCACGATTTCAAGAATGAGAATCCAGATCCCGTGATGCAGCGGATGCAGCGAATAGTAGTCCATCAGGCCGAACCCCATGGAGGGGGAGGTGACCGTGGCCCAGTAGACGGTGTCGGCGATTTTCGCCACAATGTACGTTCCGATCATCCAGCCCGAAATTTTAGCCAGAAGATCGTACACATTGTCTTTCACCAGGCGTTTGCCGGTGATGGTTTCGGTGATCTTGCAGGTCAGCATGGTGAAACAGGGTCCGCAGGCCGCAGCGGACCAGGTGTAGAGAAAAAAGGTCCAGGGCCAGACGAAGATGCCTTCCCGGTATCCGAAGGGGCGGCCGAACAGAACACCGGTGACGCCGCCCAGAGACCCCTGGTGGAAGCAGGAGAGAAATGCACCGGTGGCGGCGAACACGGCCATGGCCCCGTGCATGGTGTGGCTTAAGTTGTGAAAAAAGGGGACCTCATCGATCTTCCCGTTTTCAAGAATGAGCGGCAGGTATTCGATGGCCAGGACACACAGGTACAAGGACAGGCAGAACGCCACCTCTGTCAGCATGGAATGGACATTGGCATGCCAGAAAATAAACCAGCCCCTTAAAGGCTGGCCGATGTCGATGGCCAGAATCAGCATGGCGGAGCAGTAGCAGCAGAACCCCACGATCACGGCGAAGTTGATGATGTTTTTCAACTCGTCAAGACCGATGACGTAGCGAAGAAGTCCGGTGAAGAAGGCACCCCCGCCGATGGCGATCACCGCCAGATCGGCCCAGATCCACAGCGCGAAACCGTAGGAATCGTTCATGTTGGTCTGGTTGAGGCCCTTGATCCAGCACAGGGCCGCGGCGTAAAAACCCCAGAGCACGATGACGCCGAGAATCACCATCCCCGCGGCAAACGTGCCGAATGAACAACGATTGTGACCTTTTGGTATGAAATCATAATCCATGATCGTATCCCTTTTTTATCCCCGCATCAGCCGTGATGGGCCGCCGCACGGGGTTTTGAATTCGTTGGTTCGTTTTTCAGATAGTTGTCCCCGGCCCGACGCACCCATTCCCGTGAGGAGATGTAATACACCTTGGGATTGGTCTGAAGCCGCTCAAGAAGCCTGAATGCATTGGGGTGCTCTTTCATTTTCGCCACTGCGTGATCCGGGTTGTCAAGATCCCCGAAGGTGATGGCCCCGGATGGGCAGGCCTGGGTGCAGGCGGTCTGGTATTCGCCTTCTTCAAGGTCACGGCGGCCTTCCACATAAGCTTTTTCCATGGCCAGCTGATAACGGTGGAAACAGAAACTGCATTTTTCCACCACCCCCCTCATGCGGGGAGACACATTGGGGGACAGGGTTTTTTTAAGGTCGCCCGGCCAGACCGGATCCCACCAGTTGAAATAACGGGCGTGGTAGGGACAGGCCGCCATGCAGTAACGGCACCCGAAGCAGCGGGTGTAGATCTGACTGACGATACCCGTTCCATGGTCGTAATCCGTGGCCGTGGCAGGACACACCGATACACACGGGGAATGGCCTTGGTCGCCCACACCGCCGCAATGCATGCAGGGCCGAGGAAGATAGCAGATTTCCGTTTCCGGAAAGGGTTTCCGGTTCGTCAGCCGGTAGACCCTGATCCAGGTGATGCTGCTGAGCTTGTTGGATTCATCGTCTTTGCAGGGAACGTTGTTTTCGGCCATGCAGGCCGCCATACAGGATCCGCATCCGGTGCACTTGTCCAGATCGATGACCATCCCGTATTTTTTCCCCGGTTTATGTTCTGTTTCTTTTTTCATCGAAACCTCTTCCGCAAATAATCATCCATAAATATGTTGTTGAAAACCGGATTGAAACCGGCCTCTTTTTTTCCGTATCAGGCCCGTTTGAGGCTGGCCCGTGTCCCGATCACCGCGTCAAATCCCGAGACCTTGTCCTCCTGCGGTTCCATCAGTTCACAGACGTTCACCCCTTTGTCATCCAGGTATTTTTCGGCCGAAGACCGGCCAAGCCCCCGGGGAATGGCCACCACACCGTCCATGATCCCGTCGGAAACGGCGACTTTCACCGTGACGCTTTTGAGGGTTGTGGTGAGCACCGCCTCTTTTCCATCTTCAAGGCCCTGGGCCACGGCTGTTTTTGGACTCACTTCCACCACCGTTTCCGTGCCTTTGAGTTCGGTGTCGGGAACGATTTTAAGGGCAAAGGGCGGGTCAGCCACCGCATCGCCCCACAAACGCATGGAGTCTTTGGGGAGAAGGATCAGGGGGAGATTCCCGTCACCGCTGATCGCCGGGATGTCAGGCATCTCTGAAGGCAAAATGACGTTTCCCAGTGCAACGGGGTTTGCCTCGCCTTCCACGAATCCTTTTTCCTTCAGGGTCTCCCATCGGCCACCCAGGGTTTTGGCCAGACAGTCTTCGTAATTTTCCCAGGGAAAAGCCTCAGCCACGCTGCCTTCCAGGCTCTTGGCGATGCTGATCACCGTGTCGCCCACGTTTTGGGTGTCGTAAACCGGAGCGCTCACGGGTTTCGTCAGGTTCACAAGGGGTTTGGAAAGCCCTGCTCTCACCGGAACATCCTGGTATCGCTCAAGGTAGCTGTGGTTGGGAAGAATCAGGTCCGCATAGGCCGTGGTGTCGTCCAGACAGGTTGCAAAGCTCACGATGTAAGGTATCTTTTTGAAGGCCTTGCGAACGTTTTTTGTTCCGGACAGCGTATAGACCGGGTTGGCTTCAGAAACAAACAGAAGGCCGATGGAGGATTCACCTTTTTCAACAATGCCTGACGGAATCCGGTTCAACAGCGAATCGGCCAGGGTATAGGCCCCTGTTCCGGCTTCATCGATCCGGGTTTTTCCGGAAATGGCCGAGGTCATGACCGTATCCCCGGCCCAGGCGATGTCATCGGGAGCCGGCACGGCGAAAACGCCACCCGGTGCGTTCACCCGCCCGGCCAGGATGTTCAGGGCATGGACCGCCATGAACTCCCGCATGGAACCGGCGGTCGTTCCTTTGCCTCTTCCGCAGACGGCCACGGACCGGCTGGCCGGGTTCGCGAATTTTCGGGCCAGATCGACAATGGCCGTGGCTTTGAGGCCTGTTTTAGTGGCGACGGTATCCACGGAGTATTTTTGCTTGAGCAGGTTCGCGAATTCCGCGAAACCGCTGACCGACCCTGCCTGATGGAGATTCCCGGAGATGATGGCATGGCAGAGCCCCAGGGCCAGATCCGCTTCGGTGCCGGGATTGACGGCCAGAAGTCCGCCCGAAAATGCTGCGGTATTGGAAAGACGCTGTTCCACCTGAATCATGGGCGTTTTGTTGGCTTTCCAGACGTTGGCGGCCCGGATCATCCGTAAAGGCGATCCCCAGCCCTCGATCAGGCCGCTGCCGAAACTTAAGACAAAGCCGGTGTTTTCAAAGTCGAAACGGACATCCACCGGACCTTTAAGACCGTGCATCTTCCGAAACACGGCGCGGTAGCTGTCTTCCATGGTTGCGGTGGTCATGAAATTGGGAGAGCCAAGAACCGCGAGGAGACGTTTGAAAAGCAAAGGAACCGTCCCTCTGTCCGAACCGGTGATGCAGGCGATGGTGTCGGCCTTGTCCGCGTCCACCAGAGCGTTGATCTGGGCTTTCACTTCGGCCAGGGCTTCATCCCAGGTGATACGGGTCCATTCATTCTTTCCCCTGTCGCCGCTTCGCCGCATGGGAGACGTGACCCGGCTTCCTCCATAAAGGATCTGCGTCCCGGAAATCCCCAGAGCGCAGATTCCGCCCTGGTTCACCGGATGCTCCGGCAACCCCTCGATTTTAACGATGCGGTCTTTCACTTTCCGGACCCGGATGCCGCAGCCGCCGGGGCACAGGGTGCAGGCGGTGGTTTCATAAGTGACATCGCCATCTTCCGGCAGGGGCAGCCAGCGCCAGTTCTGTGTCCAGATCGAGGCATCGTCGGTAAGCTTCCAGGGCAGCGGCGTGAAAGCGGTGCCTGCGGCTGCTCCAAGTCCCAAAGCTAAAAAACTTCGTCTGTCTATTTTCATCTTTTTCCTCAAAAGCGTGATGGTCGTTGATTATTTATGGCACTGGAAGCAGGGGCCCTTGCTGCCCATTCGTTCCTCATGGCACTTGCCGCAATCGGTCATCTTCATCCCGTCCCAGGTGTTTTTCCGGATACCGGCGATGTTTTCGCCCCAGATATCCTGACTGTAACCGGTGATGCGGTTTTCCCTGTAAACCTTCAGGCTTTCCGATTCTCCGATGTCGCCGTGACACTCCTTGCACTCCATTTCCGCCATTTTCACATGGGCCGCATGGGAGAAAAACACGCAATCGGGCTGGCGCGAATAGATCAGCCAGGGGACTTCCTTTTCGTTGGCCACATACTCGTTGACGAAGACCTCTTCATCCTTGCTTTCCCCCTGGACGTCCTGGTGGCAGTCCGCACACTGGGCAAGGGTGGGCACACCGGCGTAGGTGCCGTCCTCCCTGAAGACATGGCAGCTTTCACAGCCGCTGTCCACCAGGTCCATGTGGATTTTGTGATTGAAATCGAAGGGCTGATTTTTTTCGGAATAAAGGAGTTTGGGAAAGACGAGCCAGCCGAAGGCCATGCTGAGCGCAAAGCCGACAATGAAAAACAATACGATGACACCGCCCGGAGCTCCCTGCTTCCTGTCAGGGGCTTCCCCCGGCGCAAGGCTGTCCGCCTCGTGGTTTGAAGTACTCATACCGCCGCCTTATCATGAAAGTTAGTCAAAAAAATACACTGATAGACCGGCTCCTGTTTGACGAGGCCGCCTGTCGTTATTTTTTATTTTTTATATTCAATTGTGCGTGGCTTGATTTTCAACAACGTTTTAAAGAAAAACCTATAGTAGTCCCTCTTCAGCCTGTCAAGGAAAAGATATGATACGCTGCGTTATTCGTTGCGCATGGCCCCGAGGGTGTCGCTCAAGGTGACGAACTCCTTTATGGTGAGGGTTTCGGCACGCCTCTGGTGATCAATGGACGAGGCGGAAAGGGCTTCCATGATGATCGCGCTGTCAATGCCCAGCTGGCCGCCGGAGAGGGAGTTCTTGAGGTTTTTCCGCCGCTGACCAAAGGCCGCCTTGATGACCTGAAACAGGAATTCCTCATCGATCGCCGCCTGGTCCGGCTTGCCTTCAAAGGAAATTTCAATGACTTCCGAATCCACTTTGGGTTTGGGGAAAAACTGCCCCGACCCGATGGACATCACACGACGGACGGTGGCGCAATACTGGATCACGGCGGAAAGCCTTCCGTAATCCTTCGAGGCCGGCGGGGCCGCGATACGGTCGGCCAGCTCTTTCTGAAGCATGAACACGCCTTTGTCCGAAAGATTCCTTGAACGGACGAGCCAGATGAGGATCTGAGAGGAAATGTTGTAGGGAAGATTGCCCATCACCCGGATTTTCCCCTCATGAGTTCCGGCCACGGCAGCCAGATCCATTCGGAGAATATCTCCCTGAATGACTTCCACCTTGTCTTTCACACCGGCAGCTTCAAGCTCGTTTTGCAGCAGCGGCACAAGACTTTTGTCCCGTTCCAGGGCATACACTTTTTTTGCCGCCCTGGCCGCAGGGATGGTCAAAGCCCCAAGTCCCGCTCCGATTTCAAACACAACGTCACCTGAGCCTATGCCTGATTTTTCAACGATCATCTCAGGAATACAGGGATCGGTGAGAAAATTCTGGCCCAGCTGTTTTTTTGCATGAAGCTCGTTAGCCCCCAGAAGGGTTCGGGGAGAGGTCATGGTTTGTCCTCCAAAGGATTCAATTTTCCGGCCGATTCATCGTCCACCCAACCGTTTGGAAAATAAAAATGGCCCCGTATGATTTTGGCACGTCTGATAGCATAATTCACGGTTAAAATACATGAAATTTATTTGACAATCCATGCAACCTGACGTGCGCGGAACCCTAAATTTCCTAACTTTTAACTTTCGCATTAAAAAAAACATAGTAAAAATGCTTTTTTTCTTTTATGCGTTCTTGACTTTTAATTTGCAAATGAGTTACTTATAGTCCAGGCTTAGTCAAGAGTGATATTTCAGATTCATTTTTAGCAGCAAACCAAAAGGAAACTTAGAACAAATCACTGTAATGACATCACATTAAAAAATCTTCCTTTAAAGGACGACGTTCAAAAGATGGCATTCCAGAGTAGCAGTTCAACGAAAAATGAATTTGAGAATATTTTTTCGAAAACACTACATTCAGGAGGCAGATATGACCAAAAAGAAAGCGAAAGCTGTCAGTGTGGATTCCATGTTCAAAGCATTCATGAAGTCTTACGAAATTCCTTCAAAACAGGATATCGATAAACTTTCAGCCAAAATAGACCGTCTTGAAAAACTTATCAAGCAATCAGGCGGCAAGACGATGAAAGTCGCCGCGGCGGTTGACAGTGAAGCTCTGGACAAATCCGACTTGACTGCTTCAGGTGCTGTTCTTAGAGTCATCAAGAATTCCCGGCAGGGAGCGGACTTTGCTCGTATTCAGGCGAAGACCGGATTTGAAGATAAAAAACTGAGGAATATCATTTTCCGTCTGAACAAAATCGGAAAGATCGAACGTAAAACCCGCGGTATCTACGTGATGATCCCTGAAGCCGAGTGATCGGAATCCTTTGAATCACGGCTATGACGAATAAAAAGCCCTTTGCGCATCATCCGGCAACGGGCTTTTTATTTCATGATCCATGACCCTCCAAAACGAAAGAAGCTTTACACCATGACGGACACCGATACCTGCAACCCCCATGTAAAACAAGGAAGCATCCTGTCCGGTTACAAGGTCAACCGGGTTGAAAAACTTCATGAGCTGGAATCGTACTACTACGAACTCGAACACATCAAAACCGGTGCGAAGCACATCCATATCGGAAATCATGACGAAGAAAACACGTTCAGCGTGGCTTTCAAAACCGTCCCCAGGGATTCCACGGGCGTTGCCCATATTTTGGAACACACGGTGCTCTGCGGCTCAAAAAAATTTCCGGTCCGCGATCCTTTTTTTTCCATGATCAAGAGAAGTCTCAACACGTTCATGAACGCCTTCACCTCTTCCGACTGGACCATGTATCCCTTTTCCACGCAGAACCGGAAAGACTTCTACAATCTGATGGATGTCTATCTTGACGCGGCGTTCTTCCCAAAAATCGACGAACTGTCCTTTAAACAGGAAGGCCACCGGCTCGATGTGGAAGACGACGGTTCTCTGGCCTACAAAGGGGTGGTGTACAATGAAATGAAAGGGGCCATGAGTTCAGCCAGTCAGGTCATGGGGAGATATCTGCTGAACGCCCTTTACCCCACCAGCACCTACGGCTGGAATTCCGGGGGAGATCCCGCAGACATCCCGAACCTTACCTGGGAGCAGCTCAAACATTTCCACCACACCCATTACCACCCCAGCAACGCCTATTTCTACACTTACGGCAACCTGCCCCTTGAGGACCACCTGGCTTTCATCGACAGCCGCGTGTTATCCGGTTTCACGAAAATCGATCCCGATACGGAAGTGAAACCCGAAATCCGGTGGAGCGAGCCGAGAAAAGCCAGGTACACCTATCCGATCCCGAAAAGTGAAAATCCGTCGAAAAAAAGCCAGATCTGTCTGGCGTGGCTGATGGCGGACATCAACGATTCCTTTGAAGTCCTGGTCCTATCCCTTTTAGGACATATCCTCCTCGGAAATTCAGCTTCGCCCCTTCGCAAGGCTCTCATCGATTCCAAACTGGGGTCTGCGTTGTGCGACGCCACAGGTTTCGACCCTGAAAACAGGGACACTCTTTTCGCCTGCGGCCTCAAGGACGTGGACCCAGATGATGCCGAACGGATCGAGGCGATCATCCGCAAGACTCTGGCGGAGCTTGTGGAAAACGGCGTGGAAGACGAACTGATCAGCACGGCCATCCATCAGATCGAATTCCGCCGCAAAGAAAGGACCAACACACCTTACCCCTACGGCATCAAAGTCCTTCTCGGCATTTCAGGCCCCTGGTTTCATGGCGGAGATCCGGTAAACGCCCTCCGGCTGGACGAGGATCTCGAAAGACTGAAGGCGGAGATGGACAGAGGCCGTTTTTTTGAAGAACGCATCCGCCACTATTTCATTGACAACCCCCACTGTGTTCGTTTCACCCTGGCTCCGGATCAGACCAAGGAAGACCTGGAAAAACAGCGGGTTCAAGATGAACTCGAAGCGATCAGACAGCGGCTCACCCCGTCGGATATCGAAGCCATCCGCACGGAAAATCAGCTCCTTGAGTCTTTACAGGCCGCGGAGGAGGACCTGTCCTGCCTCCCCACCGTCCAGGTGGCGGATGTCCCCCCCGACGTGACGTCGGTCCACCCGGACGGACCCTTCGACACCATTCCCGCCACCTGCTACCGGAAGCCCACATCGGGCATCCTGTACCTTGTCTCGGCGGCGGGTCTCTCCGGCCTCCCCGGTGATCTTCTTTATCTGCTGCCCTTTTTCTGCACCTCGTTCACCCGGCTGGGAACGAAAAAAAGGGATTACGTTTCCCTTGCCCGGGCCATTTCCGCCGTTTCCGGGGGCATCGGACTGGACTGCCATGTACGGACAAGTTACGCCCCGTCACAAGGTTTCCTTCCCTTCGTATCCTTCAACGGCAAATGCCTGAACCGCAACATCACGCCCTTTTTCGACCTGATCAAAGAATGCGCCTTTGACTATGATTTTTCCGATCAGGACCGTCTGAAAAGCCTGCTGATGGAGTACCGGGCAGGCCTTGAATCCGGAGTGGTCCAGAACGGGCATATGCTGGCCATTTCACTGGCTGGCCGGAATTTTTCACCGACCTGCGGCCTCAACGAGCTCTGGAACGGCGTGACCCAGATCCGCCAGATCAAAGCTCTGGCGGACCGCGTGGCTGATCCGGCCCAGGAAAAACAGGCCCTGGACGAGCTGGTCAGTGCTTTCAGCCGCCTTGCCGCCTGTGTGTTCAAACCGGACAACTTCCGTTTCGCCCTGGTGGGCGAGGAAGAAGCCCTCATGGCCTCGGCGTCCGGGATTGAAACCCTGTCACAGGCTTTCGCCGTTTCAGGGACGAACATCGCCCGGTCCGACGGCTTTGGCCCAGCGGCAGAAGCGCCGATCATCCGCGAAGGCTGGAGCACCAACAGCGCTGTGTCCTTCGTGGCCGAATCCATGAAAGTCCCTCCCCTGAACCATCCCGATGCCCCGGCGCTTTCGGTGATCGCTAAAATTCTCCGTTCCGGCTACCTGCACAGGGAAATCCGTGAAAAAGGAGGGGCTTACGGCGGATTCGCCATCTACAATGCAGAGGACGGCGTGTTCAGCATGGGCTCCTACAGAGATCCGCACATCGTCACCACCCTCCAGGTTTTCGAGGAAGCCGGGCGGTTTCTGCGTGAAAACCCCATCACCGATGAAGATGTCAGCGAAGCCATTCTCCAGGTCTGCTCAGGAATCGACAAGCCCGACACACCCGGCCCGTCAGCCCGAAAGGCGTTTTACAGAGACATCGTGGCTCTCACCGACACCCTGCGCCTGGATTATAAAAAAGGCTTGCTGAAACTGACAAAGCACGATCTTTCAGCCGTCGTCACCAGGTATTTCACGAGAGACCCTGAAAAAATCTCCGTCGCGGTGATTTCAGGGGAGGACAAGCTGAATGAATCCAATGCCAAGATGCCGGACCGGCCCCTTGAGATTCACAAGATATAGACCCGTTTCACCGGCCTTTTCCGTCCGGACGGCCGTATAAACCTGCCAGTCGAGTACGCATCATGCTCCGTGTCGATTTTCCGGGGCATGATGCAGTCAGCCGTCCGGGCTCGCGCCCGGCACTGATTCCAGTCCGCATTCAATCAGACCCTCAAAAACCGCTATAACGGCCTTGCCATGGAATGCGCCGAAACGTCAAGCCGGATGACCTGGCACCTTTGTCTTGAACAGTACGGAGAAACAATCCTCACCCCCGTTGAACAGAAAAAAGAGGTAAGGAGACAGTGGAACAAAGGACGGGCTGTGAGCCTGAAACGCCTTTATGAAAAAGACTACCCGGATTGCATGACGCCCAGGACAAGACCATCGCCCTGTGCCTCAGCATGGACAGGGACTATGGCTATTCCCAGTGCTTCTTCGATTTTGACAAAGCCCTTCCGGCCCTGGTGGGCCACCCCTTCGTTTTTACGGAGCCTGAGGGCGGAATTCCCGTCGACGTGGTGAAGGGAGTTCCCAGCCTCCGGGTGAAAAAGACCAGGGTTTCCTACCACATAGCCTTTTCCGGCGGCGATTCGAACAGCCGGTCTTTCATCGAAAAGGAGGCCCCCGGAAGGCACAAGGTCACCACCCTGACCGACGACCAGATGAAAATCAGGGACATCCTGGGTGAAAAAGGGATCACTGTCCCGGAAATCGCGAAAGACAAGGTTCTCGGACGCCGTTCCCATCGAAAAAAACAAGGACAAGGAAGCCGCCGGAAGCCTGAGGAACTTGATCCGGCCCTTTACATTGCGTCGCATTAAAACCCAGGTACTGGAAGAGCTTCCGCAGAAAACGGAGATCACCCTGACTTTTCTTTAACAGTTGCCTCCATAATTATGCATAATTAACTGTGTAACATATT
>DYJE01000035.1 GCA_020723285.1 Desulforapulum autotrophicum | reverse complement strand
CAAGATGAAATTCGTAAACATCATGGGTTTTTCCGTCAATGGCGATCTCAAACTGACGCACGTTCCTGAACAGAAGGAAGGGATCGCCCGACACAAGGGCCGGGTCGCGTTCAAGGGGCATGGGATACGTCCTTTTTGAAGTATATGTTCTGCTTAAAGTTATGATAATTCTATAATAATCGATAAATTGTGTTTCTTTTAATGTCAACAATAGAACTTTGCCAAGAATACAATAGATACCTGAGGGGTGATATCATCGGATACGGGTTCTGTAAACCCGAAAAATTTCCTGGATGTCATCTGAATATCCTTTCTGGGAAACCCCCAGTAAAAATAAGGGAAAATATCTATGGACACGGGAAGTTACACATTCTAATATAAGGCATGTCTCAAGCCGGGGGGCTTGTCCAATCATGTCATTATATTGAACAAATCAGGAGGATAAGGGGGTATGGAACAGGCTGAAATACTGGAAATCACCGAAAACAGAGGGGCACCAAGAAAACCCTGCCGTTTTTTGCCGGTGGATTATGTGGTGGACAACCGCCTTCTTCGCGGTCTGATCATGGATATCAGTGAAACAGGGGCAAGGATTGAAAAAACATCGTCGCTGATGCCTGGAGATTTCGCCACCATGACGTTCATGGAGTTTTACAGCATGGGGCCGGTCAAGACAAGGGCTAGGGTGGTTCGGGCCCTTGATAACGGGTTTGCAGTTCATTTCGACAATCTGACGTCTCAGCAGGAAGAAGTGCTGGCGCGTTTTATCGCCATGGAATGATACCACGCATCATATTAGAATTCATCTCGCCAACGTTCTTTTTGACGCCTGATTTTTTTCTTGTTGTTTTTCCACGAAAGTTTGTCATCCCGCGCGCTTTTCGCGCCCTTGTCCCTGGTTGATGCAAAATCGGGGATAAAACTTCCCGGTGTGGGCGGGGATTTCTGCGCGTTTTTTTTGGATTTTTCCGAATCAGAGTTTCGTTCTTCACGAATTTCAAGGGGCGGTGTTGTAAAACAGTTGACAGGGACCCCGGATGCAAGAAAAAGTGTTTCACCCGCCGAGAAAAAAATGACGCCCAGTTTATGAGCTTCGCGAGTATCCACGGTCATTAAAACCGGTTTGGCGTCCCTGCGTTTTGCGATTTTTTCCGCCAGGGGTTTGTCTGAAGTCAGAATCACATATGAGGCCTGATCGTATGGCGTCAATCCGTTATCAAGGACATGGGCATGGGCGCTTCTTCGGAATCCGGTGTAAAGGAGAACGGGGGGATTTTCGCAGATCACCGGAAAGGGCAGCCGGGCTCTTATCTTTGCCCGGATCAGGTTGTCAGATATCTCGATGGCCGGATCGGGAAGGGCGATCAAAAGTTCGTCGATCGTCTGCTGCTTCACATGCCCCCACCCTTCTTCCTCATTCACGGCCTTTAAAAATTCCTTGATTTTAACAAACCCGTTTTCATCGGGAACAAGCCCGAATTCATAAGGGTTTCTGCCAAGAACATAGCTGAGGAACGTGTTGAGCTGTTCTCTCTTCCGTGATAATCCCATGGCGTTATTTCCAGTTTGACGATGAACGTTTTTTTAGAAATTGTTTTGCGATTTCAAGCTTAAATGATAAATCATGCGTTGATCTCAAATGAATCGGAAAACAAGAGGAAAGTCAATACAATTCCTCGACGAAAAGGAGCATGACATGCGTGTGGAACGGTCGACCGAACTATTCAATGAAGCGAAAAAAATCATTCCCGGAGGCGTGAACAGCCCGGTGAGGGCCTGTAAATCGGTGGGGATGAACCCCTTGTTTATCAAAAGCGCAAAAGGGTCGAAACTTTTCGATGCGGATGGAAACAGCTACATCGATTACGTGGGGTCCTGGGGGCCTATGATATTGGGCCATGCCGACCCTGTTGTCAACAACGCCATCATAGAAGCCCTGGCCCAGGGAACAAGTTACGGCGCACCCACCGAACGTGAAATCGAACTGGCCCGGATGATCGTGGACATGGTGCCGTCCGTTGACGTGGTCCGCATGGTGAATTCGGGAACGGAAGCCACCATGAGCGCCGTCAGGCTGGCCAGGGCCTATACGAAACGGGATATGATCGTCAAGTTCGACGGCTGTTACCACGGCCATGCAGACAGCTTTCTTGTGGAGGCCGGTTCCGGTGTGGCCACCCTGGATATTGCCGGCAGTCCCGGTGTAACTCAGGACGTGGTGAAACATACGCTGTCCATAGCGTATAACGGCATTGAAGCATTCAAAAGCCTGATGAGGGAAAAAGGTGATCAGATCGCCTGTGTCATTGTGGAACCGGTGGTGGGTAACATGGGGCTTGTCGAGCCGGTTCCGGGTTTTCTTGAAACGCTGCGGGAGGAAACAGCCCGCTGCGGAAGTCTGCTGATTTTTGACGAAGTGATGACCGGATTCCGGGTCGCCCTGGGTGGAGCCCAGGAACGCTACGGCATCATGCCGGACCTGACGACCCTGGGCAAAGTGATCGGCGGCGGCCTTCCTGTTGGAGCTTACGGTGGGCGGGCCGAAATCATGGAGAACATCGCTCCCCAGGGACCGGTGTACCAGGCAGGGACTCTTTCCGGAAACCCCATTGCCATGACAGCCGGCATCGAAACTCTTCGTCGTCTAAGCAACAAAGGCTTTTACGAAGAACTGTTTGCCAAGACCGACGAGCTTGTGGCGGGTTTGAACCGGGTCATCGAAAAACTAGGAGTCAAGGCCAGTGCAAAGGCTGTGGGGTCCATGATGGGGCTTTTTTTCACGGACCGGGATGTCAAGGATTTCTCCGATGCAAAGACAAGCGATCTTGCCATGTTTACAGCCTATTACCGTGGAATGCTCAATGAAGGCATTTATCTTGCGCCGTCCCAGTTCGAGGCGGGTTTCATGTCTTCTTCCCATACGGCTGCCGATATCGGAAAAACCATTGCCGCCGCGGAAAAAGTTCTGACCGCCATCAAGGGGAAATAGGGCAGTCATGGACTTATCGAATAACATCATTTCCGAAGATATCAGAACCATCCACCTGACAGCGGTGTGCGGAACGGCCATGGGTGCCGTGGCCAGCATGCTGAAGGAAAAAGGATACACGGTCACCGGTTCAGACCAGAAAGTCTATCCGCCCATGAGCGATTTTCTGAGAGCCCAGGGCATCGCCATCATGGAAGGGTTCAAAGCCGAAAATCTGGATCACGCGCCGGATCTTGTGGTGGTGGGTAACGCGGTGAGCCGTGACAACCCCGAAGTGGTGGCCATGTTTGAGAAAAAGATTCCATTCTGTTCCATGCCCCAGGCCGTGAATCATTTTTTCGCCCGTGGAAAAAAGACCCTGGTGGTTTCGGGTACCCACGGCAAGACCACCACGTCATCCCTTCTGGCCTATGTCCTTTATGAAGCCGGCCTTGACCCGTCTTTTCTTATCGGAGGCATTGTCAGGAATTTCAACAGCAACTTCAGAATCGGTAAGGGGAATTACCTGGTTCTGGAAGGGGATGAATACGATACGGCATTTTTCGATAAAGGATCGAAATTTCTACATTATTCACCCGACATCACCATTCTCACAAGCGTGGAGTTCGACCACGCCGATATTTTCAGGGACCTCGATCATGTGAAATCCGCCTTTGAATCCTTTATGGTGAAACATGCCGCCGAAAGCCTGGTGGTGGCAGCGGACGGGTACGCCAATATCGATGATATCCTTCAGGGTAAAGCTGTGGCCGTGGAGCGGTACGGCAGACAGGATTCGTCGTTCTGGCGTTTTGATAACATCCGTATCGAGCCGCCGTTCACCACCTTTGACGTGCTCCGGGACGGTGAGTTCTTTGCGTCCTTCAAAACCCGGCTTCCCGGTGAACACAACCTGTACAACGCCCTTTCCGTCATTGCCGCCGCTTACCGTCTTGGACTGCCCATGGACGCGGTGGGTTCAGCCCTTGCTCGTTTTGAAAGCGTGAAGCGGAGACAGGAAATCCGTGGGGAAAAACGAGGGGTGACGGTGATGGATGATTTCGCCCATCATCCCACCGCCGTGAAAGAAACCATCAAAGCGGTGAAACCCTTTTATCCTGACGGGCGGCTTATAGCGGTGTTCGAACCGCGAACAAATTCCAGCATGAGGGACGTGTTCCAGAACGCTTATCCGGAATCCTTTGACGATGCGGATATCGTATTGATCCGAAAACCGCCTCATCTTGAAAAAATTCCTGCGGATCAGAGGTTTTCATCGGAGAGGCTTGTGGACGATCTTGTAAAAAGAGGACTGGACGCTTATTTTTTTGAATCAACGGAAGAGATCATCGATTATGTCGTCCGCGAAACAAAACCGGGTGACCTTGTGTTAATTATGTCTAACGGGGGATTCGACCAGATCCATCAGCGGATTCTTGATCAATTGTGACGATAGGGCGTAGGCTTCTACGGCACCTGATTATTTCCATTTCGAAAAGGTTTTTGTGACAGTGCTCCATAACCACGTAAGCGCTGTCAGTCTGCCAACGGATGACAGTCTGACAGAAAAAACAGGAAAAACAGCGGGGGCCCATGACTCGGTCACAGGGTTTGCATGGCCCATCTGGTTCCAGCTGTCCGTGACCATGATGCTCATTCTGCTGGTGGCCATCGGCACCCTGATCTGGATTGTGGCGGAGAGGCAGAAGGTGCGTCTTCACAATCAGGCCATGGATATGGGGATGGTCAGTCTGCATTTTTTTGGAAAAAGTGCGGGAATCCCTCTGCTCAATGAAGATATTCCCGCTTTGAACACCCTGCTGACGAATGCCGGCGAGGTGGACGGCCATCTTTATGCGTTCATCACAAACAAAGACAGGATCATTCTGGCTCATACGGATCAAAGCAAAATCCGTAAGCCGTCGGAAACGTTCAACAACATCAGAAAATATGAGAAAAATTCCGATGTGACGTTTTTTGAATACACCTTGCCGGGCAAAGGGCGTGTGACGGACATGAGCATGCCCATTCTTTTCAATGGAAAGGAGCTCGGTGAAGTCCATGTGGGCTTGTCCGTCAATTTTATCGAGGAACTGTTTGAGCAGGAAAAAAGCTATCTGGCTCTGTGTGCTCTGATGGTTGTGGTCTTTGGACTTTTTGCCGCCCTGCTTTTCGGAATGTTGTATTCACGCCCGATCACCCTTTTGCTCAGGGCTACCCGTGAAATTGCCCGTGGAAACTACAAACACAAAGTGCCTCTGGGACGGCGCAGCGGGGAGCTCACACGACTGGCCAGGGCGTTCAACCGCATGGGTGAAGACTTAGACAGGCAGTCGATGATGAAAGAGACGTTTGGAAAATACGTGGGTGCGGAAGTCCTTCAGATGATCATGGAAGATCCGAACAATCAATGGTTAAAGGGACTGAAAAAAGAAGCGTCGATTCTTTTCGCAGATATCAGGGGCTTTACAGCCTATTCCGAAACCAAGGAGCCTGAGCAGGTGGTTGAAAAACTTAACGAGTATTTTGATATCGCGACACGGGTGATCCTTCGCCATGGCGGTTATCTGGATAAATTCATCGGGGATGCTGTTCTTGGCGTTTTCGGCGTACCCGTGGAGTGCCCGGATCATTCGGAACACTGTGTCAGAGCGGCGATTGAAATGCAGAATGAATTCCGGAAAGCGTCGGGAAAGGGAAACGAGTTGTTGTCTCTGGTGGGAATCGGTATCAAAACCGGTGTGGTTGTGGCAGGCAATATCGGTTCCCAATCCAAAATGGAGTACACCGTGGTGGGTGACAGCGTCAATATCGCTTCCAAACTCAACGGATTCGCCATGCCAGGTGATATTGTCTGTGACGAGAGCATCTGCACCCGGTTGAAGGGTCGGCTTGATGTCAGGGCCATGGCTCCCCAGAAAATCAAAGGCAAATCAGAACCGGTCCAGGTCTTCAAAGTGACGGGTATCAAAGCCAGAATGAAGGATCGAATATCATGATCCGGCGGTACTTCGGGCAGCTTAAAATGGTTTTATTTAAATGTGCGATACTCAGCACGGCACTGTTGTGCCTTTCTTGCGTGACGCCATCTTCCAATTACACCACCCGTGATTTTATCGTCGTTGAGACCACAGGCCAGGACAGTCTTGAAAGTCTTGCGAAAACATACCTTCACGATGGAAAAAAAGCCTGGCTGATCTCGGAGTTCAATAAAATTAAAGAGATACGGCCGGGTCAGCGGGTTATCATCCCATTGAAACCCTTTAACAAAGGCGGTTTGACCCCCGAAGGCATCCAGATGGTGCCTGTTTTATGCTTCGGACTTTCAGATTCAGGGTCCGATCAGGGAAAAAAGGGAAGCGGCTGTTCTCCTCGGGACAGTTTTACAGCCTTTCTGGGTTATTTAAAAAACCATAATTACCATGTGATTTCAATGGAACAGATGATGGAATTTCTGGCTTACAAAGGACAGGTCCCTGAAAAATCAGTGGTAATCACCTTTGATGACCAGTCACTCGCCATGATTGAATGGGTTTTACCCAGCCTTGCATCCTTCGGATACCCTGCCACAGTGTTTTTGAATGTGAGGGGCGTGGGGCAGCAAAATTCGATGGCGTTTGAAGATATCCGGCCTTACCTGTCCAAGGGGATTCGGCTGGGTTCACGTGCGGGATGGGTCGTCGACTCGGACATCGAACAGAAGCAGAGCGGGATCAGGGATTTTTTCGAATCCATGGAAAAGGAAATCGCGTATTCAAAGACCGTGATCGAAAAGGAAACGGGGAAACCCTGCCGGTTTTATGCTTATCCTCCCTCAGGCCCATACAACCTTATTATCCATCTGCTGAAAAAATACGGGTTCATCGGAGGGTTTACCATGATGGGGGAGTCAAATCCCTTTTACGCTGAACATTATTCCATCCATCGGATTCACGTTCCGCTCGATTGCAGCACGGACTCTATGGAGCGTAAACTGTTGGTATTCAAAACCATGGAATTGCGCTGAACGTTATGTACAGAATTTTGACCTTATATGCAGCATGCGTGATGATGCTGGTCGTGAACGGTTGCCTTACATTGGAAGGCGGAAAAGACACCCCTCCTTCAATGGAAGGGCCGAATGCCTCGCTTTCATCCTACCAGCAGAAAGCCCTGGATTATGAAAAAGACGGAGAACGTGAGCTGGCCCTTGTAAACTGGAGGATTGCCGAAAACCTTGTGGCCCGCAGAATTGCCGCGTTGACGGATCATATGGAGGATAATGCCGAGAAACATTATCAGAAGGGCCTGAGTTTTGCTAAATCCGGTGAACGGCTGAAAGCTGTGCAGGAGTTTCTGACGGCTCTACGATATGACCGAAACCACAAATCCGCACTCAAGCAGATCAGAAAACTGACCGAACCGTCCCGAAGCATTTCATATACTGTAAGGGAAGGGGACTCATACGAGTCCATCGCCGCCCAGGTTTACAAGAACCCCAGTTACGATTTTATCGTCAGATCATTTACAAGACCCGAATCAAAAGGCAAACTCATTACGGGCCAGACACTCAGCCTGCCCATACTCGAACTCGAATTTACCCGGCGTTTTTTCAATTTTAACAAAGAGCTCAACCGGGCTCGGAAGTTTTACAAGGAAAAAGACTATCAAGGAATTCTCCCTGTTGCCGAAAATATTCTTATTCATGTTCCTGAAAACGAGGAAGCAGTTTTTCTGATCAACTCGTCGTATTACGGACTTGCCGAAAAGTATTTCCATCAGGAAAATTTTCCGGCGGCCATCGACATGCTGAAAATGATCGATCCCAGATTCCGGAATGTGAAAAACAGGATTCTCTATATTGAAAGGGTTCAGGCGGACCGCATCCGGGAAGCGAAGGATAGCGTCAATGCGGCGAGTTATAAGAAAGCTGTGGAGTTGGAAAAAAAGAAGCTTTACCCTAAAGCCCTTTCAGCATATGAAAGCATGGATTCCGGGTATCTGGATGTGAAAGAAAGAATCGTCAGCCTGAAGTCCGTGATGCGGAAGCTGGCGGATAAACATTATCTTTTAGGTGTGAAATATTTTTCCGGCCAGAAACTGGAAGAGGCCGTCACCCACTGGAAAGAGACGCTGAATCTTGATCCGGCCAATGCCAAGGCTCGAAAGGATCTGGAAAACGCTCTGCAGCTGTTGAAAAAAATTAAAGAGATTAAATAATAGGATTTACCCTGGATATTTTTTACGATAACCCGATGTTCAAAAGGAATAATCATGAGCAAACTGATCTGGAAGAATGATTACAATATTGACGTGCCTGATATCGATGACAAGATGAAGGCCCTGTTTGAGGGCATGAACCGTTATCTGGAATATGATGACAAACGCCGAAAGGAAGAGGATTACGATGAAATCGGCGAAGTGCTTGCCGATCTTTCCGAGGCTGTCCGGCAGCATTTCGCCCATGAGGAAAAGGTGCTCACGCAGTACCACTATCCTGAAATCGGAGGGCATAAAAAGGAGCACCGGCGGTTTGTCAAGAAGATCCTGGCTTTCAGGCGGGTTTACTCGGAAGAGCCTGAGAAAATCTATAAAGATTCGGTCAGGTTCATCAGGGAATGGCTGGTTCAGCACATCATGGACGAAGACATGCGTTACGCACCCTTCATCCGGGTCCAAAAATACCTGAACGAGCACAGTGCCCAGAGTCGCCGTGGGCGATGATGCTATGGGCCTCGCTGGCCCGCAGCGGTTTATCCCCTGCGGGCCGGGCCGTTATTATTGCACTATCCGCATGAATCCCCGATGATGAGTTTATTCAGCAAATCGGTGAGTTCAGGATTGTTCTGCTCCAATTCAAACAGCCTTTCGCGGTCAAAAATAGTATCGATGGACGGAGGGGTGATATCTATGTCCGATTCACGGGCGATACTTTCCACGACAATGGCCATGGCGTAGCAGGATATGCATTCAAAAACCTGTTCCTCTGGTATTTCAAACGGTTCTCCCGATTGTTTATATCCGTTCTGATACTGAACGATTTCCACCACGGCCGACAGCATTATCATGGATAGCTCATCGCTCAGAATTTCCTCTTCAGGCGTTTCACTCGTCATCGTCAGGGCCGTGCCCAGAAAATTTTTTGCGGCGACATAGATCATGTCCAGCCACGCGTCTTCAAGATTCTGTGGGAGAACAGCTTCGGCACCTTGTGTAACAACTTCATCGATAAACCTGTTAATCATCGTCATCCTCATGTTTTTTTGGATACTGTTTCAAACCAAATTTAAAAAAATGTCATAACAGGCTTGCCTGGCGAAGGCTTTACGTCTCGGCTGAATTTTTAAAATTGATGTTTCACGGAAAGCATGTTACCTTAGTTCTAAATCGCAGACATCGTGATAATATTCCAGCAAAAAAAGTATCCGTAAGAAATAATTAATCCTTAGTCATAATCATTCCCGCAGCGGCGAATGGAATTTTCGTAGCGTAATCTTAATTATCATGCTGAATTAACTCAGTTAAAGCCAGAAGGATGAGTATGGTATCTTTCAAGCCGGATTTTGATAAACAGGAGATGATGAGGCAATCACGGGAAAAAATCGCAAACGTTGTTAAAACGTCTGAAAAGGCGGTTGATTATCTTCTTGCGATGAAAAATGTCGGACGGTTCGTCAAAACCATCGACAACATGAAACTGGGGCCTAAGCTCATCGGAGGTTTCGGATCGGTTTTGGGTCTCTTCATCTGTGTGATTTTTCTTTACCACTATTCGGTCCGTTACACGATATCAAACTTCAGCGATCTTATGGATGTTGAACAGGCCATCCGGGAACATGCGTCAAACATCAAAATGAATCTGATGATGTCCCGCGCCGAAGAGAACAGTTTCCTGAAGGATTTGAAACTGGATCATCAGAAAAATCTTCACACGTATATGGACGATCTTGTTTCCCAGGGTGAAATCCTGCGTAATCTCGCCGATGATTCAGACAACGACAAAGCCGTGGAACATGTGGAGGCTGTGCTCAAGGATGCGGTGGCCTACCGCAAGGATTTCGACCAGGTGGTGGAAGCCATGAAAGTCAGGGGGCTGGATGAGAAATCCGGACTGAAAGGGGAGTTCAACGTTTCGGTACAGAAATTTATGGACGACATCAGTTTTCTCGATGTGAATGACTATTACCAGGAACTTCTGATTCTGGATAAGTTTCAGGCGGAGTACATGCTGACCAAGAATCCGGCAGCGAAAAGTAACATTGAAGAAAGCATCGGACGCTTGCTTGTCATTGCCCAAAAAAACAATTCGAACCCTGTGGCTGAAGTGATATCCAACCTCGTCACCGATATGATGCCCAAATACCGGGCTTCGTTTATCCAGCTTTTGGGTAAGGGGAAGGGTGCCGGAACAGGGGATTCTGCGTATCAGGCCATGCTGGAATACCTCGATGAACTTCGGACCACCCTGGCGTCGTCGAATTTTTCGGGTGCCAAGAATTACGCTTTGGAGTTACGGCTGAATGAAAAGAATTACATGATGACCGGAGATCTGGCGTTTGTTGAAGCCATCAAAAAGGTGATCGCCAATGTGGCTGAAGCATTTAAAACGTCCCATGTTGAACAGGACTTTATCGATCTGACCAACGGCAATCTGGAACAGTATTCAAAGGCGTTGGACACTCTGGTTGACGTTGATAAAAAAATCGAGGGTCTTAAAAAACGTATGCTCGAATCTGTGAACCGGATCGTTCCTGTTGTGGAAGAGCTCAGTGCCAACGCCCAGCAGACGTCCCGTGAAAAACAGCAGGGTGCTGAAAAGATGATTTCAAGGAGGGTGACTCTGGCCTTTTTGATCGGTGTGGCGGCTATTGTTCTAGGACTGGCCCTGTCCGTGATCATAACCCGCGGGATTACGGGGCCGATTGTCGAAACGGTGGAATTCGCCGGTCGAATGGCGAAAGGCGACCTGTCACAGCATCTTTCCATTGATCGGAAAGACGAGGTCGGTGTACTTGCATCCGCATTGAATGAAATGGTGAACAATCTCAATCATATGTTTGCGGATATCAGCAAGGGTGTGGGCGAGCTGTCAGCTTCCTCCACGTCTTTGTCGAATATTTCCGGACATATGCTGGACGGGGCGGAGAAGACGTCTCAAAAATCCACTTTTGTTTCGAAGGCTTCGGCGAAAATGAACGAAAACATCACCAAGGTTGCCGGAACGATACATGAATCATCGGAAAATATGGGTGTGATCACCCAGACAACCGGTGATATGAGCCAGTCCATCGGAGAGATCACCCGGAGCACGGACAAGGCGAGAAGCATTTCCGAGCGTGCGGTGATCCAGGCGGAAAGCGCCAGCGTGAAAATCAAAGAACTTGAAAAAGCGGCTTTGGATATCGGTAAAGTGGTGGACACCATACGCGATATTTCGTCCCAGACCAATCTTCTGGCTTTAAACGCGACCATCGAGTCTTCAAGGGCCGGTGAGGCCGGAAAAGGATTCGCCGTGGTCGCAGGTGAAATCAAGACATTGTCTCAGCAGACTGCCGCGGCGACGAAGGAAATCAACGCCCAGATTGAAAGCGTCCAGAGAACCAGTCGTGAAACCATGGATCAGATCAGGGATATCGGGGAAGTCATTACCACCATCAATGATATTATTATTACCATCTCCACCACCATGAAGGATCAGGACAAGACAACCCGTGATATCGCGTCAAGCATCACACGCTCGTCTCAAGGCATTCGGGCCATCAACGACATGATGGCTGAAAATCTTTCGATGACGGCGGAAATCACAAATGACATCAACGAGGTCAGCACGGCGGCAGGTGAAATGTCTCAGAGCAGTCATACCATCAACACCAGCTCCGAGGCTTTAAGTCGGCTCGCCAACCGGTTGAATGAAATGGTCAGCAGGTTTGTATTATAGGGGAAGTTCGGATGATCAATGGACGGCTTAAAAAAGGAACGATGAAAAGGAGTTAAGAAATGGTAAACGTCAAACGAGTTCTGATGGTTCTTACGGCGATTCTTTTATCTTCGACCTGTGTTTTGGCGCTGGAGATCGGCGGTGTCACTTTGCCTGATACCATGAAAGTAAAAGACGGCAACATTCTGCTTAACGGTGCGGGTATACGAAGAAAGTTCGGCCTTAAAGTTTATGCGGTGGGTTTGTATCTCAAGGCAAAAAATTCAAACAGTGCAGCTGTCCTGAATGCCGATGAACCCATGGGCCTTCAGTGCAAATTCAGAATGTCAATCCCGACCAGCAAAGTGGATGAGGTGTTTTACGAAAGTTTCGGTGAATCCATGAAGGTCCCCAAAGGCAGCGGTTATGGCCCGAAATCAACATACGGGACCATATCCAAGGAGGTTGTGACCTTCATGGGGTATGTGGACAAACGTGACGTGACGAAAACGGATACATGGATTTTCACCTATACTCCCGGCAAGGGGACTGAAATCAAGATCAACGATGGCTCGAAAGACACCCTGATGGGGGTTATACCCGGTCTTGAATTTAAGAAAGCGTTGTTCGGAATCTGGATCGCGGAACATGCTCCGGTTGGCAAGTCGCTCAGGGACGAACTTCTGGGTAAATAGTATATCTTGATATGCGGAATAAATATTTATCCGCAAAAACCTCCGTTGAAGGGTCGGCCTGTGCCGGCCCTTTTTTCGTCATAGGCTGTGATCGTGGTCAATAATTTCAACTTGACAAAAAGACGTGTCATATCTAAAGTTGACTTTAACTTTATATTGACGTTAACGTAAAAGAAAGTTGTTGGGCTGAATCCATGATTCGCGTGGGTGAGGCATCGTTGGTTGTTATTATAAGATAAGGGATAAAAAACATGGCACAATTGATCGCAGACCGCAGGGACATTGATTTTGTTCTTCATGAACAGCTGGAAGTGGAAAAACTGAGCAATCATGAAACGTTTGGTGAATTCAACCGGAAGACCATGGACATGGTCGTATCCGAAGCCAGAAATCTTTCATTGAAAGAAGTTCTGCCCACCAACGTCATTGGTGACAGAAAAGGCTGTGAATTTCAGAACGGGCTTGTGAAAGTCCCGGAAGAATTCCAGAAGATCTGGCAGCTTTACAGAGACGGCGAGTGGATAGCCATGACTGAAAAACCCGAATGGGGAGGTCAGGGCATGCCTCACGCGCTGTCCGTTGCCGCCACGGAATATCTGAACGGTGCCAATATGGCCATGTTCATGTATGTGGCTCTGACCCACGGGGCGGCCAATCTGATTGAGGCCTTCGGAACAGACCAACAGAAGAAACAGTGCCTTCGCAACATGTATACAGGGAAATGGGGCGGCACCATGCTTCTCACCGAACCCAACGCCGGTTCAGATGTGGGCGCGCTTGAAACAACGGCAAAGAAAAATCCTGACGGAACGTATTCCATCACGGGTAATAAAATATTCATCTCCGCCGGTGAGAACGACCTGGTCGAAAACATCATTCATCCTGTTCTTGCCCGTATTGAAGGCGCTCCCGCAGGGACTCGCGGGATTTCCCTGTTCCTGGTTCCCAAAATCCGCATCAACGAGGACGGAACCCTGGGTGAATTGAACGATGTGGTCTGTACAGGCATCGAACATAAAATGGGCATCCATGGCAACTGCACCTGCTCGCTGTCCCTTGGGGCCAAAGGGAGCTGCATCGGAACCCTTCTTGGCGAAGAAAACAAAGGCATGAAAGCCATGTTCCAGATGATGAACGAAGCACGGATCTATTGTGGAATCCAGGGTCTTTCCCTGGCGTCCTCATCGTACATGAACGCGGTGAATTACGCCAAACAGAGGGTGCAGGGAGCCAACCTCATGACCATGCTGGATAAAAATCCGCCCGCAGTTCCCATAATTCAGCATCCCGATGTGCGGCGTCAGCTGATGAACATGAAAGTCTATGTGGAAGGCATGCGAAGCCTTCTGTATTATCTGGCCTATCTGAACGATCTGGTGAAAATTGAGGGATCAACGGAGGAAAAAGAACGGCTGCAGGGCATTGTGGACGTTCTCATTCCCGTGGCCAAAGGCTATGTGACGGACCGCTGCTTTGACGTGTGTTCCCACGGGGTTCAGGTGTTCGGCGGTTACGGTTTCATCGAAGAATACCCCCAGGCCCAGCTTCTCCGGGATGCCCGGATCACCATGATCTATGAAGGCTCCAACGGTATCCAGGCCATGGATCTTCTTGGCCGGAAGCTGGGTATGAAAAAAGGGAAACCGGTGATGGATCTGTTTGCCGAAATTCAGAAAACCACATCCGAAGCCAAGAAAAACGATGCGTTGAAAGATCTGGGCGAAGACCTTGAAGACGCGATGACCAAACTGGGTGAAACAGCCATGCACATGGGTAAAAAAGCCATGAGCGCCGAAGTGATGAGTGCCTTTGCCTTCGCCCATCCGTTCCTTGAAGCCACGGGTGATGTGATCATGGCCTGGCTCCTCCTCTGGCGGGCCCTTGTGGCGTCAAAGAAAGTGGAGACGGCCAAGAAAGACAAAACCTTCTACATCGGCCAGATGAAATCGGCGGAGTTTTTCATTGAAAGCATCCTGCCCATTTCACTGGGGAAAATGAATGCCATAATGAAGAACAGTCATGCAGCGGTGGACATGTCCGAAGATGCGTTCGGATGATACGGCTCCAGCAGGTGCGAACGTGGCCGGTTAACCGGTTGTGAATAAAAAACCCCGATTCTTTCGAATCGGGGTTTTTATTTGAGAATCAGCTTTAAAACAAGAGACCGTTAATATTCCGGTTCGATGTATTCCGGTACATTGATATCCTGGAGTTCTTCACCGAGATATGTCCTTTCGTTGGGTGCCAGGATACCCAGGGAAAGGGCCAGCATGGTCCAGATATGAACGACGTGGTAGTGTCCTTCATAATGCTCGGAAAGTTCATGGATCTGAGCGTGGCAGTTGTGGCAACCTGCGATGACGTATGTGGCACCGGTATTTTTGATCTGCGTGTCTTTGATCTTTCCGTAGGCCAGACGTTCTTCCTTGTATCCTGACTGGAGGAAACCGCCACCCCCGCCACAGCAGAAGTTGTTGGAGCGGTTGGGATACATGTCGATGACGTTCTCTTCACCTACTGCAGCTTTCACGACGTAACGAAGGTTTTCAGCCGTTTCATCGCCGAAGGTCTTACGGATGATCTGGCAAGGATCCTGGATCGTGAATTTGATCTGAAGTTCCTTGTTCCAGTCTGAATTGGGTTTGAGTTTGCCTTCGCGGATCCATTTCGCATACATATTGTAAATGTGCTCCACGTTGCATTTGTGTTCGATGTTGAATTTTTTCAGTCCTACCAGGACTGCAAATGTGATGTGCCCTCACTCGGTGTTGAGGTACGTCTTGCACCCCAATTCATCGGCTTTGCCGACACTTGTCCTCGTGATGTGTTCCCAGCCCGGATCATCTGCCATGAATAGGCAGTAGTTTTCACCGGCCCAGCCTGTGCTTCCATAAGTCCAATCTGCACCGGCAAGATTCAGGATTTTCCAAAGGGGAACCATTTCTTCGGGTTCGGTCATGGGTTCGCGAGAGTTCTGGTTCAGGAAGAATTCTGCGCCTTCCTTATCGATGGGAGCTTCCAGATTTCTTTCTTCCCAGATTGGCTGAGAGGCCTTGACTTCGTCAAGAACATCACCCACAACGAATTCGAAATCTTCCTGGCCGCAACCCATGGCACTGCAAGTTTCCATCTTAAGCGCCATGTCACATGACGCAACGATTCCCTTGGGGCGTTCTTCTCTGGGTTTCATTCTGCGCGCGTTGAAAACCAGCTGGGGAATGTTGATGGCCATGGGACAGATTCTGGAGCAGCGTGTGCACATGGTGCACATCCAGACCCAGTCATGATTCTTGATTTCTTCATCCATGCCGAGGGCCGCCATGCGGAGAAATTTCCTCGGGTCCATGTCGGCCATACCTGTCGCCGGACACCCGGAAGAGCAAAGGCCGCACGTAAGACAGGCGTTCAGGTTTCCGCCTTCGGGCAGAAGCTCCATTACCTTGTCTTTGAAGATACTTTTCGTATCTCCACTGATTTTTATCGCTTCATCAGCCATACTAACAAAATCCTCCTTAATCAATTTTCCTGTCACGGAAAATGGGCGACCGTAACAGAAGGCAATGTAAAACATGCAGATTCGTTATACGAAGCAAGCACATTTACGAAAATAAACATAATCAGACGGAATGCGTGTAAGCATCCCGTCACTTTACCGAACTTAACTGTTTATCACTTTATCCATTTCAGGACAATAGTCCTTCTACTCTTTATTTTCAGAGAATGTCAATAATAATTGTCCGGAGGATAGCAAACGTCTATTGTTGCGTTGCATCATCATCCGGGTCGGTGTCTGACAAGGCTGCATCAGTCCGTGATAAACAGTTTCAGCGAATCGATAACGGGCGGGTCTTCATGGTCGATCACCGCGATGACGTCCTTGTAGAGCCGTTCCTTCATCTTTCCGAAGATCCCTTTTTTCTTGGTGAAGGTTTTCGCGAACTCCACGGCATCGTTTTCAAGTTCCGTCATATCCGCCGATGCTTTTTCGATAACGTGGTGCTCGAAAAGTTCAGGAGCGCCCACCCGTCTTCCGGACAGGTACATTTCGTTGAACTTGTATCGTGGAATGGCCTTTTTAACAAAGGCCAGCATGCCGGGAAGGAAGGGGATGCCGAGGTTGACTTCGGGAAAACAGAAAAATCCGCGATCCGACCGCATGAATCTGAAATCACAGGCGCAGGATATGATGGCGCCGTTGCCGAAGGCATGGCCGTTGATGGCGGCGATGGACGGAACAGGAAGCAGGATGAGTTTTTTGAAAACGGAATTCATGGTGTACATGAACTCCTTGATGTCATCGAAACTCTGATCCTGGAATTTCTTTCCGATCCAGTCCACGTCGATTCCCACGGAAAAAGATTTGGAATCGGAAGACGTGAGAATCATGGAGCTGACTTCAGAATCAGAGGCCACCTGATCAAGAATGGCGTCCATTTCTTTAGCAAACTGAAGATTGTGGGGGTTGCCGCCATTGCACATGGTGACGAATGCGATACCGTCTTTTTTTTCAAAGTTGATAAGGGTCATGTTCGTATCCTCAAAAATATAATGATAATATGGATCATATTCTTCTTCAGATTCATCAAAATACACCGTTTTATAAGCCAACGGGTTCGTGTCCACAAGATATTTTTTAAGTGATCCGCCGTGGAAATGTCTGATGGGGTATAAAGCGAACACCCTGAGAGGAAGAATGGCAAATAATAAGGGGTCACGGATTGATCATATTGACAAGGAAGTTGATTTTATATACTTTGTTAGCTTCACAATCTTAGAAAGAGAACCGGCAGTAGACATACGTTTTATATCACATGCAGAAGGCTGATCCTTGTCACGTGAGATGCTGTTCATTTCATGGGCAGGATTGGTCTGATCCTGATGGGGAATACCATGATTATTGGATTGGACGTGGGCGGAACGCATACCGATGTCGTTCTTATCGGACCCGATGGCCCGATGCGGGAAGTGAAAGTCCTGACAGACAACGCTGAACTCTTCAAATCCGTTTTGACGGGTCTTGAAAAAATCACCGAAGGCATTGACACCCAACTGATCAGACGGGCGGTACTGAGCACGACCCTCACCACCAACGCCATCGTGACGGATCAGGTTGAAAAAGTGGGCATGATTGTTCTCGCCGGTCCGGGAATCGATCCCATGGCCTTCAGGACTTGCGATCAATACTACTGCGTTTCAGGCTCCATCGATCACAGAGGACGTGAAATCGAGGGCGTGGTGGAGGACGAAGTTCTCAAGGCCGCAGCCCTGATGAAAGTGGCCGGGATTAAAAATGTCGGTGTCGTTGGAAAGTTTTCAACACGGAATCCGTCCCATGAAATTCGCGTGGAAAAAATACTGACGGACTATGCTTTTGAAAAGATATTTCTCGGTCACAGGATTTCCGGAAACCTGAACTTCCCTCGGCGTATAGCCACAACGTTTCTCAATGCCTCTGTGTCTTCCGTTCACAGCCGTTTTTACAATGCAGTAAAAAAATCGCTGATGGAAAAAGGGCTTAACATTCCCATCCACATCCTCAAGGCTGACGGTGGAACGATGAATTTCAGCGCATCCATCGATTTTCCCGGCCAAACCATTCTTTCAGGCCCGGCAGCCAGCGTCATGGGTGCTATTCATTCCGCGCCGAAAGAGGGGGATGTCATCGTTTTGGATATCGGCGGCACCACGACGGACATCGCCGTGCTCATCAACCAGTCTCCTGTACTGGAACCTCTGGGCATCAGTCTCGGGAAATACAAGACCCTGATACGCTCTCTGAAAACCTTTTCTATCGGGGTGGGCGGTGACAGTTATGTGCGCGTCGAGAACGGTGAGATTGTTGTGGGACCCATGCGCAAAGGCCCGGCCATGGCCTATGGTGGAAGACTGCCCACACCAACCGATGCATTGTTCGTCCTTGAAAAGATCGATAACGGGGATGCACAGGCCGCGTTCAAAGGTATGGAATCCCTTGCAGCAAATTTGGGGATTTCCGTCAGGGAAGTGGCGGAAAAAGTGTTTGAAAAAACGTGCAGTCTGATTCTTGCCGCTGCGGAAAAACTGGTGAACGACATCAACAGCAAGCCGGTTTACACAGTTCACGAACTCCTTGAAGGGTACGTGGTGAGGCCGACACGGCTGGTCATTCTCGGGGGGCCCGCCCTGCATTTCACCGAGCACCTCAGGAAGATCTCAGGATATCACGCGGAAGCGGTTCCCCGCTGGGGCGTGGCCAACGCCATCGGAGCCGGTCTTGCGCGGACCACCTGCGAGGTTACTCTTTTCGTGGACACTGAAAAAGGCGTTGTTCTCGCTCCGGAAGAGAATTATTCCAAAACCATCCGATCCATGTATTCGTTCAGCGACGCCGAAGATACCGCCCTTGAGCTTCTGAGGAAAAAGGCGGTGAAATACGGTGCCGATGCTGAAAATCTTGAGACGGAAATCACCGAAAGCCTGTCTTTCAACATGGTGAGGGGGTTCAGGACCACCGGAAAGAATATCCGGATCAAAACCCAGGTGAAACCCGGCCTGATTCAGGGATACCGGGATTGAAAACCGTTGCGGTTGCTTAAAATACAATGATCGTAAGAAACGATAAGGTCACCGGAGTTAAGGTATGCTGAAAGCACTCAATAAAACTGGGCTCGTTTTTTTTCCGGCTTTTGACTGGGCCATCGATCCCACCCACCCAGAACGCGAAGAACGACTTCTCTACACTCAGGACCAGGTTTTCGAAGAGGGCATCCTCGATATCGAGGGTATTGTGGAATACAAGCCCAGTCTGGTGAGCGATATGGACATCAAACGGGTCCATTTCTGTGTGCCCGATGTGTTTTCAGTGACCACCAAATCCCACTTCATCAGTGCGGGTGGGGCCATCACCATGGGCCGTGCCCTTATGGAAAAGGAAATCGAGAGGGGCTTCGCCCTGGTGAGGCCGCCCGGCCACCATTCCATGCGGGTGGTCCACGGCAACCGTGGCTTCTGCAACATCAACAACGAAGCCATCCTTGTGGAATATCTGCGCAGGCATTACGGTGTGAAACGTGTGGCCATCGTGGATACGGACTGCCACCATGGAGACGGAACCCAGGACATCTACTGGCACGATCCGGACACTCTGTTCATTTCCATTCATCAGGACGGAAGGACGCTGTATCCCGGTTCGGGTTTCATGGAAGAACTGGGCGGGCCCAATGCCTTCGGCACCACAGTGAACATTCCCCTGCCGCCGTCCACGTCCGACGAAGGCTACCTGTACACCATCGAGCATGTGGTGCTTCCCATTCTTTCCGAGTTCAAACCTGAAATCATCATCAATTCAGCGGGGCAGGACAACCATTTTTCAGATCCCCTGACCAACATGAACTTTTCCGCCCAGGGATACGCCAACCTCACGCGCATGCTTAAACCGGACATCGCCGTTCTCGAAGGGGGCTATTCCATCGAAGGGGCCTTGCCATACGTGAACACCGGACTGATCCTCGCCCTTGCCGGACTGGACTACAGCGGTATTGTGGAACCGGGGTTTGACGCGGCGCGGATATCCCAGAGCGGGGAAGTGACGAGGGCTATAAAGCGGATCGGTGAAACGGTTCTCTCCCACTGGAAAACCAGGAAAGACATGCAGGAAAAAATCCGCCGCGGCAGAGATTTTATCGAACGCAGACGGACCATCATGTACGACACGGATATGATCTATGAAATGCAGAAAGACGAAATCAGGATCTGCGACGAGTGCGCCGGGGCGCTTAAAATTGACAGCTCCGCCGACACCGGTCAGCATATTCTGGGCGTGACCATTCCCACGGGGGCCTGCCGTGTCTGTCGGCAGACCGCTCTCGACTGGTACGATCAGGCGGGGAAAGGGCCTTATGACAGGGCGTTTCTCCAGGACAGACCCAACGACGAATACAAGGAAAACATACTGAAACGGCGCTGATGGAACCTACGTATCCCGCAAACGGCCATTGTCTCAAAATCCGGTCAAAAATCATTCGATCGGTCCGCCGTTATTTTCACGACAGGGATTATCTTGAGGTGGAAACGCCGGTTCGCATTCCCCGGCCCATTCCCGAAACACACATCGACCCCTTCGATTCCGAAGGATGGAGTCTTCAGGCCTCGCCGGAAGCCTGCATGAAGCAGCTTCTTTCAAGAGGGTTTGAACGGATTTTCCAGATTGCCCGGGTGTTCAGGAAAGATGAGCGGGGTTTCCGGCACCTTCCCGAATTCAGTCTTCTTGAATGGTACACCAAAGATGCCACCTATATGGACCTCATGGCCCAGATGGAAGTCCTTTTTCTTGAAATATCCGCGGATCTTGCCTTAAGCCAGACCCTTCATTACCAGGGACACACCATCAGTCTGAAGCCTCCGTGGAACGCGCTGACCGTGGCAAAAGCCTTTGAGCTTTATGCTGAAAAAAGCCTTGGCCAGGCCCTTGACGACGATTCCTACGATGAGGTGATGGGCCTTGAAATCGAGCCGAAGCTGGGTTTCGACAAACCCGTTTTCCTCTACGACTATCCCGCGTCCAAGGCTTCCCTGGCGCGCCTGAAACCTGGAGAACCCGAAGTGGCCGAACGGGTCGAACTTTACATCGCTGGGGTTGAACTGGCCAACGGATTCACCGAACTCACCGACGCCGAAGAGCAGGCCCGCCGTTTCAGAGACGAGCACACGGTCCGTGAGAGACTTGGAAAAAAGAACTATCCCATGCCTGAAACCTTTCTTGCATCCCTTCCGGATATGCCGCCCTGTGCCGGTATTGCCGCTGGTCTCGACCGCATGATCATGCTGTTCTGTGATACACGGTCCATCGACGATGTTGTGGCCTTTGTGCCCGAGACCCTCTGACATGCACCCGCCATGACAGGTCAAGCGCAAGTAAAATTTGCTTAGAACATTCTTTGATACCTTGTTCCATTAATGATCGGACGATTAAAGTCATGCGCCAGAAGTTATTAACGTCCAACGCTCAACGTCAAACGTCCAACATCCAATGGTTGTACAGCCGAGGGTGACGTTCAATGAGAGGGACTCTCTTGCCCTATACCGTTATATATGAGTCATTCAACGTTTCATGTGCATCCAATGTCAGTACGGCTGAAAGGTAAGCCCATGAGAATGATTCGTTCCGCTATTCGAAGTTGAGCGTTGGACGTTGGGTGTTGGACGTTTTAGCGTTCATTCATGATTTAACACGTCAGAGTATAAACGGTTTTACATGCGATTGCCCTGCCCGCCATGATTCCTCTCTTGCCCGGAGATGGGAAATGAACTATACAGGTATCGAACCCACGGTTGTATCATTGTTTTGCAACACCCAAACCGATAACCCTTGACGGTTGATTCAATACGCTATGGAACGAGCTGATTATTTCATACGGCGCTTTCTGCTTGTGATTCCCACATTCATCGGGATCACCTTCACCTGCTTTCTTCTGATTCAATTCGTGCCCGGAGGGCCGGTGGAACAGGCCATGCTGCGGATGAAAGGCGGGGTGGATGGCGCGCAGGGTTCGGTTGCCGCCAACGCGGCCTCCATTTCCGAAGAACAGAGAAAGGAGATCGAGGCCCACTTCGGGTTTGACCAGCCGTTTTTCAAACGGTACATGAACTGGCTGATCCGGGACCGGATCGGGCTTTCCATGGAATCCTACAGCTTTCCCAATAAAAACGCATGGCAGCTGATCAGCGAACGGTTTCCCGTTTCCCTGATCTTCGGAGTCACCGGTTTTTTTCTTACCTATCTTGTCTGCATTCCCCTGGGGATCATGAAAGCCCTTCACCACAACAAATCCTTTGACATGGTGTCCAGCGTCGTGGTGTTCGCGGGGTACGCCATGCCTGTTTTCGCATTCGGTATGGTCCTTAAAATGGTGCTCTGCGGCACCGTGGACGGGCTTTTCGATGTGTTTCCCATGGCGGGTTTCACGTCAGATCACTTCGACACGCTTTCCCTGCCCATGAAGATCAAGGATATCTTCATGCACATGTTCCTGCCAGTGGTCTGTTACATGGTGGGCCATTTCGCGGTGCTCACCCTTCTGATGAAAAACAGCCTTCTGGAACAGATCAGCCGGGATTACATGCGCTGTGTCCTCGCTAAAGGGGCGGGATTTTCACGGGCGGTGTGGCTCCACGCCCTTCGGAATTCCCTGATTCCCATCGCCACGGGTTTTGGTTCGGTACTTTCCATGATGTTCGCCGGATCGGTGATCATCGAGCAGGTGTTCGAGATTCCGGGCATGGGGCGGCTGAGCCTTGAGGCCATTGTGGGCCGGGATTATCCCGTGTTTATGGGCATTTTATCCCTCACATCCCTTCTGGGACTTCTGGGCAACATTCTGTCGGATTTCTGTTACGTGATCATCGACCCTCGAATCAATTTCAAAAAATCATAAACGCGCATCATAAGGTGAACCGGGGCATGGCGGGAATCAAAGACATTTTGACGATCAGGAATCCAGAAACACGGAAGCGGTTTCTTCGTTTCAGAGAACACCGCACAGCCTATGTGTCATTCTGGATTCTCTGTATCCTTTACTTTGTCAGTCTTTTCTCCGAATGTTTGTGCAACAGCGAGCCCCTGTTTATCCGGTTTAAAGGCACCTCCTATTTTCCGGTGTTTGTGTATTATCCCGAAGACACCTTTCTTGAAAATGGAAAGAATACCCGGCCGGATTACAAAAAACTGAAGAACACCCCGGAATTTTCCGCCGATACATCCAATATCATGATTTTTCCGCCTTTTGACGTCGGTCCTTTTGAAAGCGCATCGCCCGATGATCTTGCCACCGGGGACACCGTGACCCTCAGGTTTTCCCCTGAATTACGGCTTGCCACGGTGAATGTCCGGGATGATTTCACCGTGTCCCGGGCTTCCAATTTCGGCTCGCTTGTGGAAAGGGACGACGCGGACATCACAGACAACGATCTGACGTCCATCGTGTCCCTGCCTGAAAACATCAAAGAGGGCGTTTTAAAAAGGTTTCGGAACGAACCGGACGATGGTGTTGACGGCATTATAACACTCCCGGACGGTTCGGTGATGGCGGTGTCCCTAAACGCCTTTGATCCCAGAGACGAGGCCCCGAAAACCGTGCGGCTGAAATTTTCTGAAAGCGGTAAAGAGGCCATAGCCTCTGCTGCTATTCAGTTTGACAACGCAGGGAATGTGAAAGGCTCTGTTCCTGATCTGTGGGTTCAGGTCTCAAAAGTCATGAAGGGCACACTCGCGGAAAATGCCCTGACCCGGTTTGAACGGCCCCTGGACCCGGTTCAGGTGGATGTTTCCGGGGCTCATTACCGTGTGGATTTCGAAAAGGAGGACATCCGGTTTCCGTACCGGCCCACCGGGCGTCACCCCATGGGACTGGACGAGGCCGGAAGGGACGTCATGGCCCGGATACTCTATGGTCTGAGGATTTCCCTGACCTTCGGACTGGCCCTGGTGTTCTGTTCCATGATCATGGGCATCGCCGCCGGTGCGGTGCAGGGATACTACGGCGGCAAAGTGGACATCACCGGACAGAGGCTGATCGAAATCTGGAGCGCGCTTCCTTTTTTGTACATCATGATTCTCATGGGGTCGGTGTTCGGCCGGAGTTTCGTTCTCCTTCTTGTCTGCTACGGGATATTCAACTGGATCGGGATTTCCTATTACGTCAGGGCCGAGTTCTTCAGGCTCAGAAAACAGGCGTTTGTGGAGGCGGCCCAGCTTATGGGGCTTTCGTCCTTTAAAATCATGACCCGGCATATCCTGCCCAACGCCCTGGTCCCGGTGATCACTTTTTTTCCGTTTTCCCTGGTGGGGGCCATCGGTTCTTTGGCGGCGCTGGATTACCTGGGGTTTGGCCTGCCCGCACCCACACCGAGCTGGGGCGAGCTTCTGGCCCAGGCCCAGCAGTACAGATGGGCCTGGTGGCTGATTTTTTACCCCTCTCTTGCGCTGTTCGTTGTGATGCTGCTGGGGGTGTTTGTGGGAGAGGGCGTCCGGAACGCCTTTGATCCGAAAAGATACTCACGGCTGGAGTGAAAAAGGAAAACATGAATTTATACATATTTTCAGGGAATTTAATATCAATTATCGTATGAGCGATCTTCTTCTCGACATAAAAAACCTCACGGTGAGTTTCGTGACGGACGACGGCGTGATTCAGGCTGTGAACGATCTGTCCTTTTCCGTGGGCCGGGGTGAAACAGTGGCCCTTGTGGGTGAATCCGGAGCCGGAAAATCCGTCAGTGCCATGAGTGTTCCAAGGCTTGTGCCCATGCCGCCCGCCCGGATAGATAAGGGACAGATCTTTTTCAAGGGAAAGGATCTGCTCACACAGGACGTGAAGGACATGCGTAAGGTAAGAGGCAGGGAGATCGGGGTGATTTTCCAGGACCCCGGCACGGCGTTGTCACCCCTTCACCGCATCGGCTGGCAGATGATGGAGGCAATTCTCGCCCATCGGACCCTGAATGACGATGAAGCCCGGAAACTTGCGGAATCCTGGCTGAGCCGGGTGAAGATTCCCGATCCGGCCCAGCGGATGAACGCTTACCCCTTCCAGCTTTCAGGCGGGATGCAGCAGCGGGTGATGATCGCCATGGCCCTGATCAACGAACCGGAGCTGATCATCGCCGACGAACCCACCACCGCCCTTGATGTGACACTCCAGGCCCAGATTTTCGATATCATCCGGGAGATGAAGGGCAAGGACAGCGCCATGCTGCTTATCACCCATGACATGGGCGTGGTTTACGACATCTGTGACCGGGTTCTGGTGATGTACGCCGCCGAGCTGGTGGAAGAGGGGCCCACGGAGACGGTGTTTGAAAATCCGGCTCATCCTTACACCATGGGCCTTCTTCAATCCATTCCCACGCTGGGCAAGGGCCGGTCAAAGCGTCTCGACTCCATCAAAGGCCAGGTGCCGTCACCGTTCAACCTGCCCCATGGCTGCCGGTTCCATGACCGCTGCCCCAGGGCCTTTGATCGCTGTGCCAAGGAGAAACCCGGTTTCGTGGATATTTCGGAAAACCACAGGGCCGCATGCTTTCTGCTCGGAGACAGGGGGACGCGCCCATGACAGAAACACGCCCGAACGCGGAACACGGAAACGGGGAAGCTCAACCCGAGCCATCTTTCCCCCTTGTTGAGATTCAGGACCTGAAAACATGGTATCCCATCCGCCGTGGTGTTCTCGCACGAACCGTTGGGCAGGTGAAGGCCGTGGACGGCGTGTCACTGGCCGTCAAACGCGGTGAAACACTGGGCCTTGTGGGAGAGTCGGGTTGCGGCAAGACCACCCTGGGCCGGACCCTGATGGGTCTTGAACAGGCAAATGAAGGCCGGATTTTGTTTGACGGTCAGAACATCCTGGCCATGAAACCCGCTGAAAAAAAAGACATCCGGCGACGGATGCAGATGATATTCCAGGATCCCCTTACATCCCTGAATCCCCGGATGCTTGTCCGGGACATTGTCACCGAGGGCATGCGCGCCTTGGGCATGATCCGGGACAGTGAGGCGGAAGACACGGCCGCCTCTCTTTTGGCCGAAGTGGGCATGAACCGGGAATCCCTCACCCGATACCCGCATGAATTTTCCGGCGGTCAGTGTCAGCGCATCAGCATCGCCCGCGCTGTGTCCATGAGGCCGGATTTCATGGTGCTCGACGAGGCGGTGAGCGCCCTGGACGTTTCGGTTCAGGCCCAGGTCCTCAACCTTTTCATGGATCTTCAGGATAAATACGGCCTTACGTATCTTTTTATCTCCCATAACCTGTCCGTGGTCAGTCACATCGCCGATCATGTGGCGGTGATGTACCTCGGAAAAATCGTCGAATACGGAACTGTGGCCGATGTCATTGGCCATCCCGTCCATCCTTACACCCAGGCCCTGATCAGCGCCGTCCCCGTGCCGGGCAGACGCACGCAGCGGATCATTCTTAAGGGGGAAACCCCTTCGGCGGCCCGGCCTCCCCTGGGTTGTGCCTTTCATCCACGATGCCCGGAAGCTGCGGACGTCTGCCGGACCCGCGCACCACGGCTTGAAATCTCTTCTCACCGCCTGTTCGCCTGCCATATGAGAAATCATGACCGTTAATCGCTAAAGAAAATCGGCGATTTGCCGATGAATGACGGTAGCGGATGGCATCCATCTGATTTATAGGGTGTGGATGATCGGATCAGCATCCACCATCACATACAATCATCATCGACAGGGACAGGCATGCTCGACACGTTTTCCACCATTCTTCTTCCCCCGTTTATCACCATTGCGACGGGTTTCTACATTGCCGCCATGGCCATTTACCGGGTGAGAGTCAAAACGGAAAACGCTTTGTTTTCATTGCTTTGTCTTTTATGGACGTTGTTGTCGATCAGTTATCTGCTCAAACAGTTTGTCGAACGGCGTGAAACTCTTTTTTTCATTGAACAGGCCACACACTTTCTGTTCGCATATTATCCCTTTGTTCATATTGTGTTTATCCATAAGCTGCTGAACATCCGTGGACGTTCTGTTCCTCTGGCGTGCTTTCTGATGAGCGTGTTTTTTTCAGCCGCAGTTTTCACCCCGCTCTACATGGACAATCTCTACGCTTACTCCTGGGGTTATATCGCCCATGCGGGACCTCTTCTCTATGCGTTTCTGGTGTACTGCACTGTCGTCGTGGTTTATTTCACATGGGAAGTTCTGGCCGAGCTGAAAAAAGAAGTCAACCTGATCCGGCGGATCAAGCTCCGGTACATTCTTTTCGCCTTTGTTCTTTCGGCGGTTCTGACCATGACCACGGCAATCCCCATGTCAGGTTATGACCTGTATCTGCCCGGAAACTTCATTTTCATCCCCATGGCTTTTCTGGGATACGGGCTGCTTCGTTACCGGATTTTAGGCATCCGGACCCTTCTGCATATGAGCGTTCTCTGGTTTTTCAGTTCACTTTTTATCGTCATCCCCAACGGTATTGTTTTCATGGTGTCCTGGCCTTTGATTTACAAACTGACACCGTCCATGATGTTCTGGTTTTTTGTGTTCTGGTTTTTCATCAATTTTCATTTTGTCATCCGCACTCAACCGTTTATCGACAGGTTCTTTAATAAAAACAGCTATGATCTGAAAAAAGCCGGCCTGACGTTTTTTGAAAGCATGCTTCTTCTTCGTCATACACCGGAACTGGTCAATGAATTTAGAGCTGTGGTCAAACGGAGTCTGGGCTTTACCGATGTGGATTTCTACCTGTGCTCGGAAGACGGGGTTTTTGAAAATGACAGGGGGGAAATCCTCAGTGTCCCCATGGCCCTGGGCGAATGGTTCAAGGATTCCCATCGTCTTGTGGAAGGGCATATCGTGGAAAACAGCCCCATGGATGCCACGGTGAAAAAGATTCTTATGCGCCTTTTTGAAGAAAAGAAGGTTCAGTTCATCGTCCCCATGGCCCAGCATGGGACGCTTATGGCGCTGGCATTCCTCCAGGACACGTCACCGGACCGGCTTCTCACCAAGGAAGAAGCCCGTTTTATTGAACAGATGAGCGGTTTTGTCTCGGTGGCCCTTTTCAATTCCAGAGTTTACGTGGCCATGACACGATTGAAGGACAGGCTGGAGGAAAAAACCCTGACCCTGTCCAACGAAATCTCCATCAGGCGTCAGGCTGAGGAAAAGGTCAAGGAGAGCTGGGCCCGATACAAGCTTCTGGCGGATAATGTCATCGACATCATCTGGGTTATCGGCGTCCATGACTTGAAATTCAGTTATATCAGCCCTTCCGTCGAGCGACTTATCGGGTATTCGGTGCAGGAAATTGTGGGAAAAGGTCTGGAATTGTTTCTGACACCCGAGTCCTACGCCTATGTTCTGAAAAGCCAGGATACCCTGATTTCAAGTGGATGGCTTGAAAACCGGAAAAACTTGTCCATGGAGCTGGAGCATATCTGCAAAGACGGCCGTCGGATCTGGGTGGAGGTTTCGGCCCATGTCCTCGATGATGACAGATGGGCCGACAGCCTGATCGGTATATCGAGGGATATTACAGAGAGAAAACACAGTGAAAAAGAGAAAAAAATACTGGAAGCCCGGCTGATGCAGGCCCAGAAAATGGAAAGCATCGGCGTGCTCGCAGGCGGCATCGCTCATGATTTCAACAATATCCTGATGTCCATCCTGGGTTATACCCAACTGGCCAGGCTTTATGTTCCGGACGAGAACAAGGCGGCCCATGAAAAACTTTCGCGCATCGAAAAAGCCAGTTTCCGGGCAAAAGATATGGTGTCACAGATCCTGGCGTTCAGCCGCCAGAGTGAGCCCAGCATTCTCCCTGTTCAGATGGGCCCCATTGTTCTTGAAGCTATCAAACTGCTCAAAGGCTCACTGCCTTCAACCCTTTCCATGGTCACCGATTTTCAGGACAACATCCGTTCTGTTCTGGCCGATCCGGTGCAGATCCACCAGGTTGTGATCAATCTCTGTTCCAACGCCGCCCATGCCATGGAAGACCATGGCGGTGTCATCAGCGTTTCTCTGCGTGAAATCCGGCTGGAAGCCAGAGAGGCACTGTCCATGAATCTGCCTCCGGGATACTATGTCCGCCTGACGGTGTCGGATACCGGCTGTGGCATGGATGACAAAATCAGGGAAAAGATCTTCGACCCGTATTTCACCACCAAAGATGTGGGCAAAGGCTCAGGCATGGGACTGGCGGTGGTTCATGGCATTGTGGTGAGCTGCGGCGGTAAAATTACCGTGGAGAGTGTTCTGGGCGAGGGGGCGACATTCAACCTGCTCTTTCCCGCATCGGACCGGATCATCGTGGCGGAAAAGGATCCGGCTGACCGTCTGCTTCACGGGAACGAACGGATTCTGTTCGTGGATGATGAAAAAGACATCGTGGACATGACAAGGGAATCCCTGGGGACCATGGGTTACCGCGTGACCGGTGCGTTGAACGGCACCGAAGCCTTTCATGTCTTCAGTGAACGCCCGGATGAATTCGATATGGTGATCACCGACCTGACCATGCCGGGCCTCACCGGGGAGAGGCTGGCCCATGAAATTCATGCCATGAGGCCTGATGTGCCGGTGATACTCTGCACGGGTTACAACACTTATTTCCCCGATGAAAAAGCAAAGGAGTCAGGTATCCGGGACATTCTGATCAAGCCTGTTCCTGCCAGGGACATGGCCGAGGCCATTCGTGACATTCTTGACGGTGAAAAACAACCGGAATTCCTTTGACCCAGGGTGCTGTCTTTGGGTTTGACAAACCCCTTATCAAAGGTTGTTTACAGGGTGTAAAAAATTCTGACATGCATGTCTGTGTTCTCTTTGTCTTGTAAATGATCATTTTTTGAAGAACAAACAAAATCCTTTTTACATCCCCCTCCTTAATCCCGACGGAGAGTGGTCACGGCTTGTGGCATGTCTCTTGCTCTTTGTCATGCGAAATTGCAGAGCATTGTCTAAGTTCCGGTTCAATCCATGAATCCGTCGGCGTAAGAATTCCGGAACTCCATCAGGACAGTATCCCACCAACAACAGGGTTTTAAGGAGGCTGTTATGACACGGACCGATTTTACCGATTATAAACCCGGTGATTACGGAAAAAAGAGGATCAGACCCACGGACTGGCTTAATGCCTATGTCTTCAAATGGAGCGCTGAAAAAAGTGAAAAGGAGAAAAAGAAAACGATCAAGGGTTTCGTGCCCACGATCTGTATCTCCCGAAAGATCGGAGTGGGCGCCCTTGAAATCGCAGATATCCTGGCCCAGAAGCTGGGTCTCAAAGTCATCGACAGGGAAATCCTGGAGCATATGGCAAGGGACACGGCCCTGGCCCAGAAGACCATCGGACTCTTCGACGAACGCTATCCAGGCATGATGAGCGAACTGACGGCCATGATTTTTAATGAAAAATCGTTTGTCCTCAGTGATTATTACAAACTTCTGGCCAAATCGGTCATCGCTCTGTCAACCCAGGAACCGTCTATTTTTGTCGGGCGTGGAATTCATCTCATTCTTCCGAGGGAGCATGTGCTGGCCATTCGTCTCATCAGCAGCGATGAATTCCGGATCAACAGGCTGGCCCGGATCATGAAAACTACGGAAGCCGAGGCAAAAAAGCGCATGGCCGTCATCGACAAGGAACAGCGGGATTTTTTCAAGGATGTCTACCAGAAGAAAGACGCTTCACCTTATGAATTCGACATGGTGATCAACATGGATTACATCGGTGAACCCCAGCGGGCTGCCGACATCGTCGCCCTGGCATTTGAGCGGAAGTTTGATCTGTAAATGTTATGTCCTTTTCTCCATCCACGCCTCCGAATGATGAGGGCCAGCTGCCAGGGAAGCCCCCATCATTTCTGAAAAACCCATGTTTTAAGGGTCTTCAGGATTCGGCCGTTTCAGGCTCTTCAGCGTAGAGAGAATCGATGACAGTCGTATATTTTTCCACAATGACACGGCGTTTCATTTTCAGGGTGGGGGTGAGATCACCGGTTTCCACCGTGAAGGGATCGGCAAGAAGCCGGAAGATTTTTACCTGTTCGTAACGGGCGAATTTTTTGTTGATGACCGATATTCTATCCTGGAACATGTCTGTGATTCGTGTGTCGTTGATCAGGTCCCTGGGATGTGTGTGGTTGATTCCCTGTGCTCTGGCATAGGATGCCAGGGCATCGAACCGGGGAACGATGAGGGCTGAAACGCATTTTTTCCGGTCTCCCACCACACAGCACTGATCGATGAAGGGGTCCAAGGACAGGGCCAGCTCAAGGGGCTGAGGCGCGATGTTCTTTCCCCCGGATGTGACGATCAGTTCTTTTTTCCGGTCCGTGATTTTAAGGAAACCGTCATGGTCGAATTCCCCGATGTCCCCGGTCCTGAAAAAACCGTCTTCCGTAAACACGTCGTCCGTGCGGTCACCCGGATTGTAGTAGCCAGAATCCTTGGAAAAAACCTGGGGGCCTTTCACCAGGATTTCCCCGTCTTCCCCCAGTTTCATCAGTGTTTCATCCAGCGGCCGGCCCACGTATCCAGGCTTGATCACCATGCGGGGCAGGATAAGTTTGGAGAAAATCACGATTTTAAGAAACCCTTTGAAGCTTGTGAACGGACACTGACCTTGGCTCTGCATCACCACCATGGTGTCGATGAGCCATTCAAAAGCTTTCCGGTGAAGTGCGGAATCCGGGAGAGGGGAGATGAACCGGGGGCCGTTCCAGGCGATGGAGGACGTGGTTTCCGTCAGGCCGTATCCTTCGGCGATGACGATGTTCATGGACCGGAAGAATTTGATGATGTCGGCGGACAAAGGGCCGCCGCCGCTGATGGCGGACACAAGCCGGTCGAGGCCCGCGAATGTCCGGATATGTCTGTAAACCAGGATGTTGGCCAGGGCGAACCGGATGGAAACACCCAAAGGCAGGCGTTCTCCCCGGATCATGTAATCCGAGGCGTCGTTCCCCGTTTTCATGGCCCAGGTGAACACCTCCTTTTTGACTCCGGTGAGACGTTCCGCATAGCGGTTCACCGCCTCGTAAATTTTTTCGTAAAACCTGGGAACGGAGGCTATCACCTGGGGGCGCACGTCAAGCAGATTTTGCTGGACCTTGTCCATGCTTTCGGCAAAATAGATCACCGACCCCAACGTCATCTGGGCATGATAGTCGCTGGCCCGGCCCATGATATGGCACAAGGGGAGGTGACACAGCGTGGACAGCCGGATGCCCCGGTCAAGCAGCCGCCGGGTGATGGGCGCGTTCATCACCAGCCGGGTCTGGGCTTTGAAGTTGCCCTGGGTGAGAACCACGCCCTTGGGATGACCTGTGGTTCCGGACGTGTAGAGGATGGCTGCGGGATCTTCTTCGGTGACGGCGGATTTCCGGCGTTCAAATTCAGCAGTGGCGACGGCGTCGCTCAGGCCTTTTTCAAGTAGATTGTCGTAGGCCAGAACATTTTCAGGCGTCTTATCGTTAACAGGGCCGAGTCCGATGATGAATTTCAGATCCGGGGATTTTTCCTTGACACGAAGGGCCTGATCCAGAAGGTCGGGGTCACCGGCGATCAGGACCGACGCCTTGCAGTGGTTCAGGATGAAGGCCAGCTGGCTGTCGGTGCTGGTGGGATAGACCGGGACCCCAACGGCTCCTGCTCCCTGGATGGCCAGATCGCTGATGATCCACCGGGGACGGTTGTTTGAAAAAATCGCGATCCGGTCGCCAGGTCGGACACCTAAGGCAATGAGGCCGGCTCCCATGCGCCGGACCTGCTCCGCCGTCTGCTTCCATGACACGCTTTCCCAGGATTCTGAGGGTAGACCGTTTTTGAACTTGGCGCACATGAACACATCGTCGCCGTATTTCTCGGACAGTTCAAAAAACAGGGAGACCTGGGAACAGGCTGTTTCATGCGGATAAGCCATGGTTTTCCTTTCATTTTATTGGAAGGTGATGGTCATGACGATAGCCCGGCTTTGTATATGAAAACCGGAATCATCCTGAAGGGTTGAGATACGTTACGATCATTGACAAACGGAGTCAAATGGAAATATCTGAATGTTATGGGTTGGAAAGAACTCGAACAATGGGTGAATATAATTTTGGCTGAAACCTGCTTTTGTGAAGGTTGGAAAAGACAAGTGAGCTGTTTCATGATCTCTGTGAAGCCGGAAAGAAAAAGTCCGCCAGCACGGTTCTTTGTTCGACCCCGTTTTTCGTAGACCATCAAGATAAACCCTCAGTTTCTCATTCATCTGAATCATCAATGGAACAGCTCCTGTGATTCAATGTTGATCCGATCCAATCCAAACCTTAGCGTTTTTCCTTTATATCTTCGCCCCGCATGCCGATGATCAAGATGGATAGCCTGTTCTGATGTGTGGATAGCTTTTGATCATCCATGGATTTATGCTGATATTGTAATAAAAAATTGAATTCATGAGGGCGATTCAGTCCGTGGTTTCCTTGTAACTATTCATTATTTATACCATTGTATGATGGAATGATGGTTTTTTCACTATTCAAACAGTGGGATATGGGGTATGTTTAAATCATTGACGGATCATGGGGGGCATGTATCGTTGTCATGGATTGAAAATCCTTTCTTTAATTTTGAACAGCTCACGATAAAAATTGATCATGGAGAACGACGTGCTTTTATTTAATAAAAAAGGCATATTATTATTTCTGATAACGGCTGCCGTCTGGGTGGCGGGATCGGGTGTGGATGTATACGCGGAAGACGAAACGTTCTCCAAGGAGACATCGCTTGAAAAAATCCTTGAAAACGTCACGGAAACCCATCCTGAAATCATCGAAGCACGAGCGCGGTACAGAAGCGTTCGGGGTGAAAGATCCATTGCCACAAGCGGCCATCTTCCCAGGGTGGGTGCCGAGCTGTCCCTGGGCCAGGAAGTGACCGAGGGGGTGGACACCAACGACAGGCGTGAAAACCTGACGGCCAGCACAGCCACTTTGTATGCCCGTCAGAATCTGTTCAACGGATGGAAGACCACCGCGTTTATCCATGAAACGGATGCGCGCATACTGGCCGCCGCCTATGAAACCCTGAACGTGGCCAACACGGTTTACCTTGCCACGGTGGAATCGTATATCCAGGTCCTCCAGGCGAGAAAAATGCTGGAACTGGCCCAGGACAACATGCTGACCCAGGAAAAGATCCTGGAGCAGGTCCGGGAAAAGGCGAAGTCCGGATTCAACCGGATATCCGATCTGAAAAATTCAGAATCACGATTCGCCCTGTCACGCAGCAATTTCATATCCCGGCAACAAGACCTCAATCAGTCCGTCGTTAAATTTCACCGGCAGTTTGGCCGCTTCATCAAGGCCGAAGATTTCATCATGCCAAAGCCTGCGTTCATGGTTCCGGGTTCCGTCGAAGAAACCGTGGATATCGCTTTTGACAATCACCCGGCCCTGGACGTGGCCAGCTACAATATTCAGGTGCGAAAATTCGGCTATGAAAAGGCCGAGGCGGATGATTGGCCTTCTCTTGATCTGGAGTTGAAAGCCCAGAGAGCCTCGAATACCGGTGGCGATGAAGGTGAAACGGACCAGTTTTCAGCCATGCTCAAGCTGGGGTATGTTTTTTTTGACGGAGGAATCCGTAAAGGTGAAAAGGCCAGAGCTTATGAATTTCTGCACAAAGAAAACCAGAGAGCCTACGTGGAGCGGCGCAATGTCAACGAGTCCGTCAGGCTGGCTTGGAATATCTTTCAGGCGGAAATCCGGAAAAAGAAATATCTGGCGGAGTATGTGGACCTGAGTGCACAGACCCTGGCCGCTTTCAAGGACGAGTACCATATTGGCAGAAGGACGCTGCTTGATCTTCTCAACATGGAAAACGAATACAATTCAGCCCGGAATTCCCAGGCTGAATCGGATTTCTCCTATCTGACCGCCTATTACCGCTTGTCTCAGGCTATGGGGCTGCTGCTCAGGGAATTTGATCCGGGCCTTCGGAAAGCCATGGCCCTTCCTGAAAAAAAGGAACTGGACCTCAAGGGCTATGAGGAGCTGGACCACAACAGGGACGAGGATTCCATGGAAGATCCCTGGGATCAGTGTGATAATTCGGTCAAAGGAACGGATACCCCCTGCGCCGGGTGTGGTGAAAATCAACCGGTGGTCCTGGGATACAAGGAACCCGAACGAGTGGGACCTTATATTAAACCTGAAAAAGAGATGCCCAAGCCTGTGGCCCTGCCAAAACCTGTCCCGGTTGAAAAAGTCGCCGCCAGGGAAGACAAACCGATTCCCAAGGAACTTGTTCTGAAAATCGACAACGGAAAAGCCGTACAGTCCATCAGTCTGGATGTGATTCATTTCAAATCGGCTTCCGACGTTCTGACAAAGGACTCTGTGGTGAAACTGACCTATATTGCCGATCAACTGATCAAGGCGAAGGGTTTCAATATTGAGGTGATCGGGCATACGGATTATACGGGTTCCGGAGAATACAACATGCGGCTTTCCAAGGCCCGGGCGAAAAGGGTGTACACCGAACTGATCAGGCTTGGTGTTGAAAAGGAAAGATTGAGCTGGTCCGGAAAAGGGGAATTCGAACCTGTGGCGACAAACAAAACAGAGAAAGGAAAAAGCAGGAACCGTCGGACCGAGTTCAAACTGACCAAACGAAAACAATCCGATTGATGAAGACCATGATGCGTTTTGCCCTTGTCCTCCTTGTGATGGCACAATTCGCTGTGGCCGGAGACAAGAGGGTGTTTTATGTCGACGAAAAGCGCGCGGAGACCTATAAAAAAGAATACGGAGAACAGGCGGAACGGCGGTTGAACAGCCTGCTCAACATGATGGACAGTCTTGTTTCTTCGGATGAAGACCAGATTGTCGTTGAAGTGAACCGGTTTTTCAATCAGATCGAATACCAGACCGATCTGAAAACATGGGGTCAGAAGGACTACTGGGCGAGCCGGCTGGAGTTTCTCGGCAAAGGTCAGGGAGACTGTGAAGATTTCGCGGTGGCGAAATACCTGACCATGATGCAGCTGGGTGTTCCTGAAAAAAAGATATTCCTGACCTATGTCAAGGCCGCAGGGTATAAGGATGCCGCACACCTTGTGGTCAGCTATTACAAGGAGCCCGGAACCGTTCCGTTTGTTCTGGACAACTACAACAAGCGGATTCTGCCCGCAACTCAGAGGCCCGATCTTGTCCCGGTTTACAGTTTCTCGGCCAATGATCTTTTCCTCCAGAAACAGCAGCAGCTTGGGAAACGAGTCAACCGGACGCCGCTGAAAACCCAGCGGAACCTGAAATCCATCGATTTGGAGATATTCAAAAGGGTGAACAATCCATGAGCCTTTTCAAACAGATTCAAGGCCTGATTACGGTGCTGCTGCTGACCACGCTGATGGTCGTGGTGAAAATCGATTTCGACAGCGCCCGGGATTTTACGGCAAACCAGCTGTTCAACAGCGGGAAAAACAGCGCCAACATTCTCGCCCTGTCCCTCAGCACCCACCCTGACGACAGGGTTTTCTGGGAATCAAGCATCAACGCCATGTTTGACGGCGGGGCTTTTGAGGAAATCACACTGAAGGATGTCGAGGGTAAAATTATTCACCGCCGGAGTGAAGACATCATGATCGACGGGGTTCCTAAAGTTTTTATCCACACGGTCGATCTCCGGGTTCCGGTCACCGAGGCCAATGTGATCGCCGGCTGGACACCCGTGGGAACCCTTCAGGTGAAAGTGCACTCCGGTCCGTCATACATCAAGCTCTGGGAAACGTTTAAAAACCTCTGTATCCTTTTTGCCATTCTTGGAACAGTGACCACGGCGCTCAGTTATATCATTTTAAAATACCTTCTCGAATCCCTGGTCAACATTCAGCGCCAGGCCGAAGCCATCAGTGACAATCAGTTCATCATCCACGAAACCCTTCCACGAACGCCGGAACTGAAAAAGGTCGTTCTGGCCATGAACGCCATGGTTGAAAAAGTAAGGCTGATTTACGACCGGCAGCTTGAATACCTTAAAAATTATCAGGCTCTGAATTTCAAGGACAGCCATACAGGACTTCACAATCGCAAATACCTTGTTCAGCAGCTCAGTCATTTTCTTGACAGCGACAGCGAAAACGCCCAGGGGCAAATGTTTATCCTGAGCCTTGGAGGCATGGAATCCATCAGCATCTCGGTGTGCCATCCGGTCCTTGATACTTTTTTCAAAGACCTGGCCCGGATTCTGGCCACGGAAACCGCGTCCCGCGGTGATGTGGTCACGGCCCGGCTGCCGCGCCATGAGTATGCGGTGGTCATGCCCAAATGCTCCCGGGCCGAGGGTGTTTCGCTGGCTGAAAACATCATGGAACACACCGGCTCGCTGGTCTCTGAAAAAAAGGACCTGCTTGGCATGATCCGGGTTTTTGGCGGATTCGCCTCGTTCGGCCCTGAAGATGATGTGAAAAGCGTTCTTTCCAAGACGGATTACGCCCTTTCCGTGGCGAAGAGCGGACCCTCCGGCACCATCGAGGTGTATCGCGAGGATGATCAGCATCCGGTTCTGGGCAAATTTGAATGGAAAACCCTCATCGAGGACTCTCTGGCCTGCGGCCGTTTCGAACTGACGGTTCAGGCCGTACTGTCCGGCGGGGGGGAACTGCACAGGGAAGTTTACGTCAACCTGATCGACGATCAGAATGTCCGGAGACGGGCCGGTTTTTTCATGCCCATGGTGATCACGCTGGGCCTTGCGAACCGGCTTGACCGATACGTACTCGAAAAAACGGCGGGTTATATTTCCGAAAACCCTGACGGCGTTCTGGCCGTGAATCTCACGACGGATTTTTGCATCGATCGTGTGTCGTTCATGTGGTTCCGGAGTTATCTGGCTGAAAACAAACCTTTCAGGCAGCGCATCGTGTTTGAAATCCATGAAAGCACCGTGATTCAGCATCCCGCCATCTGTCTTGACATCGCCGGACTTTTCAAGGGAATGGGGTTCAGGTTCGGTATCGATCAGTTCACCCTGGACGAGGCAGCACTTGACCTTCTGAAAGACCTGAGACCGGAATATATCAAGGTCGACAGGGATTACCTGCATGACGCGGATCAGCAAAGCGATTCGAACACGGCGTTGAACGCTCTGACCACACTTGCAGACAGCCTTGATATCAAACTTATCGCCGCGAAAATTGAAAACGACGAACAGCGTCGGATTCTGTCGGCCCGACACATTCATTTTTTCCAGGGAAGAGGGGTTTCAGACATCACCCCTTTATTGAGCACACATGAATTATAATATTTCCACAGACCCCTTGATGCAATGCCTGGTAAGCCTGACCCGGCTGAACAACAAACCGGCTTCTGCCGAGTCCCTGGCCCATGGCCTTCCTTTTGATCCGAAAGATGAAAAGCAGAGGCTGTTCAGTCTGGACAAACCCAAGTCCAACTTTTCCCGCGCCGCGGCCAAGGCGGGATTTATTTCGAGTCTGAGGGAACGAAAACTTCGGGATATTCCGCCGGTGGTGCTGCCGGTGATCCTTGTGTTGAAAGACGACAGCGCCTGTGTGCTCAAGGATATTTCTTACAAGGACCATGTGGCGGAAATCATCGTTCCTTCAGTGGATGACGATCCCATCGAGATCGATCTTGAAAAACTGGAAGAACAATACCTGGGTTACGTGTTCTTCCTTAAGAGGATCTACGAAGGGGCCAGCGAGAGCAAGCGAGTGGGCGCTGAATCGGACCGGGAAAACTGGTTTTTCGGCACGATGATGAATTTCAAAGGGATGTATGCACGGGTTCTTCTGGCCACGTTCCTGGTGAATCTGTTTGTGGTGGCAGGTCCATTGTTCACCATGAACGTGTATGACCGGATCATTCCCCATAACGCGGTGGACACGCTCTGGGCGCTTTCCATCGGCATCCTCATCATTTACCTGTTCGACCTGGTCATGAAATTCATTCGCACCACGTTTCTTGAGAATGCCGCGAAAAAGACGGATATCATTCTGTCATCTCTTCTTTTCGAACAGGCCATGAATCTCAAACTCAAGGATAAACCTCGTTCTGTGGGCGCGTTTACGAGCAATATCAGGGATTTTGACAGTATAAGATCATTTTTTTCTTCAAGTGCGGTCACGGCTTTTATCGAAGTGCCGTTTGCCGTGATATTTCTCCTGGTGATCTATTCCATCAACGGGACCATGGTTTGTGTTCCCCTGGCCATTATCGGTATGATCCTTCTGATCAGCCTTATCATGAGAAAACCCATTTACAGGATCATTGAAAGCACCCATGAAGCGGCGGGTCACCGGAACGGTATCCTCGTCGAAGCCCTGGCCAATCTGGAAACCATCAAAGCGTTCAACGCAAGCAGTGCCATGCAGTGGAGATGGGAGGAAAGCACCGGTGACATCGCGTCAAAAAGCCTGACATCCCGCATACTGTCCAACGCGCTGTCCACCATGGCTGTGTTCTTAACCCAGTTCTGTTCTGTGGTCATCATCGTTCTGGGCGTGTATCTGATCAAAGCCGGCGAGCTGTCCATGGGCGGGTTGATTGCCATCAACCTTCTCGCTTCACGGGCCATCGCCCCCATGAGCCAGGTGGTTTCCCTGCTGTCCAGTTTCGAGCAGATGAAAAGCGGGTTGCAGTCCTTGAATGAACTGATGAGAAAAGAGGTGGAGCGCCCCGAGAAAAAACAATTCATCCGGAGGCCGAAATTCCATGGAGACATTGAATTCAAGGATGTTGTCTTCGCGTATCCCGATGAGCAGAAACCTGCATTGTCAAAAGTGAATTTCCAAATAAAAGCCGGAGAAAAAGTGGCGGTCATCGGTCCGGTGGGTTCAGGAAAGTCCACCTTGAGTAAAATCATCATGGGTTTTTATGATGTGAATGAAGGCTCGGTGTTTATCGATGGTCTTGACATCAAGCAGATCGATCCTGTGGATCTTCGCCACAATATCGGGTATGTGCCCCAGGATGTGGTTCTTTTTTCAGGAACGGTCAGGGAGAACATCACCCTCAAATCTCCCCATGTCCGGGACCAGGAGATTGTGGACGCCGCCGGTGTGGGACGGGTCAATGCCTTTACAGACCGTCATCCTCTGGGCATGGACATGCAGGTGGGCGAAAGGGGATTCAACCTGTCGGGCGGACAGCGACAGGCCGTGGCCATTGCTCGATGCTTTGTTGAAAAAAGTCCCGTGGTCCTTCTGGATGAACCCACCAACGCCATGGATTTCAACACGGAAATTCAGGTGATCGCCAATCTGAAATCCATGATCCAGGACAGAACGGCGGTGATCATCACCCACAAACCCGCGATTCTTGACATCGTAGACAGGATCATTGTCATGGATAACGGGAATGTGGCCATGGACGGTCCCAAGCATGAAATTCTCGCGAAGCTTGGAGGGACCGGAAGATGACGATTGATAAGAGCACAGAAGGGAAAGACATCGTGAGACGACGGAAGCCCGGTTCACGGGAACGATTCAGCCCGGAGGATATCGAGTTCATGAACAGTCTGAGCGCGGCTGTTCTTGCCGGAACTCCGGCCAAATCCAACCTGCTTCTAGGGAGTATCACCCTGATCGTCTTTATCCTGATCCTGTGGGCGAACATTGCCAAACTGGATGAACGGACACGGGGGATCGGACGGGTGATCCCTTCCAGGCAGATACAGGTTGTCCAGAATCTGGAAGGCGGGATTGTGGGCCAGATTCTTGTCGCAGAAGGGGATGCGGTAAAAAAGGACCAGGTTCTTGTGGTCATCGATGATACCGGAGCGGGAAGTTCGTTTGCCGAAAGCACCACGGTGATCAACGAACTGAAGGCCAGGGCTGTACGACTGAAAGCGGAAGCCGGAAACAGGCCCTTTGAAACTGATACAAATTATTCGGGTGTTATGGCCGATGCCGTCAAAAAGGAAAGACAGCTTTATGACACCAATGTTTTACGGAAGATGAACGAGAAGATGGTTCTTGAGCAACGGCTGAAACAAAGAGAGATCGAACAGTCCGAGGCCAGGCTTGATATCGAGACCCTGAAAAAAGCATTGAAAATGATTGCACGGGAGGTGGAGCTGACCCATCCCCTGGTTGTCAAAGGTCTCGTTTCCGAACTGGAATACATTCAACTGAAGCAGAAGGAACTGGATAAGAAATATCAGTACGAAAGCGCGCAAAAAAAGGCGGAAAACCTGAGTTCGAAAATTATCGAGGCGAAAAATCAGATCCAGGAGTTCGATGCCCGATACCGGTCAGAGGCCCAAGAGGAGTACAACAAAGTCATGGCTGAAATTGAACGTCTTGACAAGACCCATGTGGCCATTCAGGACAGGGTGGACCGGACTCAGGTCCGGTCACCGGTGGACGGAACCGTTAAACGGATGCTGATCAACACCATTGGAGGGGTTGTCAAACCCGGAATGGATATCGTTGAAATTGTTCCCGATGAAGAAAAAATTCTGGTTGAGGCCAAGATCAGGCCCGCAGACATCGCCTTTCTTCATCCCGGACTTAAGGCCGTGGTCAAGCTGACGGCCTATGATTTCGCCATTTATGGCGGTCTGGATGGTGTGGTCAGGCATATCAGCGCAGACACCATCACCGATGAAAGGCAGGAAGAGTACTATCTTGTCCGTGTTGAAACGAACAAGGATTTTCTGGGGACCGAGGACAACAAAAAGGAAATCATGGTGGGAATGACAGCCCAGGTGGATATCATCACAGGCAAGAAATCCATCATGCACTATCTGATGAAACCGATTCTGCGTGCAAAAGAAAATGCCTTGAGGGAGAAATAATGGTGATCATATGCAGCGGTGATCCAGGGTTGGTCAGACGTTATGCCGATTTTTTCGGTAAGAAACACGACATCCGTCAGTTGATTGACACAAAAAAACTGAAAAAGCATGTTTCATCCTCCGGGGATGTGCTGCTGATCGACCTTGAACATTGTACGGACTCGGACATTCCGGGCGTGAAAACGCCTTCCATGGCCCTTGCGGCGGCTCCGGTTTACGATCAGGCCGTCCGGCTTCTCAGGAAAGGGGTAAGAGGCTATGGCAACAGGCACATGCATCCGGATAATTTTTTTCAGGCCTTGGCAGCCGTCAGTTCCGGTCAGGTCTGGCTGCCTCCCGCCATTATGGCTCAGCTGATATCCGCAATCCCACCCGCAAGATCCATCGACCATGACGAAAACCATAAAGAGCCCTTGAGTAAAAGGGAAGAAGAGGTGGCCCGGCTGGTGACCGGGGGTCTCTCCAATCAGGAAATCGCCGATACGATCCATGTTTCCGTCCGTACCGTCAAAGCCCACCTGACATCGATTTTCGCCAAAACCGGGTATCGCGATCGCCTGGAGCTGGCTGTCAGAATGAAACATCTTTAAGCCAGCACCGGTTACCTCTTCCCAATCGTTCCTGTTAATTGATGGCTGTGCCGTCATCGGTAAAGATCTTGACCTTGTTGTTGACATCATCTACAGCGACAATCTGAACCTGGTCCACACCGTTTGAGAAAACGCCTCCGCCTTCGTAAGTCCAGCTTCCCGTGGATCCGGTCACATCCAGGGTGACCTGGTCCCCATCGCCTCCGGTGATATGGAGCACATGATTGGAATCGGTCATGTCAAGGACATCGTTCAGGGTTAATGAAACGGTTTGGGCTGTGCTTGAATTCATATTCAATGTTTCGATATTGTGGATGCTGTTGTCGGACAAGGCACTGAAATCCAGGGCGTCGTAAGACAGCATGAGTGTATCGTTTCCACTGCCGCCATCGGTATGGCTGTCGCTGGCATCGAAGACGATGGTGTCGTCTCCTCCTCCGGCGTGTATGCTGTCCACACCTGCACCGCCATCGAATATTTCGCTGGCGTCGTGACCCACCAGATAGTCATTTCCTTCATGGCCATAGAGAGCTGGGGTGTTTTCCGTCATGACGACCCGCGAGGACCCGTCCGACTGGGTGACATAGGTTCCACTAAACTGAGACCCGTCGCTCAGGGTGACTGTGACGCTGACGCCAGCGTCACCAAACGATGCGCCCGTATTGCTGCCCAGGCTGTTGGTGTCCACGCCGAACCAGAATTCGTCGTTTGCCCTGAATGCGTCGTTGTCAAAATGAACATTCAGCGTGGGGCTGTTGTCCGACACCGTGAAATGAACGGAGCTTGAACTGATGCCGGTTGTGTCTGATCCGATGGTGGGCCCTGATGAGCCAGTTCCGGCTGTGTTGAATATGGCGTTGGGATCGGTTCCGGCCCGGAGGTTGATGGAAATATCCGTGATGTAAAGATCCGCTGACCCGTCAAAGACGATGCCAATCTGGTTCGGCTGGTTGTATGTGCTGCCTGAGCGAACCACCGCATCGATGGTAAAATCCCTCGGGTCCGGCAGGGTGTTGATCAGGATGTCATCTCCGGACGTTCCGTTGAGGATTGCGGAATCGGTTCGAACCACATCCGCTTTGGCGGAGTCCGTGGCCCCGTCGGCTGAAATGGTGTAGGTAAATGATTCTCCGTTGGCGACGCTGGTCAGGGTGACTTTGTCCGATGTGCTTGTGAGATCTGTTCCCGCCGTAGCGGTCACGCCGGTGACCGATACATGGGAGCCTCCGGCGTCGTTGGCAAGAAGGGCTGAAAAATCGATGTCAAGGCTGTCGCCTGTTCCGGCGTTCGTGATGATCCGGTCATAGTTCGCGTCAAGATTCGCCACATAATCGAGATTGATGACCAGGTCCACGGTTTTGGTGTCCCCGTCGTTGTCAACTGCCGTGATGGTGAATGTTTCCTGTTCCCCTGTAACCGTATCCTTGGGGTTGATGGTGTAGAAATATTCTCCTGTTTCGTAATCGATTTCAAAGGTTCCTCCCCGGACCGTGGTGATGCTGGCCGTGGTCTGGGTCGCTGAATATTCGTACAGATGACCATCCACCAGGATGGACTGGATATGTCCTCCATCGGCTCCAAGGATGATCCCGCCATCACCTTCCGCAGTGAGAATGGCCGCATCCCCCTGAACGATTCCTTCGGAAACCGTGTCGAGCAGGGTTTTTTTCAGGTCAAAGGCGTTCAATACCTGGATGGCGTAAGGGTCAGTGTCGCCATCGGCGTTGGTGTTGGGGTACGCCACGGGCTGAAGCGAGCTCAGGTTGACGTTGCTGGTGATTCCGATGCCAAAGGAAATATCGATGTCATGGCTTGACACGAAGGCTTCCCATGTGGCCTGGTTCGCCTCATGGCCTGCGTTGGGCTCGCCGTCTGAAATGAAATAGACCAGGGTTTTATCAGCTGTGGGAGTGGTGAAGCTGTTCTGGGTCGTTGACAGAGCCGTGTCATAGTATGTGCTCCCGCTGGGTGTGATGGCGTCCAGGTAGGCGCTGGCACCGCTTTTGTCATCCACATACCACTGGGATTTGACGGCGGTGGATGAAAAGGGAACGAACTGGATGTTCACGTTTCCGAGATTGTCAAAGCTGTCAAACATCGCTTTTAAAGCGTCTTTGGCGATATCCATCCGGGAGGGCGTCCCGCCTGAATTGCCGTCAAGATCCCAGGCCATGCTTCCGGAACGGTCAAGGATGATGATCAGGTTGGTGGTCTGGGCCGCAGCCGATGAATCCTGGATATTACTGACGATGTTTTCGCCCACCGGAGCGTCGTCAACGATGGTGACGTTCAAGGACGCGGTGGATGTGGCACCTGTGCCGTCGCTGACTCTGTATGTGATGGTGTCGGCAACACTGTCTCCGCTTCCGGGGCTGGTGAGGGTGTAAATGTAATCCCCCGCCCGGTGTCCGCTGACATCCTGGGTGTACACCGTGATGGTGCCGTGGGCCGTGTTGATGTTCAGCATGCCGCCGGTGACAGTGGAATCCGTGTTTCCGTTGCTGCTGATCTGGGTGATGAGGGCGCTGCCGCTGACCCCCAGGTCATTGTCCAGAAGGTTGCCGGTGATGATTTCAGAATCTGAAGCAGCATCCGTTCCTGTTCCCAGTCCAGATTCATAAACGCTGGACGTGTCGGAGACGGTGGTCAGGCTGTTGTGGCTGACGGTGAATTCTGCTGTGGACGTGTCACCATCGGCGTCCTTGAGGGTGTACTGGAATGTGTCCGTGTAATTGACCGTGGAAACGCCCATGGTGGATGTATAGACATAACTTCCGTCATTCTGGATTTGAAGCGTGCCGTAGTCCGCTGTGAGGGTGTTGCCGGACATGGCGTTGTTGGCGCTGTCATACAAGGTCCCTCCGGCGTCAAAATGATAGGTGGAACCATTGAATGTGACGGAGTCGAGTGTGACAGCATCCAGGGCAAGCTCGTCCGCCGCCATGGTGTCTCCGCCGTACCCTGTGATAACGTTGCCCACGGCCGTTCCGCCATAACCCACGCTGTCATGGTCGTCCATGGCCGTGGGGGCCGTGTCGATGACGTACAAGGACAAGGATGCGGTGTTTGTTGCGGTATATCCGTTGGATATTTCAGTTGTGGTTGCGGACGCCGTCAACGTGTAGGCCTGGCCGTCGCCGCCTGCATTGGCAAAGGCGGTGATGCTGAGGCCGACGTGATTCCAAGTCGTTACATCCGCTTCCTGGTTTCCGGCGGTTGCAGTAAAGCTGTTGACGCCGTCCGAAAGAGTGGCTCCTTCCGGAATTCCGGAAATGCTGATGCGGGTGATGGTTTCAGATCCATCCGTATCCACAAGGCTCGCATTCAAGGAAAAGGAAACAGCGTCGCCTTCAAGGCCCACCAGGTCATAATGGGCAAGCTGGTTTTCATAAGTATGGATTTGGGCGATTTCACTGTCTGAAAGGATCCGGTCGTAGACCCTAATATCGTCCAGTTCTCCGGCCAGATATTCATTGGCGCCGTCCGAGCCGAAGGTGGCTCCGAAACCGCTTAACGCCGTGGAATCTTTCAAGCCGGTGGGGGCGATCTGGATATCTTCAAGAACGCCGTCCACATACACTTTGGTTTCTCCGGTCACATGATCCCTTGTCAGAACCACGTGGTGCCAGTTTCCATCATTCACGACGGTGGTGGAATGTGCACCGGAGCTGTCTCCAACGCCCAGATTGATATGGCCCGCATTGTCGATCCAGCCCCACTGGATGTCATTGGTGGCCCCGGCCTGCTCGGAACCGATGATGCTTGGAGAGTTCCAGCCGATGTCGCTGTTCGAGTCACTGCCGTCTGTGGCGTCGTCGCCCACGAATCCCGCAGGGAGTTTGATCCATGCGGAGAGGGTCGCCGTTCCGGCAAGAGGTGCGGTGTAATCTCCGGTGACATCCACGTAATCCCCGTTTCCGTCGAGAGCCATGGACGATGCGTTATGGCCGCTGGTCTGGAACTGGGCGTCTCCAGTGAGCACACCTTCCCGGTTGTCCACCAGATTGTAGGTCCTTCCTCCGGCCGTGTTGTTTTCATCGAAAATCCAGTGCCCAACCAGACCGTCGCTGACCACATTATGGCTGCTGACGGACAGGTCGACAGTGGGCGCGTCAGCCACGGCGTTAACCGTGACCTGAATGTTCCGGGTTGTTGATGCCGTGTCACCTCCGACTTCCGTGCTGGTTGCGGTGACGGTGAGTGTGAAGTCACCGTCGCTGTGCTGGGGCGGTGTGACGCTGAGGCCGCTCAGCTGTCCAGGGGCCAATGTCCATGAGCCGTCCCCGTTGTCCACTCCCGCGCTTAAGACCGCTCCGGCTGGAACGCCACTGATTAGAATGTTTCCAAGGGTTTCGCTGCCGTCTGTGTCAGTAAGGGCCGCGCTGATGTTGAGGGCTATGGCAGTGTCTTCATTTCCTGTGACATCTGAAGACGTGAGTGTGGGGGTGCTGGCCGTGGTGTCCACCGTGTGGGTTGATTCGGTGGTTGCGGTAAAAGGATTACCCGCTGCATCCGTTCCGGAAACAGTGGCCGAAAACGCGGTGTCCGCCGCGAGATCGGAACCTGCAACATCAATGGAGAACGTTCCGTCCGCTGCAACGGTTCCTGTGTAATCCGTTCCGTTGATGGTCAGGCTGATCGTGTCTCCCTGCGCCGCGTCCCCGCCTGTTGTTCCGGTAATGCTGACAGTGCTGGATGCTTCCAGGGCATTGATTACATCATCCGCCGTTACCGGATTGACCGATATGGATGCTGCTGCGGTCGTGTCCACGGTGTATGCTTCGGTGTCCGTGGCGGTGGTCGTGTTGCCTGCGGCATCTGTGGCGGTGACGGAGGCCTCGATGGTTCTGTCAGCGTCGGCGGCAAGATCGGTTCCGGCCACATCGATGGAGAATGCGCCGGAATCAACGGTTCCGGTGTAAGTGTTGCCGTTGACGGTGAGGGTGACGGTGTCTCCATCCTGGACATCTCCGCCCACGGTACCGGTGATGGCGATGTTGCCACCGGCTTCAGCGGCGTTGATGATATCATCGGCAGTAATATTAGCATCGAGGGTGATCGAAGCGGTGACGGTTGTATCGACGGTGTAAGATTCCGTATCGGTCGCGGTAATCGTGTTTCCTGCCGCATCGGTGGTGGTGACGGAAGCTT
>DYJE01000092.1 GCA_020723285.1 Desulforapulum autotrophicum | reverse complement strand
CAGGACTTTCTTAAAACGTTTGGTGTGAATTACCAGTCAACCAGATCGGCGAAGGCGAGTGGCGGGCGACCCAGTTGCAGGTTGAGAAAGATCAGGAAATTATGTAAAGCGACCTTTGCGGCGAAGCGGGCATGGAAACCAGATAGCTCATGATTACGATCCTTGCCCAGGCCGAACCAGTTTTCCAGTTTGTCGCACACTGTTTCGACGATCTGGCGTAAACTTTTGAGCCAATTGTGCCATGCTGTGGGCCACAGGTCTGCTTGCTTGCGCATAGGGGCCGCCATAAGCATGGCGCCATAGTCCAGGTTCCAATGATTGGCGTTCTCTCTTCCCTGGAAACCATTGTCTGCCAGGTAATAGGCGTAAGTGAAACGGCCTGGGGTAGGCAAGTCTTTGTTTGGAGAGCGTCGCAAGGCCAAAAAGGTGTCTGCCATCGGCTGATCCTTCTCGCTGGCGGAAGCAAAGGCATAGCCTGTGATCACCCCGATTGGAGTGACCGAGATCAAGCCATGAAAACCGTTATACCATCTCAGGCGTGTACTCCAACCGATATTGGCCATACCTGCCAACCAACCTCGGCCGCGCCGTTTGATGTTGCGAACGGGGATGGGCACGCTATCCAGGACTTCAAAGATCACTTTCTGTGCTCCCATCTCATCCACCAGGTATTGCCAGAAAGCGACGATCGTTTTCCAGTGGTGGCGCACCAGGCGATTGAACTGGGGTCGGGCGGGCAGGTTCGGAAAGTAGCCTTTCAGGTTCCTTTCCGCATAGGCATAAAAGGAGCGTTCGCTGCGAAACCACCAGAATTGCCCAAAAAGATCCAAGGTGATCACTTCCCCAGGTGTCAAGGAGGCCGCAGGCCCGGGGAGTGGTGCGAAAGTCATGTGCTGCTTGCAAAAATCGTCTGCCATGACATACAATGTAGTCAAGAACGTGTTCCTGTCGAGCATGAGTTTTCTCCTTTTCCGAAGGGTGTCAAGAAAACTATACTCGCTGAACGCGTTCTTTTCAACTCAACTTATCTCACACCAAGCGTTTTAAG
>DYJE01000091.1 GCA_020723285.1 Desulforapulum autotrophicum | reverse complement strand
CTATTCAGCACCCTGCTCTTTGACATTCATAAATTCAGGCCACTGTCCCTGAAACAGGAGGCGCAAAGCTTCGGACGCAGTAACGCCTTGTTTCCTGCACGTCGATATATAGCTTCGGATTCGGCAGAAGATTTTCGCACCTTCCATTGACCGAAAGCACCCTGATATCTTCTGTTGAACCTTGGTCATTCGCAGGTCATTTTCGGCCTGGTTGTTTGAGAAGGGCACTTTTTCATCAACCATGAATCGCAACGTTTCGTTCTCAAAGTCCCTCAGACGTTCCAACAGGTTTCTCGCTCTTGATCGTGCTCTTTTGCCTTTCTTTTTTCCTGTTTTATCCGGGGCTGGACATTCTTGTTCAGCGTCCTGCAGCAGTTCCCGGTAACGCTTTCTATAACGATCCGACTCTTCCATTTCAAGTCGTCCTCCCGCTTCATGGGCAGCCTTGTTGATCTCCTTCAGAAGCACGATCATATGTTCTGCCCACTTTTGATTGTCCTGCTCTACGGCTCGTTCAAGTTCTCGCAGGTGATGGGCATTGCAAAGTGCATGTGAACCACCGTATCTGAAATAAGGTTTCCAATGATCGTGACAGATGATGCCTTGATACGTTGGCAGTATCCCCATCTCATCCATCGCTTCACATCCCCGTTTGGGGTGGGGATAAAAGCAGGTAAAGCTGTCATTTGAGACATTATGCAGCCAACGTCTGGTTCCGACGATATTGATGCCGGTTTCATCGCTATGAATCGGTGGCGATGATGAAAGTTGATTCTTGACCCATGTTTCAAAGGACTCAAGCCGTTCAAAACCATCCTTGTTGAAATTATTGATCGTTCCGACACTGACGGCAATACCCATCTGATCCAAAAAGTGATCCCGGTTGTACGGGATCAACTGATACTGGGACATATATACAGCATTGGTCTTGACGCCGATACCGTATTGCGCCGGTCCGGTGACATCTTTCGGAAACGGGGCAACATAGCGTTTGCCATTCTGATCTTCCAGTACCTCGGCCCGCCACTCCGTAACAAAGGTGCTGATATCAAGATCGACAACCTGGCGGCTCTCATATCCAACTGGCCGGTAGTCGCCTTTC
>DYJE01000090.1 GCA_020723285.1 Desulforapulum autotrophicum | reverse complement strand
GTTCAGCAGCCGTTGCCGCTTCCCAGCGCCCGGCCCCCTGAATTCTGGCGTTATGCTTTATCTTAACGAAAATTGTGAAAGGAGAAATACATTGGAAAAGCTAATATATCAAACAGCTCCCAAAGTAACATTCGCAACAAACCAATTCATAAATGTTCCTATTATTCTCCAGTTTGATGATATCCCTCTTATATCTATCGTTAAAGAGCAAGCTCTGGGGTTTACTACAGAGATTCCGATCTACCATCCCGACGGAACGTATTTGGCAAAGGTGAATGGAACTCGTATTTATCCTACAGAGGCGGGAAAGAAGGCCGGCCTAAATATGCGTTATCCTCAGAATATGACAGTATGCGAAATGGATGGGAAAACTTTATTTGAAATTACTCATGAGCAGGGCGATGCTTTTAAGGCTTACGCTGAGCTATACTCTCCGACTGGTTATTTCGTGAAATTCCGAGAGACGCCAATTCCAGATGTTATTAAAAGCGACGGTGGCGTGCTAAAAATTGGCGGCATTCATATGAGCCACAATATGTTTATGGGGTGCCGAATAGGCATCTGGCTAAAAAGTGATGGTAGTTGTGCAATTGGCTGTAATTAGTGATGTTGAATAGTGCATAACATTCCGCTGGTGTGGGACGCGCCAAAAGCCGCGCGCCCCACAGCGGTGCGTTCCCATTAGCCCCCGCCGGGGGTTAAGATGTTTTGGGCTTGCTCTTTTTCAACGTCTGCCGCACTAATCAGCGGCAACTTTTTCAGGGTGGCTCGCTGTCTGATAGCATTCTCAGCGTTTCAAGGCTTTCTTACTCAGGGCGGCTATCTTTTCGGCGTCTGTCCTGGTTTGATTCAGTTTTGTTTTTCAGGGCGGCCCACACGTTCAATCAGCCCCTTTCAATTTCAGGCTGTTTGTGAAAGTTCGTTTTTATTTCGTTACGTTGTTCTTGAAAATGGGAACAATTCATTGCAGGGGACCGGGCGGGGCTCTCGGTTTTAGACCGCCGCATCCCTTTTAACCTTTACCGTTCAGCTGCCGTTGCCGCTTCCCAGCGCCCGGCCCCCTGAATTCTGGCGTTCCCATTAGCCCCTGCCGGGGGTTAAGATGTTTTGTGTTTGATCTTTTT
>DYJE01000089.1 GCA_020723285.1 Desulforapulum autotrophicum | reverse complement strand
ATACTGACCGTTGCAAAGGATGGGTGTATTTCTACCATTTGAGGGCCTCTTTAACGTAGGCGACCTCTGGATGATTAAAAAACGCCTTAACAAGTTTCCTGTCTTCCTTTATCTCTTCCATGGAAATACGTACTGCATCAGCGAAATCTTCATCAAGGTGAACGGGGTCACGGCGGAACATCCCTTTGAGCTTGGTCCAAACGTGTTCATCAGGATTGAGGTCGGGTGCATAGCCAGGGAGGAAGTGGATACGAATGTGCGATTTCCTTTCGCTAATCCATCTCTTGACCATCGCGGCTTGATGCGCAGGATGCCGGTCAATCACCAAATCCAACGGTTTCCGGAAATCGTGCATCAGCGCCTTGAGAAATTCGAGGAAAAGAGGCGCCTTCAACGTTCCACCATAACACCGGAACCACAAGCGCCCCCTTGGAGATATCGCAGAAATCACGTTGACGCGCCTGCGGCTGCCTGTGACCCGCACTACAGGTGTATCGCCCCTCGTTCCCCACGTCTGACCAATAGGCCCGTCTTCGTGAATACCCGTTTCATCCACAAAAAGCATCGTAGATTGGCGTTTCTTCGCTTGCCGGACAATTCGAGGAAACTCGTCCGTCATCCAATGCCGACACTCTTTCTCATCCCTCTGGAATGCCCTCCGAACAGGCTTCTGAGGGGTCAATCCCATGTTATGAAGAATCCTGGCAATCGTCGTCTTGTGCAACACCACGTTGAACAGTCTCTCGATGAGCTCCCCTACAAGAGTAAGAGTCCAGAGAGCCGGGCCGAAGTTCAATTGCTGGGGATTCTTCCCGATGATAATCCGCCTCAGTCTCTCGGTCTGCTGCTCTGTGAGTGTCGAAGGTCTCCCGCTCGACTTCCTGCTTTCCAGCGCGTGCTCCCCATCTGTTCGAAATGTATGAATCCATCTCCAGACGCTGTTGGAATTCACTTCCAGACTGCGTGCGACGTCGGCCTGCCGCTCCCCGCTCAAAATACGCTTCACCGCCAGGCGCCGCATCTCTTCCAGCGTCCGATGGTCCAGACTTCTTGCATCCCGTTTCATCATTATGTTTATCATACCACATTTAACACGCAACTTCTACATAAGTTTCGCAATAATGTGTA
>DYJE01000034.1 GCA_020723285.1 Desulforapulum autotrophicum | reverse complement strand
AACACGCTGTTAATATTGCTTTATTAAAATTTGACTGTTCAACTTCAGTTTAACATGTTCAATCATTGGGCCAAAAATCAATGCCATTAACTCTGTATCAACATTCCGAAACCGGCTGTATATGGATTGCATTGCTGCGAATCCCCTGTTCCAACGGATTGGTAATGGTGAATGAGGTGCTGTGTCATCCGTCTTGTCAAAGCCGAAATAATCATTTGAGGGATCCACGGCAGGAACATCATCATAAAGGTTTTCTACAAATGTTTCCCAAGAACGTTCACGCAAGCTGTCATAATATTCGGGGCCATTTTCTTCAGGTATCATCGCGCCTAATATCTGCAGACGATCACGAATCTCACAAACAACACCAGACCGATGCCAATGGCTAAAAAGAATAGTGTATCCTGTCCAAGTTTGTTCTCCATCCATCGCAAATAAAAGCACTTCCTTTGCTCCTAAATCCGTTATGCATGCAGAAGCCACTTCGTCGATACCCGCTCGTGAGTCGATCAGGAAAATATCAGGACTCCATCGTGATTCCAAAGCAATCAAAAGTCGATTCAATCTACGGGACCAGGATTCCTGCAAACCCGTACCATCCACTTTGGGCATCCAAACCCTTCCAAGTTTTGGGATATACTCTCCCGCGTCACGACCATGTGCGGGGACAACGTATATTTCCCCATCGTATGACAAATCACTTTTGGCCACCATATCTTCAAAAACAGCATCACCGTTATTGACCAAGTCTTCCACCAGCCAATCCGTAATTCCATAGGTTGGACGACGTTCTTGGGGCAACAGGGAGCTTGAAAGGCCGGGAGATTCGAGATCAAGGTCCAAAACAATCACACGCTTTCCCGACTGAGCCAATGACCATGCTGTTACTGCTGTCGCTGTAGAACGACCAACGCCACCTTAAATGGAAAAAAACACCACACGGGGAGCGCCGGATGAAATGGGTGAAATTTTTGCCCAATCTGTGTCAGTAGCCAGACGATCAACGACAATGACATTATTAAAACCTTCAAGTATAAAATGCGGTGAGCCCTGCACAACATCATTTATTGAAGATTCGAAAAACACAATATGATCTGCAGTGAAAGTATGTGGCCCAAGTCGCTCTTCAAATGCTAAAGCTATGGTTTCTATCGTTACTCTTAACTCATTGTTCTCTGAAATTCTTTCATCCACAATCAATCGAATGCGACCATTCAAATCGCGATTTATAATAAGAGAACCAAGTTTTTCAATATTTCCAGTTTGAGACCTCAAAATATCTGAGATAATAGGCAAAATTTGATCAAATGTACTCATATGACGCCCTCTAATATTGCTTTTTTAATCAAATTACGGACTATTATCGCACCAGAACGGTGAGATTCTGTTCGACCCCGATTGAAATTCATCCGCCCAGCATAACGCTGGGAAATGCTCCAGTCAGAAAATGGATCATTGAACGGAAGCGAGTATTTCACCCCATGCGGGTACCCCGAACGATAAGACTCATATTTACGCCATACCTTGTCAGCGTGAACCCGATCTTCTTGATTTGAAGGACTCCCGGTCTCCCATGCCGAAAACAATCATCAATCTTTTCAGGCCACATTCTGCAACCATACCATAGTGATGATCGGCATTAGCCCAACGAGAAGCGTTAAAAAGCAACTCCGCATCTTCCCAATGGCGATGATGTGCATCCATAAAGTCAGTTACCATATCATACTTCCCCAATATTTAAGCCAGAAGACACGGTATTATCTTTTTTGCTAATATTTTCCGAAATAGCAACTCTATGGTTCGACAATCCTTCACTGTATAAACTTTTCAATGTATATTTAAGTGGTATTAGATTGTCAATTGACATGTGGCAAACTTACAGTTCAAAAACAACCATCAGCCATAATTCGGTGGCTTTTTTTCTTTCCATCATTCGAAGATGGTGTATATTGAATTTATTCTTAACGTTTACGTCAAGAACAAACCCCTTGAATCCTGCGTGTTTGGCAGCTGCCAGGATGGCCGGACCAGGAGGCGGGCCGGGGCCCCGGGGTGGAAAAACAGTGAAATATAAAGCTTGATTTCAAGGGGATAAATGTTTAAGAACATGCTGTTATTTTTTCATCGTTCAAGCTGACAGTGACATAAAAACCCCTAAAGTTTTCATCGTTGGTCATAACCATTTTCAATCAGAGGTACCCATGGATATCAGCGTAACAAAAGCGGACAAATTGAAAGACCATCCCAGCGATTCGGGCCTGGGTTTCGGCACGATTTTCACAGACCATATGTTCAACATGGATTACAATCCTGAAAAAGGCTGGCACAACGCCCGCATCGAACCTTACGGAAACATCACCATGAGCCCGGCCATGATGACCCTTCATTACGGCCAGGCCATTTTCGAAGGCCTCAAGGCTTATAGAACACCGGAAGGCGGGGTTCAGCTTTTCAGGCCCATGGACAATTTCCGTAGGATGAACCGCTCCGCCGAGATGCTCTGCATTCCCCAGATCGACGAGAACTTCGTGATGAAAGCCCTTCTCAAGCTGGTGGACATGGAACGGGCCTGGGTTCCCAGCGCCGCCGGAACCTCCCTTTACATCCGGCCCTTCATCTTCGCCACCGACCCGTACATCGGTCTCAAAGCGTCCAGCACCTACCGGTTCTGCATGATTCTCTGTCCCGTGGGCGCATACTACCCCGAAGGATTCAATCCGGTGAAAATCTGGGTGACCCGGGATTACGTGCGTGCCGTCCGCGGCGGCGTGGGCCGGGCGAAAACCGCCGGAAACTACGCGGCCAGCCTTTACGCCACGGAACTGGCCCATAAGGACGGTTACACCCAGGTTCTCTGGCTTGACGGCGTTGAACTGAAATACGTGGAGGAAGTGGGTTCCATGAACATTTTCTTCAAACTGGGTGACGAGATCGTCACGCCCGAGCTGAACGGCAGCATTCTTTCCGGCGTGACCCGCGACTCGGTGATCGCCATGGCCAAGTCCTGGGGCATGAAGGTCAGCGAACGGCGGATCGCCATCGACGAAATTTTCGAAGCCCACGCCAAAGGCGAACTCAAGGAAGTGTTCGGCTCCGGCACGGCCGCCGTCATTTCGCCGGTGGGCAACATCAAATACCATGAAAAAGTCATCGACATCGGAAACGGCAGCGTGGGCCCCACAGCCTCCCGTCTGTTCAGCGAACTGATGGATCTTCAGTACGGAAAAATCAAAGACCCCTTCGGCTGGACCGTGCCTGTGACTCCTGCATGATTTAAAGACTCCATATCGGTGTGTCGGGCTTACAGCCCGACACGTTTATGGCATCGAAGAAAAATCTATACGCCAATCGTCCTTAACCCTTATTTATGTGTTGCATTCCCCCCTCCCATCATTGTACAAATTTAAGTACAAGAAAGGAGACCATTATGGATGCAATCAGCTACTCCACATTCAGAAGCCAGTTGGCGAAATTTCTCGATAAAGTTAACGATGACCACAAGCCGGTTTTAATCACCCGGCAAAACGGCAAACCTGCGGTCATCATGTCCCTTGAAGATTATCAGGCCTACGAAGAGACAGCCTATCTTATGGCCAGCCCCAGAAATGCTGAACGGCTGAACCGGGCGATAGCTGACATTGACGCTGGCAAAACGGTTCAACATGGACTGATAGACGAATGATTCTCTCTTGGGCTCCCGGAGCGTGGGAGGATTACCTTTACTGGCAAAAGACGGACAAAAAGACACTGAAAAGAATCAACGTCCTTATCACAGATATCCTGCGCTCTCCCTTTGACGGGATTGGAGATCCTGAGCCATTAAAACACAACTGGTCGGGGTACTGGTCGAGACGAATTGATCGAGAGCATCGAATCGTTTACACGGCCACCGACGCCTCTATCATCATTGCCCAATGCCGCTATCATTACTAAAAAAACACTCGACTCTACCCTCAACTCCCTCCCTATCGGTTCAATTATTTCCACCTTTCTTTAGTTAACCATTTAATCAAGATGACCGTATTAATGATAATGTGGTCATTGTAATGACCACATTATATAAAATACTGTTGTTAAACTGACTGTATTATGTATATTATGGTCAATATACTGACCGTAATTATAATATTCTATGACATAGTGCAAATATTCTCTACATATGCAGGGTGGGCTTTCGCCCCATCCTGTGGCATGATATTTCATGCACTATGTAAACAATACATCAGCGGAGAAGGCCATGTACATCCATCAAAAACAACTGGATCAGTTAAAAACCATGACCCAACCTGAAAAAGTGGTTGTGATATACGGAGCCAGACGAACGGGCAAGACCACACTTCTCAACGAATTTATCAAAGGCGAAAGCCTGCCCTATCTGCTGGTTAACGGAGAAGATATTGATGTTCAGGGGTATTTATCCAGCCAGTCCATTGAAAAACTGACGTCGTTTGTGGGTTCTGCAACGCTTCTTGTGGTGGATGAAGCCCAGAAGATCCCGAATATCGGAATAAACCTGAAATTAATCGTGGATCATATTCCGGGAATCCGGATAATCGCCACGGGTTCATCATCTTTTGACCTTGCCCGCAGCATGGGGGAACCGCTGACCGGGCGCAAGTTCACATTGAAACTTTTTCCCCTGGCCCAGATGGAAATCGCTCAAATCGAAACGCGCCATCAAACAGATGCACATCTTGAAAGCCGACTTATCTATGGCTCTTACCCGGAGGTTGTTCTGAGTAAGGACAACAGAATGCGTGAACAGTATCTCAAAGAGCTGGTATCCTCCTATCTGTACAAGGACATACTTGAATTGGAAGGTGTTCGAAACGCATCAAAAATAAGCCGTCTTCTTCAACTCATTGCGTTCCAGATCGGTAAAGAAGTGTCATTCACTGAGCTTGGAACAAGCCTCGGAATGAGTAAAAACACAGTGGAACGATATCTCGATCTCCTAGAAAAAGCATTTGTACTCCATCGGTTGCCCGGTTTCAGCCGTAATCTTCGGAATGAAATCACCAAAAACAGCCGCTATTGTTTTCTTGACAACGGAATCCGAAACGCGCTGATCAGCAATTTCAACAGCCTTGAGCTGCGTAATGACGTTGGAGAACTCTGGGAAAACTATCTGATCATGGAACGGCTCAAACGACAGGAGTATCTGGGGGAAATAGCCAACACGTATTTCTGGCGAACCTACACACGGAAAGAACTGGATCTTGTGGAAGAAAGAGGCGGAAGGCTTTACGGTTATGAGATGAAATGGGGAAAAGAAAAACCCAAAGCCCATAAAGAATGGACAAACGCATATCCTGAAGCGTCTTACATGCTTGTCAACAGGGAAAATTATCTTGGGTTTGTTCTGTGATTGGAACAGTAATGATCGGGCACCTCGCCCCGTTTCACGGCCCTTCCCGGATACTTTTTGCGCCCTTTACGGATCACGAACGGCTTCAGATACCGGGGAATGGTGCTGACATCGCCTTTCCGCACGTGTTCCACACCCTGCCGCGCCATCCACACCCCAATCATCAGCGTGAATAAAAACGGGGGCAGAGTCACGTTGCCCAGGCGTTTGTACACACCAAGAAGCAGCCGGGCCAGGGGTTTGAAACCGGTGGCCTGGATCACCATGATGATGAACGTCAGAAGGCCCCTGGAATAATTGCCGTAATGGGAATGGTAGTACCAGGGGTCCAGGTCGAAGGCCCTGGCTTTTTCGTAGAGTTCGGTGCCCCGGTACATCCGCAGGGAATAAAGGATCACCGTGTACCGCCCTTTGAGGGACAGGAGAAAACGTATGGAATCCTCCATGTCCTTTTCCGTGTTCACCAGAGGGTTGTCGATAATCAGGTCATAATAGGGAAAAACCATCTGCGGGTAAGATCTCAGCATGTCATGGCATAGGGTGAACTGTGAAACAAGACCGGGCCGCCGGTAGGATTTCAGGGTGTCCGTGTTGGCGGACTGGAAACCGGTGCGTGTCCTGATCATGCCCGCGCGGACCAGACAGCGCAGTTTCCTTTCAGTCAGATACGAGGGAATGATGCCCATGACGGCGAAGGGCAGGTTGATTTCCCTTTTGTACTTTTCCGAAAATTCCTCGATGTAGGCCTCATCATGAAAGATGAACCCGTCGTCGGGAATGCTGACATACTCCAGATCCGGAGACAGACTCAGGCAGTACTTCAGCTCGGCGATCACGTAATCCACGCTGTGATACCTGAAACAGTCGTAACCCTTTCCCAGTTTGCTGTACCTGCTGTTGACACAGTAACTGCACCGAAACGGGCAGCCGTGACTGGTGAACACCGAGTAATACGAGCCCATGTATTTCCTGAGGAGGCGGTCCGTCATGGGAACCAGCCGCCCTTTTTCTGAGATATAATGATTTTCCGGTCCGTAATCGGGAAACGGGAGGCTGTCGATGTCGGCCATGGCAGGCCGGATGGGGTTCCTAACGATCCCGTCTTCCGTTTTCACCCAGAGGTTCTCGATATCTGGATCTTCCGGGTTCAGGCACCACTGGTACAGCGGCTCGTATCCTTCCCCCACGATGATGTGATCGGCGATGTTAAGGGCGTCTTCGGGATAGGACGAGGGATGGACGCCGCCCAGAATGAGGGGCTTTCCAAGGGGTTTCAGACGGGCGGCGAGCCGGGCCACCCGGTCCCTGTCCGGGCTCATCAGGGTGATGCCCGCGGCGTCGCACTCCCTCACCCGGTCCCGGATCTGATCCATCAGGTCAGCGGAAAAAGGTTCGGGTGAGTTCTGATATATGGCGATTTTCCAGATCTGGTCGTAACGGGGCAGAAAAATCATGACCGTCTCGATCCCTTTCCGTTTGAGATAAGCGGAAAGGGACCTAAGGCCGTAGTTGTCGAAACAGTCCAGGGGACTTATCAGGGCGATGCGCCGTATCATGCTGCCATTTTCAAACAGGCCTCAGGACCGGTCGTCTTTGATGGGCCGGTCGTTGATGAAATCACTGATCAGCTTCGCCGTTTCCACCGGTTTTTCTTCCTGGGGAATGTGGCCGCACTCGGGAATGACGGCCAGGGTGGAGTTGACCAGATCCTCCCTGAATTTCCGACCCACGGTGTCAAGGGGAATCCAGGCGTCGTCACGCCCCCAGATGATCAGGGTTTTGGTGTTGTTGCCCCTGGCCGCGTCGCTGATGAGGTTCTGTTTGCTGAAATCGATGCTTTTCGCCACAAGAATCTGGGTGTCCAGGGCATTCTCAGTGCACATGCGCTGATAATATGCATCAACCCGCTGTTCGGTGGCTTTGGACGGGTCGAACATCACCTGTTTGACGTTCATCCGGATCATCCAGGGGCCGAAGAAAAGCTTTGAAAAAAACGCGGCCATGGGCATTCGGGCCATTTTGATGACAAAGGGCAGTTTCATGGGGTATCCGCCCGCGTCGATGAGCACCATGCGTTCTACCCGGTTGGGATGCATGCGGGACAGGAGGGTGGTGATGGCGCCGCCCATGGAATTCCCCACCACCACGGCTTTCTGAATTTTCATCACGTCCATCCAGTCGTCCACGTCCTCCATCAGAGCGGACACGTCGTAACGCAGGTGAAGGGGTTTGTCGGACCAGCCGAAGCCCTTGATGTCCAGGGCGTAGACATGAAACCCGTCCTTGTTGAGCAGAACCGCCGTTTCCTCCCAGGTGTAGGTGGAGGAACCGAACCCGTGGAGGAGCACCACGGTTCTTCCCGGCCCAGGGTATTCGGTGTAATGGAACATCAGGCCTTTGACTTCAACCATGCGGTCTTTGGACGTTTTACCCTGAATCTCTCCCTGCGGAATATTTTTCATGAACAATCCGCATCCCGTAAAAAGAAAAACACAGGATAAAAAAATGGCTACGTTTCTTAAACGCATCACAAACCTCCAATAATGATAATAATCGAAAACCTCGCGTAGGTCGGCTTGAGGCACGAAAGCCGACCCATGATCCCATCCTTATCATGCGGCACACGCCCGCTCGACACAGAATCTCTGCCATAACATGAGCACCGCTGCACGTTGGCCGCCCGATCACGTTGGCCGCCCGATTCTTCTAAGAATCGGGCCATTTGTCGGGTTTGAAGAACCCGACCTACGAAAGGGTGTAAACCTCATGAAAAAAACAAGCATTGAATAACGCACATATTTTCATAAAATTCAACGTAAAAATAGACGGATGTATGAAAACTAGCTATTCCCCCTTTCACTTCCGACCGCCTCGGAATTTCCATGGAAGCACGTCTGCCCGACGGCCGGAACCCCGGTTTACAAAAGTATTACACAACCATGACGCTTGTTTTCTTGCCTAAACACCATGCCCCATTTAGTATGTCAGCGTTACCAAAAACTTCCTGAGAAGACATGACGAGATGACAAAAAAAACACCCATAGCCGTGGTCGGTATGGCGGGGATTTTTCCCGGTGCATCGAGCGTTGCCGATTTCTGGACCAACATCCGCTCGGGCCGAAGCGCCATTGTGGATGTTCCCGAAGGGCGCTGGGCCACGGATCCCCGGAAAACCGTGAGTCAAACCGTGGAACCGGACAGAACCCTTTCCCGCCGGGCCGGGTTGATTCCGGACTTTCAATTCGACCCTTCGGGCCTTGATATCGACAAGGACCTGGCCCTTTGCCTCGATCCCATGTACCATCTCGTCCTTACCGCCGGACGTGAAGCCCTCCTTGACTGCCACGTCCCTGCAGAAACGAGGAAACGGACGGGCGTGATTCTCGCCGCCATCGCCCTTCCCACCGACGGGTCCTCACACCTCACCCGTGAAATCCTCGGACGGACGTTTGAGGCTTCCCTTTTTGGTGAAGCCATGCATCAGAACCGTCCGCCCCTTTCAAAAAAAGAATGCCTGGCCGGACGCGTGACGTCCCTGCCCGCCGCCATCGTGGCCAGATCCCTGGGCCTTGGGGGCGGAACCTACACTCTGGACGCCGCCTGCTCGTCTTCCCTTTATTCCATCAAACTGGCCTGTGACGAACTGTCAAGCCGCAGGGCGGACCTCATGCTGGCCGGAGGTGTATCAAGGCCCGAATCCCTGTTCACCCAGGCCGGATTCACCCAGCTCAAGGCCCTTTCGCCCACAGGCGTCTGCGCGCCGTTCGACGCATCGGCCGACGGCCTGGTGGTGGGCGAAGGCGCGGGATTCATCGCCCTCAAGCGCCTTGACGACGCCCTCAAAGACAATGACCGCATCTACGCACTGATCCACGGCTCGGGCCTCAGCAACGACATCGGAGGCAACCTCCTGGCCCCGGACACCGAAGGACAGGTCCGGGCCATGAAACTGGCCTACGCCGCAACGGGCTGGGCCCCTTACGATGTGGACCACATCGAGTGCCACGGCACCGGAACACCGGTGGGCGACGCCATCGAACTCAAAAGCCTCAAAACCGTCTGGGGCGACAGCAACTGGACACAGGGACAGTGCGCCATCGGCAGCGTGAAATCCATGGTGGGTCACCTTCTCACCGGGGCGGGCATTGCCGGGGCCATCAAAACACTTCTCGCCCTTCACCATAAAACACTTCCGCCATCCATCAACTTCAACGCGCCGTCCAAGGGAAGCCCCCTTGAAAACGGCCCCTTCCGCATCGAGACAAAGGCCACGGAATGGACGCGGCGAAAAAACAACCCCCGGCGTGCGGCTTTGAGCGCTTTCGGTTTCGGCGGCATCAACGCCCATGTCCTTGTGGAGGATTTAGAGCCGGACTACTCGAAAACCTATGTCGTTCCTGCGGCCATTAAAACAGCTCCCCGCGTTCAGGTGGCGGTGGTGGGTCTTGGAACGCTTCTCGGCCCGGTGAAGACCACCAAGGATTACCAGGACCTGCTGTTCGACGGTTCGCCCATGGTTCAAACAGTCCCGTCATCCCGGCGTTTCAGGGGCGCGGAACACGCGGCGGCCCTTGCCACACACGGCCATGTCCCGGCCCAGGGCAGTTACATCGAGGAATTCGACGTGTTCATGGGCGAGTTCCATATCCCGCCCAACGAGATCCCGGACATTCTCCCCCAGCACCTTCTGATGCTGAAAGCCGCAGCCCAGGCTCTGGACGACGCCGGAATCCCCAGACGGGAAGATCGGCCGCGCATGGGTGCCGCCATCGGCATGGCCTTTGATTACGAAGCCGCCAACTTTCACCTGCGCTGGAACCTCGAACGCCAGACCGACCAATGGAACCGGGATTTCCACCTGAACCTCGATGAACACCGGAAACTCAAGTGGCTGGAATCGTTAAAGGACGCCGTGCATCCCCCCCTCACCGCCGCCCGGACCACCGGGGCTCTGGGCGGCATCATCGCGAGCCGCGTGGCCAAGGAATTCCGGCTGGGCGGCCCTTGCTTCATCGTGTCCTCCGAAGAAGCGTCGGGGCTCAAAGCCCTTGAAATCGGCGTCCGTTCCATCGAAAACAATGAAACCGATCTTTACCTCGTGGGTGCGGTGGATCTTCCCGGCGAAATCCGGGCCCAGGTGGTTGCGGAACGTGTGAAAGGCCATACGCCGTCAGTGTGCGAAGGTTCCGTGGCCGTTGTTTTGAAACGGCTGGACAAGGCCATGGCGGACAACGACCGGATCTACGCCGTGATCAACGGCATGGGCAAAGCGTGCGAAGGCGGCATCACCGACCCCTTTCCTTCGGAAAACGCCTGCGTCCGGTCCCTTGGGCAGGCGTTCGACGAAGCCGGCATCAGCCCGGACTCGGTGGGTCTCATCGAACTTTGCGGTGATTCCCCCGCCATCGAACACCTCGAACGCTCGGCCATAGACCGGTATTTCACCGAACGCCTGCAAAACAAAACCGCCAACACGGCCATGAAGATCCACACCACATCCCGGCTCACCGGGTACAGCGGATCTGTCCAGGGCCTTGCCTCGTTCATCACCGCCTGTGTCGGCGTTTACCAGGGTGTCCGGCCCGATGCGGCATCCGGCTGCCTCGCATCTTCCGCTGAGAACAAACACCGCGCGCTGGTTTCCTCGGTCACAGACGACGGCAACGCATGCCATGTGCTGCTGGAATCTTTCGGAAACCGAGAAAACCACGCCCTCCGTTCTCTGGAACCCCGGATCGAGCCTTCGGTTTTCTCACCCGGAAAAGCCATCCGCGTCACGGTGGGCGGCAAGATCCTTGAAGCACCGGCTATCCCGGCAGATTTCCCGGAAATCCGTTTTATCCCCGCACCCGAAGCTGTCACACCCGACTCCTCCGAACTCACGAAGCTGATGAACCGGGTCATCCGAAACTATGCCCTGACCAACACCCGGACCGCCGAGGCCCACACCGCGTTTCTCGATTTTTCGGCGGCCATGGCGAAAACCTTTGCGGCCACCCTGAGCATGAAGGCCGACCTGGTGCTTCAGACCGAAGGATCGGTTGACCCGGCCTCACTGTCAGCGATGCTTTCAAGCGTCCCCGCCGTGGAACACCAGCCGGTCCGTTCGATTCCCGAAATCGCGGCCGTTCCTGTTGCAATGCCGTCCGCCACAATTCTTCCGCCACGCGTCACAGGCCCAAAACCCGCCTTTGATCGCGACATGTGCATGGAGTTCGCCATCGGCTCCATCGGCAAGATGCTGGGCCCGATGTTCGATATCGTGGACACGTACAAAGTCCGGGTCCGGCTTCCCGATGAACCACTGATGCTGGTGGACCGGATCATGTCCGTCACCGGTGAAAAAGGCTCGCTGAAATCCGGCAAGGTGGTCACCGAGCACGACGTGTTTCCCGGAGCCTGGTATCTTGACGGCAACCGCTGCCCGGTATGCATTTCCATCGAAGCCGGTCAGGCCGACCTGTTCCTCTGCTCCTATCTGGGCATCGACCTGGCGGTCAAAGGCAAACGAAGCTACCGCCTTTTAGACGCCGTGGCCAAATTCCACGGCGGGCTTCCCAAACCCGGCGACGTCATCCGCTATGAAATCGAAATCGACCGGTTCATCAACCAGGGTGAAACCTACCTGTTCTTTTTCCACTTCAACGGATTCATCGGCGACCGCCACATCATCAGCATGAGGAAAGGATGCGCCGGTTTTTTCACGGATAAGGAAGTGAAGGACTCCGGCGGCATCATTCTCACCGCCGAGGAAACAGCGAAAATCCCCGGCACCCTCACGCCGTCCTGGAAAGATCTGGTCCCGTTTTTCGGAAGCGGCGAAACATACAGCCTGTCGGACGACCAGGTGAACGCCCTGAGACGCGGGGACCTGGGCTCCGCCTTCGGCGGACCGTTCACCGGCAAGACCCTGTCTCCGTCCCTGGTGATTCCCGGCGGCCGCATGAAACTGGTGGACCGCGTTCTTGAAATCGATCCCGCAGGCGGACGTTACGGCTTAGGCTCCATCAGGGCCCAGGCCGACATCCATCCCGACGACTGGTTCCTGACCTGCCACTTCGTGGATGACAAGGTCATGCCTGGAACCCTGATGTACGAATGCTGCATGCACACGCTGAGGATTCTCGTGTACCGCATGGGCTGGGTCACGGACCAGCCGGATGTATGCTGCGAGCCCGTGCCGGAAATCGACAGCGTCCTCAAGTGCCGGGGACCTGTCACTGTGGAAACAACCCACGTGTTCTACGTGGTGGATATAAAAGAAATCGGATACATGCCTGAACCTTACGTTATCGCGGACGCGCACATGCACGCCCACGACCAGCACATCGTCATGTTCAGGGACATGTCCATGAAACTGTCCGGCGTCACACAGGCGGACATTGAACGTTATTGGGGGAAATAACGAACCATGAAATACTCGAAGGTTTACATCGATTCTTTCGGATATGAACTGGCGCCCATCGTGGTCAGTTCCAAGGAGCTTGAAAAACGGCTCGAACCTGTATACAAAAAAATGCGCATCAACCCCGGCCAGCTCGAAGCCCTGACCGGCATTTACGAACGGCGCTACTGGCCCACCCGCCATTCCATGCACGAAGGGGCGTCCATTGCCGCGAAACGGGCCCTCGCCAAATCCGGGCTTTCCGCCTCGGACATCGGCATGCTGATTTACGGCGGCGTGTGCCGGGACAACATCGAACCGGCCACGGCCTGTTCCGTGGCCGACTGCATCGGCGTGTCCAACGAGGCCATGGTTTTCGACGTGTCCAACGCATGCCTGGGAGTCCTCACGGGCATGATCCAGGTGGCCAACGCCATCGAACTCGGTCAGATCAAGGCGGGTATCGTGGTGTCGTCGGAATCGTCACGCCAGATCGTGGACGCCACCATCGAGCGCTTGACCGAATCCCCGGACATGGAGATGTTCAAGAAAACCATCGCCACCATGACCGGAGGCTCCGGGGCCGTGGCCGTGCTCATGACCTCCGCCGAACTCTCGGACAAGGGCCACCGCCTCAAGGGCGGCGTTCTTCGAAACGCCGTGAAGCACCACAAGCTCTGCGTCTGGGGTCCTGATGCCGGACTCATGGGCCGGGGCGGTGAAGTGTTCATGGAAACCGATTCCGTGGGCGTCCTCACCCACGGCACCGTGCTGGGCAAGGAAACCTACGAAGCCTTCAAAGTGGACATGGGCATCGGCGAAGGCCAGCCGGACAAAGTGATCTGCCATCAGGTGGGATCGGCCCACCAGAAGCTGATCCTGGAAAGCCTGGGCATATCCAAGGATAAAGATTACGCCACCTACCCCTATCTCGGCAACATCGGGACCGTGTCCCTTCCGCTCACCGCCGCCATTGCCTCGGAGCGGGAATTCCTCCAGAAAAATGATCTGGTGGCGTTCCTTGGAATCGGCAGCGGCCTGAACTGCATGATGCTGGCCGTGGAATGGTGATAAACAGGCCGTGTTTTCCTCCGAAGCCGGATGTCATGGACGAATCCGGCTTGAAGGAAAACAGCTTTTTTAGTCATTGCGTATCACGGCTGCGTCGGTTATAAAAAAACACGTTCACATTCAATCCATAGGAAATCAACAGACCATGACCCTCGACACTTCGGCGTTCAGACATCTCTACCCTTTTGAATCCCGTTTCGCCACCCTCCGTGGTTTCAAATACCATTACATTGACGAAGGCAAGGGAGACCCCCTGGTGATGGTCCATGGAAATCCCACCTGGTCTTTTTATTACCGCCATCTTGTCAAAGAGCTTTCAAAGGAATACCGGACCATCGCCGTGGACCACCTGGGCTGCGGCCTGTCGGACAAGCCCGATGAAACCCGTTACGATTACCGGTTGAAAAGCCGGGTGGAAGACCTGGAAGCCCTCCTTGACCGTCTCGATCTGGACAGGAAAATCACCCTCATCGTCCATGACTGGGGCGGCATGATCGGTCTCTGCTACGCCCTGAAACACCCGGACCGCATCGGCCGCATCGTCATCACCAATACCTCGGGTTTTTTCCCGCCGGGCAAGGGCATTCCCTTGCGGCTCTGGATCATGCGCTACATCACGCCGTTTGCAAAGATCGGCACCTTAGGGTTCAACCTCTTTTCCTTTGCGGCCCTTTACATGGCCCCGAAGAAGCCCCTTCCGGGCGACGTGAAAAAAGGCCTCACCGCCCCGTACAACACCTGGAACAACCGCATGGCCACGTACCGCTTTGTGCAGGACATTCCCCTCAAACCCCAAGACCCCAGCTACGACATGGTGAAAAAGACCGACGACCACTTGAGCGACCTGTCGGCCATTCCCATGACCATTCTCTGGGGAAAGCACGACTTCGTGTTCACCATGGAATACTACAACGAATGGCGGCGGCGCTTCCCCAACGCCCCTGCCCGGCTTTTCACTGAAGCGGGGCATTATCTTCTGGAAGACGAACCGGATAAGGTGTGTGAGGCGATACGGGGGTTTTTGAGGGAGAATCCGTTGTAGGATGCGACGGCAGCGGTGTGTGAATGAATTTATGAACATCGAACATCGAACACACAACATCGAATGGTGAATGGGTGGCAGGATCACCGTCGCTTAAAAGAGTTACTTTCATTCCATGCTGAACTCTGACGGCCGGGTTCGCGCCTGACATGATGGCGCAAGGCCGGAATATATGTCCAAAAGATCGGGCTATGTGTCTGATTTCTCGTTTACGGGCGCTGGCTTTGGAACGCTTATCCGCATGGTTCCGGCCATGCACGATGGAGGCTGATGCCTCCAGGAACAACACTCCCAGACTGGAACCTGGGAGCGAAAAAAACCATCAGGACAGGGTATGTTTCAAAAATTTGGTAAAACAATAAAATTATTTCTATTGGACTCTGATCCTGATGGCCGAATAATTTGCGAACTTTCAAATTGGACTGGAAAAGCTTATCGAATTCCGCGTGGAAAAGTTAAAGATTGTTCGGATAGAAATGAATTAAAATCGACATCAGTTTATCTTCTTTTTGGTAAGCCTGACACCTCAACTTCAAAGCCAAAAGTATATATTGGTGAAGCTGAGAATGCTTATAAGCGATTGGGCGAACATTTAAAAAAAGAATTCTGGAATGAATCCGTTGTATTTATAAGTAAAGATGAGAATTTAAATAAAGCCCACATTAAATATCTTGAAGCAAGACTATTTGAAATAGCCAGCTCAGCTTGTAGATATGAACTAAAAAACGATAACAAACCCACAAAATCATCAATATCTGAACCTGATCAAGCTGAGATGGAAGAATTTATCGAATATATAAAAATATTAATAAACACGATGGGGTTCAAAGTATTCGAGCCCTTTGTCAAAGAAGATGCGGCGAATACCGTTTCTGAAGATCTTTTTATTAAAGGAGCCCGTGGTGCTAACGCTATTGGGAAACGTGTCTCAGATGGTTTTGTTGTATTTAAGAACTCAGAAATCTCAATAGACACAGTCCCTTCTTTCCCAAAAAGTTTTAACACTCTACGAGATGAACTTATTGAAAAAGATTATATAAAAATGATTGAAGGGAAACTCGTATTTATAAAAGACTATTTATTCAACAGTCCGTCTACAGCAGCCGCTGTTGTTATGGGAAGAAACGCAAATGGCCTAATTGAATGGAAAGATAAATATGGCAAGGATCTTAAATCAATAGAATCACAAGAAATTCAAAAAGCAGACAATGAAAATACCCCTATTATTTCATATGTTTGTACCAATTAATGTTTTTTATTCTATCTCCCAGTCACTATCCATGCACGATGGGACCTGGGTGCGAAACGAATTGTGACAGGCTGGCAATGATTCGATAAACACGATTGAGAAAACATGGCCAAGAAGAAAAAAAACATGGAGCAGGACAGCGGAACACCGGATGCGGCTTCGCCGAAAAAGAAAAAAAAGGTGTTCAAAATCCTGCTCATCGTCGTCCTGATTTCCCTCACCCTGTCCGGACTGGGCGCGGGAGGAGTCTACTATCTCATGACCCGGACGCCGCCCATCGCCAAAAGCACGCTGACACCGGAAGCCCTGTCGTTTCTTGAAAAACAGCTGCCGGAACTGTACAGCGGCTACGCCCTTTTGGACCAGGAAATGGTGATGACGGACAATGAGATGATCCGCATCGCCAAAATCGGGGAGACATTCCCCGAGCAGCAGAAAATCGCCGACACCGAATACAAGATCTGGGAAACGAGCATGAAGGCCCTTCAGAAAGGGCAGGCCGATTTTGAAAAGGAAATCCAGGTTTTTTTTGTTTCGTACCAGGTCAATCCCGAAACAGGGAAAACCCTGATGGATGAAAAGAAAGACACCCTCAAGCAAAACCTCGACGGCCTTCTGGCCGCGTCGAAACCTCTGACCGACAAACTCCGGGAAATCGAAGCCAAAAAACCGATGCCCCAACGCATTCTTGATCAACTCAGCAAAGGGAAACCATGAACACCACCATCCCCCCCATCGTCAATGTGGCCAAATACCTGAAAGCCCAGGCCGAGAAAAAACCCTTCAAACGGGCTGTGGTCTATCCCTGCGGCAAGGACGCCCAGGGCCGCATCGCCTATTCCCATCTCACATTCCAACAGCTCGACCGTGAATCGGACAAAATGGCCTACGGTCTCCAGAGCATCGGCATCACCCGGGGTGTGAAAACCATCCTCATGGTGAAACCCAGCATCGATTTCTTTGTCCTCACCTACGCCCTTTTCAAAGTGGGGGCCGTACCCGTGGTGGTGGACCCCGGCATGGGCGTGAAACGCATGATCGAATGCCTGGACTCCACGGACCCCGAAGCGTTCATCGGCATTCCCCTGGCCCACGTTTTACGGACCGTGGCCTTCAAGTCCTTCAAAACCGTCAAAATCTGGGTGACGGCAGGCAAAAAACTGTTCTGGAACGGCTACACCCTGGACGGCATCCGCAACCTGACCCAGGAACCCTTCGACTATGTGAAAACCCACGCCAATGAAACGGCGGCCATTTTATTCACCACCGGCAGCACCGGTCCGGCCAAGGGCGTGATCTACACCCACGGCACCTTCGACGCCCAGGTTCGGAACATCGAGGCCCATTTCAAAATCGGCGACGACGAAATCGATCTCCCCACCTTTCCGCTGTTCGCCCTGTTCGATCCGGCCATCGGCATGACCGCCGTCATTCCCGACATGGACCCCACCAAACCGGCTTTGGTGAATCCGGTCAAAATCATCGAGGCCATCGAGAATCAGGGGGTCACCAACATGTTCGCCTCACCCGCACTCCTGAACCGTGTGGGACGTTACGGCAAGGAAAACGGCGTGAAGCTTCCCTCGCTTCGCCGGGTGGTTTCCGCCGGAGCCCCTGTCTCTCCTGCCAACATCGAGCAGTTCACCGCCATGTTCGAAGGAAAAACCCAGGTCCACACCCCTTACGGCGCCACCGAAGCCGTTCCCATCCTGTCCATTGAAAGCGACGAAATCCTTTCTGAAACCAAGCCGTTCAGCGAAGAAGGATACGGAACCTGCATCGGGCGTCCCATCGAGGACGCCGACATCAAGATCATCAAAATCTTCGACGGCCCCATCCCCGCCTGGTCCGACGACCTTCTGGCCGACAAAGGCGAAGTGGGTGAAATCACCGTGAAAGGAAGCCTGGTCACCGAACGGTACTACGACAACCCCGAAGCGGACAGCCTGGCCAAAATCAACGACAACGGTGCCATCCGGCACCGCATGGGCGACCTGGGCTGGCTGGACAACAACGGCAGAGTCTGGTTCTGCGGCCGTAAAAACCACCGGGTGGAAACCGTGGACGGAACCCTGTTCACCATCAACTGCGAAGCCATATTCAACAAACACCCCGATGTGTTTCGGAGCGCCCTGGTGGGCGTGGGCCCCAAAGGCGGCCAGGTTCCGGTGATCATCATCGAACCCAGGCCCGAAAGCCGGAAAAGCGAAAGCGACCTGAAAAGCGAACTTCTGGCCCTGGGCCAGACCCAGGAACTGACCAAAAACATCCATGAACTTTTGATCCACACGAGTTTTCCCGTGGACATCCGCCACAACTCGAAAATATTCCGTGAAAAACTCGCCGTCTGGGCGGAGGAAAAACTGGGTTACACCAAGGAGGCTGAATGATGAGCGAATCCCTTTCCATACTTGTCACGGGCGGCGGCGGTTTCCTGGGCTTCGCCATCACGGAGATGCTTGTAAAAAAAGGCCACGCGGTGAAAAGCTTTTCCCGCGGAACCTACCCCGAACTCGACGCCCTTTCCGTCACCCAGATCCGGGGCGACATCTCAAACCCCGACGATGTGGACCGTGCCGTGCAGGGTTCGGACGTGGTGTTCCATGTGGCGGCCAAGCCTGGAGTCTGGGGGAAATACGACGATTATTACAACACCAACACCCTGGGGACCCAGAATGTGGTTGACGCCTGCCTGAAACACAAGGTGCGCCACCTGATCCACACCAGCTCCCCCAGCGTGGTCTTCACCGCCGGAGACATGGAAGGGGCCGACGAATCCATCCCTTACACCGAAACCTTCCACACCGCCTACATCAAAACCAAGAAACTGGCCGAAGACATCGTGCTTTCAGCCGTCAGGGACAAGGGGCTCAAGGCCGTGATCCTCCGCCCCCACCTGATCTGGGGCCCCCGGGACAATCATCTGGTTCCCAGGGTGATCAGCCGCGCCAAGAAGCTGGTCAAGGTGGGCAAAAGGAACAATCTGGTGGACACCCTGTACATCGACAACGGAGCCCACGCCCATGTCCTGGCCCACGAAGCCCTGATGCGCGATCCCTCGCTGTCCGGCCGCGTTTACTTCATCACCAACGGCGAACCCCGCCCCATGTGGGACATCATCAACGGCATCCTCGAAGCCGGAGGCTTGCCACCCATAACCCGCGCCCTTCCCCACCGGGTGGTGTGGTGCATCGGTGCCGTCATGGAATTCGTCTACACCCTGTTCTGCCTCCCCGGCGAACCCAAAATGACCCGTTTCGTGGCCGACGAACTGGCCACCGTCCACTGGTTCGACATCAGCGCCGCGAAACGCGACCTGGGCTACGAACCGCTGGTGTCCATCGATGAAGGCTTGCGGCGTCTGGGGGAATGGCTGAAAAAAGGGATTCGTGGTGAATAATGGTCAATAAAAAAAGTAAATAATTACGAATAGAGATGATTGACGTGGATATGTTCGGCCCCTTTCCAATGGGGAATATTTGAACATCGAACATCCAACGTCCAACATCCAACATCGAATGAAGGAAAACTCCATTTTTTATCTTTGGGTCCTGCGGATGCTTTTCTTTCCCTGTGGCAACAGTTGCCCGGCGGCACCACCATTCGATGTTCGATGTTGGGCGTTCGATGTTCGATGTTCGATGTTCGATGTTAAAAAAATACCAACCCATGTAATCCTGTCAACAAAACACGTCACCCCCGACCTGCCTCCATGGAATTCGTCTAAACCCTGTTCCGCCTCCCCGGCGAACCCCAAATGACCCGTTTCGTGGCCGACGAACTGGCCACCGTCCACTGGTTCGACATCAGCGCCGCCAAACGAGACCTGGGCTACGATCCGCTGGTTTCCCTCGATGAAGGATTGCGGCGGATGGGGGAAGGCTGATAAAGATGAAAATCCTATGGATCCGCTTAATTCTTTTCCAAGTATTCAAGAACAGAGACCGCCGTTCCTTGAAAATTCTGGAGTATCTTTTTATCCATTGTGACGAGAGGAACGCCCAGATCCTGAGCCAGGTTTACGAACTCGCAGTCATAGGCCGAGCAGCCGGAATGCATCGACAGCCTAAGGACTTGTGTTGAATTGACGTCGTATTCATTGCCTTGGAGCAACCCTGTTGCAGCCTCAAATATTTGAATGGCTTCCTGTAAAGAAATCATGCCCTTCCGTGCATAAGACATAAGTACGTTTCTGAATTCACTCCTCCAAAGCAATGGAGCTGACCAGGACGGTTCCTTGATATACAGCAGCTCAGCCAATTCAGAGTATTCAGAGGACAGGTAGAAATAGCTGATGATATTTGTATCGACAACAATCATGCCCGCCCATCATTTTTCATATCCGAAAGAGTGGCATCATTGACATTAAATCCTTTTGTTTTTTCGCGGAGTGTTCTTGCAATTGTCAGGTGCTGATGAGGGGCAATTTTTGAACATTTGGTTGATTGCTCAATTAAATATATGATTTCACTATTTATGCTCCGATGATTCTCTGCTGCATGCTGTTTAAGAATTTCATACACAGGGTCTGGTATGTTTTTCACAGTTATGGTTGCCATAGTGTCCTCCAGTATTTTCAGTTCAATATGGAACCATTATGGTTTTATTCTGGGTCAATGTCAACCCCAGCAGAACGCCCTTTGTCAAAATTTACCCTTCAACCTTCCTCATGAGTCTGTAGAAAAACCAAATATCATGTGATTTTTCATATCTCCCGATGCGGATTGCATGAAAAAACATTAATCGGATGCCAACGAGGTGATTGTTATTTTGATGAAAACATGATTGCATAAATGCATTAATTCATCGTTTTGTGACTTGCAGGTTTTGGTAAACGCCAATCCTGTTCCGGTCGTTCAAATGACAATGCGGTTCGCGAAACTTTGGAGCCGAGAAATTCACACAGACAACATAACCCAAACATTCACTGAGTGGAGTACCCTGTGACCATGAAGTTTGACGACATGAGGCCGTTCATAGAAAAACCGTTCGATTTCATCGAGCGCATGGGATTGAAAGCGGTGGTTCTGGAACCCCGGAACATCCGGCTGATGGTTCCCCTTGCTCCCAATGTAAACCACATCGGATCGATGTACGCCGGAGCCTTGTTCACCGTGGCTGAAATTCCGGGAGGCGCACTTTTCCTGACGACGTTCGACGTCACACGTTTCTATCCCGTGGTCAAGGAAATGGCGATCCGATTTAAAAAACCCGCGACGACCGACGTATTTATCGACGCAGCCCTCACCGAGGAAGAGGCTCTTCGCATCGCATCCGAAGCGGAAACGTTCGGGAAGTCGGAGTTCGTGCTCGAAGGCGAAATCAAGGACGCCCAGGGTGAAATTGTCGCCACAAGCCGCGGGGTGTATCAGCTCAGAAAGCACGTATGATGACAGATATTGACAAGTCTGATGTCAACAAGGATTTGGTTGCCATGTTTCTTATTAAACCGGCAAGTAGATAGATCAACTGTTCGTAATGGGTTTTTGGCTGATTTTAAGGTTATCCCGCCAAAAATGAATCCACCGCGCCACAGACCTCATCGGGGGCTTCTTCCATCACAAAATGACCGGCATAAGGCAGGCTAAGGGTCCGGGCATCGGGAAAAGCGTGTTGCCAGCGTCGCAGTTCTTTTTCCCTGAAAGCGATGTCTTTCATCCCCCAGATAATCTGCACGGGTTTATGACGCAGCACGGGGATGGCAGACCATAGCCGGGCCAGCCATGGCGTGGAGGCGATGAATTCATCATGGCATTTCCTTCATAGATGTGCTGTCAAAACCACAGCCCCGCAGGTCTTCGGCGACCTAAAAAACCGGTTTCAAAACTGGCCCGTCTTGAGAAGAACCAGTGTGCAGGCTTCCACCACATCGATGCCCGCCTGTTTCAATTGGTCGTACACCGCCGGATTTTCGGTTCCGGGATTGAAAATCACGCGACGCGGCTTTACGTCCACCATGTCCGCCACAATCTTCTCCTGGTGCTGGGGCCCGATATACACCGTCACGGTATCCACGTTTTCCGGGATGTCCTTAAGCGCTGAAAAAACCTTGCGGCCCTCGATCTCTTCATAACCCGGAGCCACCGGAATGGGTGTGTGATGGTATTCGGCAAGAAGACGCTGAGCCTTGTTGGAGTATCTCTCCTCTTTTGGACTTGCTCCGATGACGGCCACCTTTTCCATAATATTCCTCCTTTTTACCGATTAATCACATGGTTTTCTGATAATGCAGTGAAGCCCCCCCAAAATCGAACCTCCCTTTACTGTGACTCGTCCAGCGTGTAGGTAAACGTCACACCCCGGATAGTCATCATAATTCCTCCATTTTTTTGGAATTTCAATGTTTGTTACCAGACTCATTGAACCGTCATTTTTTTAGCCTTAGCACACAAACTCGAACTCGTAAACAAAAGGGGTCACCCAGAGCACACTTGAACAGACCGAAAGGAGGCAGGCCCCGTACCGGTTAAGGGAGCAGAGTCTCGCGCCTTCAGCGCGACTGGCCCTAACAGTCCCGCAGCGACCTGGAATCGACCATACCTTACCCTTGTCCCAAGGTCAGGACCTGGGCCACTTTGGCTTCCAGCTCTTCTTTGTCGATGGGTTTGACGCAGTACTCGTTCACGCCGAGCCGGAGCGCCTCCCGGGCCGTCTCCAGGGTCGGATATCCGGTGAGCATGATGATTCTGAGTTCCGGCGCGTGTTTCTTCATCTCCACCAGCACATCCACACCGGTCATCTTTTTGAGCTTGATATCCAGAATGGCCAGATCCGCGCCGTTTCCGGCCACATGCCGGATGGCGTCTTCCTCTTCACTGAACGCCCACACCTGATGTCCCTGACGCTCAAGAATGCGTTTGAGCAGTACTCCGGCGTCCATGACATCATCCAGCACCACTATATTCGCCATGCACATCTCCTTGATTTTGCTGCGTGACCCCGATCAGTCCGCGACACAGTGATCCAGCGGAATGTCGACGGTAAACATCGTGCCCGGACCGGCCGAAGCAACATCTTCCGGTTGCATCAGCCCCAGGGATTGGGGCAAAGGACTTTCAACCCGGATTTCACCCATATGATCCTTGATGATGCCGAAAGATACGGACAGTCCCAGCCCCGTCCCCTTGCCCACGGCCTTGGTTGTATAGAACGGGTCGAATATTTTATTGAGGGACGCAGCGTCGATGCCCGATCCCGTGTCCGCGATCTGCAGGGTGACCATGCTCTTCGGGGTATTGAGTTCCGTGCGGACCACAATGAGGCCGCCGGTTTCCGGCATGGCGTCCCTGGCGTTGTTCAGCAGATTGATCCAGACCTGTTTCAGCTTTTCAGGATCACCGTATATAATTGGAAAACGGTCATCCAGGCGGGTGACAATCTCCACACGGTCCATGGAAAAGGAATGCCGGACCAGACTGACCACTTCCATGACCGAATTGTTGAAGCACATCTCGCGCTTGCTCGATTCACCCTGGCGAGAAAAACCCAGCAAGTCAGCCACAATCTGGCGGCAGACCTGAGCCTGCTTTTCAATGATGGCCAGATCGGCCGCCATCTGGCTGCCCTGTGGCGCATCCCCCTTGAGCAGCTGGGCGTATCCGAGAATGATGCTGAGCGGGGTGTTGATTTCATGGGCCACGCCTCCGGCCAGTTTTCCCACGGATTCCATCTTCTGGGCCTGAATCAGCTGCTGCTCGTATTCCTTGATGTCGGTGATGTCCCTGTCCATGCGCAACAGCCCCACGGTCCGCCCCGATTCATCGGGCACCGGAATCTGGACCACCTGAAACCACGTCGTCCCTTCCGGGCCGTCCACACGTTCCTGCCGGTCCACACGCGCACCGGTGGAAAGGACCTGACGGCCCTGGAGATTACGGCGTTCAGCTTCTTCCTCCGGAAAAAGGTGAAAATCGTTGCAGCCCAGAATATCTTTTTCCGGCCGTCCCACACGCTCCGCAAATGCCCGGTTGGCGGTCTGGTAAAGCATGCGCGAGTCCACCATGGAAATCAGGTCCGGATTCATGTCAAGCACCGTGGACAGCAGACGCTGCTGGGCTGTCAGGTTCTGCTGGGCTTCACGAAGATCACGGATACGGTCCTTCAGGGTAAACGCCATATAATCCAGGGCCTCGGCAAGATCCTGAATTTCATCTCCCGCACCCTGCATGAAAACAGGACAATCCATACAGCCTGAAGGCTTCGTTCCGTTTCCACAGGCATGGGCGGAACACCGGGTGTCCGGAACAAGCCAGCAGCGGCGCACCTTGTCATGATGGGCCGGACAGCTTTCGTCGTTACACGCCATGATTTCCCAGCAGAAATGCTCATTGGGCAAAACATCCGGTGCATCAGGTCCGCTGCTGACCAGCCCTTCGGCATATGCCCGCAGCCGGGACAAACGCCGCGTCACCCTGCGGGCGAACAGTGTGCCAAAGGCCATGGCCACCAGGAGAACAGCGCCGAAAATAGCGGTCATGGCCGTCATGAACCGCCGAATCACATCGTTGATACGGGACCTGGACAGCCCCACGCGCACGGTCCCGATCCGTTCTCCGGAAACCGTGATCGGTGCCGCGAAATCGTATATCAGGATTTCCCCCGTATCCACCAGCTGGACATGAACCCGCCGGCTGTCCTCCACGGTATTGGCTCCGGCCAGATCCACAGGAAAGCCTTTCAGAAAGGAATGGGTGATCACACGGTTTTCCTCGTTCTGGATAAAGGCGTAAACCACATCCCCCCCGACGGCGGCCATGTTGCGCAGAGCCAGATAATCCTGGGCCAGAAGCGGATTTACCGCACGGGCCGCCAGACTTTCAGCCAGGGCCTCACCCCGGAGCCTGTTTTCCTGGATCAGAACCCGCGAGGTCATGGATGACACAACGGGCAGAAGGATCAATGCCATGCCAAGGACAATGGCGATAATCCCCAGGTTGAGTTTGGTTTCGAACCGGAGACGCCCGAACATCCTGATCATGGGACCTCCCCGCCCAAGCTCAGGCGGCGGGCCAGATTTCGGATGGATTCGTAATCGCTGTCCCTGGCGGGGATGATGGCGACCATTTCCGCCTCGGTCAGAACGGGTTCATCCTTGGGCCGGTGGATATCCAGAGCGAACAGCGCACGGGCGATCCGGTCCCGATGGGAGGGACTGAAACCGGCCCGAACCGCGTACACCCAGCCGGGGTAAGCCTCCGATTCAGCCAGCACCCGGATCTGGCCGAGATCGATCTTGTCCCGAACCACCTCAAGAGCGCCTTTGCGTATGGTGCCCACATCATAGGCCCCGGCATGGACGGCCAGAATCACGGTCTCCTGTTTGCCGCCTGAACCGGAGGCAAAGGCGATTTCACGGAAATCCGAACGGACTATGCCGTGATTCATAAAAAGTCCCAGGGGGTACAGATACCCTCCAGCGGAATCCGGGTCCACGGCGATGAGACGTTTCCCCCGGCAGTCCTCAAGATTCCTGATATCCGGGTTATCGGCCCGGACAATGATCTGGCCCTGGAAATCGGCACCGTTGTCGGGCTCGACGATACGCGCGAAAGCCCTGGCCCCGCTGCGGGCGATACTGATGTACACCAGGGGATTGCTGAATGAGATATCGATTTCTCCACGTTCGACCATCTGGATATGCTCGGCGAAACTGTCGGAAAAAACCTGCCGGATGTTAAGCCCGGTTCTGGCACGCAGGTAAGTGAGAAGACGGCGATGGCGCTCGAAAGACACGGAATGGGAATACTGGGGAAGATAGGCATATGTGATATCCGCGTCCCGTCCCGGCGGAGACACGCTTTCGACCTTGCCCATGTCCACCACGACCACCGGTTCGCTTTCCGAACAGCCGGCAAGGAGAAAAGCAAGCGCCATATAAAGACACACCACGCGCATGGGACGTCCTTGTGAAACAGTGTAAATGAAATGTTTTGCCTCGATTAAACTCATGTTTGAAATGGCATGTCAAGGCTGAAACCATAGACAACGTCGGCACAGCTGCGTGTCAGGGCTCTGTGATTAAGGTTTCTTTCTGTGCTCAAGATAGGCCACCATCTGACTCATGGTCAGCCGGGTGGAAGATGGGCCGGATCGGATAAAAAAATCTTCGTTTTTCCCGGTTTTCAAAAAAACCGGGGCATCGGATTTGCGGCAGGTCAGACTGACGACGGTTTTCCCCTCGATGTCATGAAGCTGGCTCTGGACGAACCCGGAGAATTCCGACCCGATATGTTCATGAACCAGGTTTTTGATATGCAGATGGCACTTGTCTTTATTTTCGAAATCATCGGCGGCGATCCCAATGATTTCTCCGTTATCGCCCACCCCCACCAGCAGGGTTCCTCCTTCCGTATTCAGGAAGGCCGCCACACTTTTAAGCCACGCCAGTTCGATGATCTTGTCCTTCTGTCCGCTTTTCAGGTTCACCCTCACCGTGGACTTGAATTCCACCGTATCGCTCTCTCCCGCTCCGATCAATGACAGCAGGGTGCTTTCATCAATGCCCCGGTATCCCGGCTCAGCACTGCCCCCCCTGGTCTGCCGCCAGAGAAGAAATCCCGTGAACAGGGCAATAAAAACCATGGCAGCCCCGAACGTCAACGAATACGAAACCCACCATCGATTCATAGAGCCCTCAAGGTCGGTTTCGGGAATGAGAACACCGATCCATGTCTTGGGGGATTCCGGTTGCAAGGGCTGAAAACTGACCCACCATCGTTGGCCCCGGCTGGTTATGCACCGGGTTTCCATGGGATGCTGCCGCAGGCCGGACCAGAGAGACAGGGCATCTTTTTTCAGACCCTCGGCAAGATCATCCACTGTGATGAACGTGGGGTTCGAGTCCGCAGCGGGAGTCATCATCATGCCATCATTACGGATCAGCATGATCTGCGAACCGGGCGTGGCCCTCAGCCCTGCGAGAAAGTTCCTTAAAACTTCCATGGCGACATCCATCGCCGCGACGGTGATGGGACCATCACCCTGAGTGGTCTGCCATTTGACGGATGCGGTAATGCCCAGTTTCCCAAGGGTTTTGAATGTGTATGGTTCTGTCCAGCTCACTGCTCCGGAGTCTTCCGATTGAAGCGCACCGGCAAACCATGAGCGGGTTCGGGGATCAAACGGACGTTCTTCCCGGATTGTTTTACGGATATGTCCGTCGCTTGCTAAGCGGTCTATGACAGCGTCCATGTCCTGATGATATGGGCCGGCATGGCGAACCATCCAGGCGTTTCCCTCTTTGAGCAGAAAATATTCCCGTCCATGGATATCGGCAAGAATCAGACTGGACACGATCGGCTGTGAATTGAGAAGGGGAATGAATTTTGCGTTGAGCGAAGGGGCATCATCGATATTGACCAGCCCTGTTTTCCCCCACTGAGACAAAAGTTTGAGATCCCGTGCGATGGGTTCGGCGATTTCCATGAATTTTTCCCGGACTCTCTCAACGGCCGCCGTCGATTTGGACCTGGCCACTTCTTTTCGCATATCCGAGTAGAGGGAATGGAAAATCAGCACGGTTATCGTGCACACCACTGAAAAAATGGCCCCGATGATCAGCCATGTCTTATGTCGGGATAGATTCATTTGGATGCGATGACCGTCAATGTTATTCGAACGTCCTGTTTCTCAGTTTTTCAAGCCTCTCTCGTGTCCGCTGCGCCCAGAAATCAAACGCGTCCTTGACATCCCCCCATCGGGTGAAGTTACCGCTGGCGATCACTTTCCGTCCGGCCCGGCCATCCACTGCCGCAGCCAGCCGTTTGCCGGTTTCCGAATCGAGCAGCTCAAGCTCCATATCCGCTTCACCCACAGCCGTATGGGTTCCGGTGGCGGCCAGCTTCAGTGCCGAGATGGCCAGCCCGATGGGCAGAATGCTCGAAATGGTATTCCGCACCACACTTCCCCCTTTGGCCTCGGTGAGAGCCACCCGAAGGCGCAGGACGCCGGGCCCTGCCTGTTCCACTACGGTGTAATCTTTGGACAGTTCTTCGTTCAGCCTGCCGTAAAGGTAACTCTGCAACGCTTCGGCCTCTTCTTTGGGAAGTTTCGAAAGCGCAGATCCCTCCGATGCCCAGATGGACACCGGGTCGATCATCACACGGGAATAATGTTCGAACCGGGCGTCAGGGGCCAGAAAATAACGCTGGGGCTGACCGGATTTTCCGACGGTAAAGCCGGAGCTGTCCCCCAAAAAACCGGAGAGCTTGACGTCCCTTGTCTGCATGGGCGTCCGGCACCCGGCAAAGCAGACGGCGCAGAACGCTGTCACAGCGAACAGCGTCACCGCAGTTCGGAGCTTGCCCACAGTTGTTTCCATCAATGTCCCTCCCTTTGATTTACAGAATATCCGACAGGGCGATGCCCATGCCGAAGGTGTTGCTGGAATGGTTGTAATCCAGGATCGTCTGGCCGTACCCGTTGAAATACTGGACATAGCCTTTGAGTTTTTTGTACAAAGGGAAACTCCAGCCGAGTTCCACCGCGCCTTTGTTGTTTGATGTCCTTCCATTGTTTCGCAGCATGAACGTCAGGGTATGATCCTTTTGTTTGTAGGCCGCCCGAAGCTCTCCATGTCCGTAGTACCGTTCGATGTCGGGGTTGTTGTCGTTTTCTTCGTCTTCCGGGATTCTGTACCACGGCTTGATGCCGAACCCCCAGCGGCCTTTCTCGAAAATGATGTTGGCATACACCCTGTTCCAGCTTCGTGAAATGGGTTCCATCCGCCCGTTGGACTGGTGCCATATCCCAAACTGCATGAGTTTGCCCCGGACGCCCAGGATTTCCCAGTCCGTATTCCACTGAGCCCAGGCCTCAGGTTCATGGTTGGTATCCCTGAACGGGCTGGAATTATACTTGTTGTATGCCTGCCAGTACGAAAGGGTGGAATAGGCGATATAGAAATCAACAGGCTGGTTCAGCAGGTTATTCAAAAGCAGGTACTTGATGCTAATCTGAAACTTGATCTCCACATTGTCAAGATCGAGGTCTTCCGCCGTAGTGCCTTTGTACACATCCGTGTTGATGGTTGAGTTGTAGGTCACAGGGAGAAAATAGTTCGGGCGATGGGGCGTCAGCATAAAGGCAACATCATTTGTCGCCTTTTCTTGGGCCAACCGCTTGTCGATCAGCGAATCCCTGGACTCAACCTCCGCCCCGGTTCGTCCGGCGATTGAAGCGGAATCGTCCGGTTCTTCACCATAACCCGGCTGAACGATCCCAGCCAGCCAGAACAGCAGCACCCCGTACACGACGGTCCTGATGACATGCTTCAGATCATTCATGCGTCGATGTGTTTGACGAAATAAGCCTGAACACAGCGGTATCACTTGGCTTCAGTCTCCTGGATCTTCTGGGCGGCTTTGGCCACCCAGCCGCCACCGACAGCCTTGTAAATATTGACCATGGACGACAACAGCTCCGCACGGGTCTGGGCGTGGGAGAGTTCCGCCGGAAACAGCTGCTGCTGAGCCTGGAGAACAGTGGAATAAGGCACATAGCCCCCTTTGTACTGAAGCTGTGCAAGGCGAAGGTATTCCTTGGCCGCAGCGACAAGACGACCTTCTGCATCGGCCTTTTCAGAGATCTTTCGACGCGAGATCAGTGCGTTCTCGATATCGGCAAACGCATTTTGGATGGCAAGCTCGTAATTGTGCAACGCCGCTTTTTTTGCGGCTTCAGCCTGTTTGACCTGGGCATAGATGGCACCGCCTGAAAAAATAGGACCGGTCAACGACCCGGAATAACTCCAGACCCGTGAACCTCCGTCAAACAGATTGGAAAGGTCCTTGCTGGCATACCCCAGGGTCCCGGTGAGGGAAATGGAAGGGAAATACAGTGCTTTGGCTGCGCCGATCTGGGCATTCAACGAGATGAGATGAAGTTCGGCCTGCCGGATATCGGGCCTGTTGGCAAGGACATCCGAAGGAACTCCGGCCGGAATATCCGGCATGCCCATAGCATCCATGGTTTTTCCCCTTTGGACAGGTCCGGGGTTCCGGCCGAGAAGAACGCAAAGGGCATTTTCAGCCTGAATGATCTGGAGTTCGATCTGGGGAATCATGGCCGCAGCGGTTTCATACTGGGTTCGGGCCTGAACGACGGTCATCAGAGACACCTGACCCACCGCGTACTGCTTTTCAAAAAGTTTGACCGATTCATCGTATGTGACAAGCGACTGTTTGGATATGGCAAGCTGGGCATCCAGGCCGAGCAACTGGATATAGGAGGATACTGTTGCTGACACAAGGGAAAGAATAACACCCTGGCGGGCTTCTTCAGTGGCCAAGAGGTCCGCCCGCGCCGCTTCGGTCATGCGCCTGATCCGGCCCCACAAATCCGGTTCCCAGCTGGCGCTGGATGACGCAAGAAAGGTGTTGTAAGGACTTCCCGGTGAAAGCGCGACCGTGTTTTTACTGGCGCGCTGCCGTGTCCCCGAACCTCCGTATCCTATTTGAGGGAACAGCGGTGATTCGATCTGCATCAACACCGCCGAAGCCTGTTCGACATTGGCCGCAGCGATCAGGATGTTTTTGTTGTTGGCCAGAGCCTCCTTGATCAGGGCATTGAGGACGGGATCATTGCACTTCTCCCACCACTCGACGTTGGCTGTCTCATGAGCGCCCTTTTCACTGTTTATAAAATCGCCCGGCGTCTTGATTTCGGGCCGGACATAATCCGGCCCCATCGTACACCCGGATGCCACAGAGATGACAACGGTCAGCAGAATAAAAAAACTCAATCGGCGCATATCAGTTTCCTTCCTCATTTCCGGTGGCAGCATGTTCAGAGTGAACCGGTTCGGCATGGGTACCGCTTGTCAGGTTTTTCTTTTTTTTCCTCTCCGCCAGATATTCGTTCATCCGGTCAAACAGGTAAAACAGCAGGGGGACATACAGCATGGCCAGCGTGGTCTCTCCGACCATGCCGCCGATGATGCCGGTTCCGATGGAGTGTCTCGCGTTGGCCCCCGCCCCCATGGCCACGGCAAGGGGCAGAACCCCGAAGGCGAAGGCCAGAGACGTCATGATGATGGGACGCAGACGCTGCTCGCCGGCTTCGATGGTGGCTTCCATGATGGTCCGCCCCTGTTTTCGAAGGTCCACGGCAAAGGAAACACGGAGAATGGCGTTTTTCGCGCCAAGCCCGATCAGCACCAGAAGACCGATCTGAAAATAGACATCGTTTTCAAGACCCCTCAGCCAGTTGGCGGTAAGTGCCCCGAGAACGCCGAACGGCACGGCCATCATGACGGTACCCGGCAGGGTCCAGGATTCATACTGGGCGGCAAGAACCAGAAAAACGATGATCAGTCCGAACACAAAGGCCACGGTGGATGTTCCACCGGATTCCTTTTCCTCGAAGGCAAGGCCTGACCAGGCAAAGGTGTAACCCTGGGGCAGAGTCTCACGGGCCACCTCCTCCATGGCGGAAATGGCCTGACCGGAACTGTACCCGGTTCCTGCGTTGCCGTTGACTTTGGCCGCCGGGAATCCGTTGAAATGGGTGAGCATGTCAGGTCCGGTCACCCAGCGGGTGGTCACCACCGCCGCCAGCGGAACCATGGTTCCCTGGCTGGACCTGACGTACAGGCGGGTCAGGTCATTGGGATCATGCCTGAAAATGGGATCGGACTGGAGAATGACCCGCCACACCCTGGAATACTCGTTGAACTGGCTGACGTTCAGCGATCCGAACTGGGCCTGGATCGCATTGTAGACATCCTGAACCGGCACACCGAGAAGGTTTGATTTTTCCCTGTCCACATCCACGAACAACTGCCGTGACGAGGCTTTGAAGGTACTGCTCAATCCGCTCAGCTCCGGCCGTGTTGCCGCTTTGGCGATAAACTGCCGCGTCAGGGCTTCCAGCTCCGTGGCCTCACCGGCGGCGGTGTCCTGAATCCAGAACTCGAACCCGCCTGTGGTGCCGATTCCGGGAATGGCCGGGGGTGGAACAGGAATCACCATTCCCTCGTTGATGCCTGCGGACCGGCTCCGTAATCCTAGGAGAACGGCTTTGGCGTTTTCCGCGATGGCTTTCTTGATGGAGTCGTAGCGTTCTTCAAAGGGTTTCAGCGTGACAAAGAACGTACCGGCGTTGGTTTTGAAACCGCTGTCAAGAAGACTGTACCCCGCGATCTGGGTCCTGTTCTCCACACCGGGGAGTTCCGTGAAGATCTTATCCACGCGGTCGGTCACGTTATTGGTCCGGTCCAGGCTTGCGGCATCCGGCATGATGATGGCCGACATCACATAACCCTGGTCCTCGTTGGGAACGAAACTGGTGGGCAGCACGCTGAACAGATGGATAATCAGCCAGATCAGCACTGCAAGGACGCCGAAAGACACCGCCATGCGCTTGATGACAAAGGTCACGGCATGACCGAAACCCCGGGTGATGGCGTCCACGCCCCGGTTGAACCAGGCAAAGAAACCTTTGGTCGGAGGCGCGGTGTGCTTGAGCAGAAGGCCGCACATGGCCGGAGTCAAGGTCAGGGCCACGAAACCGGACACCGCCACGGAAATGACGATGGTGATGGCGAACTGTTTGTAGAGCTGGCCGGTGGTGCCGGGCAGAAATGCCGCAGGAAGAAACACCGACGCCATGACCAGAACCACCGCCACAAGGGAACTGGATATTTCTTTCATGGCCTTGATGGTGGCCTCTTTGGGCCCCAGATGGTGCATGGCCATGTTGCGTTCCACATTTTCAACCACCACAATGGCGTCATCGACCACCATACCGATGGCCAGAACCAGGCCGAACAATGTCAAAAGGTTGATGGAAAAACCCAGGGCGTACATACCGGTAAAGGTGCTGATCAGGGAAACAATGATGGCCGCGATGCAGATGATGGTGGTCCGGATGCTCTGGAGAAACACGAAAACCACCAGAACGACGAGGAAAATCGCTTCGATCAGCGTGTCTTTGACCTCTTCGATGGACAGCCGGACAAAGTCATTGGTGTCCAGGGAAATCACGTAATCGATGCCCTCGGGAAACTGCGACTTCATATCCTCCAGGGCCTTTCGTATCGCCGCCGACACGTCAAGCCCGTTGGCTCCTGGCTGCTGATACACGGCAATGAAAGTGGCCGGAGTGCCGTTCAGCTTGCTTTCGACAATATACTGCCTGAGGCCGATTTCCGCCCGGGCCACGTCTTTCAGACGGACGATGGCGCTTCCGTTCTGGCTGGCCCGGAGGATGATGTTTTCATAATTTTCAGGCTTGGTGAACGCACCCTGGGTGACCACGGGAAATGTGAGTTCAACTTTGCCTGCCGTAGGTTTCTGGCCGATCTGCCCCGCTCCGTACAGGGCGTTCTGTTTGGCCACCGCCTGCTGGACATCGCTGGTGGTGATCCCCAGGGAGGCCATCCGGTCGGGATTCATCCAGATGCGCATGGCCTGGTCCGGCACACCCATGATCTGGGCCTGGCCCGCTCCAGGCACCCGCTTCAGGGCGTCAAGGACGTAGACGTTGGCGTAATTGGCGATGTATTCACTGCTGTAACGCTGATCTTTCGACAGGATGCCGATCATCATCATGATGGATGAGGCTTTTTTCTGAACGGACACGCCCATCTGGGTCACGGCTTCCGGGAGCTGGGGCAGCGCCAGGTTCACCCGGTTCTGGACCTGCACCTGAGCGATATCCGGGTCCGTATCCAGAGAAAAATAAACGGTCAGGGTCAGCTGGCCGTTGGCGGAAGAGGCGGAGGACATGTAGATCATGTTGTCCACGCCGTTGATCTGCGCTTCGATGGGGGCGGCCACGGACTCGGCCAGGGTTTTGGAATCCGCGCCGGGATAGGTTGCCGACACCGTGACCTGCACCGGTGTGATGGTGGGGTACTGCTCCACCGCCAGTCCCTTCAGCGATACGAGGCCCGCGAGACAGATGATGATGGAGACAACGGTGGCGAAAATAGGCCGCTCGATGAAAAATCTGGAGAACATGATTTCGCCTCCTTTATTTGCCGGTACCGGCAGCCTCTATGGGTTCATTCCCTGATTTTGCCTTGGCATCCACACCCGCGCCGTTTTCAGGCTGGGATGTTTTCACGTTGACCTTCATTCCCGCCTGGAGCATCAGGAGGCCGTCCACCACCACCTGATCACCGGATTTCAGGCCCTCCAGGATAAACCAGTTGTCATCATGCCAGTTTCCGACTTTCACGGGCCGTTTTTCAACGGTGCTTCCCGCCTGGACCACCCACACAAACTGGCTTTTTGAATCCTGCTGAACCGAACGCTGGGGGATCAGAATGGCATTCGGCCGTATCGCCCCTTTGAGCCGGGCCCGGACGTACTGATTGGGTCGCAACGACCCATCGGGATTTTTCACGCTGGCCCGGATCAGAAACGTTCCGGTCTGGGGATTGAACGACGGTTCGGCAAAGGTGATCCGCCCCTTGTGGGGAAAAATCGACCCGTCCACCAGTACGATTTCCACCTCATAGGAATTGTTCTTGGGCGGCACAAGCAACCCTTTTTTAACCTGATCCCTGTATTTCTGCATGTCGTTTTCCGACAGGCTGAAATTCACCCACATGGGCGAAAGCACTTCCACCGTGGTCAGAAGGCTGTTCTGGGCGTTGATGTACGTCCCGTCCGCCTCGCGGGCGGAACTGCTCACCCCGGCAACCGGAGAGGTGATGGTGGTGTAGGACAGATTGAGGTTTTCGTTATTCACACGGGCTTTGGCCTGCTCCACCGCCGCCAGGAGACTCTGGTACTGGCCCACGGCACTGTCCAGATCTTTCTGGGACAAGGCGTTATTCTTGACCAGGGGTTTGACGCGTTCCAGATTCAGGCGTGCTGTTTCGAGGGAGGCTTTCTGTTCGGACAAAGCGGCCTTGGCCTGGTCAAGCTGCACTTTGAACGGCTTGTCATCGATTTTGAAAAGGGCCTGGCCTTCCTTGACCACTGAGCCTTCTTCATACAGCCTTTTTTCAAGAAACCCGCTCACTCTGGCCTGAATGTTTACAAGCTGCGAACTTTGTGTCTGGGCCACAAATTCGGTAAAAACCTGTTCATCCTGAATTTTCACGGTCATGACGCTGACTTCTTTAAGGGGTGTTTCCACCTTCGCGTCTTCCTTTTTCTTGCATCCGATTGGGGGCAATCCCCACACAATCAGCACGATCAGCAAAAAAATAAAACTCTCCACCTGTTTTTTTTCCGGGTATCTCATAGTGAGCTCTTCCTGTTTGGATGATTTGGATAACTAGATAGTTTTTCAAGCCATTTCGATTAGCATTTTTTTTATCATGAACCCAATTTTGTTGCACCTTTTTTTTCAATCAGTTTTTTCAATCAGTTTTTTAAGTCACGTTTTTTAAGCAACGTTCAGCCTCCGGGCATGGCCGCCATGTTCATCATGTTACGGACCGGTTGTCCCCGGCTGATCAGGCCCAGCATCTGTTCCATGGCCGGCCGGACATGATGAAAAAAATTCTTGAATCCCAGACAAAGATAATTCAGGCCCGGTTCGTTATCGGGACTCAGAACAAACCGGTGCTTCGGACATCCCCCATGGCATGCGAAAAGCACCGCGCAGTCACGGCAATACTTCGGGAGGGTTTTTTCCTTAGCCATGCCGAACGACAATACCTGCCCGGACTGTACGATTTCCGTTAGTTTTTTTTCAAGAATATGACCGAGACGGTATGCGGGGTACATGAAATGGTCGCAGGCGAACACATCCCCGGTGTGCTCCAAGATGAGATTCCTCCCGCAACGTGACCCCACATGGCACATGCCCGGCCGTTCTCCGGCCCAGGCCCCCAGAGTCCATTCAAAATTCATCACAAAGACATCGCCGACGTCACGGGTCACCCATTCATCGAAAATGCGGATCAGAAATTCACCGTATAACTCCGGTTCCACACTCCAGGGCATCATCACGGCCTGTGTGTTCCTGGAATCGTGCGACGGAGGCCCGGCAAGGTGAAGCCCGGACTCCCGGTCCCGTGTATCCGGTTCCCGTTCCACAACGGGAATGAACTGGAGATACCGGACACCCGCCTCTTTAAAAAAACAGTACAGCTCCAGCGGATGACAAACATTAGACCTGTTGACGGCCACCAGGACATTGACCTCGACCCCGTGTTTCCGAAGCATTCCCAGCGCCTTGAAGACCTTTCCGAATGTCGGGCCTCCACAGGCGTCCTTCCGGAAAACATCGTGCAGCCACTCAGGACCGTCTATACTCAGTCCCACCAGAAAATGGTTTTCCGAAAGAAACCGGCACCAGGCTTCATCGATCAGGGTTCCATTGGTCTGTAAGGAATTGCCGATGGACCTGCCGTCGCTGTATTTTTTCTGGAATGACAGGGCCTTCCTGAAAAAATCAAGCCCCGCCAGAGTGGGTTCCCCGCCCTGCCATTCAAAGACAATGTGGGGACCTAACTGAGACCGGATAGAATCCCGGATGTACGCTTCAAGCACTTCGTCGGACATGCGCAAGGGTTTACCGGCCGGAAAATACGCTGTCTTCTCGCGGTAGAAACAGTAATCGCATCCCAAGTTACAGTCCGGTCCGACAGGCTTGGCCATCAGGTGAAACCCTGTGGGGCTTGGATTTTCAGGGCCGGCTTCGGCCCTGAGCATGTTCTGCATCATATTCATTGAACGTTACCCTTATAAAACAATCCCGTGAGATGATGATCGGGTCGATTCCCCAGTATTTTTTCCACCTCAGGCATCGATATGGTAAGCTTCCTGCAACGTCAGGGCCGCTTTCAGTTCAGCGGCTTTCATCTGGAGTTGCTTTCGGGTCATACCGGTAACACCCACATCCTCCCGCAGCTCACCGGTCCGGTAATCCAGCAGGTTGTTCTGTTCGACCGGGTCTGCCGTCAGACAATAAAGCTCCCACTCATCCGACTCCTGCCCATTGGGATCCACATAACGGGCAATTTTCCAGTCTCCTGTACAAAAAGCACGGATGTTGTTGGGTTGAAGCACCGGCCCTTCGGCCAGGTCATGGCCTTCACCGATGCGTGTGTGGACATTGTTCAGAAATAAAGTGTACTGGTAGGGTTTCGGGGCTTCAGGATTTGCCCCCTCTTCGGTGATCATGTCGTTGGTCATGAAAAAAACACCATCACGGGGTTTTCCATCCGGACCGATAATCGAAGACCCGCTGTTCCCCATGACCTGGGAAGACAAGTCCGCTCCGGCAAAGGGCCTGACCACGTCGGCCCCATGCTCTTCCACCATCGCGGATTTCAGTGACGCCTCAGGATACCCGGCCAGGGCCAGGACCGTCGGGGCAAAATCAATGGAACTGGTGGGCTGAAGAACTTCTCTCATCCTTGCAGCGTCCGTGTTGACCAGAGGCGATGAAAACACCATGGGCACACGGATCGATTCTTCATAGGCCTGATGCCATTTCTGGATCATGCCGCCATGGGACCCGATCAGTTCACCATGGTCGGAAAGAAACACGATGATGGTGTTCGAGGTCAGCTTGTTATCGTCGACAGCCTGGAGAATCTGACGGATCTGCAGGTCCGCAAGATACTGGCAGTAGAAATAAAACTGATTGTATCGTAAAGACCAGTCTTCGGCGTTTTCTCCCTGGAGCTGAAAGGGAAACGGCGATGAATGGTCCGGTTTCAGCCCGGAGTTCTGAATCGACTCATAGGCCAGCCCCCACTTGAGCGCATAGTCTTTCTGACACCGGGGTTTTCCATCGAGGGATTCGTTGTACGTTCTGGGCAGCGTGCAGTTTTCCTGGGGAAAACCGTCCGGATTCAGGGAGACCTGATTCTGGGCGTTGATCCCGCCCACCCGGCTTGTATCCCCTTCCGCCGGAATGGTTACGGCCGGAGGATAATCCTGCCAGGGAACGACACCTGTGTAGGATCCATCCTCATCATTCGGAAGCTGCCAGTTGATGGGAAACGAGCTGCAATCATGGGGATTCACCAGAGACCCCACAGCAAACCAGGGTTCCTCGGAAGAGGAAGTGCCTTTTGTTTCCAGAAAATCAATCACGCTTTTTGTGAATTCCACATCCCGGAAGACGCCCAGATTGTCCGCTGTTCCGCCATGGGGTTCGGGACTTGACTGCTTCCAATCTGAAAACCCCCAGATATCCAGATAATCGGGGTCTTCCGGTTCCGACACATGCCATTTGCCGAAATAATGGGTTTTGTATCCCGCAGCCCGGAACCAGTCGCCGATGGTGGGGATGCCTTCGGGGTCCAGCCAGGGCACGTCGCAGGCAGACTTGAAAAGCCCGTCAGTCTGGTCCACGCCGGTGGCGTCGGGATACTGGCCGGTCATGATGCAGGTTCTGCTGGGCACACAGGCCGATGAGGCGGTGTAGTGCTTCCGCATGACCACGGCGTTCTGCCGGAGTCTCAAAAGTCCCGGAAAAAAACGGGCATAGGGATTGTCCGGTGACAGATCCCGGAAGCCAAGGATCTCTTTCAGTCCTTCCGCCGGTCCTTCATCAGGCTCGTATCCTTCGGGAGGCGTCTGCATCTGATCCACCATGATCAACAGGATATTGGGATGGGGTTTCTCAGGGTCCGGGTTGCTGCTCGTCGTGCACCCGGTCATCGGACCGAGTCCGACCACACCGCCGAGCATGGCCGCCGCAGACAACTGCGAGGACCGCTGAAGAAACTCTCTTCGTGTTATTTTTTTCATCATTCTCCTCCCTATTATTTCTTTTTTATTCTCCCCCTGAAGACGGCCTGTCAGCCGGGGATAACTGATAATCACGAATTTTGGATGCCAAAAGATTCTCGCTGATCCCCAGCATTTGAGCCGCCTTGGCCCGATTCCACCGAGTCAGTTCAAGGATGTTCGAAAGAAACCCCCGTTCAAAACGGGTTAAAGCCTGATCCAGATTGTAGGCATGGTCTTCTCTCTGTCCGGTCTTGCCATCCGGCTGATTTTTAAGAGCCATGGGCAGTTCCCCTGTTCTTGTTGGCGTATTCGGCTTTGTTCGACTTCGATAGATTATTGCGCGCCCTGTTCGTTATCGTTCTTCCCAGGGTTCCCCCGTAATTTCATCCCTGTCAGGGTCAAGCTGTGCAAGGGGATCGGATGTTGCCCCGTCGTTGTACAACGGCATTTCATAAGTCGCTCCGGAACTTTGGGGAATGTTGGGCCATACGTAATCCGAAACCACAGCCTTGCGCTGATGAATTTGTGTTTTTGAGACATTGAGGACCATCAGATCCGTGGCCACGGTGACGTCGCCATTTTTGTACCAGAGACGGATGTCCGAAAGAGCGTCCTTGATGGTATCATCGGTTGCCGGAAAATGCGTCCCCACGGCCAGCCGTGGAGCGACATTAAGCTGGCTGAGGATATACCCGAACGCTTTTTGCACGGTATGGGAAGAATCCTGGACATTTTTTGCCATCTGAACATATGCGGCCCAGGTTGCCGGATCGGTCGTGTCCGGATCGAGCCCCGAAAATTTTTCAACCCAGACTTCCGGCGGGGTTGTCATCTCATGGATCAGAACATCCACGCCACTGTTTGCCTGCCTGATCACATAGTTGCCAGGCTTGGTGTCTCCGGTGAAAATCATGGAAAGGCCCTTCCATTCCAACTTGTAGCTGATCGATCCCATCCGGTCATGGATCGCGGGGAAATGTGTGACTTTCACGCCGGTGGTGGGGTTGTCGTATGCCACACCGCCCTCCACAGTCCAGTCCAGTTCAATGGGGTACAGGGCATACGCGTCGTTTTCGGCGTCATCACCGACAGGGCTTGCATCGTCAGGAAGCCACCCTGGCCGGGTCCAGCCATCGATGGCGCTTGTCTGGAAACTGAAGCTTTCCGTGTGCCAGCGCATGGCTTTCCGGAAGTTTTCACAAAAAGCCTTGGTTCCATCCTCATAGGGTCCGCGATTGACTTTCCTGTAAGGGTCGTAATAGGTCAGCCCGGAATTGGACGGCCCCCAGACATACAGGGGGGATTTGCGGTCATAGGCCGGTCCAAAGCAGTATATGTGCGTGAGGTCACTCATATGGTCTCCGTGCAGATGGGTGACAAAGATCTTGTCCAGTTTTGACATGGGGATGCGCATGGCGTTGTACTTGGCAGTTATGCCGGAACCGCAGTCAAAGACGAACTGATCTGCGGCCGTTCCATCGGGGCCTCCGCCCACTTCCACAAAGACGCTGTTGCATGCCTGGGCCAGCCGCTGAAAATACCAGGACCCCATAAACGTGATTCTCATCTCGTTTTCCGCAAGAGGCTCTCCCGGATAGCAGGAATCCAGAGATTCAAAATACGAGTTCTGTTCCCCCTCATCGACCACGGGGGTGTCCGATGCATCGCTGCTGGTGCATCCGCCGAGCATCCCGCTCATGGCCAGTCCACCCATGGCCAGCCCGGAAAGTTTCAGAGCATCCCGCCGACTTACACCTTTGGCTGCTGATTTTTTGTTGGTCATGGCTGTTCTCCTTTGTGTATGAATGTTTTCGATAATGCGAAAAAAATTATTTTTGGCCGAATTTAGCAAATGAAGTGCCACCAGCGACGATATTCATGAAAACATGGACAACATCATTGCAATATACTGATTATATTTATTTTTTTAACATCAGGACTTGCTTGGCCCGAGGGATATGGGACGGTCTGGGTTTGAATCATTTCCCGGAAATGAGAGATGCCCTGCAGGATCTTTTACATTAACATTCCGATATGAATAAATATAATATCATTCTCAAAAATGAGAACGGTTTTTTGTTTCTTGGGAAATACCCTTCGGCCACCATCGGTTACGGTTCTTTGGCCACCTGATCAAGATATTCAAGGATGGCCTCGAATTGAAACCGGTGGAGCAAGCCCAGCATATGATCCACAAACGGACCTGCCCCGGAATCTTGTTGGCGAAGCTGTGTCAGTTTTTCGTGAAGTTTCGTATAAGCGCCGATTCTGGCCAGGTCCCGAAGCGTATCCAAGTCTGCCCCAGGCGGGACCACCATGGGCGTGTCTTCAGCGTTCACGTCCGTTCCATCGCTGTAAACCCATTCAAGACCGAGATGCGCTTTCAACTGCCCAAACAGCCGGTCACGGTTGATGGGCTTTGTCAGAACCGCGTCACACCCGCTTTCAGCCCGAAGCGTCTCCGGCCGGACCGATGCATCGGCTGTCATGAGGAGGATCTTCAGATGGTCGTGTTCAGGGATCTGCCGCATCTGACGGGCGGCTTCACGGCCATCCATCACCGGCATCATCAGATCCATCACAACCCCGTCAAAGGAGTCATGGCCTACCCTTAAGACGGCTTCCTTGCCGTTCGCTGCCTCCGAAACATGAAAACCCCGTGATTCCAGGATAAGAGTCAGCATACGACGGCTCTCCGGATGATCGTCCACCACAAGAAGGCTCCGGGGTTTTCCATGGTAACCCACCACGGAAGGGTTCTCCACAGCATGGACCGGTTCCGCATCCAAAACCTCCGGAAGATCCACGGAGAACCAGAAGGTGCTGCCCCTTCCGACGAGACTGTCCACATGGAGACTGCCTCCCATCAGGGCCACCATGGACCGGCTGAGGCTCAATCCAAGACCCGCACCCTCACCGCTGTTTCGGGCGTTCCTGATCTGAACAAAAGGGGAAAAAATCGCCTCTTGCTGATCCGGCGGAATGCCCGGTCCCGTATCCTCGATGGAAAATTTCAGACCATGATCCGTCTGTCGGATAACATCCAGCCTGACCCGCCCTTTCCGGGTAAACTTCACGGCGTTGCCCAGAAGATTCAGAAGCACCTGCCGAAGACGCCTGACATCTCCATGCACCATGGCCGGAAGGCCGGGTGGCGGATCCCAGATGAACTCCAGCCCTTTTTCATGGGCCCTAAGCCGAATCATGGACGCCACGGTGTCAAGATGCTCGGTCAGCGAAAATGCATGGGGGGCCAGTTCAACGGTCCCTGCCTCGATTTTCGCGAGATCCAGCAGGTCCTCAATCAGCTGCAAAAGATGGCGGCCACTTTTTTCGATGGTTTTAAGGCCGCTTTCCATCAGCGAATCCATGGGAGGTTTTCGCTGTAACAGGTCCGTGTATCCGAGGATGGCGTTCAAAGGGGTCCGGAACTCATGGCTCATCATGGAAAGAAAACGGCTTTTGGCCTCACTGGATCTTTCAGCCGTTTCCTTGTCTATTTTCAGTCTTTCCTGGGTTTTCTGGTGTTCGAATATCTCCTGCTGGAGGTTCTGTATCCTGTCGGCCAGGGCGAAGGAAAAAAACAGCCCGGTTAATATCATGCCGAAACGGATGCCCTGCTCGGCCAGAGAAAAACTCGGCAAAACACCAAGCCGCACCAGGGCAAAGGGAATGAACGTCATGGCCGTCATCAGCCAGGCCAGGAAAAAGTAGCGGGCCGGGGCATACCCCTTACGCCAGATCAGATAATTGATGGTTGTAAAGACAAGACTGTTCGCCAGACGAAGAGGCATCACCACCCGAACCATCCTGCCGACATCCACAAATATGAAAAGGACCATTATCACCAGCCAGACCCCGATAAATCCCAGAATCACCCGGTGCCCGACGGGCGATCGTTTCCGGGTGTCCAGAAAGGAGATGGCAAACAACATGCCGAGAATGGAAATCACCGGAAAAAGGACAAGCATCCCCAGATCGGTCAGATGTGGGCTGGCCGGCCACAGGTACTGGCCTGCCAGACCCTGGTAAACCATGTGCCCCAGAAGCGTGCAGGTCAGGACCCCAACGTAATACCCGTAATTGCGCTCTTTCAAGGCGAGCCAGAGAAACAGGTTGTAGATGATGAGGAGAATCAGGGCCCCATAGACCAGGCCAAGCTGCAAATAATCGACCCGGCTGGAATGAATGAAAGCCTCCGGAGTCCAGAGAGTCAGGGGAAAGATCATGGCCCAGTCGTTCCTGAGCCGGAGATAGAGGGTCTGTTCGGTTCCTTGAGGCAGCGGAATCCGGAACACAAAATGATGGTAAGGGCTATTCCGGGTGAGAAAGTCATGGTGGGTTCCCGTCCGGACCATGTCAAATCCCTTTCCTTCCCCCCCTGGGCGAAAGCACGTCACCTCCTGCATATTGGGAAAACCCAGCTCCAGTTGCCATGACTCTGTCCTGGCAGCCTGACTACGAAGCCGGATACGGACCCAATATGCCGATGATGTAAGCCCGAAACTGGGCACATCCTTTGTGGAACGGATGAACCGACCCTGATTTTCCGGAGAGAGGACGTCATCCAGAGTCAAAGTACCCGTGCTGTCTTTCAGATACTCCAGCATATGTCCCAGGGGGTATCGTTCCTGGTCATCGGTCAGCACCACCGTTTCCTGGGCAAAGGAATAAACAGGAATCACAACGGCGATCCAAGCAATCAGAATCATTCGGCCCATGGATTACAAACCGTATTTCTGGATTTTACGGTACAAGGTGGCCAGGGGCACCCGGAGCAGTTCCGACGCCCTGACACGGTTGCCACCGGCGCTGTTCAAAGTATCTTCAATGATTTTTCGTTCATGCGCCCCCATCTTTTCAGCAAGTGACGACCCTTCATCGGGATGCCCGGAAGTATAGGGCGACTGCAATTCCACCTCGTCCATGGCGACATAGCGCCGGACTTCGTTGGCCAGTTCACGCACATTGCCGGGCCACTCGTATTCTCTGAATCGTTCCAGAATCTCATCAGGCAAAGCGATCCGGGTATCGCCGTCGGGAATCAAGGGTCGGAAAAAATGGTCGATCAGAAGGGGAAGATCCTCCTTGTGCTGACGCAAAGGGGGCATGTGAATCGAGATGACATGCAGGCGATGGAACAAGTCCTCACGAAACCGGCCTGAAGCGACCATGTCCCGAAGAGACCTGTTGGTGGCCGCGATGATACGCACATCGGCGATGCGGGGCCGGGTATCGCCCACCGGTGTGTATTCCCCGTTATTCAACACTCTCAGGAGCTTGGCCTGCAGGGTGAGCGTCAATTCGCTGATTTCATCGAGAAACAGCACACCGCCCATAGACTGGTCAAAATATCCCGGCTCGTCCTGGGTCGCCCCAGTGAAAGCGCCTTTTCGATAGCCGAAAAACTGGGACTCAAAGAGGGGTTCCTGGATGGCCGCACAGTTGACGGAAATGAAGGTCCGGGTATATTTTTCGCTCAACTGCCAGATGGTCCGGGCGGCCAGCTCTTTGCCCACGCCTGTTTCACCGGACAGAATCACCGGCGCATCCGATACTGCGGCCTTTAACAGGCGTTCATACGCCTTCTGCATGGCCGCCCCCCGGCCGATCAGTTCACCGAGATGATCCCGGTCACTCAAAGAAGCTTTCAGAACCACATTTTCCGTTGATAACTGGAGTGCCTCCTGTTCCAGGTTTTTCCGCCAGGAAATATCTCGCAGGGCCAGCACACGGAGTTCCCGTTCCTGGTAATGGACAGCTCGGCTTTGAATTTCCAGGGGAATCAGCGTTCCGTCCTTGCGGCGTCCCTGAACTTCATGGGCACCTTCCGTTTCCCCGGCCATCATGTCTTCTGTCATCTTCCGGAATTCCGGACAGAGAAGCTCGTGAACGTCGAGCAGCAGCAGGGCTTCACGGGTGAATCCGAACATGCGCTCCAGCCTCTTGTTGACCTCCATAATGCGGCCCTGATCGTGGAGCAGAATACCTTCAAACGTCACTTCGGACAAACCCTTGAACCGCTCTTTCTCGACGTGCAGGGCCTGCTGCAACTTTCGGATGGTCAGATGGGTCCTGATCCTTGCAAGCACTTCATCCAGCTGGAAAGGTTTGGTGATATAGTCCGCACAACCGGCCTGAAATCCCTGAAGCTTGCCTTCCAGTTCGGTGATCCCCGTGGTGAACAGCACAGGGATCTCACACCCGTTGCCGCTCTGTTTCAGCTGCCGGCAGATTTCAAACCCGTCCATATCCGGAAGACGGACATCCAGCACGATCATATCCGGTTGAATTTTTCCCAGAATTCTAAACGCCTCTGCTCCGTTCTGAGCAATAAGCAGACTGTACCCATTGAGCTGGAGCTCCGTGAATAAGGCGCTCAACTGCTCCGGATGGTCATCGACCACCAGGATGGTCGGTCTTGTGATGTGATGATCCTGTTTCATGTCAGATACATTTCCCCCTGTTGTCGTCCTTCAGCTTTTTATCAGGCAATGCATTGACGATCACGAAAAAAATCAAAGTCATTTTATTGTTATGGAATTTTATTCTTTGGAACCATTTCAATATGATGGTCAAAATCGCCGGGGAATGGTTTTTTGGGACGTTCGGGTCGCGGGTTTTCGTATCACGAACGGAAAGAAAGGGTAAATGAACAGCCTCAACTGTTTCAACCGTCAAGAGGACAGCTCCCCTGCCCTTCGGGGAGCAGGGGTAAACCACTCCCTTCTATGACAGCTTCATTGTCTTGGCCAATTTGTACATATGCGTCACCGTGTCTTCATCCCATGTCGCATAGGGCGAAAAAATGGCGAATCCTTCGCGTTTGAATAACTTGGCCACATCCAGGGAGGAAAATCCGTTTTCATCTTTCATCTTGACGATATTTTTAAAAATCAATGTTTTGTAATGTTCATCCACGGGTTCATGGACCCTGGGGGCCGGCCGTTCTTGCTTTTTCCCCGCGAACTGGTCGAACAGGGTTTGAAGCATGTTGATTTTATCCCGCAGATATTTAATCTCGATCTTTTGATCCGCGATGATGTTAAACGCCTCGACTTTGGATTTCAGCCTGTTCATTTCATTTTTCAGATACAGTATTTCCGCTTTTTGTTCAGAGACAAGACCGAGAACCTCTTTCATGTATTCTTTATTCGGCGCATAATCGGACAACATCATTTTGATGACCTGAAGAACATTGGCATCCGACGTTTCAGACGGATCGCTGGCCTCTGGCCCGGCCCCTTGCACAGACTCATCCGTTGGCTCATCATTTTTTTCCGGTACGGGCTGAATGGCCCGAATGTCCTCGGCCATCCGCTCATTCACGGGAATCTGAACCTCCGGTTCGGCAGCTGCCTGTTCTGTCGTTTGAAACTTCTCCACGGACGGATCAGGTATGCCAGATTCGTCTTTGATAAGCTGCGAACTTCGGGTCCTGGCCTGAACAAAACATTCCATATCCAAAAGAGACGGTTTTTTCGTTTTCATATCCTTATTCTGCCCAATCGATAAAGAGGTTAATGATTCAATAGGTCCATTATCTCGACGGATAATGAATCGACTTCACTTGCCGATGCATCCCGTCTGTCGAATTCGCTGACGCCCTGACCGTATATCATGGCATATTTATAGGCGACACGATTGGCTAACTCTGCCTTCAAAATATCGAAACCATAAGTCTGGCGAAGAAGTTCCTTCAGTTCACGCGCAAGAACCGTTTTGGGCTGAATTCTGCTCAACAGAAAACAGGCCTTGATATTCGGGTTCACCTGCCTTGCCTCATTGACCAGATCCACTGTGGTTTTGGTGCTGCGGACATCCAGAGGAGAATCCTGGACCGGAATGATCACAAGGTCCGAGCATATGACCGCGGACGCCATGGTTTCTCCATCATGTGGCGGCGTATCGATAATGATGTAATCCACCGTTTCTTCGTATTTCTGAACTTCGCGATGAATATCGGAAAAAATCGGTACAATCTCAACCAGCTGATCCGTCCGTCTCTTCAGCGTTTCAATACAGCTTCCCTGAGGGTCTGTATCAAAGATCAGGACTTTTTGATGTTTCAATCCCAGTTGAATCGCCAGATTGAGCACTATCGTGCTTTTTCCACATCCGCCTTTTTGGTTTGCCAGTGTAATAATTTTCATAATAATATCAGAATATTGGTTGTTTATAATAAATAAATTCGCCCGAACACCATTTTAAAAAAACAACTTCGGCAGCCTGAACAGATCGGGAGTATAGAATTTAACGGTTATGAAGCCTTGACTTTGTGTTTTATCGTGTTTCTGTGAGTTGGTCGTCGTCGGTCTTGGGCAATGGAAACGCTTAGAATAAGTTGTTATTATTTATATTCTACTTTTTATGAAATATCAAATCGATTTTTTTTCTAACCTTCGCCAGGGAATCAGCCGATACCATGAATAACATGGCTCAAAAAATCAGACGGGTCATGGGAAACCGTGTTTTAGTCAGGGCATCTGTAATTTTAAAATGATGGAGGCGTTTCATGATTGAAAACAGCAGAATGAACGAGCAGAAAGCGGCAGGCGTATCCGGAATGTCCAAAGAAGACGCTCAGAATCCGGCCCATTCCGGGCTGGCCAAAGGCATTTCCGGCAACGGAATCAAACGAATCATCAAAAAAACCCTGCCCATCCTCAACTGGAAAAACTCCGGCTTTGGTTCGTTGAAGTGCATGTGACGTCCAAACCTCCAGACAGCCTTGAACACATCCGAAAAAAAAGCCCCGTGAAAGGGGCTTTTTTATTCCGTCGATGATGAGTGACTTATGATGGATCAGCCTTTGACCCGTTCGGAGTAAGCCCGGGTCCGGGTGTCGATCTTGAGCAGTTCGCCTTCTTCGATGAACGGAGGCACGAAAACCTCGAACCCTGTTTCAACCACCACAGGTTTCATGTTGTTGGTGGCGGTGTCGCCTTTGGCCCAGGGATCGGCTTTGATAACCCTCAGAATGACGAAGTTGGGAAGCGTGACGCCGATGGGCATGGTTCCGAAATACAGAACGGAACAGACGGTGTTTTCCTTGAGCAGGTCCACGTTTTCACCGATCTGCTCTTTGGTGAGAAATTCCTGCTCGTAAGAGGCGTTGTTCATGAAACAGTAGTTGCTTCCGTCGTAATACAGGTATTCCATCTCGCGTTCGTCGAGGCTGGCCTTTTTCAGTTTGTCACCGGATCTGTAGGTCCGTTCGAACTGGGTCCCGGTGATCATGTTTTTGAGTTTACATTTGTAAAGGGCCTGACCCTTTCCGGGTTTGACGAACTCGAACTGAACGATCATGTACGGCGCTCCGTCGATTTCAACCTTGATCCCTTTTTTAAATTCTCCCGCTTCAAACATGCTTGTCTTTCCTTTATGGTTTTAATGTGTCCTTATATTGTCATTTCCGCACGTCGTGTCTCGTGAACGAACCGCCTGACTTTCTCCAAATCTTTCCTGAACCGGATGGGCCTGCCGTCAGCATCCGCCGCATTGGTCCGGGTGCAGCTGTCAACGGCCCAGGGTCTTGTATTCACGGCAGCCTCGTAGACATTGTCCGGTGAAAGCCCCCCTGCAAGTATCACGGGAAGGCTGCTCACTTCAACCAATTTTCTTGCCACGTCCCAGTCACAGGTGACGCCGGTGATGCCCACAAACCCCGCGACCGGCTGATCCCTTTCGTCACCCTTGCCGTTGAAAATCACCGTGTCTGTCAGGAACTGATCGCTGACCGGCTCGAACAGACGGGCCAGTTCCAGGGTGGGGACCCGCTGCCCGTGACCTGTTTCCCCGATGGGAATGGACCGCTGAATCAGAACCTCGGGAAAGCGCTGCCGCACCTTTCTCTGAAGTTCCAGAAGGCCTGGAACGATATCCGTCACCCCTTCCGGCCCTGAAAGGGATTCGCAGAAATGGATGACCGAAGGCTCGTACCAGTCGATGACCCTTACCACGGATTCCTCATCGGAAAACAGCGGAATCAGGCTGCTCACCGCACCGTTCGCCCTGACGCAGCGCACCGTGTCCCTGACGTCCCCGATTTTCCAGTTATCCCTTGAAACAAGAACCGAACCGATCCGGTCCACGCCAAGGGCCATCACAGCCTCGGCCTCGGATGGCGTCTGAATTTCATAAATCTGGACGAAAATCCGCCCCATGGTTTCACCCTGAACCTTTGCCGGATCCTTTGAAACACACGGGTTAAAGCGGTCAAAAGAACCGGAATCATTCTAAAATCAGTTGACATTTTCCGCCGTTTTTACCATATTCATCGTGTTTTTGCAAACGGTAACCCCATAGAGGATTTTCATGATACTGATCATAGATTTCGGCTCCCAGTTCAACCAACTCATCGCACGGCGTGTCAGAGAACACGAGGTATACTGCCAGATCATACCGCCGTCCATGCTCACCAAAGACACCGTGAACACCATCAAACCCGAAGGCATCATTCTGTCCGGCGGTCCCTCCAGCATTTACGACGAAAACAGCCCCAAAGTCGAACCCTGGGTGTTCGAACTGGGCATTCCCGTCTTAGGCATCTGCTACGGGCTTCAGGTCATGGTCAGCGTTCTTGGCGGCACCGTGGCCCGGTCGGACAAACGGGAATACGGCTTCGCCGAGCTCATGGTTTCCGACCACGGCGATCTTTTCAAAGATGTGGGAGCAAAAACCGTGTGCTGGATGAGCCACGGGGATTCCATCACCCGTCTGCCCGACGGTTTCTCGGGCACCGCCGGAACGGACAACACCCCTTACGCCGCCGCTGCCAACCGGGCCAAGAGGCTTTACGGCCTCCAGTTTCACCCTGAAGTGGAGCACACGGAAAAAGGCCGCGAAATTTTAAGTGCCTTTATCTTTGACATCTGCGGCTGCAAAAAAACCTGGACCATGAAATCCTTTGCCCAGAACGCCATCGAAGAGATCCGTGAGACCGTGGGAGACAAAAAAGTGATCCTGGGCCTTTCAGGCGGCGTGGATTCCTCTGTTGCGGCGGTTCTGATCCACAAGGCCATCGGCCGTCATCTCACCTGCATCTATGTGGACAACGGCCTGATGCGTAAAAACGAAAGCGACAGCCTGAAGGACTCCCTGACCCGTCATCTGGACATGGACATCCGGTTCATCGACGCCAGCGATGATTTCCTCACGCCCCTTACCGGCGTCACCGATCCCGAAGTCAAACGGAAAACCATCGGTAAAGTGTTCATCGAAGTGTTCGACCGGGAAGCGGCCAAAATCGACGACGCCGAATTCCTGGGTCAGGGCACCCTGTACCCGGACATCATCGAAAGCCAGTCCGTTTTCGGCGGGCCTTCAGACGTGATCAAATCCCACCACAACGTGGGCGGTCTGCCTGAAAACATGAAACTGAAACTCATCGAACCCTTGAAATTCCTGTTCAAGGACGAGGTCCGGGAACTTGGAACCGAACTGGGCCTGCCCGACGAGCTGGTCTGGCGTCAGCCGTTCCCCGGGCCGGGCCTTGGCATCCGCATCATGGGTGAAATCACCCGTGAACGCCTGAATGTCCTTCGGGAAGCCGACGCCATTCTTTTGGATGAAGTGAGAAAAGCCGGATACTACAAAAAAGTCTGGCAGTCTTTCGCCGTGCTTCTTCCGGTAAAAAGTGTGGGGGTCATGGGCGACCAGCGGACCTACGAAAACGCCGTGGTCATAAGGGCCGTCACCAGCAAGGACGCCATGACCGCCGACTGGGCCAGACTGCCCTACGACGTTCTGGGCCGGATTTCAAACAGGATCATCAACGAGGTGAAAGGCGTGAACCGGGTGACTTACGACATCACCTCCAAACCGCCTGGAACCATCGAATGGGAATAAACCATGGATAAAGACCACACGGGTGAATTCGTTCTGGGATCGGAAGAAGCACTTTCCGGCCGGGCCATCTATGAAGATCAGGCCCACAGCCGCCGCATCGAAAAACTCAGCCTGAAAGTGACGCTGATCTCGGTTCTCGTCCCTGTGGCCATCGGAATTTTCATGGCGTTTCTATACATGGACATGCGTGACAAGATGAGCCGGATCGAAAGTTCCGGCTCCCTTGAAATGAGCAAGTTCGAAGAGCAGCTGACACAGAAACTGGAAGCCCTGGACACTGAAAACGCCGATTTTCAGAAAAGCATGGACGTAAAACTGACGGAACGTCTGGCCGCCATGGATAAAACCCTGGCCGCCGTGAACGCCCGCGTGGACAGAAACGAAAAAACCCTGGGGCAGCTTGAAACGCTTAAAACCGGCAGCAGCGCCCTTGCCGCCGACATCCGGAGCCTCAAAACCGAGACCCTGGCCCTTCGGAAAGACCTCACAGGTGTTTCAAGTCAGAACGCCAAAATATCCGGCATGCTCGCGGACATGCAGAAAAAATCCCTTGACCAGGCATCCTTTAAAACATCCCTCGATTCCCTCAAACAGGAAATCTCAAAGCTCAAGGCTGATAACATCGACAAGGGTGATCTGGCCACGGAGCTGAAAAAGCAGAAAGTGTTCTATCAGCTTGAGATCCAGGAGCTTTCCAGCCGGATCGACAAAAAAATCCAGGCCCTGAAAACCGACAGTCCCAAATAGCGTGCCGTCATGCTGATCTACGACAACATATTCACCTGGGAAGGACCGGACCAGGGAGAAAACGTCCTCTGGCTGATCTCCTGTCATTTGCGAATCATCGACCTTTCCCTGAGCCACCCCGGCGTCACCTTTCTCAAGCCGAAAATCGTGGTGGCCTCCGACATGACCGAAGGGCCTAAACGGAAAATCTGCGCGGAGACCCTGGGCCGCCAGATCTACCGGCACTTCGGCTTCGACATGCGTCGAACCCTCTGGGCCGAATACGACCCCCTTCTCCCCCACCGCATCATGGCCGCCCACATGACACCCCGCTATCACGACGGCAACGAAATCATATACTCCATCCAGTGGCGGAAGCTGCTGAACAGCGAACGGGATCTGATCAAGCGGTTTTTGCCTGTGCTGGATATCTGACTGCATTGGACGGATGATTGAATGCCCAGTATCAAATGGTTATGATCGTTCGATGCATCATCACGATAAATTTCATATATTCAATGATGGCTATGCGAACATCGGCAATGAAAGATACGTTTTCTCTGTGCCAGCGGTTGTGAACATCGAACATCGAACGTCCAACGTCGATGGACTCGTAAAAAGTAGAATTTCATAACAACATGTATTAATTAATAAAAA
>DYJE01000088.1 GCA_020723285.1 Desulforapulum autotrophicum | reverse complement strand
CAACAAAGAAAATAGGATAGTGATATAACGGGTAAATGAAAACGCCGATATATGTTCGAAACTTGACAGAAGAAGAGCAGGAAAGGCTAAAAACGAGCCTGCGCTCAAAAGATCGATTTGAACTCCGCCGTAGTCAGATTGTCCTGGCGAGCGCTCGCAAAGAAACAGCGAGACGAATAGCACGGACATTGGGCTGCGATGACCAGACTGTGCGAAATGTGATCAAAAAGTTCAACGCAACCGGTTTGGATGTTTTGAAAGCTGGGTCGCGCAGACCGCACAATATCTCAGCGACGTTTACGCCAGAAAAGATAGAACGGTTGAAAGATATTTTGCATCAAAGTCCGCGCAAGTTCGGCAAAGAAACCAGCCTGTGGACGCTGAACTTGCTGGCAGAAGTCAGTTTTAGCGAAAAAGTGGCAGAACGGCTGGTAAGCGGAGAAGCCATTCGAATCACACTGAAACGTTTTGGCATCTCTTGGAAACGTGCCAAACACTGGATTTCCAGCCCGGACCCGGCGTACTTGTTGAAAAAAAACAGCGTGACCGCTTGATGGCCTTGGCAAGGAAAAAGCCTGATTGGGCTTTTGGATATCAGGATGAAACCTGGTGGAGCCGCTTAGCGCATCCGGATTTGCACAGCTGGGCTGAAAGCGACCAGTTTCTGAAGTTGATCGAGCAAGTGCATCGTACCGATGATCCAGACCCAAAAGCAATAGCCTGTTATGGTTTAGCCGTTCATTGGTACGAACAGAACGAGACCAAACATGAAGAAGTGTGGTTGCGTTTTGTGGAAGGCAATCCCTGTAGCGTTCTGACCATTCAGTATCTTGAATGGCTCTTGGAGAAAACACGGCTAGCAGATAAACAGGTACTGGTTATGGTCTGGGATCACGCTACCTGGCACAAAAGCATGGCAGTTCGCCAATGGATCCGTGAACATAATCGTACCGTGAAAAAGAACCGACAAGGCATTCGATTACTGCCCTTTCTTTTGCCAAAGAAGAGCCCTTGGCTCAACCCGATTGAACCCATGTGGATTCATGCAAAGCGCAAAGTGGTTGAGCCTGACAAGAAATTGACCGCTGTAGAACTGGTTCGACGCATATCTTCCGTTTTCAAACTCCCAGTTTTACCGTACCTCTTGCTATCAGAAAATGTCCATTGATATTGCACTA
>DYJE01000087.1 GCA_020723285.1 Desulforapulum autotrophicum | reverse complement strand
CGAGCGGTGGACTTACGCTGCCTTTTTCTTTTTTGTTTCTTGTTTCTTTCAGTTTTCCTTCTCTGTCATAATCAGCCAATTTGCGTGGACCATGGAAAATGGCAAGTGAACCGTCCATATACCGATGGATACGCACCCTGACCCTGACGTAATGGCATCGATACCTGTCAGCAGGGATTTGCAGGGTTATCCCCTCAAAGTTGACACAGTTATCAGCAGTCACTGTCCGTTCATACTGTTCGCAAAGGACATCATCGAGATTTGCGCCAATCCACTTTGTAAAGGCAGTTCCCTCCTCGGCCGCAGGCTGCATGAACTCAGCGTTGAATGCCGGCATATATATCGTGGCCAGATAGCGGTTAGCTGCATCCATCGTGACGATCCCATGAGCAGCCAATTCCTTTACAAGCCGATCCTGATGGGTTTGAAAAAACCGTTCGCTCCGACCCCGTGCTTCCGGAGAATAGGCGGCAATCATATCAATTCCCAAGCGCTGCATGGCCCTGCCAAATTGGGTAGGCTGCGTCTTGCTTACTTTGCCTCCCGCCTCCGGAGTAAACCAGTAATGACTCCCCCTGTCGGTATAAAGAGCACTGAACAAACCCCGCTTAATGATCACATCCCTTACCCCTTGAAAACTGCTGACGGTTCCCTACTCATGGACAAAAAACATGGAATAGTGCTCACTGGTTGCATCATCCATCGTCACAATAATATCCCACTTCCTCCCCAAAACCCATTCATGTCTGCTTCCGTCCTGATGCAGCATCATCCCGGGAATGGGAGACCGTTCCCGACGCTTGCGGTGTACACCCCGTTTCAGAGCCCCGGAAACCAAACCTTTCGATTGCAATGTGTTCTTCACCCATGTATAACTACGCCCACCACCTTCACGCTGATACCATGAATAAAAATGCTTTACGTTCCAACCCATGTGTTTTGTCCGGTAACGCTCAGATACCCCCATGACCTCATCCACGGGAGCTCTCCTAAATGATGCCTGTGTCAATCGTTTGTCCAACAATCCCTCCAATCCGTTTTCCTCGTAACGATCTGTGTAACGCCGAAACGTCCGAGAACATACCCCTGATATCTGTGCCGCCTCTTCCCGACTTAATCGACCCTCTGTCCATCCTCCATATGCCTCTTCAAATCGCATCTTCCTAACCTCCTGTAATATCTCTGTCCGTCTCATACGTCACCTCCAT
>DYJE01000033.1:14604-55342 GCA_020723285.1 Desulforapulum autotrophicum | reverse complement strand
TAAGTATAATCATATGAATTTTCATGGCTTTTATGGCCAATTTTGGACACCGTTGCAGTAATGAATTGGGGTCAAGTCTCCGTTTGACCTTTACTAATAAGCCTGTTATTGGAAATACAAGAAATCCAAATATTCAACCTTCAATCTTACCGAGTCTAGGTTCAGCCATGGCGTATGATACGGAAAAAGTCGATGAATACACGCTTGCCTTGTTGTACCTTGTCATCCATTCCAGAGAGGAGGGTTATGGAGCACGGGCCTGGAAGGGGTTTGACTGGGAAACCCTGAACCGGCTTCATGAAAAAGGCCTGATATCCAATCCGGTCGGGAAGGCCAAGTCGGTTGTGCTCTCAGAAGAGGGTTTTAAAATGGCCGAAGAGTTTTTTATCAGGCATTTTGGTAAACCCTGAATATAAACGCTTTACAAACAAGAGCTGAAGAATGTCGAGACCCTTACGAATGGATTACCCCGGTGCATGGCACCATGTCATGAACCGGGCTCGCCGTGGACATGCATTGTATCAGGACAATGAAGACCACGAGCTTTTTCTGTCGCTTCTTCAGGAAGCATCCGCCATGTTTCACATGAATGTGGCGGCCTATTGCCTGATGCCCAATCATTATCATGTGCTGGTTCAGACCGAAGACGGGAATCTGTCCCGGTGCATGCGGCATGTCAACGGAGTCTACACGCAGAAATACAATATTCGGCATAAAACCGACGGCACTCTTTTCCGGGGGCGGTATAAATCGGTTCTGGTTCAGGCGGATTCCTATCTGCTACAGCTTGTTAGATATATTCACAAAAACCCTGTCAAGGCGGGGATGGTCGAGAATCCGACGGACTTCAGGTGGAGCAGTCACGCTGGCTATCTGTCCGACAAGCGTGAATGGGCATGGTTATCTAAAGACTTTATTTTATCCATGTTGACTCAGAATAAAAAACAGCAGGTCATTCAGTACAAATCGTTCATGGGAATGCCCGATTCTGAAGAAATAGAAACATTTTACGCGAAAAAAAATCTTTCTTCCATTTTGGGCGGAAAGGCGTTTGCACAGAGGGTCAAGGAGATTTTTTTCGAGGTGAAACAGGATCGGGAGGTGCCGGAATCAAAGTGTCTGGCCCCGGATATTGATCAAATCAACGGTGTTGTTGCTCGGTTATACGGAATTGAAAAAGAACGTCTATTTACGGCAAGGCGGGGAGTGGAAAATGAACCAAGGAATGTTGCAATATACGTCGCAAGACATTTAAAGGGAGAACCATTAAATAAAATCGGCGAAGCCTTCAACCTTCATCGTGACAGCTCGGTCAGCAGTGTTATTGAGCGTGTCAGGAATCGGATAGAAGAAGACAGAGCATACGAAAAAAGGATCAACGCAATAAAAGAAGAATTGTATAAAGGTCAAACGGAGACTTGACCCCTTTCCTTGATTGACCCCTTTCCTTGACCCCTTTCCACTTTCCCTATAAAAGAAGAAATGATGACCATAGATAAATTTTCAGACATAACCCTTTTTCACAAACTCCCAGCGGATCGTCAAAAGTGGATTCGCTCCATATCTGAGTTCTATTCGTTTTCATTTCAGCAGGTTAAGATGTTAACAGAGTTCAGCGCCGACATGCTCTGCTGGAATGCTGGGTCACTGGATCAGTTTTACAGGCCTGAAGAAGTCGGTCCGTTAAAAGGGAAACAGGCGGCAGGAAAGATTTTTCAGCAGTTCCGGGACGGTTACGAGACCCTGAAAAACAGGAAGAAGAGATATAAAGACCCGGACGTGTTTCCCACCCATGAGCGGATATTCCCGGACGATCAGATCATCGAGGTTGAGCTTAAGGGAAACATCATGGGGCGGTGTCCGGTCGCCTCGGAAAAAACCCGGTGCTGTAATCTTCAGACTCTGGATGCTGTGCAGCAATGCGGGTTTGATTGCAGCTATTGCTCCATCCAGTCTTTTTACCATGGTAACACGGTTCGTTTTATACGGAATCTGATGTCACATCTGGACTCCCTGGAACTGGACCCTGAAAAAAAATATCACATCGGAACAGGCCAATCGTCCGATTCCCTGATGTGGGGGAACAGGTTCGGACTCCTGGACGCTCTGTGCCGGTTTGCTTCAGACCACCCCAATGTGATTCTGGAAATGAAATCAAAAAGCTCCGGAATCGACTACTTTCTGAAAAACAAACCACCTGCGAATATGGTTTTTACCTGGTCTCTCAACAGTCAAACGGTGATTCACCATGAAGAAAAGGGAACGGCCTCCTTGTCGAAACGACTTGAAAGCGCCAGGATGATGGCGGATCTGGGCAGTCCGGTTGGGTTTCATTTTCACCCCATGGTCTGGTATGAAGGCTGTCTTGAAGATTATCGGGCTCTGGCTTTACGCTTGACCGACGCGTTTCAGCCCGAAGAGGTGGTCATGGTTTCTCTGGGGACACTGACCTTTATCAAGCCGGTTTTGAAGCGAATCCGTGAACGAATGTCTGCCAGCTCCATTTTACAGATGCCTATGGAAGATTGTGCCGGCAAACTGAGCTATCCCTTCGAAATTAAAAAAGAGCTTTTCTCCTCGCTCTATCAGGCGTTTCCCGATTCATGGAAGGAATCTGTGTTTTTTTATATGTGCATGGAGCAGGTTGAATTATGGGAACCGGTCTTTGGGCGTAGTTATGAATCCAACGCACGGTTTGAAGAGGATATGTTGAATGCGTATCAGAAAAAGATTTCTCGCCATTATGGTTGATAACTAATCCAAACCATTCAGCTTTCCAGAGTGGATCAGCTGGCCGGATATGGGCAGATCGTTAACGGTCATCTGTCTATTGAAACCATTCTTTGATCCGCGTTTTGACAAGGGTCGACAGCTCGTACTCCACGGGAATGATCAGAAGGGTCAGGAATGTCGAGGCGGCGAGGCCTGAGACGAAGGTGGTGGCCATGGGGGACCATTCCACGGATTTATAGGGGATGCCGATGGCCATGGGAAGAAGGCCCATGACGGTGGTGATCGTGGTGAGAAGGACGGGCCGTATTCGGGCCTTGCAGGCGTCTTTCACGGCCTGCCTCATGGTTTTGCCTTCGCCGATCCTGATGTTGATGAAGTCGATGAGAATCAAAGAGTTGTTGACGGTGACCCCGGCAAGGCCCACAACGGCCATGAGACTGCCCAGGGTGAACAGGGATCGCGTGAACAGCATGCCGAAGGTCACGCCGATGATGGCGAAGGCCACGGCCGTGAGCACGATGAACGGTTGCATGTAATCACCGAACTGAAGGGCGAGGATCAGGTAGATGGCGATGATGGCGATGGCGAGACCGAGAAAGAGGGTGTTGAACGTTTTTGCCGTGGCTTCGGATTCTCCTGAAAAAACAAGGGTGATGTCCGGATACTCGTGTGAAAGGGTCTCGAAATACTGAGACACCAGGAACTCCACCCGCTTGGATGTGAGGTTTGATCCGGACCGGATGTCCGCGGTGAGCTTCACCGAAGATTTTCCGTTGAAACGGCCCCGGGAATCGGGTTCGCTGCTGTAATCCATACGGGCCACGTCCCGAAGGAATATGGGGGCTGTACTGTGTTCCACCAGGGGAATGTCCATGACGTCCTGGGGTGTGGCGAGGCCGCTTTCCCCAAGTCCGTCCATGTCGAGCTTCCGGGCCACCCGGATCTTTAAATCCACTTCTTCGCCGGTGGCCTGGAATGCGCCTACGGTGATGCCGTTTAACGCCCCCGCGATCATTTCGGTGATACGTCCCGGAGGTATCCCAAGATCATAGGCGGCTTCCTGGCTGGGGGTATAGCGGACCACATTGACGCTGGCGGCCCTGTCATCGGTGATTTCCGTCAGATCTTTCAATTCCGGATCGTTTGTCATGTAGTCCATGATCCGTCGGCTCACTTCAAGCTCACGATCCAGATTTTCACCGGAGATCCTTAAACTGACAGCTTTGCCGCTGGGTATTCCGATGACCTCCGGGAAAACCTTCACTCTGGGCCTGCTTCCGGTGTCGGGGTAACGGTTTTCGATGTAGGCGTTCAGCTTGCGCCGGATATAATCGATGTGTTTGACAGGGTCTTTATCGGGATTTTCTGGGAGAACGGCCCGGTCACGTTCAGGCATGGTCACGATGGCCTGGCCGTACTGGCTTCCACCCATCAAGCTGTAATCCTCCTCCTCGAAATATCCGGCCATGCCCGCCACCGAATCGGCCTGCTTGTCACCCAGGGAAAGGATGAAATTCGAAATGTCCCTGAGCACAGCGTCTGTTTTTTGGATCGGGGTGCTGGACGGGAGGGCTGCGGTGATGTGATAGCGTACATAGCTTCCTGGAAAGAATTTGATCTTGATCAGAGGAACTATGCCCGAAAACGAAAGACCGGCGATGGTTACGGCTGCAATGAACAGTGCGGCCGTGGTCATGACCACTTTAATGCGGTGTTTCAGAAAAAGATCCAGGATTCGTTCAAACAAAGTCCATGTTCTTGAAACCAGGTCCTTATTTACGCCGGTTTCATCTGAAAACCGCTCATCGCCCTCGATATGACCCACTGTTTTGGCTCCCCATTCGAACACATGGGCCGGGAGAAATACCGTGGCCTCAAAGATGGAGGCAAGGAGGGCGAAACTGACGGCAATGGGGATCATGGACAGAAACGAACCGGTATACCCGCTGATCAGAAGCATGGGAAGGAATGCGGCGACAGTGGTCAGCATGGAATTGAAGACAGGCCAGAATATTTCGGAAACACCGTCCATCACGGCGTTACGCAGGGATTTTCCCATCTGTTGGTGACGGTAGATGTTTTCGATGATGACGATGGCATCATCCACGATGATTCCGGAGACCAGGATGAAGGCGAACAGGTTGATGGAGTTGATGGAGATTCCCGCCAGTTTCATACCCATGATGGTGCAGAGGAACGAGAAGGGGATGCCCAGGGCGGCGAAGATGGCATTACGGAAACCCAGGGTGTACCAGAGTGTCAGGAGCACCAGGCCGATACCCATGACGAGGTTGCCGTTGAGGACACTGATGGAGTCGTTGATCTCCTTGGTGGAGTCGTTGGTGAAGGCGATGCGTATACCGTCTTCTTTGTGTTTTTCGAGAAAAGACGTGCAGATGCGTTTGACCTGTTTGGCGATTTTAAGGGAGTTTGCGTCGTCTTCCTTGCTCACGATGAGGCTGGTGGTGTCTTTTCCGTTGATGGACGCAAGGGTCATGGGGTCGGGTGAGCCAATCATGGCGCTGGTGACGATGTCCCTTATCCGCACGAAATTGCCGTAACCGTCTTTCCGGACGATGACGTTCAGCACATCTTCCTGTCTGGAAAAGTCGGAGCCGGTGTCCAGGATGAATTCGGAACTGTCTGTACTGAAATTGCCCGTTGGGATTTTCTGACCCGCTGATTTCAGGGCGTCCACAGCTTCGGCGAAGGTCACTCCCAGTTTTCGGAGTTTGTCCGGGGACAGGGACACATGGAATTCGTTTTTTGTCTGGCCTGAGACGGTGATCCCTCTTACACCTTCAATGGCGTTCAATTCGGTTTTCAGTTTATCCGCCAGGTGCTTTCGGCTGGTTTCGGATGCTTCGCCGAAAAGATTGACGTTGATCACCGAAAGCCAGCAGTGGGTATCGATAAACAAAAATTTGGGGTCTTCACATCCTGCGGGGAGTTTGTTGCGGATGTTCAGGACCTGGAGTTTGAGTTTGGAAAACAAGTCCCGGTAGTCGCTGTCATCCACGAACGTGACCCGGACTTCGGAACGGTTCCGGTGCGTTCGGGATTCCACGGATCTGACGTTTTCGATGCCTTCCACAGCTTTTTCAACCTGGGTGGTGATGAGGTTTTCCACATCTTCTGCCGACGCCCCGTAATAATAGGTGGTGATCAGAGCCTGCCCCATATCCACCGACGGCATGTTTTCAACGGGAATGTTGAAAAGGCTGTAAATGCCGATGAGGAAGAAAAGAACATAGACGATGTTGAGAAAAGCTTTGTTTTTCAAAAGGATGATGGACATCTTGCGGGCGAACCGGGAATACCCCGGACCTTCCTCGAAACCCTCAAGGGGTTCTTCACTGATGGTTCCATCGTCGTCCAGATAGGAAAGCTTGCTTGTTTCGCTGGGTTGCGAAGGGATTCTGTAGGGGTCTTCCACCAGTTCCTGAAGCGTTTTGATCCGGCCTGAAATATAATCGTGTTTTTCCTGGGCAAGTGCGGAAAAACGCTCATTTCTGATTTTTTTGTAAAGGACAAGGGCTTCTTTATAAAGTTCATGTTCGAAATAATTTTCCGCCTCACGCACGGCGGTCTGATATTTCATCTCATCGGAAATGGAAGGATCTTCAGCCTCAATGATCGAATCACTGTCATGATCGCCCTTTTCTTCTTCCGTGATTTCCGTTTTTTGAGCGACATCGTTATCGGTATTGAAATCGGCGTCTGGGACTTCTGTTGCCGCATCACGGATAAATGCCTCTTCCACGGATGTGTCGAGCGCTTCAGGTTCGCTGAAGATATCCTCCTGAAGTTCGAGGAGTTTTTTAACTTTAAAATCGATGAAGTCCTTTTTTCTTGTGTCGTGGCATACGGTCCATTCCTTCTGCAGTTTTCTGTAAAGGAAGAGAGCTTCAGCGTGGAGTTCCTGCTGATAATATTCCTCGGCTTCGATGATGGTCCGGTTGTATCTGGCTTCAGCAGCCTGAGCTTCGGCTTCAATAATATCGGCAGTGTCAGGGGTGGGGTTTTCCCGGATCAGCCGGATCACGGATTCGATTTTTTCCCTGACAAAGGAGATTTTCAAAAGTTCCCCGCTGCCGGTCAACTGGGAAGCAAGCATCCGGTAGAGCGCAAGCGCCTCCTTGTAATTTTTCCGTGAGACGAAATCCTCGGCATCGGTGATCACTTTTCCGAAAGGTCTTTCGTTTTCGGGGGTGTATGAATCAACCGAGGTAACGGTGTTTTTACCGGTCAGGATTCCAATTAGGCGGGAGATGAGGTTTTTCACCGAGATTCACGAACCTTTCGTATCAAGGGTTTTGAGCCTGAATGAGAATGACGCCGGGTCTGACTTTTTTGGTTTCCGCAACGATCAGGTTGTTTCCTGTCTCGCCCAGAATCATGACCGGGACAGTCTCACGTGTCGCTTTCAGTGTGACGGAGGGATTACCAAACCTGTTTTTGACGGCCTGGCGGGGAATGAGAACCCCGTCGGTCGAAACGTTGAGGTGTGTCTGGAACTTGAGGCCCCCGCGGCGGAGTCCGCTGAACTCGCGGATGGCGATTTCCATCTGGAGCTTTCGGGTTTTTTCGTCGAAACGGGGGTTCACGAAGTTGATTCTGGCTTTGACGGGAATGCCGTCAAGGGTGGCATCGAACAGGGCGGGGAGATTTCTGAAGGCGCTCAGTTCCTCGTTGCTCACGGCCAGAGGGACCACCAGGGTGCCGTAGTCCGACACTTCCGCAACGGGAGATCCCGGCTGAACCGCCTCACCGGCCTCCACGGGAAGGCCGGTAATCACACCTCCCCTGAAGCCGTAAATCCGGTGTCTGGCAAGCTGTTCTTTCAGTTGTTTGTGGGCGATGCGCAGGCGTTCTTTTTCAAGTTTCAGGGCGTCCAGTTCGTTTACAGCCTGGGTGAGGTTGTTGGCTGATTCGTCGAATTTCACCTCGCTGACGTTCTGGCTTTTGCGGAGTTCGCTCACCCGCTCATGGGCGCTTCGAAGAAAATCGACCTGGGATTCCATGCTCTTGATTTTGCTTTGGATCTGCTTAAGCTGAAGCTGGCTGTTTTCCAGGGACAATGCCACGAAGGTGCTGTCGATTTCAACGATGGGCCGGTCTGCTGTGGCTTCACCTGTCTTGTAGTTGACGCGGATGACCTTGCCGGCCACTTCGGCGGTGAGGACCACGGAGCGTGACGGGCGCGTGTAGCCGGTCATCACTTGGTCTTTTTTAGCGGAAGTGACCGTGAATTCCGCTTGCGCCTGGGGGGTGGCACAAAATAGAAAGGTGCAAAACAGAACGCAGAACGTTAAGGCGTTTTTCATGACGTCTCCAGGTATGGTGTTTCGGTGTATGGCACAGTGTTTCATGATCATGATCCGTGAAAAAAATCACGCCTCCGCTTCCAGGGACCGGATGTCCGAGAGGTGGGTGTTTGTTTCACGCATGTAGAGGAGGCCGATGGGGGCTCTCAGGAAAAGAAGGGTGGCCGAATAAACCACGCTGAAAGAAAGAATGTTCTCCTCCGGTCCGTAACCCTTGAAGAAAAAAAGCATGGCGGCCTGAATCGTTCCGATGCCGAAGGGGGTTACCGGAATGTTGCCGATAAAAAAAATGATCGGAACAAGTCCGACGAGGGACAACAGGGGGACATGAACCCCGAAGCTCCGGAGGCCGAAATGAAAAAAAAAGACGAACGATGCGAAGTACAGAGCACGAAGCCCGGACAGCTTGAAATACCCTGAAAACGTCGCTTCATAAAAGGTCCCAAGAAGCGTGTTTTTGCGGAAGTGGGTGAACATTCCAATGTCTGGAAGAAGACGGACCATGAAAAACAGGATGATGTAAGTGGCGAACATCAGAAAGGCAATACCGATGATTTTACCGTAAACTGACGGGGAACCATGGTATATCGGAAGGCAGCCGATCATGGCAAAGAAGGTGATGCCCACACTTTCCACAAAATAGTAGAAAAACATGACGCTTCCTGCACGGCTCAGAGAAATGCCGTTGCGTCGTTTCAGATACCAGGCGATGGCCCCAAGGCCCAGATTGTAGTTGATGATCATCAGCATGTAGCTGGCCCCACGGATGAACCTCATTTCCCTGAATGTGACGTTGTGCCCGAACATGTTGAACAGGAATGCCAGATTCTGGGATTCAATGAGAAACCAGAGAACCACGAAAAAGACCGCAAGGGGCAGGTATATTTCAAGACGGGCCGACGCCATGGCGGCAAGAAGCCTGTCCTTGTCCGACTGATGGAAGAGCCAGGCGAGAACACCTGCCGCAACCAGCCATTTAAGGGTGGTGTAAAATCGGTTGATTCTCACGGGTTCGGATTTCATGTAGCACGTTTCCCTCAGGCCACTTCCCTGTGGATATATTTGCGTTTGACGGTTTTCACCCGATCGATGTTGTCTGTTTCCGCCACGTTGACTTTCAGGTGATGGCCGAACAGATTGTCAAGGCCCTGGTGAAGCATGGTGAGATAACTGTCCGAAAAATCTGGCCCCTTGACATAAAAAAAATCTGCGAGATCCTGTTTTTTCTGCACCATGTAAAAATCCGTCAGCACCAGTTTGTCCATACCGAATTCTTCCAGAGGCCGTTCCACGGCTTCGTAGATTTTCCATGCCGGAATCTTGGTTCCACCCAAAAGGGTGAACGAATCGTCTTTCCGGCCTTCGATGGGGCCGATCACCGGGAAGGGAAGCCCACAGGAACAGAGGCTGTTTCCCGGAAAGTGGGAGTAATCTCCGATCCTGTAACGAATAAATGGCATGGCATAATTGGTGAGGGACGTCAAGACGATTTCACCGCGTTCTCCAGGCCTCACAGGATGACCGTCATCATCCAGGATTTCCAGAATCACGTTGTCCGTGAACACATGGTTTTTTCGTTTGCGGCACATGCTGGCGATAAATCCCATTTCCACGGACGAGTATTCATCGTAGGCCTTGCAGTTGAATTTTCGCTCGATGTCGGCCCGGTCATGGGGAAGTATCATTTCCGAATTGAGGGATATGGCCTCGATCCCTATTTTTTTGATGTCGTCCCGTGAAAGGAAGTTGGACAGATCCAGGGCGTATGAAGGATAAATCGCCAGGATGTCGGGTTTGAATGAGAGCAGGTGCTTTCTGATTTCCTCAAACGGGGTTTTGGGTTCAAGACCCATCTGCCGGAACAGGCCGAAGGTGAAACCTGATTTTTCAGGAACAGGGAGAAAATACAGCAGTTTTTTAAACGGAGAATACCCGATCATGGACAGACAGCGGTAATACATGGCCAGCCTGTTCCAGAAACTGTCGGTTTCCCACAGGACCCGGAGCATCTTACCTGATGACCCGGATGTGGTCCGGACTAAACAGTCTTCTTCCTTGAAGGCGCTGGAGACGATGGAATCGTAATTTTCCTGGATGTCTGTTTTTGTGACCGGAGGAAGTTTAAGAAGGTCTTTTTCCGTCCTTATGTCCGCAGGCTTCACCTTGGCCTGATCCATGAGATTTTTGTAAAACGGCGTGGTTTTATAAGCGTGACGGATCATCCGGTGCAGTCGCAGGTCCCGGAATTCAGCCAGTTTTTCGGGACTCATTTTACTGCAGGCTTTTACCTCGTACAGTTTTTTCATTTTTGTTGAAATCATAGTCTTTCACTCGGGTTTCGGATGTTTAATATGTGTGTCATTTGACCCGTGATTCAATGGCTTTGCGTTTGATTTTCCCGTTGAGATCAATAGCGTCCACAGGGGTCACGGTGATTTTTACCTGGTTTTTCAATAGGGTGGAAAGTGAACCGGTCACTTCGCTGAAACGGGCGTCGCTGTATTCTTTCCCTTTGACCAGTTCGATATCCAGCCAGTCTTTTTCCATCTGGACAGCACGGAATTCCTCCATGAGATGCAGGTATTTCTTGATGTACATGGTGAACGTGTTGAGCACTTTGAGAGATGACACGTAAGTCCCGTCCGGCAGGATGAATGAATCGTCCGCTCTGCCTTCGAAGGATTCGAGAACCGGAAAAGGGGAGCCGCAGTCACAGCTGCGTGTGGACATTCGACCGATGTCACCGATTCGATACCTGATGAAAGGCATGGCCGGGCTTTTGAGGGTGGTGAGCACAATTTCACCCGGTTCACCGGGTTTCACCTCCCGACCGTCGGAGTCAAGGAACTCTACCCATACGTTGTCCGTGAACAGATGGTAATTCTGGTTCTTGCACAGTGACGCCACCATCCATGTCTCTTCCGTGGAGTATTCGTCGTACACCGGGCAGTTGAACACGTCGGCAATGGCGTTTCTTTGATGCACCGTGCTCATCTCCGAATTGCAGAGGATCATTTTCGGCCGGATGATTTTGAGATCCGATGCAGTGACGCGCCGGGAAATTTCGTAAATAATCGATGCGTAACCGTCGATGAAATCCGGCCTGTAGTGTCTGAGCATGTCCATCTGTTTTTCGATGGGGGCCACGGAGGGGATGTGATGAAAATTGAACCAGGGTCCCATGGCCACCGAATCCATGGCCGTGTACTTGATGTAGCAGCATCGGTGCCAGGGGCGGTAACCGATCATGGTGTATACCCGGAGGTTGGTGGCCAGGTAGAACGCGAAGGTTTTCGGAGAATAGATAAACGGCAGAGACCTGCCGGTGGAGCCGGTTGTGGCGGAATAATGGCAGGCGTCGATATCGGTTCCATCGGCCACGATGGCGTGAGGATAAGCGTTTCTGACATGGTCTTTGGTGAGAAACGGCAACTTTTTCAGATCCGAAGGATCTTTGAAATCACTGACGTCTATCCCGGCTTTTTTGAACAGATCGCGGTAATACGGCACATGTTTCCCGGCATGGCGAACGGCCCTGACAAGCTTGCGTTCAGCGGAAGTCTTTATGGCTGAAGGGCTTAGGAACTGATTGAAGTGGACTTCAAGGGAAGCGTTGGCTAAATGACCCCAGAACATATCAATCTCCTTTCATGTGGCTGTTTGGGTTGGTATGGGGATCTGATAGCAGGATTTTCATGAACGCCATGTCGTTTTCGGTCCAAAGTGCCAGAGGTTCGATTTTCATATCGCCAAGAATCATTCCCCGGTTTTCGTTTCGTTTCTGATAGACTTTCCGGCACTCGGGGTGAAAAATCACCCGGAGTGAATCCAGTTGACCGATTTCCGCGGCCAGTTTGTAATGGAACGACTCGTCGAGCAGGCCTTCGGCGTAGACTCCCACTTCCTTTTCAAGATGTTCGTTTTTTTCTGACTCACAGAGAAGGTTGTACCTCGGCTTTTCTCCATTTCCGGAGACGCCGGGAGTGGCCACGAGGGTCAGGGCCTTGAGGTTGAAGTGACGCCCCGTTTTTTTAATGACGTCTGCCGCGATGTCCGGCGTGAGCTTTTCACCGGTCATGTCGACACCTTCCATCCTTCCAAGGAATTCAAAACAGGGACAGGCGTGGAGAAAACCGCTGACCCTGACCCTGTCGTTCAGATCGTAACGAATGAACCCCGAACCTGTGGTGAGAAGCGGTTTGACGATCTGCCCTTCATTCAGGTCCCAGGCCGGATAAATTTTTCCGGTTTCCGGATCGAGAAATTCATAAAAATGGCTGGTGACGGCCAGAGGGTACAGGCCCTGGTAGGGAATGGTCACCACGCCTTCCGTGGCCCAGAGACCTTTGGCCAGGAATGATGCCTGAGGAAACAGTTTTTTCAGTTCGTCCGCCCAGATACGTGACGAGGATGTGTCCCAGGAACTGACAACAGAAAGTTGGGGCCACAGATTCGTCAGGTTGTCGGCATCGATTTCAGGGCCGAATGACGAGAGAATTTCTGCTGTTTCAGGGGATCTGGGGCAGGGGATATGAAACAATTCCCTGGTTCGTTCTCCCCAGCTTCCGTACTTCAGGATGTCCACGAGCTCATGACGGTGCCGGCCGATCTGTTCCACCATGTTGATGGCGAACGTTGGGCTCCAGACAGAGATCAGTGACAGGTTCCGGCAGGACAGCAGGTGAGCCAGGCTTGAGATCATGGACCCTTCGGAGGTCGAGGCGTAGGACACTTCCGTCGGAACCGCCATGGTAAGATTCATGAACAGCCGTTTCCACCAGGGAAGGAGTTTGAGGTCGTCGTTGGCGTCAGGGGCGATGGTGGTCCGTAAATGGGTGGGTATCCATGAAAGGGACCAGTAGTGTTTGCCGTTCAGCATTCCGGGGTATGACCTGAAGGCGTCCACAAGAAGCGGGGAGATGGCCTGATCCAGTTCCGATAGAAACGCCGGTGTATAAGGGATCCATTTCATTTTGGAGGAAGAGCCGCTGGTGGGCTGATACCGTTCACACCGCTGGGACGTGAGCTGGGGGGAGTTGCCGCTTTTCTGTGCGACGACGATATTTTCCCAATCTTTGTAAGTGGTGACAGGGGTCTTTGAAGAAAACTCTTCATACCGTGTTGTTTTGTTCAGCGCGTATTTTTGGCCGGAATAGGAATGTTCAAACAATCTCAGAAGGGCGGCCAGTTTTTTTTTCTGATATGTTTCAACATGACGCAGAGCGTCGTCGAATTGATTCGACCCTCTGCGGCTTAAAACATACAACAGTCTGAGGGCGAGCCGGGTGTCTGCCCCGTAGGTGTTAACTGGAAAGCTCTTCATTGAGGAACCTGTCTTTTTATAATGAGAAGAGCCCGTCCATAATGTTCGACGGGCTCCTATGACTTTGTTACCGGCCGTTTACGAGATGACAGTCAAGCGGGGTGCGTCTCATCATGTAAACGACTCTGAATGAACGAAGCCCATGTATTCGATCTGCAATGTACAAGTGTTTTTTCGCTCATGGTTATCGCCACGGGAATTCATCATCGGTCAGGGCATGACCTTCCGCCGTGATGAAATCCTTTGGCCCTCCTTGACCGGGAAAAGAAACGCGGACAGTCGGCCCATACTTCTGGCAACAGGTTTGACGAATATCCTGTGAAGTATGGTGCCCCAGGTCATTTTACCCACGCACGGCAGCTCCGTTCCTCTGTCCCAGGTGGGGTTCCTTTCGTTGAAGAAGGCGATTTTGGGATACTTCGAACACATCTCTGCTGTGATTTCCGCCACGCCCCCTTTTAAAGACTGTGATCCCTTGCCGAAATCGAGAATCTTTTTCTTTTCATTGAAATACTCGGGGAACAGATAGTTGCAGTATCCTTTCATGATGTCTTCAAGCTGCTTGTTCTCTTTCTTGTAGCACGGATAATAACTCAGGAAGTTGTTGGTGAGGAGCAGATATGTTTTGTATCCTTTCGAAATGAGAAACCAGTATACGGGTCTGAATGGATTGGTGAAAAGTTTTTTCAGATAGTACCAGACAAAGGCGGAGTTCAATGGATTTTTACCCCAGTATTCTTCTTCGACTATGGTATCGCCGCTGAAAACACCGCATACCTTTTTGCCGTTGATGTTCATTTTCATTTCAAGCAGTGTGCTGAAACCCACAATTTCTCCGGTGCTTTTCTTTCTCAGGATGAAAGCGCCGTTCTTTTTGTCCAGGTCATTCTTGAAGGTTTTCATTTCCGTGTTACGATAATATTTTTTAAAAATGGAATGCATCTCTTCAAGATCCTGAAAAGAAATCTCATACCTCGAGTAAAACTTGACCGACAGTTCTGACATGGTTCACCTCTTTCCCCCAACAATCGTCCCCCGATGTTGTTGTTTATAACCACCAGAAAATTTTCTTAAAAAAGCTGGTCGATGTGGACGTGGTCGTTGACCATGGATTGACGAAGTCCCAGGACTTGTAGCTTGCTGAACTGTTCTTGTAATTCAGATACAGGAATTCAGCGGAATAGTCCGAAAACTTCTTCAGGTTGCTTTCTGTTATCCGGGACGAATCCTGGCGGAGTGAATTCATGTAGGCTTCGGTTTTATCGAAGACGATGTTTTCAAGGGGCAGTGCCCAAGACTGGATGGAAAGAAGCAAAGGCATGTTCACGGTTTTATCCGATTCATCGTTGGCTGCCATGTTGGCTAACCAGAGGGTATGCCATTCGGACAGTTCTCCTTCAAAGGAACTCCAGTTTTCTTCACCGGTACTGAACAGCCAGTTGACCTGAAGAAGGCTGAGGAGAAGTTCCGCGGAGATGTCCAGAGGAGGAAGCATGGCAAGGATATTGACGTTGCTCGCATCGTAAAGCGTGGCTTTTTTATCGTGAATGGCCTGGTTCAGAAAACCCTGGGGAAATAGATCAAGGGTCAATCCTAAAAAGGATGTGTCGGCATATGCATAGGTTGAAACACTGTTGGCCGCAGGGAAAAACGGTGTGGCCGCTCCAACGGATGGCTCGCCGAGGTTGACCCAGATGGAGGCCAGTTTGGCGTTGCCGCCCGCGGGCACGCCGTCCACCACGAAAGCGAGGTTGGTGCAGTAGCGGCTGATGGTGTGGAACGTGCTGCGTTCTGTGGCTGTCCCCGGATCAAGATTGGAAAGGCTGGGATATGTTTCGAGATGATATTCATCAATTTCAATGTCTTTTGCCACGATCTGTTGAACGGTCCTGTGGTTGAGTCGGCCTTGAGCTTTCAGTTCCAGCATCAGGTCAAATGCTCGGTCTTCACGGGGCGTATCGTCGTTCAGGGCCACCCAGAAACTTGAATTGGTCCGGTTTACAATTCCGCAGAAATTATTGCCGTTATCGATGATCTGACCGGCGCTGTTAAGGAGGGTTTTTTTGTCATTTGAAAATCGATATCCTTTGAGGGTCACCACTCTGTCAAGGCCCATGATCTGAACGGATGAATGGGCCACATAGTCGGTGATATACCCGATTTCACCGTCATTCCCGATAAGAGTGCCGTCTTCGTTGGTCACAAAACCTGTGTTGGCGTCGATTTTATGGACTTTGACCCGGCCGCCGTAAGCATAGATATCGGTCTGGGTTTCACCGGTGGTGAGTTCGTAGAGGGCGGCACCGCCTTTGGCGTCGATGACCACGAAGTTGCCACTGAGAATTCGGGTCTGGTTGGATCCTTCAAGATGCCATCCTGCAATATAGGTGTCGAATTCAGCGACTGTGGTGCAACGTTTGAGAGCATTGGACATCAGATTGAGGTTCGCGCTTGCCAGATATTCATGAATGGGGCTTTCCTGGTAAACCGTGGTGTTGGTGATGGCGAATCCCGCTTCATTGACGCCCCCGGACTGTGCCGCTGAACCGCGTGTACGGTCAATGACTCTGACACTTCCGCCGGCCGCCTTGTTATCCGAGTTGCTGTCACGGTTATAGCTGGCCACTTCCTGTTCCCAGCTCAGGCTGTTGTCCCGGCTTTTCCAGATCAGGGGGCGGCCTGTTGACGATGCTTTTGATGAAACGACAGCAATGTCGCATGCCATGGATTCTGCTCCGAAAACGAACAAAACCAGGATGGCCGGTACTGTCACACACGATTTGATACACTTGAGCATTTTCATACGTCCTTCCTCCAAAACTAAAAGCGTGGTCGTTCCATGGTATAAAAAGCCATAATTTTCACGATCGTTATATTGAACAGGGAACAATCGAGCCAATTATGAACAATGTTCTACATGAGGATATAAAATCCCACAAATGCATCAAGAATACGGTGTACGTTTTAGTACTTTGTATCACTCGATACTTTTTAATATGCTAATACAATGTAATGTAATGTTATCAATGTTAACTTTGTGTAACGATAAAACTAAAATATATTTATTTCTTAACTCCGTTAAAAAAATTTAAACGGATTGAAAAGGGACTGTCCTGTAAGCTGATGCGGAAAGAAGCTTAACATCCAGATCGACAGAATCATGTTTTCAGATTTGTCTGATTCATAATTAAGGGACCGGGCTTTGTCTCGCCACTTTCCGAATATTCCGTAACTGTCGTCAATTACATCGAATAATAATGGCCATATTTTGAATATCTTGATTTGGCCGAATATTTAACTATTGGAAAAAAAATTAAAAATCAACCAATATTTGTTTTTGGCAGGTGGAAAATTTTTTTTATAAAAATTGTAATGGGGTCAATCAAAATGGCTGGGATTGAATATGTTCAACACACATGACACCTGTTCATAGTCTATGAAAAATGATGGGGGCTTCAGAAATTTTATAGTTCTGCTGCGTGTTATTCAACCCGGTGTGTTGCCTTGAATGAAACTGTACTGTTGCCTTTTTGAACACGATCAATTAAAAAAGCTTATGTAATCACATCACAATCAAACCAATGAAAAAGTACAGACGTTACACTCCAAATGATACATAATGGCGATATGCGTTCCGACGACATCACAGATTTCATGTATGGATGAATTCTGTGTATAAAGGATGATCATATGGGCAAAAGGGAATTTAAGGTCAAAGGAGCTGCTGAAGTTCAGCGAACCTGTCAGCTTCTGAACCATGGTGAAATAAAAATGGGTGGTTTTATTATTGTCGGGCTTCCCCAGGTGGAATCCGCTGAGGATATCGAACTTGTCAATCACCTTAAACGTCATTCCTCCAACAGGCCGGTGATCATGCTTGCCGGTAACAATTCTGATGAACAGATAGAAGCGGCTCTTAACATCGGAGTTGGGGGGCTGTTTAACGGTACTGAGCAAGCACGTTTTGTCGTGGATAAATTTAAATCGGCCATCGTCCGAAGCGGAGAACGTAATGAAACAATGGATTCAGATTCTGACGGGTTTGTTGTTGGTGAAAATGAGAGGATGAAGAAAATTAAAGGGGCATTGTTAAAAATCTCTCAAACGGATTGCAACGTTCTCCTGACCGGTGAAACAGGAACGGGAAAAGATGTGGCGGCCGAATTCATTCATCGAAACAGTGCAAGGTGCACACGGCCTTTCCTGTGCGTCAACTGCACGGCGTTTCCGGAAACACTCCTTGAAAGCGAGTTGTTCGGATACGAAAAAGGGGCGTTTACCAGCGCGGTGTCCGCAAGGCCTGGAAAATTTGAAATGGCTTCAGGCGGGTCGCTTTTTCTTGACGAAATCGGGGATATGGGGATTAACGCCCAGGCCAAGATTCTTAGAACCATTGAAAAAAAAGAAATCTGGAGAATCGGCGGTGAAAAACCCTGTTCTACGGATTTCAGGCTGATCGCTGCGACGAATCGTGATCCTGAACACTTGATACATGGCGGTCAGTTTAGGGAAGATCTGTATTACAGGCTCAATATTGCGCGTGTTCATCTTCCGTCGTTACGGGATCGCATGGAGGATATGGAGGCACTTGTCGGCCATATTCTCCGTGTTCTGAACTCCAGATTCAATGCTTCCGTCAGAGAGGTCTCAAAGGATGTCATGGCGCTTTTTCTGTCATATTCCTGGCCTGGTAACATTCGGCAATTGAACAATGTCATTGAGGCATCTTATATCAATTCTCCACGGCATATCATCACGCTCAAGGATCTTCCGGAATCATTCATGGATGTTATGGTGACAAAATCGCGAAAGACGTGCGATGAATTCGGGAGTATAGAAAAGGCGCTCACAGAGGCGGGGGGCAATATATCCAAAGCCGCCACCCTGATGAATGTGTCACGGATGACTTTATACAGGAAAATGGCGCGCTACGGAATCATCCGGAAATAAGTCCCGACTTCATGTGTTCAATAACATGTTACGTTATAACAATTTAAAATAATGGTATTATGAATTGTTTTCATAAAGTGTTACGAAGGATAAGATACGTTGCATGTTACATATATAAGGTATATTAATTGCTCGTATTACAATTGGTTGCATGACCTTATAGCGGGTTGTGGTTTCATCTGACTCTTCATTTATGTTACACTCAGTGTACATCAATCAAATCCCATCAATTCGACGTTTAAAACAATGGTGATATTATCAGCAGGTTGCCCATGGATGAAAATATGACATCAATATGGCATTTATATTGCTGATAAAAAACAACTGATCATACTCATATAAATCGAACATTAAATAAGAAACCAGATGACGTCTCTGCGGTGAATGTGAATAAATGGCCTGTGAATGCTATAAATCGTCAATCGATCATGTGACGGACTCCATGTCCGTTGTCAATATGTTGATAAGAAAACAGTACCATGCAGCGAAACATCATTTTAATATAAAAGGTGATTTCCACGGTCTTTATATTTCAGATGACGATGCGGAGAAGCTCGTTCATAACCCGCTGGGTCTTCCCGAATGGGTCGCGGCTGGCCGGGATGGCGATGAACGATTGAAACATCCGGATTTTGAGTCCAGGCGGCGGTTCATTTCCGAGCGCGTCAGGGAGAGTCTGAAGAGCGGGGTGGAACTCCGGTTAGAACATTTGAAACATGTGTGCGGCCTTGAAACCATTGATCTTGATATTCTCCTGATCTGCCTTGGGCCCGAGTTGAATTCCGGGTATTCCAAAATATACGCCTACCTTCAGGATGATCTGACAAAAAAGAATCCCACCGTTGATCTTGTGCTGAACATCCTCAGCTCGACGTTCGAGGAAAAAATGAATCTCCGGAAACGATTGAGGCCAGGTTCGCCATTAATCGATCATGGCCTCATCCTGACGGAACCGGACCCCACCCTGCCGGCCACCCCATTTTTATCCCGGTTTGTTCATGTCGATTCATCCATTGCGAGCTATGTTCTGGATGATGACGTTTTTCATGAATGGCCGTTGAATTTATTTCATACCGTCAGCCCGGTACAAGACTTGGATTCTTTGGTCCTTGACGGGCTCATGAGAAAAGAGCTGAACTCCCTTCTTCGGAAAGAAGCTTTAACAAACACCATCATCTATCTGTTCGGCCCTTACGGTACCGGGAAAAAAAGCACGGCAGAGGCTCTCTGTCATGCCTGGGGTAAAAAGCTTTGGATTTCGGATATTGAAAATCATATCGCTGTTGGTGTCCGGGAACTGGGAGATTACATTCGAAGAATTTGTCGTGACGCATGTCTAAACAACGCATGCGTTTACTGGGACAGTAACGGTGACGTTTTCAAACACGACCATAAAATATGGCTGAAAGAATTCATGCAATGTCTGGACAAGGAAAAAGGCGTGAGTTTTCTGTCCGGGACATCGGCTGTCGAAACCCTGTATCATGTGAGACGAAGCCTTTTCATCCCTTTTGAATTTACCAATCCATCGTATGGGCAACGGATGAAATTATGGAAACGATCTCTCGAAAACGCCGGATTCGATCCCGGTATCGATGTGACAGGCCTTTCTTCAGGTTTCAACTTCAGCGGCGGACAAATTCGTGACGCGGTTCAAACGGCTATAAACCTGTCTACAAAGAACGATAACAAAAGAGACACCATCTCTGCTTCTGAGCTGCGTTCTGCGTGTCTGCTTCAATCAGGCAGCGGATTATCCACCCTGGCAAGACGGATCAGGCCCACGTATTCCTGGGACGACATTGTACTTCCCCCGGACCGGATAGAACAGCTCCGGGATATCGTGAACCATGCGCGGTTCAGATCGTTTGTCATGGATTCCTGGGGATTCGGGAGAAAATTGTCCGGCGGAAAAGGCTTGAATGTTCTTTTCGCCGGGCCTTCGGGAACAGGAAAAACCATGTCCGCCGAAATCATGGCTTTTGATCTGGGGCTTCATCTTTACAAAATTGATCTGGCACGGGTGGTGAGCAAATACATCGGCGAAACGGAAAAAAACCTCTCAAGAATATTCGAGGAAGCGGAAACCAGCAACGCCATCCTTTTTTTTGATGAAGCCGACGCGATTTTCGGGAAAAGGAGCGATGTTCATGACGCCCATGACAGGTATGCCAACATTGAAACGAGCTATCTTCTCCAGAAAATGGAAGAGTACGAGGGTGTCACCATTCTGGCCACCAATTTCAGACGAAACATGGACGATGCTTTTGTCCGGCGGATTCAGTACGCCGTTGAATTTCCATTCCCTGAAAAACATGACCGGAAAGAGATCTGGAAAAAGACATGGCCGTGTGAGCTTCCCCTTGCACAGGACATCGATTTTGATCTTCTGGCCGGGCGTTTTGAGCTGAGCGGAGGAAACATCAGAAACATCTGTGTCAATGCGGCTTTTATTGCTGCAGCTGACGGAAAAACCGTGACCATGAATCATCTGATGCGTTCCACCCGGAACGAATACCGGAAGATGGGAAAGCTGATGATGGGCGGAGAATTTTCGGAGCTGAGAACGGTTTAATCATGTTTTGTATCAAGAGGCGGATATGACCGAGCGAATTGGAATTGATGCACGTGACAAAGAAAACAGACCCTCGGTGACGATTCAAAAGGGTTCACACAAAATCGTGGCCGGAGGGTATCGCAACGGTGAAGCAGGTTCGAAATACCAACAAGCCATGCATCTTCAGAAAACCATGGGTAACCGGATGGTCTGCCGGATGATCGCGGCTGTTTCCCGTCGTGAAGATGAAAGCCGGGTCAGTCCGGATATTGAGCGAACGATTGATCAGGCTCGTGGTGGCGGGAGAAGCATCGACAATTCCGTGAAGTCGGGCATGGAAAACGCATTCGGCACGGATTTCAGCAGCGTTCGGGTTCATACCGGGGCCCAGGCCGACGCCCTGAACAGGTCCTTGAACGCTCAAGCTTTTACCACGGGCCGTGACATTTTTTTCAAGGACGGTCACTACGATCCCGGGAGTTCCAGAGGCCGAGAACTCCTGGCCCATGAGCTGACCCATGTGGTTCAGCAGAACGGGGATGACGGTGTCATGCCCAAGCTGACTTTGGGCTCTCCCGGCGACAGGTACGAAGAGGAGGCTGACGCAGTGGCAAGGGATGTGATGAGACGGGAAGATCGGCAGGCTCAGCGGCAGCCCGAAGAAGATGACGAGCCTGTTCAGGCCCAGAGGGACGGACAGTGAAAACGGAGATTGGCCGCTCATGATTGTGGACCTCGACAACAGCCTTGCGGAACTTTTGAAACAGGAACTCCTGCCGGTGATCGGTCCCACGGTGAACATCAGTTTCGCCACGCCGGACGGGGATTTCCCACCATCGTCGGTGACGCTGCCCGCAGTGGATCTTTTTCTTTACGATGTCCGGGAAAATACGGAACTGCGCTCCACGGAATGGATCGTCACGAAGAACAGTGACGGGTCAACCACACGTAAACGGCCGCCGGTCCGGGTGGAATGCTCGTACATGATCACGGCGTGGCCGGCGGAAAGCACCCCCAACCCGCCCCAGGACGAACATTACATGCTGGGAGAAGTGATGAAAGTGCTGCTCCGTCATCCGGTGCTTCCCAACGGGATCCTGAAAGGAAGCCTGAAAAATCAGGACCCGCCTCTGCCCACGGTGACGCTTCAGCCGGGGCATCTTCAGAGTCTGGGTGAGTTCTGGCAGGCTTTGGGTGGTAAACCGAAAGCTGTATTGAATTACAAGGTCGTCATCAGCGTGGATGTTCACAAGGAACTGGCCACAGGGCCGGGCGTCATCGACAAACAACTGACATTCGAGACTGAAGTAAACGAGGATTGAAACATGGCTGTTTTTGAAACCATTCGACGCCAGGTTGCCATCATGGGGAAGGTGACGGACCGGGCAACGGGCAAACCCCTGGAAGGCGTTCATATCCGAATCGTCGACGGTCCTCCGGCTTTTACCGAACGGATTTCCGTGCTTGAGGCCATCCACGGACCGGCATGGGATCTTTTTGCAAAAGGTCCGGACAGAACATGGACCCGTCCGGACGGTTTTTATTATTTCATGGACCTTCCTGACGGAACGTACCGGCTTCAAGCTGTTTTAAAAAGACGGGGTACCCGTTACGGGTCTGCGTTAAGTGACGTGACGGTGAGCCGGACGCCCCAAGGTAATGTGAATTTCGTGTTATCGAATCTCCAGCTTTCACCCAGCATGGTAAGGGGAAAGGTGGTCCGTCAGGGTTCAGCCGTTCCGGTGGTGATGGCTGAGATCCGTGTTTCGGGCAGTCTTGAGTACAGCCATACGGATGAAAACGGGGACTACATGCTGGCCGGTATTGAAGCGTCCGCAAGTCTGCCGAGGTCTCTCACCGTATCAGCCGTGGGGTATCAAAAACGAATACTGGACGTCCTTGTCCCTTCACCCGGGGCCGAGGCTGTCCTTGATGTACAGATCGCACCTCTTTGACGGTCAACGCGGGGGTGCCGGAATGATGAAGCATATGTCGTCGATGTTATGAATGAATGTGAGTTACGCTACCTATCATCGTTAAGGAGGCAAAATCATGGCACAGTACCTTTCACCGGGTGTTTATGTTGAGGAAATACCGTCCGCTGTCCAGCCCATCGCAGGGGTGGGCACCAGCACCGCCGGTTTTATCGGCGTTTTCAGTGATTCATCTTTGACCATCCCTGTAAGCTCAAGCCTCGCCAGGGCCGAAGCCATCGGTACGGGCGACGGTACAGTCACCACGTTCGATCTGGACAACTATCCGGTGCTTACCACGGCCGGAACGTTTGAAATCCGGGTGAACGGAGCCGCTGTGACGGCAACCCTGTCCAACGACACCACCAACGATGTGTCACAGGTGACATTCACCACCGCTCCGGCCGACGATGCCGTGATCGAAGGTGACTATGTCTATGAATACGTGACAAGTTCCGTAGCACCCGTGGCTGCTGGAGACGTGAAACTCTGCACCACGTTCAACGAATTCAAGAAATTTTTTGGTGGTTTTTCCACGAGCTCCGGACAGCGGAATCTGGCCCATGCCGTTTACGGATTTTTCAACAACGGGGGGACACGCTGCTATGTTGTCCGGGAAGCGGCCACCACCACCGTGGCGTCGTCGGCTCTGGCTAAATTCGAAGCCATCGACGAAATCGCCCTTGTGGCGGCACCGGGTATCACCGACGACGGAGTGAGAGCCGATATCGTGACCCATTGCAAAGTCAGGACCACGGACCGTTTTGCCATTTTCGACAGTCCTGAAACCGTGGAATCGTCCGGTAATCTTGATCTTTCATTCCTTGATCCTTCCAACGCATCCAATGTTCTTCCGGACAATTCGGATTATGCGGCTTTCTATTTCCCCTGGGTGGAAGTGTTCGACACGGCCACGAAAATCCAGTACCCCAAAGGGAATGGTCGGATCTTTGTTCCGCCGTCAGGACATATGGCCGGGATTTACGCCAGGGTAGACACGGCGCGAGGCGTTCACAAAGCTCCGGCCAACGAGGTGCCCATGGGTGTTCTCGGACTCAAATATAACATCAGCAAGGCCCAGCAGGACGGCCTGAACCCCCAGGGCGTGAACTGCATCCGGGACATGAACGGCAACATTCGGGTCTGGGGCGCCCGCACCATCGGCGGCGACAAGAACGGAGAATGGAAATACATCAATGTCCGCCGCCTGTTCCTTTTCCTCAGGGAATCCATCGACGAAGGCACCCAGTGGGTGGTGTTCGAACCCAACGACATGGCGCTCTGGGCCAAGATCCGAAGAAACATCACGGCGTTTCTCACCAATGTGTGGCGCTCGGGCGCTCTTTTCGGAGCCACGCCCCAGGAAGCGTTTTATGTGAAATGTGACGAGGAAACCAATCCCCCCGAAATCCGGGATCTTGGCCAGGTGGTGACGGAAATCGGCGTGGCGGTTGTGAAACCCGCCGAATTCGTGATCTTCCGCATCAGTCAGTGGGCCGGTGCCGGAGAGTGACAACATGGTGAATCACCCATGGGGCCTAACTGAAACGAAACGTTTCCATCGGACGTTGGAGGATTGGGGCATTGTATAAGTCTTACAGAACACCCGGAGTGTATCTGGAATCCGTGAGTCCGGAAAAGGAATACGTTCTTGAAACGGGGGTGCCCGTGTTTATCGGGCTTGTCCGTATGACGGATTTTAATGGGGCAGATAGAGGACTGACGCTGACAGCCTGCGGGAAACCGGGCGTGTTCAGGGTCGAACCCCAGGTCAGGGCTGTCTGGGGGTATTCATCCGGAACAGGCGACTACTTCCCCATGTTTACCTCGTTCGTCACAGCCCGGGATGCCCTTGCCAGCTATCAGGACATGGGTTATCTGGGGGTTGCCCTCCGGGGGTTTTTTGAAAACGGCGGGAAAAAATGTTTCGTTCATCCGGTCTGTTTCGACGAGACGGCGTGTCTTCCTCTGACAGCGGTTGAACATGCCCTCGCTGAACTTGAAAATCTGACGGGCGCAGATCTGATCGCCTTTCCGGATCTCATGGGGCTTCTAAGGGACATCGACACCGTTTCGATCAGCGATGTCCTTGAAATGCAGAACAGAATCCTCAGGCATTGCGCTGTTGTCACAGGCCGGTTCGCTGTTCTCGACGCCCTTCCCGGAGCGGACAGCAAGGCGGTGACAGCTCAACGGAAAAACCTTGCGGGAGATAACGGGGCTCTTTACCACCCCTGGGTCAGGACCATGGTTAAGGAGCCGGTGCCTCCCTCAGGACACATATGCGGGATCTACGCCCGGAGCGATGGCCAGAAAGAGGTTCACAAGGCCCCGGCCAACGAGGAAGTTCTTGGGATATCCGATGTGGAAACGGCCATTGGAAACAGTGAGCAGGCTCGCTTAAATCCCGAACATGTGAACTGCATCCGTTCGTTTCCGGGACGGGGCATCCGTGTATGGGGTGCGAGAACCGTGTCCCGTCATCCCCAGTGGACTTATGTCAACGTCCGTCGCCTTGTTCTCACACTTTGCCGCTGGCTGGAAGGCTATATGGACCGGCTGGTGTTTGAACCCAATGGTCCCGCTTTGTGGGGCCGGATTGTTCGGGATGTTTCCGACTATCTGAACCGCCATTATCTGGCAGGGGCTTTCCGGGGGAATTCAGCCGGAGAGGCGTTTTATGTGACCTGCGACAGCCGTGTCAACACTGAGGGAATGCGTGACCTGGGCCTCGTGGCCGCTGAAATCGGCGTTGCCCCGGCATCTCCTTATGAATTCATCATCATACGGATGGTTCATTCCGATGGGGGCACAGTGATTACAACGGATTCGGGTGAGGGGACCGCAGATGTTCAGATACCGTCGGTGACTGCTCCGGTTGTTCCCGCCATGGCGGTCACACATATCGAGTACAGTGTGGATGGACCGGATATTCTGGGTGAATACGCTGTGATCGAAAACCGGGATTCCTGTGTTGTGGACCTGGGAAACTGGACACTTAGGGATCTGGCCGGCCATGTGTACACTTTCCCCCGGATCACGGTTTTACCCGGAGGTTTCTGCCGTGTCTGGACACGGACGGGTACCGATACGAGCCGTGATCTGTTCTGGGGCATGAATCACGCAGTGTGGAACAACACCGGCGATCAGGCCGTGCTCAGGGACAGGACGGGGCGAACCGTGAATGTATACAGTTACGCGGGCCGTTGATCTGGAAACAATCCAAAAACGGTTAGCATACAATAACGAAAGACCATCATAAGCCAAACACCTAAACAAGGAGGAACACATATGGCAACAGGAACACGAATGGATCCCTATCGCTCGTTCAATTTCATCGTGGAGATCGACGGCATCGCCCGTGCGGGTTTTCAGGACTGCTCCGGCCTTGACACGGCCCAGGACCCGGTGGAGTACAGGGAGGGCACGGACCCCATCACGGTCCGGAAACTCACAAGCCTTGTGAAGTATTCCAATATCACGCTGAAATGGGGAACAACCGACGATTCCGAACTCTGGGACTGGAGAAAGATCATCATGAGCGGCAAGGACGAACGGAAAAACGGGTCAATCGTTCTTCTGGACGCTACAGGTGCTGAAAAGGTTCGCTGGAATTTCCGGAACGGTTGGCCCACGAAATGGACAGGTCCCACCTTCAACGCCAAAGCCAGCGAAGTGGCCATTGAAACGCTGGAAATCGCCCATGAAGGACTGGAAAAAGCATAAGGACGATAAAACACCATGACCATGCAAACCGAGTTTCCATTCACACTGCCCAGGGGCTATCTGGATGCTGAGGGAAATGTTCACAAGGAAGGGATCATGCGTCTGGCCACGGCCTATGATGAAATCGTTCCCATGAAAGATCCCAGGGTTCAGGCTAATCCCAGTTACCTGATCATCATTCTTTTGTCGCGGGTGATCACGAAGCTGGGGGATCTGGATTACCTGAATCCCAAGGTCATCGAAAATATTTTTTCGGGAGACCTTGCGTATCTTCAGGATTTTTACCAGCAGATCAACGATCACGGACACAGCCGTCTGGGCGTTGTCTGTCCTCATTGTGACAAGGAATTCGAGGTGGAGACCCGGATCTCGGGGGAGTGAAAAGCTATCCCCTCGAACGGCTGTACGAGGAGATAGCCTACATCGCCTACCATTTCAACTGGGACAAGGACAGGATCATGACCATGGAACACCGGGACCGGCAGCGCTGGGTTTCGGAAATCGCAAGGATCAACCGGAAGATGAACGAAGACACAAGTGAAAAGGAGAGACGGCCATGGTAACCGGCCAGAGGAACGATCCCTACCGCTCATGCAATTTTCTTGTCGAGATCGGCGGGATCGCCGTGGGCGGTTTTTCAGACGTGTCGGGACTTCAGGTGGAAACAGAGGTCAAGGAATACCGGGAAGGGGGAGAAAACAGCTATATCCATAAACTGGCCGGTCCCACCCGGTATTCCCAGAATCTGATTCTCAAAAACGGGTTCACCGGCGACAGCACGCTCTGGGACTGGTACCGGAAGAACCGGGACGGCGCGGTGGAAAAAAAGACCGGTTCCATTGTTTTTCTGGATATGGCTGGAGCCGAGATGGCCCGTTACAATTTCTACGACGCCTATCCCGTGAAGTGGATCGGGCCGAACCTGAACGCGATGCGGGCCGAGGTGGCGGTGGAAACCCTGGAGCTGGCCCATCACCGGATTGAACGGGTATAACATGTTGGAATTTTGAGAAATGATGATGGAAGAGAACGGGCAGAGACATCATAAAGAGGAAGGCGTTGACACCGGAAGCCGGATGACGGTTTCCGGGAAATTGCCGGTGTCTCCTTCCGGAGAATACGCCCGTGCCCTTTATCTTCGTCATGGCCGGGTGTCTTCGGTGGCCCCTCTGGCCCGACAGATTTTTAACCGCTACAAAACGTCTGTGAAACCCCTTGGAAGGTTAACCGCTCTCCCCCTGGTTCAGGGCAGATCGATCATGCGGCAGGAAACACCTGAGGATTTAAAGCCCGGCAGTCCTGAGCGTGAAAGAACGGCTGTTATAAAGACTGATCCGGCAGTTCAGGCGGTCGATTTTAAAAAATCTGACAGAGTCGTTGAACAGGCGAAAACCGTCCTTAACGCGGCTCCTTTCAATTATGGAGAAAAGACGGCGTCAACACCGTCGCTGTCCCTTGCCCATGGCAGAGCTGAAGGGAAGACGGAAGGAACGCCGGGTCGTTTTTCCTTGGGGCTGCGGATGGCATCGGGACGCGGCCTGAACGTTACTGATAAACCGGTGGGTCGGGTGATAGAGAACGCAACAGGCAGGGTTCTGAGAAGATACAGTCCTGGTAATACGGTTGGTGAGTCAAAGCTGCCGCTGACAGAACCCAAAATGGGAAGCCGCTCGGAACCAGAATGGGTCACCACTGTAATGCCGGTAAAACATGGCTTATCAGATCATCCGAATCCATCATCCCCGATCGGCGATATTCAGACGCAACGTGAACCATCCGCTTCCATTCAGCGTGAATCAACCGGATCTGCTGAAACAACCGGACTGATAAGAACGGTTAGATCTGTATCGGGATCTGAAAGGCCTGATGTCCTGTCGGCTGAAGGTGCTGGTCAAGGTTTTGAGACCCTGACGGTGAAAGGAATTCAACAATCCGATTCCAGGCAAGGGCATGCAGTGCGGACTGCCGCCCTCCACAAGGAGGTGGGCGGCAGCCCGCCCTTCGGTTCTTCGGATTCCTCACGGTCTCCGTCGGCTGAACATAAAGGCAGCGAAACCATGTTTGGGGGGTACTCCGGGCAGGTGTGTAAAGATAACCCGTCCATGCTTTTCAGAAAAGAGCACGGCAGAACGGAGCCGGCACACGTTACATCAATCCTGGTCGCTCCATCAGGTCACTCCCCTGTTAAACCTTTAGCCAACGATACAGGAAAAGGTCATGAAACGTTGAATGTCATTTCACAGTTTCAGGGCCGCTCGCCGGAAATCGGATCAGAGGAACGACCGCTGGTCAGGGCGAAAGGCTTGGAAAAGAGTCCGGACAGCCGGACAATGGAACGTCGGAGTCCGGGAACACCTCAAATGATCGCCCGTCGTGAAACGGCTCCCGTTTTTTCAGGATACCGCCGCATGTTAAATATTCAAGGGCGTGAAATGGAACCCCTGAACCCGGTGGTCATGTCCCGGAATGCGGGTGGTACAATCCGAAGGAAGATAGAATCGGGTTTGAAATCTGGTTCAATAGGGCAAGACATCCCGGCGGGTTTCCAGAACCCCGCGGTCTATCCCCTTGGAACGCCAGGCATTCAGACGTCATTTCATTCCAAGGCCCACGTCAAGCAGAACCGGGGGGAGACTGAATATGCGGGTCAGAAAGGGGCGGTCAAAGGGTCTTTGGTCGAACGCCATTCAATCCAATGTGCATCCGGTCAACGCCCGTCCGGAAGCTTGCCGGAAAGGAGCCTGATCTTGGATACGAACATTTCCATGCCTTTAGGTATGAACCGTCACGCCGTGGTCGAGCAGGTGGTGGAACGGGTTGAAAGCAGGTTGAGCCGAAGTGCGGAGGACACCCGTGAAAATGCAACGGCGATGTCGAGTCCCTCGCTTCCACCACCTGCCCCTTCATCAGCTCCCCCTGTTGGAACCGGAGTTGATCAAGGGCCGATGGACCTCCGGGGTGTGGCCGACCAGGTGTACGACCTGATCATGGAACGGCTTTCCATCGAGAGGGAAAGCCTGGGTTTGTGAGGTGTTACACATATGGAACAAACAACGGCATTCACATTACGGCCAGCGACCGAAGAAGATATTGAGTTTATTTATGACTTGCGGATCAAAACAATGAAACCGTTGTTTGAATCCATTATGGGATGGAATGAGACCGATGAGCGCGGCAAGGCTGCTGACGAACTGGCAAACGCCGAGGTTATCATGGTCGGAGAAAAAAACGTGGGCGTGATCAAGGTGATTCCTAAAACAGAAGGGCTTCATCTTCATCAAATGCAGATTCTTCCTGAGTTTCAGAACCATGGAATCGGTGCCGAGCTTGTTCGCCGAACCCTCGGACATTCTGAACACATGCAAATGCCTGTCTCGTTATATGTCGTCAAGAACACACCGGCCATGGATCTTTACAGGAAATGGGGCTTTGAAGTGACAGAAGATTTTGAACATCATTGCATGATGCATCGTCAACCCCGATTCGATCGAACAATGGACGTGTGATACCGGGTTAATAGAGTTTAATGGAGAAACCATGGAACTGGAAAAAGCGACGATCAGTCTGTACGACCCGGACGCCATGACGGTGAAGGGTGAGAAGATCAAGGTGCTGTTCAATCCCACCCAGTACCGTCTGTCCAGATCGAACCAGTTCGGCGAAGTGGCGGTTCCGGGTCTGCCTGCGTCCCTGATCCAGTTCGGCAAGGGCAACTCCAGCACCCTGACCATGCAGCTGTTTTTCGATACCTATGAAAAACGGAAGGATGTGCGGGAGTATACGAAGAAAATCACCGGGCTCCTCGATATCGACGCTGAACTCCATGCCCCACCGGTGCTGGTGTTTAGCTGGGGGGCTCTGAATTTCGTCTGCGTTCTCGAACGGGCCGAACAGACCTTCGAGCTGTTTCTGCCCAGCGGCATTCCGGTCCGGGCCACAGTGGATGTGACGTTCAAGGAATACTTCGACGGGAAGAAACACGGGGCGAACCTTCAGAGTGCCAATTTCGCCAAACGGTATGTGGTGAAACGGCGGGACACTCTGTCGGCTCTGTCGGCCCATTTTTACGAAGACCCTGGATTGTGGCGGCACATTGCCGAGGAAAACGGCATTGACGATCCGCTTTCAATTCAACCGGGGCAGGTGCTGGTGATTCCGGCCATTGAATGAAGGGAACAATGAACACGTATTCGCCATCCTATGTGATCCGGATCAAGGGCAGTGAACTGCGCCATGGCGTGAGTGTGAACGTGATGTCGTTATCCGTCACAGACACCTGCGACAGGGCCGATTCCTTCAATCTTCGAATCAGCGACCGCCATGAAAAACAGGGGCGGTTCGCCGCAGGGGCCAGTCTAAAATGGATGGATGACACGTTGTTTGACGAAGGGTCGGAGGTCGAGATCGAGCTGGGGTATGTGAACCGTATGACGTTCACGTTCACAGGGGAAATTACGGCGGTGAGTGCGAATTTTCCGGCATCGGGGATACCCGAACTCCAGATCCGCGGGTTCAGTCATTACCACCGCCTTCAAAGGAAAAGGCGGACCAGGCCTTTTGAAAGTTCGAAGGCCAGCGACATTGCTGTGGAAATTGCCAGGGACATGGGGTTTTCCTCGGAGGTGGACCCCACGGATGCCGAACATCCTCACACCCTGTCGGAGGATGAAACCTGTGAAAGCATTCTGAAAGGAAAGGCCCGGCCCATCGGTTATGAGGTGGTGGTGAAAAACAAGGTGCTGTATTTCCAGAAACCCCGGTATCTCACCAGCCCGTCTCCATTGCACACTCTGGAATGGGGAAAGGATCTGGAAAGTTTCAGCCCGAGTATCAGCACCTACAGCATGCCCACCGAGGTGATTGTCCGGGCGTCCCAGACATCGGCGGGCGGCGGGAAAGCGGCTCTGGTGGGAACGGCCAAAGCCGGCGAGGAAACGGTGAAAATGGGTGAAAAGACGGGATCGGAGATTGCGAAGGAGATATTCAAGGACAATCCGGTGAAACTCACCGAAAACGCCGTGGCCAATCAGAAAGAAGCCCGGGACATCGCCCTGGCCCAGCTCGAAGCCAAGAGCCTGGACTTTATTACCGCACGGGGTTCCTGCATCGGTAATCCCGATCTTAAAGCCCGCCAGGTGGTGAAAATCAATGGGGCGGGAAAACGCTACAGCGGTAACTATTATGTGACATCGGTGACTCACACCGTGGATGCACGGGGATTTCTCACCAGTTTTGAATTGAAGAGGAACGGACGATGAGCCTGTTGAACCTGATGAGTACGGCGCAGAATTCCCCAAGGGCCGGAAACCGCCGGATCTACGGAGTGGTGACGGGCATCGTGAGGGATATCAACGATCCCCGCGGCCTGGGGCGGGTGAAGGTGGATTTCCCCTGGCTTGCGGAGGAAAGCGACAGCACCACGCCCGATGACCGGGAAGAACGGTCCCACAGTTTCTGGGCGCGCATCGCCACCCTGATGGCCGGCAGCGGAAGGGGTTCCTTTTTTATTCCTGAAATCGGGGATGAAGTGCTGGTGGCTTTTGAACACGGGGACCTCAACCATCCCTTTGTCCTGGGGTGCCTGTGGAACAGCGAGGACACACCGCCGGAAACCATGGACGGAGAGAGTCGAAACCATATCCGTTCCATCCGCACCCGGAGCGGGCATGTGATCGCCTTTGACGACAACACCGACGACCAGGCGGCGGCCATTCGCATCACGAGTCAGGGTGGGCATAGCCTCACGCTGGACGACGCCGGAGGAACCGGCAACATCACGGTGAGCACGGCGGGCGGCCACAGCCTCACCCTGGATGACGACGGGGGAACGGTGACGGTTGAGGACAGCGGCGGAAACAGGATTTCCCTGGATGCCAACGCCGGAACCCTCACCGTGGACACCACCGGCAACCAGGCGTTGAACAGCCAGGGAAACATCGAGATTTCGGTGACGGGTTCGGCCACCATCGCAGCAACCTCCGGCATCACCCTGGACAGCACCAGTGTGAAACTGGGGCAGGGGGCGTCCATGACCCTGGTGAATGACTCGTTTCTCACGTCGTTCAACACCCACACACACATCGGGAATATGGGCGCGCCCACCACGCCGCCCCTGGTGCCAGCCATTCCCAATGTCCACTCCACCATGTTCGTGAAAGGGGCTTAAAACCATGGGACAGGAATTTTTAGGTGTGGGATGGGCCTGGCCCATGACCTGTGACAAAAAAACCGGGGACGTGGCTTTGTCCCGCTATGAAAAAGATGTGGAAGAATCCATTCTGATCATTCTGAAAACCGCTCCGGGTGAACGTGTGATGCGTCCCGATTTCGGCTGCGGCATCCACGATTACGTGTTCGCGGCAAACAACGCCCATACCGCAGGGATGATCCGTTTTCATGTAGAGCAGGCCCTTATCCGCTGGGAGCCGCGCATCGTCAATCTGGCGGTTCGTGTTGCGGCTGATCCGGCACGGGCCGAAGTGCTGTTTATCGATATCGCTTACACCATCAGGAGCACGGACAGCAGGTTCAATCTGGTTTACCCCTTTTACCTGGAACGGGGGGAGGTGTAGATGACAGTCACCGCACCCGCAGTGTACAGGAAAACCCGGGATCAGGTCATTGAAACCCTGGAACAGGGCTTGCGTGACCTTGGTGTCGGCTGGGAAGGCATGAACGAAGGGGGACTGGGCTGGGCGTTTGTCCGTTTGTTCACCCGTCTTTCGGATCTTTCGGTTCAGCGCCTGAATCAGGTTCCCGACAAGCATTTCTTCGCGTTTCTGAACTCGGCGGGCATCGATTTCGTGCCTCCATCAGCCGCTGAAACGGAACTGACATTCACACTGGCCGATGACGCTCCTGAATCGGTCCTGGTTCCCCAGGGTTCACAGATGGCCACGGTCAAAACGGAAACCGAGGCGGAAATTGTTTTCGAAACGGAGAAGGACCTGATCCTTAGCAGGGGAAACCTTGTCCGCGCCCTTGCCGTGGATCCCCGCTGCCTTTCGGACCGCACGGCCGAGGCCCTTTGCCATGTGGACGGATCCTATGCGGCTTTTGAAGGATCGGTGGAACGCGCACGGATTTTTTACCTGGGTGATGAAACCCTTTTCATGTTCGACGACGATACCCAGAGGGCCGGAACAACCATCACCCTTATCATCGACCTCGACGTGCCGGGCAATCCTCTGACAGACGGCTGGTCGGTGCTGTGGAAATATTATGACGGTGAACGCTGGACGCCGTTACCCAAAGACTGCGTGAACGACGGGACATCTCATTTCAGCCGGAGCGGGCAGGTGACATTAAAAAATCTGCCGCCGCTTTCCGTGTGCAGTCTCGATAACGGGAAGCCCGTGTGGATCGTTCTTGCCCTGACCGGTGGAACGGACCGCCGTCATCTGCCGGTGCTGAGATCCGTCACGGGCTCCCGCAGTGTGGGCCTTACTTCTGTGAAGGTTCCGGTCACAGGCCTTTTCAGCGCCATCCAGACGGGCATGGCGTTTCTTCCCGTGGACATGAACGGGGAGTTTTACCCTCTGGGGAAAAAACCCTCCAGGCTCGACGCTTTCTATATCAGCGCAGGGGATGCGTTCGGCAAGGCCGGCGGAGAGTGCACCATTTCCATGACACTGAACCATGGACCGGACACCGATGTGACGGGAAACGCCGTCATCGCCTGGGAATATCCCGGATCTTCGGGCTGGACACCGCTTGCAGCCAGCCTGGACACCACGTCGAATTTCAGAACCACGGGGGCCGCTGTTTTCCGTTTTACGGTCCCCCGGATATCAAGGGTTTCGGTGAACGGCGTGGAAGGATTCTGGATCAGGGCCAGGCTGGGTTCGGGAGGTTACGAACAGGCTGGAACGTATGCACCCAACGCAGCCGGAGTCATGACATGGACACCGCCCCGTCTCGCCGCACCGCTGATTTCAGGTTTGAACATGAGGTTGTCCTATTCACTGGCCGGAAGTTCGCCTGCTGACCTCACCGTGGCCGTTGGATCGGTGGATGGCATGACGGTGGATTATTCAGGGTTCGGGGCCTTGGCAAAACACTGTTCCCCGTTTTCAGCCCTTGACGAAGGTCCGGCGTTCTACCTGGGTTACGACAGGGCCTTTCCTTCTGAAAAATGGATTCAGATCCGGATGGATGTGGACGAGGACGCCATGGTGGAAGAGTATGACACACCGGTGGTTTTTGAATATTTCAACGGCGCGTCCTTCGCGCCATTGAGGGCTTCTGACGGAACGCGGGGGTTCAAATCCAAAGGGTATCTGGGTTTTTTCGCCCCAAAGGACCATGCGGTGTCGACCGCTTTTGGCACACAGGCTTTCTGGATCAGGATCAGGCCTGAAACTGAAGGTTCCGAAGGGCCTTATCTCAAAACCGTCCGGACCAACACCGTACCCGCCGTGAACGCGGAGACATTCCGGGATGTGGTCATCGGATCCTCCGACGGCAAGAAAAATCAGAGTTTCAGTCTGCCTCGCTCACGGGTTCTTCCCGGACTCGTTCTGGCTGTATTGGAACCGGACAGGCCCGGCGACCAGGATATCGAAACTCTGGCCGCTGAAATCGAGGCGTCGGGTTTTCCGGGCCCTGTGTTTCCCTGCGGTTCGGACAAATGGGTCCGGTATGTGGGGGTGTCTGATTTTTACGGCTCAGGCAGCTCGGACCGCCATTTCATGCTGGATTCCGTGAGCGGAACGATCCGCTTCGGCGACGGGGTCAGAGGTGCCATTCCGCCCATGGGACAGGACAATATCAGGCTGGTTTCCGTTCGTTATCACGATGGAGCAAGAGGAAACCTGCCCGTTGGAACCGTGTCTGTCGTCCGGAGTCCGGCCGGGGATCTCGCCAAGGTCAAACGGGTGACCAACGCGGAAGCCTCAGTCGGGGGAGCCGATGTGGAACGGATGGACAGCATCCGTGAACGTGGTCCTCAGCGGCTGAAACACCGGGATCGCGCCGTGACCCATGAAGATTACGTCTGGCTCGCCCGTGAAGCGGCCAGTGAAGTGAGAAGCGCAAGGTGTTTTCCGGTGACCGACGCCCTTGGCCTTGTTAAGCCAGGGCATGTGACCGTGGTGATCACGCCGGAAAGCAGGGACAAAAAACCTGTTCCCGGACCGTCGCTGGTCCGCAAGGTGAAAGGTTTCCTTGAATCCCACGCCCTTGCAAATCTCGGTTCAGACAGAAACATTCATGTCAAGGGGCCTTCCTTTGTGGAATGCTCGGTGAATGTCACGGTGACGGCGGTTCATCCGGAAAAATCAGATCAGGTGGAACTGGCTGTTCTGAAACGCCTGGACGCGTTTCTCCACCCCCTTAACGGAGGGCCTGAGCGGAAGGGCTGGACCCTGGGCCGCGACGTGTACCTGTCGGAAGTCAGCGCTGAAATCGAGCAGGTGGACGGCGTGGATCATGTGAGCGCCGTGACCATGAGCGGGTCCCTTCAGCAGTTTTTTCTTGATTTCAGCAGAGAAAAAGACCGTTTCCGGCAAACGCCTTTTGATCTTGTTCCCGGAAGCCGTGTGGCCACCTTTGATGAACGGGTTCGCGGTCTTCTGGCTGACCCTGTTGCCGCCGGATCGGACATCGAGGGCCTCGTCGTTTTCGCGTTCAAGGCCGGGGATACGGTATCGGTGGTTTCGGAAATTCAGTCGGATATCGCGCACAACCTGCGGGTCCGGTCTGTGCTGGCACGGCCTTGTGACAGCGATTCCGATCTGCCCCTCACATGGGAGATCGGTTTTGAAACATCCTTTGAACGTCCTGCGGACTGGGAAGACCGTGACGGACTTATGTCGGCGGACGGTCGTCTGCGAATGAACATCGAGGGTGCGGAAATGCTGGATGAGGAAGGCCGGATTTCCGGTATCGTTATCTCCGCATTCAGCCGAAAGGACCGTATATGTATCGTTCAGGGCGGCTTCAGGGAACCTGTGCTGTCGTTCATGCCTCTTTCACAGGTCCGTTTTTCGGACCATCGCGTGGTCGTTCCCGAAGACTGTCTCGTCTTTTCGGGAATTCACGACGTGACTATGGCTCTTGGAGACTGATATGACCCTACCTCTTCCGGATCTGGATGACAGGCGGTACACCGATCTCGTTCATGAGATCGTGAGTCTTGTTCCCCGGTATGCTCCGGCCTGGACCGACCATAACCCGTCGGACCCCGGCATCATGCTCATCGAACTGTTCGCATGGCTTTTCGAAGCCATGATGTACCGCCAGAACCGGGTTACGGAAGAAGCTGAACGGACCTTGCTCGCCCTTCTGAACGGCCGTCTTGACGGCCGTGTGGAAAATACGGACAGCCTGGGTCTTGACGAGGCAAAGGCCCGGACCATCGTGAATCTCAGAAAACCCTGCCGGGCGGTCACCCCCGATGATTTTGAAACTCTGGTTCTTTCCATGGCCGAGCCCCGGATGGCCCGCGTGAAATGCCTTCCCGGCCTTAACCTTGAGGCTGAAGTTCCTTCCGTTGCGGCCATGGGCCATGTGAGCCTGATCCTCGTTCCTTTTGCTGCCGGTGAATCGGACCTGACACCGTCACCCTCAGTTACGGATCTGGAGAAGGTCGCAGCGCATCTGGACACACGGCGGCTGATCACCACCAGGGTCCATGTGGTGGCTCCCCTTTATGTGAGGATCGCTGTCAAGGCGGTTGTGATGCCAAGAAAGGGGGAACGGACGGACCTGGTCAAAGCGAATGTGGACGATGCCTTGAGACGGTTTTTTCATCCGTTGACCGGTGGTTTTGAAGGAAAAGGCTGGCCTTTTGGCCGTTCGGTCCATGCGTCGGAGGTGTATCAGATTCTTGAGCAGGTTCAAGGGGTGGATCATGTGGCCGATCTGGCTCTTTTCAAGGACGAGGGAGGGGTGTTTGCACCCTGTGGAAACAGGATCGCAGTGGATGAAAACGCCCTTGTGTATTTCGATGGACGGAACCCGGTGACACGCATCAGGATAATGAACAACCATGAGTGAAAAAAGCCGCTATCTCGATTATTTGCCCGCACTGTTTCAGGAAAACGATTTCCTTGGGACATTTCTTCTGCCTTTTGAACGGCACATGGACGGCCTGGGTTCGATATTGTCGGGCCTTGGCCGGTATTTCGATCCGTACCGGACCGACCCGGACTTTCTTCCCTGGCTCGCATCCTGGGTGGCCCTGGTCCTTGACCCTGACTGGGACGAATCCAAACGGCGGGAACTCATCGCCAAAGCCGTGGACCTTTACCGGTACCGGGGCACGGTGAAAGGTCTGAAAGAATACCTGAAGATCTACACGGGACTTGAGCCGGACATCCGGGAATGGAGCTGGCCCGGCGGCATGCAGGTGGGTGTCTCGTCGATGATTGGCGGTTTTTTCGGCGATCCCCCGCTGCCGGGTGATGCGCCCCTGGACACGAAGATCACCGATTATTCGCCTGTCGTCAGGCTCGGGAGGTTTGAACCGCAGGCAAAAGATTATTATGTGGTTCAGAGGCTGGACGGAACGGAACCGGCCCGGATTTATGTGGAGGTCAATTCACCTAAGGCCGTTCGTGTGGAGTTCGGCTACGAACATCAGGGGCTTGTAACGGAAATCCCCTGCGTGAAAATCATCGATGAAAACGGGGCTGTAACCGAATACAAGCCGGCCACGGTTTTGAGGCGGGACGGACTGGTCCACGACGAATACCCGCTGGAGTCGGCGGTGGGCATTAAGGCGGTCTTCAAGGGCGACACTTTTCTTGTGGACGAACTGTTCGGAGAAGACATCCTGCCCTACTGCTTTATCGTGGATGTGAAAATTCCGCCGGACCAGCGAGACAAAGTGAGGATGGACAAGGTCAAAGCCATTGTGGACCAGGAGAAACCGGCCCACACCCTGTATTATCTGAAACTCACCCACGTTGACAGCCGGGTGGACTTCAAACCCATGCAGATCGGTGTCAGCTCCGACATCGGAATCCATACGGTGATGGGATGATATCCAACTTTTTGAAGGGGAAAAGCATATGAGCATAACCAGCAGACTGAACTATTTCACGGGGTTCTTCACCACGGCAGGAGACTGGACCGAGGAGCAGAGCTACCATATCGAAAAACGGAAACTCCACAACCGGCGGCTTCATACTCCCGGCATTATGACGGGGGAACGGCTGGAATTCGCTCTTACCGCCGCAGGGGGCATGGACGTCACCCTCATGCCCGGAGCGGCCCTGGACGGTGAGGGGAACGAACTCAATCTCACAGAACCCATGACTTTTACCGTGAATCCGGCTCTTTACAGTGTTCCGGCCACGGTGTACATCGGGGTGAGGTACAGCGAATCCAGAACCCAAATGGCCCAGAACATGGCCATTCCCCAGTACAGCGGATTCACCCGTGTCACAGAGACGGTGTCCGTGGTGCTGGACGCCGTGAAACCGGACAACAGGACCGTACTGGAAGTCGGGCGTGTTCAGCTTCAGGCCGGAGCTCCGGCGATACTCAACCCTGCAGATCCCATGTCTCCGAAAGCCAATGAAATCGACCGGCGCTACGTGCTGAAAGCCGGTGCGGTGGGTCTCAGCCCGGACAAACTTCCCTGGCCGTTCCGCGAGCGGATCATCGTATTGATGATGAGGCTCAGGAAGGATTTTGCAGCCCTTGATCTGAGGTTTTTCGTGCCGTCTTCCGGTGATGTGAGACACGGCATTCTTACTGTTGAGATGCTGGCAAGAACCGATGGCCTTGCCGAAGACGCTCTTTCCGGGGTGCTCTCCACCCTTGCGGTGATCAGTCATGACACCGGCCAGGAAATCGCGGCCAAATATCCGCCGGTGGCCAGGGTCATGGAATTCGACACCTACATGAAGGCTGTTGAGGCTCTGATTCACGGTGTTCACAATGGCGATGACGCGGAAACCCTGCTTACCCTCATGGACGCTCTGGGAATCGCTTCGCGTGAACTGGCCGAGATGATTCTTGAGCTGCCCGTGGCTTATGCGGGCGACGACATGACCACCACGGCGGATGACGGAAACGTGCTTGTCACCCTTGACGGATCCCGTTCCCGAGCCTTCGGCGGGAGGGCCGTCACACGTTATCACTGGCGTTTTTCCGATATTTACTCGGTTCCCCAGGCCGATTCAGGACTGGACCGGACAGTGCTGGCCGCCGGAGAAAACGAAACGGTGGTTCTGGACGCCGGTGCGTCCAAAGCGTTCGGAGGCAAAGGCATCGTGCGTTATCACTGGAATGTCAAACACGAATCGTGAACCGTCAACCTGTCATGAACCGGATCGTCACCGGTCATGAGTACAATAAGGAGCTATCATCATGGCATACACCCTTTCAGATTTTCCCCTTTCCACCGATGAACCGAGGATTGAAGTGAACCTGCCCGTGGGGACCCACATTCTTGAACTGGTGGTTGAAGACAGCGCGGGCCTAAAAAGTCTTCCGGACACTGTGGTCATTACCGTGGAACCCGAAGTGATTCCGGTGGGGTCCATCACCGCCGTGGAACCCGTGTCGGCCTTGCGGGGTTCCACGTTTGATCTCACCATCCGGGGCGAGGGACTTTCCGAAGCCAGCAGCGTGGTATTTTACACCCAGATGACGCCCACCCGGCCGACAAGACCCACGCTCACTTTGCCCACAGGTCCCGTCATCACACGGCCTTCGACATCGGTCATCACGGACATTCCGGGGCTTCCCATGCGGCCCATCCATGTGGCGGACAGCAGTATTTCTGCTCAAATAAACCGCCGTGCTGCGGACGGAATCGTGGCCTCGGTGACCATCGACCGGTCTTCCGAAACCGGTGCGAGAGTGCTGGGTATCGTGACACCCCAGGGAACGATATGGTCAGGGAGTATCGTCTTTTCAGTCATGGCCCTGCCCACCATCACCATCCCGACGCTGACGGTTCCGACACTGACTATCCCAACGTTGACGATCCCGACTTTGACAGTGCCGACGTTGACACGACCCACATTGACGATTCCGACGGTCACAATCCCCACGGTGACACGGCCCACATTGACAGTGCCGACGCTCACAATCCCCACGGTGACACGGCCCACATTGACAGTGCCGACGCTCACAATTCCCACGGTGACACGGCCCACATTGACAGTGCCGACGCTCACAATTCCCACGGTGA
>DYJE01000033.1:0-14504 GCA_020723285.1 Desulforapulum autotrophicum | reverse complement strand
CACGGCCCACATTGACTGTTCCGACGCTCACGATTCCTACGGTGACACGTCCGACCCTGACCATTCCCACAGTCACACGGCCAACCCTGACCCTGCCCACGGTGACCGGCCCCGTCATTCCGGATTTTGAAACGGCCCTGACATTGACATCCGTAAAAGGCGTTGGAAAGGCCCTGGAAACAAAACTGAAAAACGGCGGAATTCAGACGGTGAAAGATCTGGCATCCGCTTCAGCCAAGACCGTGGCCGATATTCTGGGATACCAGGACTCTGAAAGAGCCGTTGCACTGATCGAGGAAGCGAAACGGCTGTTAGGATAGATAGACATGCGGGTTCTTTTTATTCATCCGGCGTATCCCAGTCAGTTGACGGCCATTGCCCACGCCATGGCCGAAGTGTCCGGCGTTGAAACGGCATTTTTAACCGATATGGCTTATGAGAATCAGATCCGGAGCGACAACGTGCCCATCCCTTATTTCGGGTACGTGAAAGATCCGTCTCCGGGCAATCCGGCGTGGTACGCCTCAAGCTGCGACGAAGGCATCCGGCACGGAAAAGGGGTGGCCGACGTGTTTCCGGCGGTTATGGCCGCCTTTCCCGCCGATGTGGTGGTGGGGCATGCCTCATTCGGGACCACGTTTTTTCTGAAAAACATGTTCAGGGTGAAGGTGCTGTCCTATGTGGAGCTTCCGGGCTATCATATGGCCTGGTGCCGGAGCGAATATCCGCCTCTGGCCGAGCATCTGTTCATGAACACAGTGTTCCAGTCCCTGGTGTTTTCAGCGGCCGTGAATTCCGACCGGGTGATCGTACCGTCACATCACGCGGCCGGGCTTTTTCCCGATGAACTGAAACCCAAAGTCAGGGTCCGGATGGAAGGCTTTGAACTGCCTGTTCTTACCCATGACAAAGGGAGGATCCGGAAAAAACACGGCCTGCCGGAAAAAGGGCCCATCCTCGGTTTTGCCGCACGGACCCTGGAGGCCATGCGGGGATTCGATGTGTTTCTTGCCGTGGCAAAACAACTGAAAAATCGGGTACACGGCTTGAAGGTCCTGGTGTTGGGATCGGAGCAGACTCTTTACGGCAACGAACTCACGTATCTGAACGGAAAAAGTTTCAGGCAGCACGCCATGGAAAGCCTGGGCATCGGCGATGATTTTTTCATATCAAGGGATTACCTGGACTATGACGTTTTTCACGAACACCTCCAGGCTATGGACCTGATTATTTTTCCACTGTTTGAAGGGGCTGCCAACTGGGGTCTGTTCGAAGCCATGGCGTCGGGTGTTCCGGTGATCGCGTCCAACCGGTGCTTCATCCCTGAAGTGATGGAACACGGCGTGGACGGGTTCATGTTCGATCCTTATGATCTGGAATCCATGGTGGCGGCAGGGCAGGCCATCCTGTCAAACCCCGGTGCATACGCGGCCCTGGGTGTGAACGCCCGGCACAAGATCGCGACCCGCTATTCCGTGGCCCACAGTGTCCAAGGTTATCTGGATGTGATTGGCGAAATTTTTTAGGAATTAAATCAAAACATAATGGGGGAAACCATGAAAACCGTCAAAGGGTTCATTCTGTTAAACAGAGACGAGTTGCGGGGCTTTCTGGCATCGGTGCTGGTGGACAGAAACATTCGTGAAATCCAGAACCACCATACGTATCTGCCCGATTATTCCAGTTACAAACGGAACTCCGATCCCGTGAAATGGCTGGACAGCATGAAGCAGTATCACGTGGTTAACAATGGCTGGTCGGATATCGCCCAGAACATCACCACCTTTCCGGACGGCACCCTTGCCATCTGTCGGCCCTTGGGCCAGGCCCCCACAGGCATCAAGGGCCATAACGCCGAAGGGATCTGTATCGAACATCTGGGGAATTTCGATACGGGCAAAGACACCCTGACACCCGAACATAAAGCCACCATCATTCATCTCAACGCAGCCCTTGTGGAACGGTTCAGGCTGGGTGTCAATACGGACAACATTGTTTATCACCACTGGTTTCATGAAAAGACCTGTCCCGGAACAGCCTTTTTTGGCGGTAACACCCGCGAGGCTGCGAAAAAGGATTTTCTTCCCCTGGTTCAGGCGGAATACGACCGGATCACGAAAAAGATAACAGTAGCCCAGACCGTTGAAAAACCGCCATTGGGGTTCAGGATGGTTGTTGCCCAGACCCTCAATGTCCGGTCCGCACCGGGTGCAAAACAGCCCAAAACCGGAGAAGTGTTCGCTGGAAGCATCCTCGCAGCCTTTGCGGAGTCCGGTGGATGGGTAAGGATCAGTCCATCGGAAGAACGCTGGGTTTCGGCGACGTATCTTAAGGTTGTCCATAAAGGAACGGTGCTGGCCGACAGTCTGAACGTGAGAACAGGACCCGGAACGGATTACCCGGTTATCGGAGCCGTGGCCAAAGGAACGGAGGTGGTGATGTATGAAACGGAAAACGAGTGGTTCCGCATCGATCCCAACGAAAAATGGGTTTCAGGCAAGTATATCGATAAACAGGGCTGATCATCTGAAAACAGGGGAGGAGCCTCATGCGATCCTATGCACGGAATGAGAAAAACGGACAGGACACCGGATCCGGACTGAAAAATATTCAACGTCCGGTCCTTGCGCGGACACGCACGGAGACGGACAGGGTTTTTCATCTCCAGAATACCCTGGGCAATCAGGCTGTGCAGCGTGCCGTTGAATTCCGGGACGTCGGTCGCGGCGAGCAATCCGGCTTCGCACGGGTGCCGGAGCTGATCGCACGCATGAACGGACTTTCCCAGGGGCTGACCTTTTCCCTTGTTGGAAACCGTCTGGCCTACCAGGTCCGGGAATGCGGAACGCTGAATAACTTCGATCAGCAGATGATGGATTATATCGACCAGGAAACGGTGATCCCCCTTCGGTTTACAAACCGGAGCGGACTTCTGGGCAACCGCGTCTCCGGATACAACACCCCGGTGGATGTGGATGCCTGGACGTCGGGCTATGTGGATATCGACGATCTACTGGCCAGCACGGATCTGGGGCTTCAGTCCGTCCTTGTTCATTTCTTGCGGGAACGGGCGGCCACTCGGAATTACGACCGCCGCATCGGGACCGATACCTTCACCAACCCCGAGTTCAACCGGGTCCACGGACTGGGAATCGCAGCGGAAGAAGCGTTGCTCAGGGATTATTTCGGCGACGCCACCATCCGGATTGTCAACGATTCGCCGAGCCGCACCATCCGCCGTGTTTTCAGAAACAGCCGTGGCGATCTCATCCGTCGCCGTGTGGAACATCGAAGGGGAACGGAACGCGGCGTGGACGCCATGTCCATCGACGTCCGAACCCGGGCCGGTGAAACTCTTACCGCGGAAGAGTATAGGACGAGGCTTCAGAACGAGCGTGCGGCAGAAGCGGTTTTAGATCATGATTGATAAGAAGAATCAATTGAGGCAGCTATGGCAGATAAAGAAGCAGCCAGGAAATCCGGAAAATTTCTGGCTGTATGTCTAACCCCCGACGTCTGCAAAACTCCGGTGGGCAATACCTTGGTCCCTGTCCCCTATCCGATCACGGCAAATCTTTCAAACAGCAGGTCCACCAGTCCGAACGTGAGATTCGGAGGCAAGCAGGCGTTTATCCTTGATCAAAGCACCGTCTCCAATGTCAAGGGTGACGAAGCGGGCACCGCCGGAGGCGTCAAATCCGGTGTCAACCGGTCAAAGGTCAAGCCCATCAAGGGCAGCAGTTCGGTGAGGATCAACAATAAACCCGTGATCCGCCATGGCGACCCGTGTGAAATGAACAACGGGAACACGGTCGGAAGAATCATCTACCAGGGTTCCGGCAAGCAGGCGTTCGGTTCCTTCAATCCACCGGTCAAGCCCGAAACCCCTGCGGAGGAACAGGCCAAGGTGGAGAAAAAGGGACTCTGGAGCCGGATCTCGGACGGTGTCCACACCGCCCTCGACGTGGCCGGATTCGTTCCGGGCCTCGGCGCAATTCCTGATCTTGCCAACGCCGCTCTTTACGGTCTTGAAGGCAACGCCCCCTTGGCGGGTCTTTCCGCCGTGGCCGCCGTACCCGGAATCGGCGATGGCATCAAGGCCGGGTCCATGGTTGTTAAGGGTGGCAAACAGGTTTTAAAGCAGGCAGAAAAAGAGCTCGTTGTACAGTCCGTCAAAAAAACGGAACAAGAAATCGCTTTAAGCCTGATCGAAAAGAAAGCCGCCAAAAAAACAGCTGAAAAAACCGGCGGAAATGCGGTAAGGAAAGCTGAAGAAGAGGCGATTGAAAAGACAGCCTCAAAGGAAACGGCCGAAGCCGCTGCTGGGAAAGAAAGCAAGGACGGCATAAGAGAATCTTCGGGTAAGAAAAAATATCATCGTAACAAGAGTGAACGAAGAAAGGCCCTCAAACGTGATGCCGATGACCCAAACAGCAAATTGACAAAGGAACAAAGGGAATTCATAAAAGAGCATGATGGACATAAGGTGCCTGTAGATTGTGAGGTTGCTCATGAAAAACCACTATATACAAAAAAAACAACCGCAGGAAAAAAAGAATTAGACATAGCTGATAATATGCAGACAATTCCAAAAAGTACACACAAAGCAAATCATAGACCTTGCGGAATTACCTATCACGATTATCCACGATAATAAAATGAGGAAATAATGAATATTGATTTGTTAAAAAAGGAATATGAATTCGCATTCAATGGTATTAATTTGTCCGAAGAAGAACAAGTTAAACGTAATATGAAATTTATTAAATTGCTTCTTTCAAATAACGATCCTGAAGTCGTTGATTATCACTATAACTTATTAAAATACCGTGAATACAAAGATTTGTATTATGATATTCGTGCTTCAATAAAAAAAAGACCTCAAATTGAAAATTATTTATTCAACAAGATAGATATTGAAACAGATCCGGTTACACAAGGAGATATTCTCCATCTGTTAGGTGGGTTAAGGTCTGTTCACGCAGCAAGCATGGCACGATCTTATGTGAGCCATGAAAATGACTATCATCGTGAAGTGGCTTTATATGTCATTGGCTGGGTTGGAATCGAAGATGATATTAAAATACTTCATAAACATATGCTTGAAGAACAAAACCCGCATTTGCGTATCACAGCCGCCAGTGCACATCGTCAGATCGCCTGGCGTCTTAGCGATTCAAAAGATGCCATATTAAAATCTCTCAAAGTTGGATTTGAGAACGAAAAAGATGACGGGGTTTTGTCCTGGATTATTATCATGATCGGCTCTGTTTCAGACAAAAAGCTCGGATTAATCGAAGACCGTGATGACCCATATGTGCTAAAGGGAGATTTATATAAAGCGAAGAAAAAAACAGAGGATTTTTTGAAGACCATAGAATAGAAACAATCACGGGTTAAAACCGGGGATTCATATCAAGGGGCAGAAGTGGGAACCGGTCTTTTTTCCAGGTGTCGTCAAACGTCCCGGCATGGACGAGACGCTGCGGCCATGATGGAGGAATTCCACCGAATCCTGCCGGTCTGGGGTTGTCATGGATGGTTTTGACCCACTCATTTTCGTATTCGATATGAGGAAGAAGCGTCCGTTCAGCATAACCAGCACCGAATCCCTTACCCACAGGGTTTTCGGCATACTGATGCTGAACCCCTTTTTTGTCTTCATATCTCCCGCCAAAGGCGTTTTCGTACATCAGGGGGATCTTGTTGAATGGAAACGGCCCGGTGATTTTATAGAAGCTCAATATGCGGTTCCAAACCCTGTGGCCGGTCACGGTCAGCTTCTTGTTCAGATGGCCCAGAGTAAAACCGCATGATATCCGTTCGTTGCCTTGGCCGTAAGCATGGCCGTTGATCACGATATCCGTTCCTTGTTTTTCAGGGGCGATATCAGAAGGGTACCTTATGCCCGATTTTTCTGGATGGCCATAATACGCATCCTCCCTTAAAACAGGATACATCCGTTCATGGGGCAAGACGGATAACGATCCATCCGCATCAAAACCGAACCCGGCTTTCAAGATGCAGATGATCTGGTTCGCCCCCTCCCTGGTGCGGGACAGAACAAAATCCGTGATGAACGGCGTGAAATTGTAATGCGCATGAACGGACGTCATGATCAGTGTCTCTGCCAACTTGCATAGGCTTTTGAACCGGGTCTTAAAACATTGACCTTCAAGCCGTCCACATAGCACTCCGTCGCCTGCATGGCACCTTTACAGGTGAGCTGGTAAAAAAGAACGATCTTGACAAAACCCAGGGAGTCGATCTTTTTCATGGCATTCAGATCCTCTTTTGACACCCGCTCCCGGGTCAGCATGTCAAAGCACCCGTCTTGGGTCTGGACCAGACGGTAAAGGGTAAAGAAAATCTGCTCCGTGGGCGAGATATCGCTGTAGTATTCAAAATCGGTATCGCCTTCGAATGTCCAGCCTTTGACCGGATGGAGTACGTATTTTCGGCCTGTGCTGACAGCGTAGTTTCTGCTTTTGGGGTTCTTGATTCGGTCCGACTCGATGACGTTGTTCCATTTGCCCCTGTCCACTTCACGTGTCATGGTTGAACAGTCTTCAAGGTTCATGAGGAGTTTTGCGTTAAACACACCCAGACCGTTTTTCCGTTCAAAATGAAAATTATCCTTGGCTTCCGTAACGTCCGTGTATGCCGGACCATGGAAGCCCATGCTTTTGACCCCGTTATAATTCAGTGTGCTGACGGTTTGACGGACAACTTCCATGTAGTCCGTGTTAACGGCCTCGGCAAACCAGCTTTGCGGATCACCCCCTTTGTCGGAAGTGCCTTCTGTTTTGTCATTGTGGACGTAGAACCCAAGACTTTCGTCAGGTTCGATCCGGGCGATGGGGACCCTCAGGTTCAATGTCAGGCGGTGCCGGAGATCATTGGCCTTTAGAACGTGGCCTGTTGCCGGATTCTTGCCTTTTGATGCCATCATTTTATTTGTTTCAAGTGTAATCGGCTGATTTTCAGGGAGCCTGGCATCGGAAAAAAAAGTCAGGATCTTGCATCTGGAGTATGGGATGTCCGGGTCTGGCGTTTTCAGGTCGATCGTGTCCAGGTAATGACCTGAACCTTTTTTGTCTGTCTCTTCATGGATATCACCGCTCGATCCGAATGGCCCTCCCCTGTATGTGACAAATGAACTCAATTCTTCCTGGCTTTGATTGTAATTTACTGATTTTGCCATATTATTCACATGCCAGAACTCGTCTTTCCTGATGGCATAGCCGATATCGAATGAATTCATGGTTTCCGTAATATGAATGAAATTCAATTCGGTGATCACCTCGTGCCGGGTGTGGGTGGGCAGATTTTTGACCTCTATTCCAAGTCCGGTGTCAAGATTCCAGAGTTTTCCCAAATTTCCGATGGTGATGTCACGATCCTTTGAATTGATTCCCCTCGACAGCTCGCTGATGAAGTGATTGCCCACCTTGAGCGCCGACTCGATGAACGGCTTGATTGCCCTGTTGTCATAGAAATTATGAAACCCGTACTTCATCACAAGGTCAAGGCCGGGACTCACTTTGTAGTTCAGAAAATTGAAGCCCCGGCCTTTCCAGTCGATATCTTCGTTGTGTTCGCTTGCGAAGAAGCCGAGTTTTCTGTTTTCGTTGTAATTTTTCGTAAACCACCGGGTCCAGCCGCCCATCTGAAAGCTTTTGGCTTCCGATATGGCTCTATCGAATATGATGTCTTCCTCATAAGCGCCGCAGCCGCCATTGTCCTCCGCCTTTTTTCTGACGACAATATCATATAAAAACGGTTGGATATCGCCACTGATAACCCGGTCGCAGAAAATCCGGGGGAAAATGAACGCTTTTTCAATTTTGACTTTGATGTCGTCGTCTTCAAGGGATTCAATCATTTTTTCTTTGGCCGTGATTCTGTCGTAATGCACGTCAACCTCTTCATTTGACATTCCTGCAAGACTGGCTTTTTTAAGGCCGGTGACGGTTTTCGCAAGGCCTTCGAAATCGTCAGAGCCGTTCAGCTCCGCGGTCAGATCCGCAATGTATTTTTCAACCGTGGGGAATTCGAGGGGTGTCATCAGCCAATCGCTTTTCACATAATCCCAAAGGTCGTGGTCCCCCAGGTACCGGTAGCGGATGTATGAATCCCAGTACTGTTCGACCTTGTTGTGGGTGTTCCACTGCTTGGTCAGCATGAAAGAGGCCTTGCCGACGGGAGACCACGAGGTCGTATCCCGGTGTTCATTCCACCAGTTTTGTTTTTTGAGCATGTGATAGGCACCGGCCGAGACATTGACCAGCTGGTGGACCACGCAATCCGTGGCGATATGGGTGGCCATGCCGTAAAAGTAGGCCTGTTCGACTTTGAGTTGAAGGGAGTCCTGGGTGTACGTTTGATCCCGGAGCTTTTTTCGCCATCGTTCAATGGCCACGATAAACTGCTGATGGCTCCTGTTGTAGTGGCCCAGATCAAAATGCACCGCTGCCATGTCCGGAATAAGGGGCCATTTTCCTTCGGAAACCACCATCCAGAAATCCGGGCCGCAGGCGCCCAGCATATAGGCGGAGAAGATGGTTATGGGGTCGTGGTTTTCAGGGGAGGTTAAATCTTTGTTGTAATCTTTAAGTAAGCTATTTAGGTTAGGTTCTTCATCAGATTTAATAAATTCTTTATGGTGTTTTGGGGTATTAATATTTTTGATGGAATTTGATAGTGATGACTTATATATACTTGTTATATCTTTATATTTTTTGTATCCATCCTTAATATCACTTGGAAGTTTATCGGATGATTCAATACATTTAATTGCTACAAGCCAATGTGTGTTGAAATTCGGCATTGTATCCTCCTTACCAGGCGATGGTGTAATAGGCTGGTTTAAATCTTTTATCGAAAACCTTCTTCTGCAAAACAAGAAACACCTGACCATGATCACCCGACACTTTGATATTGATGGGATTCTGAGTCGCGGCCAGTACACCAGTGTCAAGGGGGATATAATAATAATCGGCAAGTCTTTCATTCATGACTGTGCCATTCGAAAGATGGTAAATACTGAAAACAAGTTCGGGTGGAACGAATACGTCAGAAAGCCATCTATTGTATGCTTCCTTGTTTTTATAGTTGCTTTCTTCAATGATTTGATTGATATCACAGGCTTTTTTACTTTCGAGTGGACTAAATAATCCTGTTTCTAATGAATCACGATAACGTCTTGTAGATTCATTAACTTTTTCTTGGTAATATCCTGGCAATTTATTTTTGATATCTTCCAGCGAATTGATTTCAGGCATTGGGATTTTATTCTTTTCACAATACCATTGAATGTATTCATTTTTATTAGGACTATATTGAATTAGTAACCTATCTTTACAATAATTCCAGCCACTATCAGACAAGAACCTTTCCCCAGCCTTTTCCAATTCCTCAATACTCAACTCCTTGATCCCCGGCTTCCGGCTCTGGATCACCAAGAACTTTTCCATGGACTCATCAACCGCCTTGACCGCCACGATGGTGTGGAGTTTGGACTGGGGGGTGAGGGTGAGTAAGGGTGCGGGTTTATCCTCTTTGCCAATGTCCGGCTTCATGGACGTATGGTATTTGCCGTTGGCGTCAATGGCGAACAGGTTGTTTCCATAACCGATCACCGCCACAGGAATGTCATTTTTCTTTGTCTGGCCGATGAAACCGGAGCCGTCATCCTTCCCCGGCAGCTTGGTCAGGCTGACGGATCTGAACCAGTTCACCGGTTTTTCAGGGGTGATGAAGCAGACCTTCTTCAAATGGCTGCTGTGGGCGATCAGCTGATTCGACTGGGGAACCGGATAAAAGGTGTAATAGTCCGGGTCAAAATTCTCGGCATAGATTTTTCGGGGGGCATCGATGGCCTTCCCGGCGAGGGTGTGGCGGGACAGGTAATACCCGGCTTTGCCTTCACATGTTGTAATAATAATCAGCTCGTCGATGCCGTTTGATCCGGGCTTGTTGAGGCCTGCCACGGCTTCGATGGATTTGGGCCTGGCGTTGTCAGGGAACAAGGGGATAATTTCCTTGATGCCCTCAGGGCTGATCCGGATAACCCGTTCGTTCGGGGTGTTCCGGTAAAAGAGCTTGTCGCTCTCGCTGAACTTGTCCGCAGATCCATAGGGTTTTCGGAAGGCGATCAGAAACATCTCGTCATGGTTGTTCACCCGGGCATGAAACACCTCTTTGGAGCCGTATTCAAACAGTTTGGGCCGGGTTTCGGGGGTGTACCGGCTGATCAGCTTCTCACGGTCGTACACTTCAATATCCCCGAGGGACCGGAGGAGGATCAGTTCGTCGATTCCGTCTCCGTTGACATCTTTCGTATACACAAGCCCAAGGCCGTTCAAGGTCTTTTCCGCGTCTTCGCTCATAAGTTTATGGGATGTGAACGTGATGGGATACGCATCGAAGAGGGACCTGAGACGGCCGGTCATGCCGTGTGTCGGTGAAACCAGATAGTCGATTTTCTGGCTGAACGACAGGGTGATCATCCGGGTTTCCACACTGAAATAAAGAACACCGGCGGCCTTGTCACCGTTCCAGAGCACGATGGGGGTCGGCAGATTGTTCGTTTCAAGCCGGACAAGCGATTCCTTGGTTTTTTCCTTATCCGTTCCCGCGTTTTCCGTACCCAAACGGCTGACCGCCAATCTGTTCATTTTTCCACCTGCCTGTGTTGTGGTTATTAGGATGCAAAGGGCTAAACTGAGGCTCAGGCCCCATCGGATTCGCTTGTTAAACATGGGTCACACCGCCTTTCCTGTCCGGAAATACCATCTGTCCGACTCCGGAAATGGATTTCTTCACATGGATTTTCCCCTGACTGTCCGTTTTTCCCTCTTCGGTGGTGCCGTCAGGCTTTTTAAGGATGTACCGCTCGTGTGCAATGGGATTTTCTCCTTCATCCACCAGGGTCACGATCAGTTCGTCCATGTCTTCAGGTGTAAAACGGGCCGGTTGCACGGCAATGGGGGGCTGCATTTCCGCCATGGGAGGAGTGTTGGCTGAGCCGCCGATGTTTCCTATCATCTGGTCCCCGAGACGGGGCACGCATTTCCCTTCAATTTTTACATCAAAGGAATAATTGATGAACTCGGCTTTGCCTTTGGTGACGCCGCTTGCAACTCCGCCGCAAGATCCTCCTTCGTCTCCTGTGCTTTTGCTGAACACCGACCCTTGAAGCATGATGGGCTGTTTATCCATTTTAACGGTCTTGCTGCCTTGGTCCGTGTCCGCGGATGTGGCGATGTTCGGGTAGGGGACCGGAACCGGGCCGCCGGGAGGCGCGGGAGTCAGGCAGACATCGGGTGAAAAACAGACCTGCCCTCCGCTTGTTTTATGGACCACGGTCATTCCATTGACACAGACGGTTGCCGCCATTGATTATTTCCTTTATTCTTGAAGGGTTTCGGATGATTCACGTATGGTTTTCTTCAACGTCACTCCCCGCCGTTCACCCTGATCCGACGCAGTCCAGATCAGGGCGGTATGACGGTCCGGGTTGACCACCTGGAGATGATACATGGCGGCTATGATCAGGGCTGCTCCGGTTGCCGCTCCCACATCCCCCAGCACATCGGCAGGGTGCTCAAGATGAACGGGATTTCCGAGACGTTCTCCAAGGCTTGTTCTGACAAAGCCCCATTCCTCCATCCGTTTGGATTCGCCGTTCAGGTCGCAGAAGATCACAGGGGTATCATGATCATTCAGCAAAGCAGACACCGCGTTTTTTAAAAATGAACCCGGCATAAGGGGCGACTTAATTCCCTCATCCCATGACTGGCTGTCAATGGTGAATGTAAGGGGCATGGATTCCGGCATCCGGCTTTTCTTTTCTATCCAGATAAACGCCGCGGCTTCTCCGGGGATGTAACCGTCCAGATTCCGCCTGCTTTTGATCCGGTATTCACGGTCAAGGTCGTAAAGCCAGTCCGGGAATAATGAGGACTCCACACCGCCTATAAGGGCGCTGGAAATTTTTCCTTCATTCATGGCTTTACTTGCGGCCTCGATCATCTCAAACACACCGGTGTGGCCTTTGAAACTATAGTCTTCAACCGGAAACAGGTCTTTTTGAATCCGGTTGTGAAAATGATAGATGAACTCATCCTTTGCGTACGGATCGTTTTCGATCAGTTTCGGAGGAAGGGCAATGAACAACCCCGTTTCGTTATCGCTTTCATCATGGTATGCAGAGCTGCCAAGCAGGTCGAGGAATGCTTTTTCAGCAATAAGTGAAAGCCATTCGGCGGGTTCCGGGTATGCTTCCCGGACGGAATTCAAAAAAGACAGCGGCGCGGCGATCAGTTCCGTTCCGTCTTCAAAGATTGGATCATGGGGTATGCAATAATAAATCTCAGGCATGGAAAGGGTGCGGGATATGCCCGCCCGGATCGACGCACAGCTTTGCGACGCCGAGACGCCCACGGCAGATACCATGCCGATGCCCCGGATGACACACGTATCAGTTCCCCCCATAACCTTACTGCTCTTCATGTGCATTGGCCCATGAGGTGTACTCGTTTATCGCCATGATCTGCTCCTTGACTGGAAAAGAAATATCAAAACAAACATCCTTGCCGTACCGGATCACAAGATCTTCATAGGCCAGTTGCCTTAAGGTCCCCGGGCATTTGGGGGATTCCATGGTTTTTAATATGCCCGAAGGAGAAAAAAGACGTCCGTTCCGGTAACGTTCCCTGTTATTAAATCGTATCTTGTTCTGAATCCACCAGATTTTCCAGGTTTCAGGATTTTGTGACAGGCGGTTGACGGTCACACCCGGTTCTTCTCCAGGCGGATAAAGCGGTTCCCCTCTTTTCAGTTTTTCTTTCTGGTATGTGAAAAGGCTGGATTCATCAATGGGGTCGGGGATGAACGCATCTTCCAAAAGCCCCGCTCCGGTCAATAGATTGAGGGACAGCGAAGCCGCCTCAGATAATTGGGGATTAAGCATGTGGTTTATCAGAAGGTCGACGGATGACAAATCTCCCAACAAACCCAGTGCAAGAAGGTTCTCATCACAGACAGCGGCTGAGGTTGCGATCTCCTGAAGCATGGGCGCATCGTTAAAATCATCACATAGACCCATGATCAGATAACGTGAATTACCAGCAAAATCTTTTTGAAGAAGAGGTTTTATCAGGTTTTTTTCACCAATCCTCAGAAGTGCCAAACAGGCTTCGTATTTGATCGCTTCCCCGGTTTGTTTATTTTTAACGATATCCAGAAGATAGGGCCGTGCTTCGCTGAGCCTGAGACGGCCCGCCGTCCGGACAACCGTTGCTGGGAGGTCGTTCTGAGTCTTTTTAATAACCTCCATGAGTTCGTTCATCATGGAAAGGCGTCGGTATCCGATGACATCCGCAGCCATGCGGATCAGCATGATGTCTCGGGATGACATCATGCCCCGGATCATATCATGCCATGCTCTGGGGAGACCATGGCAGAGTGCATAAGTGATTTCCGTGATGTGCCTGGAGTTTTTAACATCAAGGCCATCAATAATATTTTTGACTTCATCCACTTTGCCAAGATAACAGAACAGCCGGACGGCTGCGTAGAGAATCCCACGTTGCCGGGTGTTGATCTTGCCATGGCAAACTTCGACAGAAAGTTCATCCCCCAGGACGAGTGCTTCTATATGAGTCCGTAACCGGCTTTCAACATCTGCCAAATCAAGCCAGGATACATGGGGTGCATTCAGAAGATGAAACCGGCTTTCATAGAAGAACGACGCGTTTTCCAGATGTTCATCGTACAGGTCTCTGGAAAAATATAATGTTTCATTCCCTATCTGGTCCATCTTTTCCAATATATCATGACGGTGAAAAAACATGACGCCTCAGTGAATCAATTTTCCGCAATGTTCTGGCCTTTGACCACCACATTTCCGTCACCGACTATATGGATGTCCTGACCGTTGATCTGGATTTTGCCGTCACTCTTCAGAACCAGTGTGGCGCTACCGCAAGTCAAAACGAGTTCTTTTCCAGAGCTGATGGTTGTTTTTTCGTTGCTGGCGATTGAAAGATCCTGGCCGACACTGATTTTCCCGTTTTCACCCACCGTGATTGAAAGCTCTTCGCCGATCCGTTCCGTGTGATTTTTATCAATGGACACCCTGTTATTCTCATTGACCGTGAGCGACCGGTTTTTTTCAACCCTGATGTCGGCATTTTCACTGACCGTTTCGGACAGATTTTTTTCAACAGTCACGGTCTTGTTTTCTGCGGTGTGTTCTTCAAGATTCTTGCCGACCGTAACAGACATGTTCTCACCCACGGATTCCGTGTGATTCTTCCCAACAGTGATGGTTTTGTCGTTTTTCACCTCTTCCTTCTGGTCATGGCCCACGGTTTTGCTGCGGTCGTTTTTCACGTCGAGTTTTTCGTCATGACCTACGGACGCGCTGTGGTCGTTCAGGATCTCGGTGTTCATGTCCTTCTGGGCGTGGATATAGATTTCTTCTTCGCCTTTCAGGT
>DYJE01000003.1:85923-300843 GCA_020723285.1 Desulforapulum autotrophicum | reverse complement strand
CTATGTGTTTGATTTAATAATGTATCCGAAATTTAACTGTTAAACTTCAGTTTAATAAAGAGCGACAAACCTTTCATTATTCGTTGTTGACTCCTTTGTCAGCAGACAGACCCAATTCCATTGTCAGCATTAAAGAGCTTTTTGACTGCACTACCGGGTGATAACATCCCTGAAGCCACAGCCTGCTCCAACTCTGGCAGAAGAGACTTCACCCCCACATTCCCTAAAAACTGACGTTTGAGTTCCTCGGCCACCATGTCACGCATCCAGTCCAGGGCCTGTCTCTGACGTTTCACAGACAGTTCACCTGCCGACTCAAACCGTTTCCGGTGTTCGAGAACCGAATTCCATACGTCGCCGATTCCTATGTTTTCCACCGAACTGACCGTATGAACAACAGGCCGCCACACCGCTGATGATGGTGCGAGGTAATGCAGGGCGTTTTCGTAATCTTTTCTTGCCTTTGACGCGTGTTCCACATTATCGCCATCCGCCTTGTTGATGGCAATGGCGTCCGCCAGCTCCATGATGCCCCGCTTGATGCCTTGAAGCTCATCACCGGCCCCGGCCAGCATCAGGAGGAGAAAAAAATCCACCATGGAGGCCACCGCCGTTTCAGACTGCCCGACGCCCACGGTCTCCACCACAACGACGTCAAACCCGGCGGCCTCGCAGACGATCATGGTTTCACGGGTTCTGGCCGCCACACCGCCCAGAGTTCCCGCTGAAGGCGATGGGCGGATAAACGCGTTGGGGTGGGCCGAAAGATGGGTCATCCTTGTCTTGTCTCCAAGAATGCTGCCACCGCTCCGCCTGCTTGAAGGGTCAACGGCCAGAACAGCCACCTTGTGGTTCCGGGCCGTTAGTTCCAACCCCAGGCTTTCGATGAACGTGGATTTCCCCACGCCCGGAACACCGGTGACACCCAGCCGGATGCTGTTGCCCGAATAGGGAAGCAGCACGTCCACCAGGGCTCTGGCGTTGTCCTGATGCCGGGGCAGCACACTTTCGATAAGAGTGATGGCCTTGGATAAGGAGCGGCGATCACCTGAAAGGACGCCTTCGGCAATCTTTCCTGTTGCCGTGTCAGTCATGACAATGTGTTTCAAGCCAGTTCAAAACGCGGTTGGCGCATTCTGTTACACGGGTACCGGGACCGAAAATATCGATCACGCCGCATTCTTTTAGAAAATCGTAATCGCCCGGAGGAATTACGCCGCCCACGGTCACCTTGATGTCATCGGCCCCCAGAATTTTCAGCTGTTCAATGAGCTGGGGAACCAGAACCTTGTGACCGGCTGCAAGACTCGACACACCCATCAGATGCACATCGTTTTCAACGGCCATTTTCGCCGCCTCTTCCGGGGTCTGAAACATGGGGCTGATGTCCACGTCAAACCCGAAATCCGCAAAAGCTGTGGCAATGACCTTGATACCCCTGTCATGACCGTCCTGTCCCATTTTCACCAGAAGTATCCTGGGACGCCGTCCATGACGGGTCAGAAAATCTTCCGAGCGTTTCCTCAAGGCGTCGATGATGTCCGGATTGTCATATTCCGAAGCATAAACGCCGGATATACATTGAGTTGTCGCCACATACCTCCCGAACACTTTTTCAATGGCATCTGAAATTTCACCCACGGTGGCCCGTTCACGCACCGCGTCGATGCTGGCAGCCAGAAGATTTCCGTCTGTTTCCGCCGCGCGGGTCAGGGCGTCAAGCGCAGCCTTCACCTTGTCCGGGTCGCGTTTCCCCCTTATGTCATTGAGACGTGCGACCTGCTCGTCACGAACCGTTGATGACACTTCCCGGACTTCCAGCTGAACGTTTTCAGCGATGGTGTATTTGTTAACACCCACGATCACGTCCTTGCCCTGATCGATCCGGGCCTGACGCCGGGCTGCCGATTCCTCGATGCGCATTTTGGGCATGCCGGACTCGATGGCCTTGGCCATGCCACCCAATGCCTCGATCTCTTTGAAAATTTTCCGGACCTCCTGAATGATGCCGTCGGTTAAGGATTCCACGTAATACGAGCCGCCAAGGGGATCCACCACATGGCAGACCTGGGATTCTTCCTGAACCACAATCTGTGTATTACGGGCCACCCGTGCCGAAAGCTCGGTGGGAAGGCCCACCGCCTCGTCAAAGGAGTTGGTATGGAGGGACTGGGTCCCGCCAAGCACGGCGGACAGGCATTCCAGGGTGGTCCTTATGATATTGTTGTAAGGATCCTGCTCGGTCAGGCTCCAGCCCGACGTCTGGCAGTGTGTTCTGAGCTGGCAGGATTCCGCTTTTTTCGGATTGAAACCGCTGATGATCTCGTTCCAGAGAAATCGTGCGGCCCTCAGCATGGCAATGTCCATGAAAAAATTCATGCCGATACCGAAGAAAAAGGACAGTCGCGGCGCGAAGGTGTCGATGTCAAGTCCGGCGGCAAGGGCGGCCTTTACATATTCCAGACCGTCCGCCAGAGTAAACGCGGTCTGGAGCACGGAATTGGCACCGGCTTCCATCATGTGGTATCCGCTGATGCTCACCGTGTTGAACTTGGGCATGTGTTTCGAACAGTAGCCGATAATGTCCGACACGATGCGCATGGACGGCCCCGGCGGGTAGATGTAGGTGTTACGGGTCAGGTATTCCTTTAAAATATCATTCTGAATGGTTCCCGTGAGTTTGTCCTGAATGACACCCTGCTCCTCCGCCGCCACGATGTATCCGGCAAGAATAGGAAGAACCGCGCCGTTCATGGTCATGGACACCGACATCTCGTCCAGAGGGATCTGGTCAAACAGGATTTTCATATCCTCCACCGAATCCACAGCCACTCCGGCTTTGCCGACGTCCCCGACAACCCTGGGGTGATCGGAATCGTATCCCCTGTGAGTGGCCAGGTCAAAAGCCACAGAAAGCCCTTTCTGGCCTCCGGCCAGGTTCTTTCGGTAAAAGGCGTTGGATTCACGGGCGGTTGAGAACCCCGCGTACTGACGGATGGTCCAGGGCCTCACCGTGAACATGGTGGCTTTGGGACCCCGGACATAGGGCGCGAACCCCGGAAGGGTGTTCACACACTCCAGGTTTTCCAGGTCTTCCGCCGTATAGAGGGGTTTCACCACGATCCCTTCCGGTGTTTTCCAGTCGAGAGCCGTGACGGGTTTCCCCTTAAGTTCTTTTTCTGCCAGGGTTTTCCATTTCTCCATCTGAGGTTGTTCAGCCATGTTATTCTCCTTGGTCATCAGTCATGATCACGTTCGCACAGTTCCACAAGAACACCCTGGGTGGCTTTGGGATGCAGAAAAGCGATTTTTGCTCCGCCGGCTCCTCGCCGCGGTGTCTCATCAATGAGCTTCACCCCTTTTTCCTTGAGTTCAATCAACGCCTCTTCGATGTTTTCAACACGAAACGCGATATGCTGAACACCCTCCCCTTTTTTCTCGATGTATCGGGCCACGGGCCCGTCCGGCGCAGTGGACTCCAGAAGCTCCACCTCGCTTTCGCCCACCGGGAAAAAAGCTGTGGTCACTTTCTGTTCGTTCACGGTTTCCTTGCCTGTCAGATCAAGGCCGAGAATACCCGACCAGAAATCCGCGCTTTGATCGATGGAATTCACGGCGATACCGATGTGATCGATTTTGAGAATCTTCATAGCTGTCCTTATTCTGTAGGTTTTTTATTGCAGAACAACGATTCTGAACGAGCGCTCAGTCAGCCGACCCTACCATGCTCACCTTTTTATTGTCAAGCATTTATCCGCCTGTCCAACAGAACGATGGAGATATGAACTTGATATTGATTTTCACCCCCTCACCTGTTAATACCACGTGACAGTATTCCTTGAGGCGATAACAAAAACCGTCATTCAAACACGAATTGAAACCCGTATGCTTATAACCATCAACCCTGACAATCCCCAGATGCGCCTGATCGAGAAAGTGGTGGACTGCCTTAGAAACGGCGGAGTCATCGCCTACCCCACCGACACGTATTACGGAATCGGCTGCGACATCATGAACAAGAAAGCCATCGAGAAAATCTACATGATCAAACGGAGGGACAAAAACAAACCCTTCAGCTTCATCTGTTCGGATCTCAAGCACATCAGTGATTTCGCCAAAGTGACCAATTCAGCTTACAGAACCCTGAAACGTTGCCTTCCAGGCCCTTACACCTTCATCCTTGAAGGCAGCAAAATGGTGCCAAAAATCATGCTGACCAAACGAAAAACAGCCGGTATCCGGGTGCCGGACAACACCATCTGCACGGCCATCGTCACAACCCTCGGGAATCCCGTTCTTTCCACCTCTGCCAATCTTCCTGACGAAGACCCATTGTCTGAAGCCTGGATGATCGACGAAGCATTTCCCAACCTGATCGACATGGTGATCGACGGAGGGCCTGTTCCCAACAAACCATCCTCGATCATATCTCTGATGGACGATGAGCCCACGGTCCTCCGTGAAGGAGCCGGTCCAGTTGATCTTTTCATCGCCTGATTCAAACGATTGACTTTCACCCGAGGAAATAACCCATGAAAAAGACGTCGCTGCTGATCCTTATTCCGTTATTGGCCTTGTTATCGGGGTGCCAAATTCTGAAAAGCCTGATTAAAACCCCTGAGATTAAACTGAAAAACGCGGTCCTTTTGTCCACCACATTGTTCCAGGGGGACCTCGAATTCACGTTCAATGTCAGCAATGCCAATCCTGTTGCCTTCAAAGTGGATGCCATCACCTATCAACTGGTGGTTGATGGCAAAAAAACCCTGGAAGGCATCTTGGAAAAAAGCATAGATCTTCCCGCCATGGGCGGAGCGGACATCACGATCCCGGTCACCGTGAATTACATGGAAACCCTGGATACGCTCATGGCTCTGTTTAAAAAAGATACCCTCACCTACGAACTTTCAGGAACGGTAAAGATCGGACAGTTCACTGTACCGTTCACCCACACCGACGTCATCCACATCCCCAAGCCACCCACGGTTCAGGTCAAAGGGGTCAACATCGTCAGCATGACTTTCACCGGTGCCCGTCTTTCCCTGGAGCTTGAAATCTCAAGTCAAACCCCCACCCGCCTCGACATGAAAAAAGTCACGTACCGCGTGGTTCTTGGCGGAATGAAACTCCTTGACGGCAAACGTGAAAATGTCGTAATCCCTGCGGACAAAGAAACGCAGATCATCGAGATCCCAGTCACCGTGGATTTCATGACCCTTGGAAAAAGTGCTATGGGCCTGCTGACCCAGGGAAGTATCGATTATGAACTCACCGGAGATATGGAGTTCGACATTCCGAAGGTGGGACTTAAAAACATCCCGTTCAAAAAAACGGGCAACACCGGGCTTTCACGTTAATATCCGGATAATAGATGTCTAACGGAGGATTGTTAAAATGATCACTTACCTTTACTGGATCGTCCTTTTTCTTCTCATCGTCCTTGTTCTTTTCGGCATCGGCTTCAAGGCAAAACTATGGAAAACAGCGTTTGGCGTGGCCGCTGTCCTTCTCATCGCGGGCTGGGGAACCTACGCCTTCCATTTTGAACAGATCTTCGTCAAACGCTACGGCGGGGAGATGTCCATCCGCACGCCCAAAGGCCAGATCCACATGGGTATCACCTGGAAAGAGGACAACATGTGGATCGAAACCTACGATCCGGCCACCAACACCTGTATTTTTACCGAATATTCAAGAGGAAATGTACTTCAGGGACGGGTTTATATCAAGAACTGCAATCCGATGCTGCCGGGAAACAACACGGCGAGTGAGCGATCAGCGTACTGAAAAAAACTGTTGGGCATGCGCTCATGCAGGGTGGGTCAAAAGCCCACCCTGCCGCATGGTATTCCATCTGTTATGACAATAGACTTTGATTTGGCCGGGCACAACCTTGAAACACGCCTCGTAGGTCAGCTTGAGGCACGAAAGCCGACAAAAGCCCCCATCCTTTCATTCGAAAGCCCCCGTTCGATATTCAATTCCAAATAAAATCAAGCACCTCAATAAATCGATCGTCTGATTATTCGGTGGATCGGGTCATTTGTCGGGTTTGGAGAACCCGACCTACGATCGCATGATTCAATATCCTCACTTTAAAAGATATATCGGGTATCGCGTTCAACCGGGTATTTTATTCCTATAGACCGCCTTTAAGAACGAAAGCCGACAAATACCCCACCGCACTACTCCCCAGGCTGAAACATGTATCCGGCTTTCAGCCTGGAATCCACGACCTTTTCAAAAAAACCGCTCATGGTGGCCTCGGTGAGATATTCCAGGAAGGTCATTCTGGGTTCCGGAGGATAGACCACATTGATCTCGCCTTCGATTTCCCCAAGTTCTCCGGCCCAGTCCACGGCGTCTTCCAAATTGCCGATCCTGTCCACCAATCCGAGCTTTTTAGCCTCAGATCCGGTGTAAATCCGGCCGTCCGCCAGCTTCTTGACTTTTCTATAATTCATCTTCCGTGTCTTAGCCACGTCCCGGACAAACTGGTCGTAGATCTTGTTCACGAAATCCTGGAGAAAAACCTTCTCGTCAGCCCGCATCTCCCGGACCGGCGAACCGGTATCCTTGAATGCCCCGCTTTTGAAGACCACCGGCACAAGCCCGATTTTCTGGAAAATCTCCTTGAAATTCGTGTACCCCATGATCACGCCGATGCTTCCGGTGATGGTTCCCGGATTGGCCATGATGCCGTCGGAAGCCGCCGCAGCGTAATAACCGCCGGACGCCGCAAGAGCCCCCATGGACGTGATCACCGGTTTCTTTTCCTTGGCTTTGAGAATGGCCCTGAAAATTTCCTGGGATGGTCCCACTCCACCACCGGGGGAATCGATACGAAGAACAATGGCTTTGATACTGTCATCGTCCCGGAACATCTTCAGGTTTTCATTGATCTCCTTGGAATCGACGATGGTCCCCACAATTTCGATCACCCCGACATTGTTGTCACCGAAATCCTCCTGGGGTCCCAGCACTCCGGTAAGAACGATGGAAAGAATCACCAGTGAACCGGCCGATATCGCCGTGAACACAAGAATAAAAAAAAGGAACGGATGCCGTCGTGAAAACATGGCCCTCACCTGATGGTCTGAAAATTGATATCCCTTAAATACAACAACCCCGAAGGATAATCCTTTCGGGGCGTTATAATCGCATGAACCAAAGAACAGGATCCGGACAGATCATCCGTCAGGATCCTGACATGATTTATTTATCCGGTGTATCGCCGGATCTTTTTTCATGTTCGCTTTTCAGCTGATCCTGAAGCATCTCGCCAAAGGCGGATGTCGCAGGTTTCATTTTGCTCACGTATTCGGAAAGGATGGCTTTGTCGTCATCCATTTCGAGACGTTTGATGGAAAGACCGATTCTCCGTTCGTCGCTGTTGATGTTCATCACTTTGGCGGTCAGAGTTTCGCCCACGTTGTAGGTACCAACGGGAGTCTTGATCTTTTCCTTGCTGATTTCGGAAACATGGACAAGGCCTTCAATGCCTTCTTCAAGTTCGACGAAGACGCCGAAATCCGTCACGTTGGTGATGGTTCCGGAGATTTCCGTACCCACGGCGTAACGTTCGGCCACGCTCTTCCAGGGATCATCCTGAGTCTGTTTGATGCCCAGAGAGAAGCGTTCGTTGTTTTTGTCGATATCGAGAACCACGGCCTGAACCACATCACCCTTCTTGAACACTTCGGAAGGATGTTTGATGCGTTTGGTCCAGGAAATGTCGGAGATATGAACAAGGCCGTCGATTTCATCATCAATGCCGATGAACAGACCGAAATCGGTGATGTTCTTGATCTTGCCTTCGATGATGGTGCCGATGGGGTATTTTTCGCTGATCACTTCCCAGGGATTCTGGGCCACCTGTTTCATACCGAGAGAAATTCTGCGGCTGTCGGGTTTGATGTCGAGCACGATGGCTTCGATCACTTCACCCACAGAAATCACCTTGGAAGGATGACGGATTTTTCTCGTCCAGGACATTTCGGAAACATGGACAAGTCCTTCGATGCCTTCTTCAAGTTCAACGAAAACACCGTAATCGGTGAGACTGACCACTTTTCCGGATACTTTTTCGCCCACGGGGTATTTCTTGGAAGCGATGGACCAGGGGTCTTCGCTGAGCTGTTTCATACCCAGAGATACGCGTTCTTTTTCAATGTCGAAAGACAGGATTTTCACGGTGATGCTGTCGCCCACGGAGAACATTTCAGAGGGATGTTTGACGCGGCCCCAGGAAATATCCGTAATGTGGAGGAGACCGTCCACGCCGCCGAGGTCCACGAACACACCGTATTCGGTGATGTTCTTGACAACGCCTTCCATGATTTTGCCTTCATGGATGTTTTCAAGCGTTTTCGAACGAACGCTTTCACGCTGCTCTTCGAGAATGGCTCTGCGGGAAAGAACGATGTTGCTCCGTTTGCGGTTGTACTTGAGTACCTTGAAGGTATAGGTCTGTCCCACCATCTCGTCGAGATTGCGGATGGGACGGAGGTCCGCCTGGGATCCGGGGAGAAACGCGGGGATTCCCACGTCCACGGAAAAACCGCCTTTGACGCGGCTGGTGATGACGCCTTCCACAGTGCCGTTGGCGTCGTGGATTTCCTTGATGCTTTCCCAGACCTTGATTTTCGCGGCCTTGTCCTTGGACAGAATCACGCGTTCTTCGTCTTCGTCCCAGACTTCGACCATGACTTCCACCATGTCGCCGATCTGAACGTTGACTTCTCCGTTTTCGTCCTTGAATTCATGGATGGAGATCTGTCCCTCGGATTTGAAACCCACGTCCACGAGAACATGATCGTTGTCCACGGCGATGATCCGGCCCTGGGCCAGTTCACCTTCTGCGAAACGTTTGAAACTGTCGTCGTACATCTGGCGGAACTGGAGCATGTCCTTGTCATCGTCTTCGATGACGCGACCGATCGGATCGCCGAACATGTCGTATTCCACGCCTTTTGCTTTGATACCTTCGTTTTGATTTGTTTCAGTACTGACTGCCATTTAGTATAGCCCCCTAATAAATTTATTTTACACAGGTCCCTTTATCGGGGAATGTGTAATCACGCATACGTACCAGTTCAGGTGTTAAAAAACAATCATTTTATATGTTCCTGCATGAGTTTTTCATCTTCAGGGCTGGTATTTACACTGGATATGCGAGAGCATGGCCTCGATCACACGATCCACTTCCAGAGAAGAGGCATCGATGATCACGGCATCTTCAGCGGGTTTCAAAGGGGCCAGAGCTCGGCTGCTGTCGTTTTCGTCGCGTTTCCGTATGTCTTTTTCCACGTCTTCGAGGCTCACTGGGCTTTTCAGTTTCATTTCCAGATAGCGCCTGTATGCCCGGACTTCGGGCGTTGCATCCAGATAGAATTTCACATCGGCTTCTGGAAAAACAACGGTTCCCATATCACGTCCCTCGAACACCACCTTTTTTTCTCTGCCGAGTTTTCGCTGAAGGACGAGAAGAAAATCACGCACCGGTTTTCGGGCAGAAACGGCGGATGCCATCATGGCCATAGCCGGTGTCCGGATTTCTTCAGAGATATCTTTGCCACCGGACATTAAGCGAAGCCCCTGGTCTGAAAGAACCAGATTGAGATCCAGAGTCTTGCAGAGTTTTTCAAGGGCAGGATCGTCGTCCGAAGAGATACCGGCTGCACAGGCTTCATAACCCACCCCCCGGTAAAGAGCGCCGGTGTCCACATACCGGTAGGACAGACACTCCGCCAGACGTTTGCTCACCGTGGTCTTTCCGGCACCGGCCGGCCCGTCAATGGTTATCACCATGTCTTTTTTCATGCCGTCACCTTTGCAAGGGCTTTGATAAACCGACGGTTTTCCTCGGGCAGTCCCACAGTCACCCTGATAAATTCAGGGTAGCCATAAGATGTCATGGACCGGACAATCACCCCTTCCCGAAGAAGAAGTTCAAACACCTGGTCCGCGGATCGTTTCACATCGATGAGAAAAAAATTCGACTGGGTCCTGTAATACGTGAACCCCATGCGGTCCAGTTCGCCGTAGAGATATGATAATCCGCCGTGAATCACTTCCAGGCTTTGTTTCAGGTATCCTTCATCTGAAAGAGCGGCCAGTGCCCCGGCTTGGGCCACGCTGTTCACATTGAAGGGCATCCGGACCTTGTGCAGAGCCAGGGCGATGTCTTCGGGCATGATGCCGTATCCCACACGGAGCCCGGCAAGCCCATAGGCTTTGGAAAACGTCCGTAAAACAACCACCGGTTTTTCGCCGTTCACGTAATCCCGTCCCATCATGCATTCGGGGTCTGTGGCGAATTCGATGTACGCCTCGTCAAGAACGGTGATGACATGGGCCGGGACTTTCGAAAGAAACGCTTCAAAGGTGTTTTTCCGGATCACCGTTCCCGTCGGGTTGTTGGGGTTGGTCAGAAAGATCATCCTTGTTTTTTCCGTAATCTTTTCAAGCATGGCGTCAAGATCGATATCAAAAGCCCGTGTCCCGTCGGCCAAGGGCACGAAAACGGACGCAGCACCCGTGGAATTCACCATGATTTCGTACATCAGAAACGAGGGAAGGGTCATGATCGCCTCATCGCCCGGAGCGAGATACGCCCGTGTCAGAAGCCCGATGATGTCGTCCGAACCGTTGCCAAGAACGATATTGCCGGGTTCAACACCCTGTATTTCCGCGATTTTCCGAGTGAGATGAAAGGCGCTGCCATCGGGATACCTGTGGCTGTCCATAAGAACCTTCGTCATGGCCGAAACAGCGGATTGCGGCGGACCCAGCGGATTTTCGTTGGATGCCAGTTTGATGGAATCCGTGATTCCATATTCCCTTTCCAGCTCTTCGATGGGTTTTCCGGGTTTGTAGGGTTTCAGCTTCAGAATGTAATCGGGTGTCTTGACCTTGTTCATTAGTTGTACCTTAATTTATGATTTATTCGGGTTCTCATCGTTTGATCGTCACAAAACCTACCGGTCAGTCGATGAAGGCATTTCGAAACATTTTTACAGAAACATCCCCAGGGCATGCCGGTTTTCTTTTATATGAATCGCCAGGATCAGACAAACTCTTTCTGAGGGCAATAAATATTACGGTATGTTTTCATCTTGATTTTCATTCAATACCAAGGTCTTACCGGATATTCCGACACGATGATCCTGTCTTCTACAGCAGTAACACCGTCCACAGCCTGCGCAAGACCCAATGCCGCGCTGCGTTCGGCTTCGGAAGCGAGAAAACCGGATAATGTCACATGCCCTTCGGATGCAACGATCACCTTGATGTAGTTTGACTCGTTCAGCTCTTTCAACATCATGATTTCAACACGTTTCTCAAGAGCCAGGTTTTTGTAAGACACCTTGTCTTCATCCGTCATGGGTGTTGTTTCATCGATCCGCTTCAGTTCATCGGCCAGGAAATTCGTGACGGACGATGCGGGTATCTTTCCAGTATCGATGACAACATCGTACCATTTGGAATCTATGAATTCTTCACGGTAGAGATAACGAATGAAATCCTCGCGTGTCCTGTCCGAAGTCTTGAGGTAATCTTCAGCCACTGCCTCTCCGATGTTGAGGCTTTCCATGACACGATGTTTACGGATGTCAAAAGACGCTGTGAAACGGGTATTGATCACATGGTTTTTACCCTGGAGAAGAAACTGCCCCCCGCGCCCCACGATGACTGCCCGGTCTGAAGCGACGGCCTCGTAGATGATGGCCGAAATCATGTGACCATACACCGAGCGTTGCCGGAACAGAAAGTCGAAAAAACCGGGTTTGTTTTCGTTTTCAATCACCCTTATCTCCGTGGCGAAATCGCCCTTGAACGCTTTGGCCATTTCATGGATGCGGTCCCGGTCGACAAGCGCATATCCTAACCTTTCGGCGATATCCCGTGCAATTTCATTTCCTTTGCTGCCCTCAAATCTTGAAATGGTCATGATGGCCATACTGCCTCCTAAAAATTGAATTTTTCATGATTGTATGTCACATTGACATGTCTCTTTTCACGCAAGATCCTTAAAAAGTGACCCGTAATGATAAAACCATAAAACCTGGAGAAACCATGAACATCATCCGACAGAAAATATCCGTATTGAAATGTGATATCACAACCCTGGCTTTAGACGCCATAGTCAATGCAGCCAACAGCTCACTTCTCGGCGGTGGTGGTGTGGATGGGGCCATTCATCGGGCTGCCGGGCCTGAACTCCTCCGCGAATGCCGAACCCTCGGCGGCTGCCCCACCGGTGAAGCACGGATCACGAATGGTTACAACCTCAAAGCCCGTCACATCATCCACACAGTGGGCCCCGTTTACAGCGGATCGCCCAAGGATGCCGAACTGCTTGAAGCCTGTTATAACAACAGCCTGACCCTTGCCGTAAAACACAACATCAGGACCATCGCCTTTCCCGCCGTGAGCTGTGGCGTATACGGATACCCCATTGTGGAAGCTGCGCCTATCGCCATTCGTTCCGCCAAACGATTTCTTGAGGAAAACACGTTATTCGAAAAGGTAATCTTTGCTCTTTTTTCAGATGATTATCTTGATCACTACAGGTCGGTTCTGGGTTTGATGGAAAAATAAGAATCGTTTCACAATAAAAAAAAGCCGCCCGGCGAACCGGTACGGCTTTTCAAGAATCATCATGGCGGAGAAAGAGAGATTCGAACTCTCGATGAGTATCACCCCATACGCCCTTAGCAGGGGCGCGCCTTCAGCCTCTCGGCCATTTCTCCACGGATCATGATTTTTTCTTGGTGGCGGAGGAGGTAGGATTTGAACCCACGGAGCTTTGACACTCAACGGTTTTCAAGACCGCCGCCTTAAGCCACTCGGCCACTCCTCCGTTTTTAGTGAGGACTTAATTAGCACCTGAAAGCCGATTGGTCAATATTTTTTCTGACTTTTTAAGACCCTCATGAAATAATTCATCAGACAGTATTGACAAGATAAGATTTTCGGTTATCATTAACAGGTTATGCGATACCCGTCACGATCCGGCGGAAAACAATGATCATAAAAAACAATGAATTCCATTTCTTCGGGAGAAAAAACCATGGAACAGAAATATGTTCTTGAAAAAAAAGACACCCAATTCATCATCCGAGAGCTCGCCGAAACCGAACCGGGTAAATTCGCCATGCTCTTCGAAGAAAAGCTGGACATCGATCGTCTGAAAACAGCCATCGAGGGCGGAAAAAGAAAGATTATCGATCTTTTCAGAAGCAACAACATGTACCCACCGACATATTTCTCAGAATTGGTGGCCAACGGCATCATCGGCATGTTCGGCAATGATCCCAAGGACAAACTCACCATTGAATTCAATGACAACGACGCCCTTCTCAAAAAAGGCACCCTTCCCGTTGAACTGGTCATCGTCGATGAAAAAGAGCTGGCCGAAATCGACCAGCTTCTGGAAGACGAGGATGACCTGACCGATGATTTTGATGATTGATGATTCCAATTAAAAACGTAACAAAAAACCCGGCTTACCGATAAGGTCATCCGGGTTTTTTGTCAATGGCCGTTGTGAGTGCAGTTTTTTAAAAAAATATACATCTGTTTTGACATGGAGATTATTATGACCATGATTTCAGATCCCCAGATTTGGATGGCACTCATCACATTGAGCGCGCTTGAAATTGTCCTTGGAATCGACAATATCATCTTCATTTCCATCCAGGCTGGAAAACTGCCTGTCCATCAACAGGAAAAAGCACGTCTTGTAGGCCTTGCCCTTGCCATGTTCATCAGGGTGGCTCTTCTTTTTTCTCTCTCATGGCTCATGGGGCTCACCAAAGAGCTTTTTTCGATATTCGGCAACGACATATCGGGCCGGGACCTGATTCTGATTACCGGGGGACTGTTCCTGCTTTGGAAAAGCACCATGGAAATCCATGAAAAACTTGAAGGCGAGGACCCCACTGTCCAAACTATCCGGGGAACAGCCACCTTCGGCTCGGTTATCGTCCAGATACTTCTCCTCGACATCGTGTTCTCACTGGATTCCATCATCACCGCCATCGGTATGGCCAGCCAGCTCGCCGTCATGGTGGCCGCCGTGGTGATCGCCGTGGGTTTCATGATGGTTTTTTCAGGAAAAATCAGCGGATTCGTTGAAAAACACCCCACCATCAAAATGCTGGCCTTGAGTTTCCTGCTTCTCATCGGCGTATCCCTCATCGCTGACGGCCTGGATTTCCACATTCCCAAAGGCTACATCTATTTTGCCATGGCTTTCTCGATACTGGTGGAAATGCTGAACCTAAAAATGCGTAAAGGGACTCCTGTAAAGCTTCACGAGCCCCATATGCCGAATTCTGTCACAAAAGATTGATGGCGTCGTAAAAAGTCCCATATGCGGCGTTATAGTGTTTGGCCAGACACTCGACATACTATATGTATGCCTTCGCGCCTGGCCAAACACTATGCCTTGCCTCTGGGCCTTTTTCCATAGCCATCGGGCGACTTTTTACGAGTCCATCAAGATTGAACGTTTTTTATCATTCATGTTTGTGGGGATCATCCCCATGGACATGGGCATGAATATGGTGGTGGAAATGAACACCACCGTTTTTAGAGATGCGGCCTTGCTTCATGGAGCACAATATTTTCGTTGTTTTCGACAGAAAATCATATTCATGGGAAATGATGATCATAGGTTTGTCAAGCCTGATCAATATGTCTATCAGTCTGTCCTTTGTGACCTCGTCAAGCCCTGTGGTTGGTTCGTCCAGCAGAAGAACACGGGGCTCCATGGCGAGTACGGCGGCAAGGGCCGCTATACGTTTTTCACCGCCTGAAAGTTTGGTGGTTATCCGGTCTTCAAAACCCGAGAGCCCCACGGCATTAAGGGTTCTTATGGCGATGTCCCTGGCTTCGCCAAGGTTTTTACCCATATTGAGGGGGCCGAAAGCCACATCCTCAAGTACTGTTGGACAGAACAGCTGATCGTCGGAATCCTGGAAAAGAAGTCCTATGCGCTGCCGCGCCTTGACGAAATCCTTTTCCTTTTTCATGGTCTTACCGAAAATCTCCACCGTCCCGACCGCTGGTTTAACCAAGCCCATCATGATGTGAAACAAAGTCGTTTTTCCGCTTCCGTTTGAACCGATGAGACCGATCCGTTCCGACTCGTAAAGAGTAAAATCACATCCGTCAAGAACCGGAATATTCCTTCCGGGATACGTGTAACCGATGCCACGAAGTTCGATCAGAATGCCTTCACCACCCATTCCACATACCCCATAACCATCATCCATAAGCACATCACCCCAAATATCACGCCATCTTTTCGGGTCATGGCAAACCCTGAAAGACTGTAGAAAGTCCCGTTAAACCCCCGACAGATCATGGCCCTGTAGACCCGCTCGGCCCTGTCCCAGCTTCTCACCAGAAGCATCCCCACCAGATAGGCATAGGATCTGTAAGTGTGGACCGACGTTCTGGGAACAAAACCGCGAATGGCCATGGCTGTTCTCAAGGTAATGAACTCGCTTTCTATCACAAAAATATATCTGTAGGTGAAAAAGAAAAGATGAACAAGCTTGGAGGGAAGACCGAGACAGGCCAGTGCCTGGCCAGCGGTCATCACATTGGTGGTTGCTGCAAAGGATATGAACATCAGCATCATCACATTGGCCTTAAGAGTGATAAGAACGGCGAGATCAATCCCCTCCCGGCTGGCAGTCAAAGGACCCAAGATCCGGATATCCACTCCATTCACGCTGAGCGGCAGAAAAAACCAGAGAAAGATCACCATGGAATTAACAGGTGCAAGTCCTTTCACGACGTCCCGAAACTTAAGGCCGGACAGGAACACCATGGTGATGGACAAGAGAAATGCAAATCCTATAGCCGCTTTACGTTCCATGACCGCCACCAGAACGGAAAACAGCACCATCCCGATAATCTTTAGTCGTGGATCGAAACGGGCCATCAGCGAAGAGTGGTCAATGGCTTTTTCATTCAGCATGAATTATGACCTTTTTCTGATTTTTAAATAAATAGAACAAGCATCCCCAAATCACCATCTACTCTTCTTCCCTGCCTGACCGGCAAGCATCTCGGGTTTCACTTGCCTGATAAACAGAAGACAGGATGACGTGAGCACGCCCTCTATAAACATCACAGGGACATGGGCCAGAACCGCTGTTTTAGCAGCCGGATAAAACGCTTCGCCGTTCATTGCCAGGGTCAAACCCACCATGACACCGGCCAGGAAAACAGAAAAAAAACCGACTAAAAAACCGACTAACCCTACGGTTTTCGAGCCAGTTTCCGGTTTACCGGCCCAACCCAGAGCAAGCCAGCAGACAAAGGCAGGTAAAGCCATGTTGAGAGTGTTGGCCCCCAGGGATGTAAAGCCGCCGAACTGAAACATCAGGGCCTGAAGAAACAAGGCGATCAAGATGGATGGGAATGCCCGGATTCCGAGGATAATTCCCAGAAGACCGTTCAACACCAGGTGAACGGAAACAGGGCCTGCGGGAACATGAACCAGCGAAGCCACAAAAAAAGCAGCCGAAAGAATGCCCATGGCCGGGATTTCCTTTTCGTCGATGCGCCGCAAACCCGCCGCCACGAATCCGGCGGTTAGGAAAGCCGTTCCGGCCAGGATTTCAGGACGGAGAACACCTTCGGATATATGCATTGTTTCACCTCAAGCTTGTTCGATTATTATCGCAAGTTCCAGAATTCAAAATAAAACACGTTTGATAAAGGATGTCATACAGGCCTATGCGTCGTTTCGACGTTCTTTTTCCGGGATTTCATCCAGAAAAGAAACCCAGTGACAAAGCTGATCAACCCCACACCGGCAAGTGCTCCGCTCATTTTACCGCGCCGTTCCGGTTGGACTGGCGTTCCGATCTTTAAATCCGGTCTCGATTCGGCCAGCATGCCATCCGTGATCTCCTTTTTCAGAATCACGGCGTGGCCCATCTCATCCTTCACCTCGATGCGCCAGACACCCGGTGCATCAGGATAAAAAAGAAAGCGCCCGTTCCTGTCGGTTCTGCCCTTCTGGAACGGCAGGGTCTGGGGTTCGAGATATACGTCCGTTTCCGTATAGGACATGGCCTCGCCGTCATCGTAGAAGGCCTGGACCATCCAGCCCCGGCTTTCGGCCAGGCTTCCTTCCGTTCCATGTGAAAACGCTGAAAGCGGAGCGATCAGAACCATGGCAGCCATCACAGCCCATGAACCGAACACGCGCAAAAGATCTGATATCATGACGTATCCCTTTCCTTTCAGTTGGCTGTCTCGTTTTTTGATGCAAGACCAAAATCTTCAGGACAAAATCCCGGTTCCCGTTCTTCCGGCTGTTTTTGCCTCAAAGCGATGACAGTGTACATCAACGCACCGGCACAGATGGTGGCCAGCCCGAACAGGGCCGCAACCGGCCGGCTTTTAATTGAAAAAATAATAATCCAGAGATTGCCAAGCACGAACACCAGGGGCGTCACCGGATACCCGAAGGTTTTGTAGCGCGTATCCTCATCGATCCCTTTCATCCTCAGCCGCATGAGGCCCAGCACCGTCAGCATGGCAAACAGCGACAACGTGAAACCGATGTATATCAACAAATTTTCAAAGGACGCGGTCAGAACCATAAGAATGGCGATGGCGGCCTGAAGAAAAATGGACGAGCCCGGTGTCCGCCGCTCAGGATTCAGCCGGCCGAACATCGTGAAAAACACCCCGTCTTTCGACATGGCGTAATAGATCCGCGGGCCGGTCATGATCATGGCGCTCACCACCGACAGAAGCCCTATGCCCACCGCAGCACTGAACAAACGCCCTGCCCGTTCGCCGAAAAGGGCCGACGCCGATGCCGCACCGATTTCCAGCACCTGGTTCATGCCTGCGGGTGCAAGGGCGTAGAGGTACACTCCGTTGAGCAGCAGGTAAAGGACCGTCACAGCCAAAGTCCCCCAGAAAAGCGAAAGGGGGATGTTTCTCCGGGGGTTCACGATCTCGGAGCCCAGATATGCCGAAGCGTTCCATCCGCTGTATGCAAAGCTCACAAAGATCAGGGACACAGCGAATGTCTCGGCCGAAACCCCTGAACTCTCCCCGAAAGACAAGGAGAAATGCGAAAAAGACCCGTGACCGAACATCAAACCGCCGGCTATAAACACCAGAACCAGCGCGATCTTGAACACAGTGAGGGCGTTCTGAACCCGGCTCCCGATGCGCAGACTGTGATAGTGGAGCAGTGAAATCAGGACAATCACCGCTGCAGCCACTATGGACAACGGTGAAACCGTGAACCCCATGACCCCGAACCCCGTCAGACTTTCCTTTGAGATTCCAAGGATCTGGAAACCGTAAGTGGCAAAAGCCATGGACGCCGCGGCGATGGGAGCGGAAAATCCCACCACCAGTGAAATCCAGCCGGACAGAAATCCCACCGGCCGTCCGAAGCACTCGGTGAGAAAAACATATTCCCCTCCAGCCCTGGGAAACCGCGACCCCAGCTCTCCATAGCACAGCGCGCCGCACAGGGAGAAAAGACCTCCGGCGGCCCAGCAGAAGAGAAGCGCTAAGGGGCTTCCCAGTTCCGCCATGATAAAACCCGAGGTGGTAAAGATCCCTGTTCCCACCATGTTGGCGATCACAAGAACCGTTGCAGAAAAAAGCCCGATTTCCCGCGACAGCCCGTAGCCCGTCCATGTGTTTTTCATCGTTTCACATCCTCACAGCCTATTTGATTTCAAACGTGAAGGCCATATTGTTCATGTACTCGTCGCAGACCGCAGTGTCCGGGTACGGCGTTTTATGACTAATACTGATCATCCAGTAGCCTTTTCTGGAAAGAGCAAGGGACGCCTTGCCTGATTTGTCCGTGACCGCACTTGAAGGAAATTTCGGGCCTTTATGTTCCTTATCCTCATTGGTTGCTTTAGGATTGTGGGGTGCCACGTCCATGGCTTTGCCTTCATCGGCGAACCCGGCATAAGCGGCGTTCACCGTGACGTTTTCAACCGGCTTGCCCTTGAACAGAACCTGAACGTCGAATGTCCCTCCGGCCTTCACCGTTTCAGGATTGGACAAAGGTATCACTTCCAGATCCTGGCCTGTTTTGCCGCCCAGATTCCTGTCCTTGCCGCCAGCGATGATCAGGGATTTGGCTTCGATGCTGAAACTGGTGCAGCCCATAGGATTTTCCAGGCCCCGCTTGTCGCTCCACTTCCGCCCTTCCGTCGTCTTGGTGAACACACCGGGCTTGATGCCCGCTGTCACAAGATAGACTCCGGCCTTGTCAACCTTCAGCTTGTACTCTGTTTCGGAAACCGTGACGGGTTTCACAACTTTTCCATCCGGCCCCTGGATCGTGATATAAGCGAGATTCCCTTTTTTCATGTCCTGATCCAGGCGGTTGGATTTATAGGTATGGCCCCAGGCGATAACGATGTCCACCGTATCCCCGGTTTTAGGAAAATGGTTGGACGGGTTGATCCAGAGGTTGTGGGCAAAAGCGCTTCCGTTCAAAAAGATAACGGCGGACGTAAGCAGCAGAAAGGTCTTGATGAATGTCATGGTCATGGATCTCCTGTTTTTTTAATTGGTTTAAGCATGTTTGTTTATGATGGGCACGCTGACGCTTTGCCCATCTCTTATGCCAACAGCATTGACCGGCAGAGCCCGGCGGCATGGTTTTTTCTTTACATCTTCCCGTCCCCTTTAAGAAAATCCCCCACATACAGAAGGTATTCAAAAGGCAGTTTGCCCTTTTCCGTGTCGGCGAGAACGGACCCCAGGGTCGATCTCAGCACTTTTTCCTTGTCGGCAAACCCCGCGCTTTCCACAATGGCCACCGGTGTGTCTGCGGCGTAGTGTCTGGACAGGGCGTCGACAAAGGTTTTGAATTCGGTCCGCATGGTGAACAGGACCATGGTTCCCTGAAGTTCGGACATTTCGGCCACGGTCCAACCCGACGCCAGAATCACGCTGTGGGAGGTTTTCCCTTCGGTAACACCCTGTTTCAGGGCGGCGTTGGCTGCATTGAAACAGCTCAGGCCCGGAACAACTTCCGTTTCGATATCCCTGAATTCGGAAAGGGTCCAGGAACAGGGTCCGTAGATCAGAGGATCGCCGCTGTCCAGCATGGCCACGTTCTTCCCTTCCGCAACGGCCTTACGTACCAAGGCAGCCACCTCAGCCTGTTTTTTGTGGTATTCCTCGCAGCTCATCCGTTCGTTTTTCCGTTCGGCTTCGGTAACGTCGGAACAATTCTTTCCATAAAAAGGAAACAGACGGCCGTAACCGTCGATGACCTGTTTGCCTTCAAGCACGTTCATGAAACGGTCGCTGATCTTCTGGGAAGACAGAATCATGTCGGCATTTTTCAGAACGGACAAGGCCCTCAACGTGGCCAGGTCCGCATCACCGGGGCCTGCGCCCACCAGATAAAACGTCCCTTTGCCGCCTTTTTTTACGGCACCGTCTTTCACATGGGCGTTTTCAAGGGCTTTGCCCACATAGACCAGACACATGTTCATGTCTTCGCCCTCAAGTTTCGCTTCCATGTCACCTACGGTTCCTAAGATGGTTTTTTCTTTTCCTTTCATCCCGGCGCAGCTCACCACCGCCATAGGGGTATGTGCATCACAGGATGACCGAAGGCGGGCCATAAGGTCTTTCAAGTCCCTGGGCATGAAAATCACCACCGTGGCCTTGTCCTTTTTCACCAGATTTTCCAGGCTGTCTTTGGAAAGCCCGCCATCTTTGCCTTTGAACGGTGCGGTGATGATCACTTCACCCAGGCTGACTTTCAGGGCTGCCGTGGCCGCGTTGAACGAGCTGAGCCCCGGAACGAGTTCCGGCGACAGATCGGCCAGTTCCTTGAGATTCCATATATCCGGTCCGTAAATGGTGGGGTCCCCGCTGCTCAGAAGCACCACATTTTTCCCGCTGTTCACAGCGTCGCGAACCCGGCCCACATATTCCGCCTGTTTGGCCTGGTATTCCTCACAGCTCATTTTGTTTTTCGGGTTTAACTTCTGTTCTTCGGTGATGGCTTTACAGTCCTTGCCGTAAAACCGGAAAAGAACACCGTAACCGTCCACCACGTCCTTACCTTTGAAATCAATGACTTCCTCAAGTTTCTCCCGCGTTTTCACGCTGGCGAACACCAGATCCGCGTTCTGGATCACGGCCCTTGCCTTCTCCGTGATCAGGTCCGCATCACCGGGGCCGATGCCCACCACATGGTACGTTCCTTTTTTTCCCGTACTTTCGGAAGCCGTTTTCACCGCTTTGGCGCAGCCCGCAACCATCACCATGGCGAATACAAAGCCAAGAACTTTGATGACCGGGGTTTTCATGGGGTGTTTCATAGGTCAGAAATCCTTTGATTGGGGTTTATTTTAAACAATCATGTGTCCGTTTATCTACATGCTCAAAGACAGCGACACGCCATACTTGCGATCCGAAGCCGGATAACCCGAGGTGTTGACGTATTCCTCATCAAAGATGTTTTTTACACTGAAGGACAGACTGGCATCCCTCAGGACGCCGTTGCTCTTATAAAGGCTCTGTTTGACTCCGATATCGAAGACATGATGGGCCGGGTTGTCTTCTTCAGACCAGGTCTGAACGAGGACTTCGTGGGTGGCCGGATCTTCGATGACATCGGATTTTTCGATGATCTCCTTGGACTGGAACAGGTAATCCAGCATCAGGGTGGTGCGTTCGAACAGTTTGTAGCGAAGACCGGAAGTCACCCGATGTTCAGCCATGTTGTCAAGACCGTCTTTACCCACCGGCTCATGGCCCTGGTTGTCGAATTTCTGCCAGGCGTAGGTCATATAAAAAGACAGATCCTTCATCAGATTGCCGTCCAGTTCCAGTTCCACACCGTGGCGGTAAACCTCGTCCAGATTGATCATGTAATCCTTGTAACGCTGGTTTCCGGCAAAGGTTCCGTAGTACTGGTCGTATTTGGTGTTACTGATGAAATAATCCTTGATGTCGTAAAATGAATAGTCAATCTTGAAATCCACATCGCCGAACAGTCGGCGCATGAAGATCAGGTCGTATCCGATGCCGTGTTCGGGGTCCAGCCATCGCCCCGTGGGTGTGCCCTGGGGATTGTAGTCTCCATGGTTGTCCGGGGCATGCCAGATCTTGCTGACGCCCAGAGCAAGGGTGGTGTCACGCATAGATTCCCCCAGACTGTCCATTTTCCAGGTCAGCAGGGATTTGGGAATAAACTCGTTCCAGTGACGCACGATCCACTTTCCGCGATCGGGAATCTGGGTGGCCGGATTGTTGCTGACGTGAATTTTGAGATCTTCGTAGCGAAGTCCCAGTTTCAGGTCCAGCGGTGGAAGAATGCCCCACTGGTGCTGAAGGAAGGTTCCTTTTTTGTTAACACGTTCATCGCCATGACCCTTTTCACCGTTGTAAAGCTGGGTCATGTCGAACCCCACGGTCGTGACATGGTCTTCATTCCAGGTGTACTCGTCCATGATCTTCCCGCCGTGCTGACGCCAGGTGGTCACACCGGACGTGTATTTGATACCCAGACTGGGGTTGTTCTTGTTCACCCAGTCCCAGTAAGCTCTGTCCCTGTCTTCCATGCTCATGTACGCACCGAAACTGAGCTTGCCGATGGGCAGGTTCTGAAGGTAGTTCAGGCGGTATGCCCAGGCATTCTTGTCCCAGGTGGGATCAGACCAGGGATCGTGAAGGCTTCCTTCGGTCTTTGGGTAATCCGGGTCATAGCCCGCGGCTCCGTTGGCATCCGCCACGCCGGGGTTGTTGTTCACGGGCGTCTCCCTGTCCGCCGTACTGTACGAACCGGAAAGGGCCACATACCCTTCAAACGGCAGAAGAACGCCAAGTCGGGTGAAAAACGTCTGGATGTCCGTTTCGCTCTGGCGAAGGTAGCCGTCGGTGCTGTTCTTCTGGTATCCGAAATCATAAGTGAACATGGATGCGGAACCGGACAGGCTGAGGTTGGAATTCAAGGTATTGTAGGAACTGTAGCTCGTTGTAAGGTTAACATCGGGTTTCAGGCTGTCGTGCTTTTCCGGAGCTTTGGTGATCATGTTGACCACGCCGCCGATGGCTTTGGCATCGTAAAGCGCCGAGTGGGGGCCGGGCAGGATTTCCACCTTGTCGATCAAAAACGCGGGCATCAGGGCGTAATCCACAATGTGGGTGCCTTTCCGTCCGCCGGTTTTCTGGGTGACGAGACCGTCGATGGCTGTGACAAAGCGGTCGCTTGAAAACCCCCTCATGGTGATGCAGTCCTCTTCCGGAGTCTGATCCGTCAGTCCCCGAAAATCGATGATGGCCATGGCCTTGAGGTAATCAAGAACGCTGGACGCCCCGCCGATGACGTCCCTCTCGCCGGTGCTGATCACCGTTCCTTCGGGTTTGATGTCCATATCCCTTCGGTCGCCTTTGGCTTCCACCACGATATCCTCAAGTTTTTTCAGTTCCTTTCCACCGTCTGTGGCGGTGTCGTCGGCTGCCGCCATGGGCAGAAACGTTGCAAGACAAAAACAGAACAGCAGAAAACAGGTACAGCGTTTTTTCATCTTTCATCCCCTTGCTTCAGATGGGCAGTCCGGGACGGGCCGCCCTGGTGTTGACGTGAGGTTAAACCCGGTGATAAGAAAAAACTGTGGGCCTGGCATTCATCCCCAGGTTTCACCGGGAAACGGCGTGTGTCCCTGGCCGGTCGCCGCCGTTTCCCATTCATCGTTTATCCTTTGGTTTTAAAGTGTTGCCGTCATTAATCCGATATTTCCCCCCTCCCTCCTTTTTCCCAAAAAAAAAGCCAAGAAGTCAGACACACCTGTGCTCAGGTGTATCCAAGCCTTCTTGGCTCAACTGGTTAAGAAAATAAATCTTACAAAACGAATCATGATGTGCAATTTCATATTGCACGATGAAAAAAAACGTTTATCGAAGGAGTGGGAGGTTGTCAAGGGTTTAAATCCACAGCATGTGCAAGCTTCACGCGAAAACATGACCCTCTCCTTAAAAAAATGCTTCAACTTCCCTTTCTCATCCGCTGTTCGATCTGGGCCAGATTGTAACGCAGGGTCGCATTGTCGGGATTCAGGGACAGCGCCTCGTTCAGATGAGCCGACGCACGGATGAGGTCACCGGTTTTCACCAGGGCCATGGCCATGTTGTTGTGGAATTCGACATTGCCCGGGTCAAGGGCAAGGGCTTTTTCAAAGTCCGCCACAGCCTCAGGGAAAAGACCCAGGGACAGTCGGACAAGACCCCGTTCAGAAAGAGCCTGGGTGTTTGAAGGATCAAGATCTATGGACCTGGACAGATAAACATGGGCATCTTCAAGGCAGCTCTGACGGGCCAGGGCTATGCCCAGATAAAGACGGGCACTGGCAGACCGGGGAGCGAGACCGGCAAGACGGAAAAAACAGGCCTGGGCTTTGGGCCAATCCCCCTTCTCAGATAAAAGAAGTCCCAGAGCCAAAAGGGCGTCACGGTGCAGCGGGTCCTTTTCAAGTGCTGTGTTCAGAGACTCCATGGCCTCGTTCATCCGGCCTTTCGCAGTGAAGGCCAGGGCCAGATTGTAATAATCCGACGCCCGGACAACGGCGGCGTTGTTCATGTGATTCAAAATTCGTCCGCTCTGGATGTCGGCGCACTCCTGCTTCAGGCCGGGGTCTGCAAACAGGCCGTAACCCGGAACCGATTCCCTGCCGCAGAAATCGCGAACAATCTCACGATACCGATCTTTCTGCCCGGCATTCAGGGTCTGGTAATCCACAGCCCGGAACATGGGAGAATTGACGCTTGCAGCGAAGCTGACAAAATCAAGCATGGCACTGTTGGTGTTCCGTCTTTCAAGAATATCCTGGGTTTTTGAACCGATGACCCGTAAAGACGAGGCTTTGCGTTCGATGTCAAGGTGACCTTCGAACAGGTGTTTCGGGGCCGCGTATTCCAGATGGGGACGGTCGTCGGTGTGGATCGGTCCGTCGCCAAACAGCCGGGGAAGGTCTTCGGTCACCACCAGATGGGCCAAAAGCTCTCCGTCCTTTAAACTGACATGCGCGGATTTGGCCGCGTAAACCGCGTTGGCCCGGGCCAGATCCCAGTCCAGACCCTTGCCGTCGGCCCTGGCCATGAGCAGGTAATCCACCGGCCCGATCTTCATCATCACCGCCCCCTTGAAAACCGAAGCAAAGGTCCGGCCCAGCAGAGCGAACGTGTCCCAGTCCATTTCATAGCTCTGGATCCATTGTGCAAAAATCCCCTGGTCCGAAAGCCTGTCTTTCACCGCCATGAAAAAATCACGGGTGTAGAGATTGGCAAGACCGGCCATCCAGGGGTTGGAGGGTTCGGAAATAATCACATCGTAGGTTTTTCCCGTAAGGGTGATGTGGTTCCGTCCGTCTTCGAGAATCAGACGGGTTCTGGGATCGTCAAGGCAATGGTTGTTGTAAGGTCCGAAGTATGTGCGGCAGGCGTCGGCCACTTTGCCGCTGATTTCAAGGATGTCCAGTTGTTTCACCGGATAATACAGAACTTCGCCCGGTGTCATGCCGCTGGCAAGCCCCAGAACCATCACCTTTTCCGCGCCATGATGAAACAGAAGGGGAATGTGGCCGGAAAGGGTCTGGGTGGAACGGTCTCCGTGGGATGAGGCGTCCGCCTTGCCGCTGTTGAACATGGCGTATTCCGCCTGCCCCGTGCTGGTGATTTCTTTCTCCACGGTGGTGAATCCCCCCGGATCTTCGCCGTGATAAACGACGTCAATGGACTGCCTCAGATCAGCCAGGATCTCCGGTCCTTTGATAAACGCTTCAAACCAGGAGGCGTTCTCAAGCCGTGATTCCAGGGATTCGTAATCCCTGTACCAGCCCCTTGAAAATGCCGAGGGATTCCACGACGGAAAAAGGATTGCCGCCAATGCAACGACGATGACAAGAACCCCGGCCGTCACGGTTTGAAACGAACGCTTTTTCAAAGGAATTCCTGAGAGGACAAACCCTATGACAACGGCGAAGGCCTGGATGAAAAACGTCAATGAAATACCGTTCTGTTTTCCCATGAGGGGGATGAGAACAAACCCGGCTCCGAAGGACCCGACAATGGCCCCCACCGTGTTCACGGCGTAAGCTGTTCCAACGGTTTTGCCTGCGTCACGGGCCCGTGTGGCCGTGATGCGTGTCGTCAGGGGAAAGGCCGTGCCTGAAAAAAAAGTCGGAACAAGAAGCAGCATCGCGAGAATCAGGCTCTGGGCAATGACGAGTCCTTTGAAATCCCCGTGAAAGCTTTGAATCAGTTTGGCAAAGAAAAACGGGCTGTTGCCAAGAATCTGGCTGACAACAAGAGCGGAAACGGCAGCGCCCCCCTGACTCAGCACAAGAAGACGAAAGGCCTTTTTCGGCGAGTCTGAAAAACGCCCGGCCACCACACTGCCCAGAGCCAGACCCACGATGAAAACAGAGACCACCAGGGTGAACGCGTAGTGTGTGGGACCGATGAGAAGGCCGATCAGCCGTGTCCAGAACACCTGGAATGCCATGGAGGAAAATCCCGAAATAGCGAAAAGAATCAGGGCCGCGGTCACGAACCGCCTCTTCATCTCCTGTTCGTGCTCCTCGGGTTCCCCGGTGCGGGCCTGTGAATAGGACAAAGCCCGGCCTGGTTTTTCAGAAACCTCCGCGTGATATTCCTCCTTGCGAACTCCTGTCAGAAACGCGGCCAGAATACAAAGAAGCCCTGCCGCAAGATTCACCGATGCCGCTGCATAAAGGGCGGCTGTCACGCCGATTTCAGGAATCAGCACAAAGCCGCAGAGCACTGTTCCCATGGCCGCCCCGATGGTGTTGAGACCGTAGAGAAATCCCGTGCGTCGGCCCAGGTGGTCAAGCCGGTTCACCGCATAGCGGCAGAGAACGGGAAGCGTTCCTCCCATAAGGGTGGTGGGGATGATGAGAAGCACAACACAGCCGACAAAGGCCATGATCTGAAACCCGTAGGGAACGCCGTGAAACCGGTCGTAAATCAGCCGGTATGCCGGAATCGAAGCCCTGACAAGATATGGAAGAAGCAGGGCGTAAAGCCCGATGAACAATTCCAGAAATCCATAAACCCCAAGAAGCATCCTCCGGGAGCCGGCCTTTTCCGTCCACATTCCGGAAAGCCGGCTCCCCAGGGCAAGCCCGCCCATGAACACGGCCAGTACCGAGGCCACAGCGTAAGGCGCACCGCCGATGAGCCGTTCGATCATCCTGACCCAGATGACTTCATAGACAAGCCCCGCCGTCCCGGACAGAAAAAAACATCCGTAGATCAGAAGTGTGGCTGGTTTCCGGCAAAAGGCTGTCCATGACGTCATGACTATCGGCTCCTTATTTTAATTCAAAGGTAAGAGTGGCGTTGAACGTTTCCGTATCGCATTCACCGCTGTCCGGGTATTTTTCCTCCTGGGATACCTTGACAAGTCAGTAGCCTCCGTTTTTCAGACTGATTTTCGCCATACCGTTTTTATCTGATTTCAGCGTCTGGGCCCAGGTGTCCTTTTCCGTAGAAAAACCGGCGTAGGTGGCGGTCAATTGGCCGTCCCAGGGTTTCCCTTTGTATAATATTTTCACCGGCAGACTGTCTCCCGTTCGCAAGTCAGCGGGATTTTTAAGGGGAACAATCTCCATGGCGTGGCCCAGAAGCATATCCGCACGGCCCTTACCGTCCTTACCATCGCCCACGTTGACCACAGCTTTCATGAAGTTATGGGAATAGGAACACTTCAGCACATTTTTTAATCCTTTCTTCGACATCTGTTTTCCACCTTCGGTGGTTTTGGTGTAAAAACCCGGTTTTTTGCTTGCACCAACAACATAAACTCCCGGGGCCGTTATATTTTCAGATGATTTTATTTCAAGATCAGATGAAAACTGAAGCACGGGTGCTTTTGAATCAGGTCCCTTGATTACAAGGCTATCCACCTTGTCTTTTGAGAGAAAACCGGCAAACGGGTAGTTGTGGCCGTAACCGATGGTGAGGTTCAGCGCCGCTCCCTTACCGGGGCTGTAATCCTCGACATTGATCCATGGGAAATGGGCGGAACAGATGGCGGGAAGACTAATAAGGACACAGATGGCAAGAACTATGACCCGTGATGTTTTTCGGATGGTCACTTTGTGCAATTTCATCGTTAACTCCTGATATTTTGTAGTGTTAGGGTTTATGGTTCAATCTCAGAACATTTCGACACGGTTTAAATCAGAACGTCATATCCATTTTTGCCAGATAACTTCTACCCACCTGCCAGGCCGCCACACGACCTTCGGCAGAATCGAACACGTTGTCCGCCTGAAAGGATAATGTGGTCACCGGAGAAAGAGCGAATCTCACTTTGGCGTCACATGTGGTGCTACCGTCGATTTTTTCAGTGTTGGTTTCGTTGGTGAACTGCTTGCTGGAATAACTCACGGTGGCCGACAATGCCAGCCGCCCGTCCAAAAGCTCAAACGATGGAGTGATCGACGCATCATGCTCGGGGACGTAGGTCAAATCCTTGTTGGTTTCCTCGTTTTCAGTATCCATGAACGTGTAGGCAAGCGATACGTTGAACATCTTCGAAACCATGGCCCTTAGCATGAATTCACCGGACTGGGTGTAGGCTTTGTTCACGTTTCGGTAGGTCATGAGCGGAAGCCCGTCGTAAAGTGTTCCCGTGTCCACGGAAATCACCATGTCCTCCACATCGTTCCTCGAATACCCCACATTCAGCATGATCCGGCCATTAAAAAAAACCTGCTCCAGACCCGCCGAATAACCCATGGCCTTTTCTGGCTGGAGGTCCGGATTGGACATGGCGTAATACGTGCTGTGTCTGTAAGGTGTGCTGTAATAGAGCTGGCGGATGGTGGGGGATTTAAACGAACGGCCTGCGGATGCCCGTAATGTGGTGTCTTTCAATAATTTCAGCATCAGGCTGAGTTTGGGATTCACTTCGTCGCCAAAGGTGGAATGGTCGTCGTATCTGGCCCCAGCAACCACGGTAAATTCCGGTGTGACCTTGAATTCATCCTGAAGATAAAGGCTGTTAACGTCCACCGTTTCATCGACAGTCACCCGTGAACCGTTGCTGTTCAGAATCCAGTAGTCGATACCCTGTTCCAGCACCTCAAGGCCTGTTGTGAGGATGTTTCTGCCTGCCATATCGAAGGTGTACTGGATTTCGCCGTGATTGTACCCCACATCCCCCACCTTGTACCCGCTTGATGAACCGGGTGTTCCATGGGTGAATTCCCAGATATAGGTGTAAGCTGACAGATCCAGCCGGTGATCAGGATTAAAACGGATGCCCGTCGAAGCCGAAAGACCCCAGGTGTCTTCGGCACGGTTTCCTGTTTTATCGTATTCCCCTGCCTCATATTTTAAGGAGAGATCCAGCTTCTCACTGAGTTTTCCGTCGATTTTTCCCATGAATGAATGACGCTCGGAATTCACCGGATCCTGAGTCAGGTCATCGGCACCTTCGTAGGTGTAGTAGAGCATATAACCCAGCTTGTCGCTGATCCTGTCGCCATAGGATACATAGGCCTGGTTCATGACACGGCTTCCCGGTGCCTCCTCTTCCGTACCATCCGCATTTTTTCTTGTCACAGCGTATCGGCCATAGGACATTCCGGCCGTCCCCATGCCTTTCTTCGGTATTTTACGGGTGATGATATTGATCACCCCGGTCATGGCATCACTGCCGTAAAGTGCCGAACCCGGTCCTTTCACAACTTCAATCCGTTCGATCATACTCACGGGGATCTGATTCAGGCCGATGCCGTATTCACCCATCCCCCCGCTGGCCCCACAACCCATGACCCTCTGACCGTCGATAAGAACAAGGGCGTAACCGCTGTCAAAGGGCAGACCGCCCATCTTGGCGTTCCAGGTGTATGTTCCGAAAATATCCTCGTGGTTGGCCGTATGGATTCCCGGTATGGTTCCAAGAATATCCATGACGTTTTCCGCGTTCACCGCATCGATGTCCTTCCGTGAAATCACCACGGTTTCCACCGGAACATCTTTTAGCGTGTGCTCCGTTTTCGTTCCTGTGACCACAATGGCATCCAGGCTGACAACGCCTTCATCCATTGTTTCTTCAACCGCCACCGATGATTTGGCAAAGCCCACGAATATCATGACAACAAGAAACCAAAACCCGCACAGTCTTCGACTGTATCCTGAACACCGTTTTACATTCATCATTATCTCCTCTTCGCCTTCAATGTTTCCGATCTGCTGACGTGTATTGAAATCCGCGCAAAAAAAAAGCCACGAAGTCATAAAAAACAGTTCATCTGTTTTCATGCCTTCGTGGCTTATTGTCATTTTAGTCCCCGGACCTTTGAGATCAAGCGCCCGGATCGTCTATTTTAAATCACTTTATAAATCGTTCTTCATGAACAATGTCGAAAATGTCTATTTTATCTTTCACACCCTGTCAATAACTTTTACGTTTTCTCACTTGCCCTGGGCTTTGTTCCAGTCATCCATGAATGCCTTGATCCCTTTGTCGGTCATGGGGTGACCCGCCAGTTTCTTCAGGACATCGAAGGGGATGGTGGCAATGTCCGCGCCCATGAGGGCGGAGTCCAGAACATGCAGGGGATTTCTCACACTGGCCACGATGACTTCGGTGGTAAACCCGTAGTTGTCGAACAAGGTGACAATCTGCTCCACCAGAACAAGACCGTCCTGGGCCAGATCATCCAGCCGGCCCACGAAAGGGCTCACGTAGGTGGCACCGGCCTTGGCGGCCATCAGGGCCTGGAGCGGCGAGAAAATCAGGGTCACGTTGGTCTTGATGCCTTCGTCGGTGAGCATGCGGGTGGCTTTGAGACCGTCGATGGTCATGGGAATCTTGATCACGATATTTTTATGGATTTTCACAAGTTCACGGGCTTCACGGACCATGCCTTCGGTGTCGAGGCTGATCACTTCCGCGCTGATGGGGCCGTCCACAATGGCACAGATGTCCTTGATGATTTCCGTGAATTCCCGGCCCTCTTTCGCGATGAGGGACGGATTGGTGGTGACGCCGTCCACCATGCCCATGCTGGCGGCTTCCTTGATTTCATTGATGTTCGCCGTATCGATAAAAAATTTCATGATCCTCTCCTTTTCCCGGGCAAGACCCGGAACGGTCTCTCGAAACAGGATTGCCAGGGTCCCTATGCCGGGCACATGGCTACCCCAAACTGTGTTTATGCCTTGGTTTTGTTTTTGTAATCATCCCTGCATTTTTCAGAGCAGAAATATAATGTCTCTCCACCCGCCCTCAGACTGACTCCCTGGCGCTGGGGAAAATAAACCCCGCACTCCGGGTCCTTGATCATCAGATCGTCCGCGCTCTCATTCCTGTTTTTTTCAAGGGGATAAGGTGTGTTGCTTTTCATCGGTTCAAGAATCATCTTTTTGATGATTTTGTAAACCACAACAATCATGATGATCAGAATCAGATTTTTAAACATAATGGTCTCCTGTATCCGGTTGCATTGGCCTGACGTCCTGGTGTTCGGGATCGATGGCGTTGAGCAGGTCTTTCATGGTCCGATTGAAAAGGGGGTGCAGCGTATCCCCCGCTATATCACACAGCGGAACAAGGACAAAAGCCCTTTGATGCATGCGTTCATGGGGTATGGCCAAATCTTCGTCAGCCCAGATCAGATCATCGTACAACAGAATGTCCAGATCGATGACCCTCGGACCAAACCTGACTGTTTTTTCACGGGTTCCCAGATCGGCCTGAACCTGTTTCAAAGCAGTCAGCAACGCCAGCGGGTCAAGGGATGTTTCCACATGAACCGCGCCGTTGACAAACCAGTCCTGGTCCGTGTAATCCACGGGTTCGGTCATGTAAAACGGAGATACACTGACTATCCGTGCGATGTTTCGTGTTTCCAGTTCCTTCAAAGCCTTTTCGCAGTTTTTGCGCTTGTCGCCGAGATTGGACCCGAAAGAAAGAAAAACCTGATGGGTTTTCATGGGTTATTCATCCATGCCCGGCGGTTTTGCTAAACCACCGTCTGCCTTGTCTTCCCCGGTATCCTCGTGATGTACCGGGTCTTCCCCAGTAAGAATTTCACCGTCATCACCGTAGCGGATTTCCTCGCCGGATTCGATGGGTGCAGGCTCCTTTTCCTTTTTCTGCTCGGGATAGGTGAAGCGGATCAGCTTGGAATCCCTGCCCTGGACCTGATAGGGTGTCACAGCCACCACCTTGTAGATGTAACGCTTTCCGGTTACCAGTTTATCGGTGAACTGTGTCTGGGAGGACCCCAGGCGGGCGACGCGCTGAAACACGATGGGGCATCCCGGACATTCCTTTTCATCCAAACTTGTGGCGGAACGCATCACATCGTAACCGTCCACGGAATTCGCCCCTTTACCTTGGGGCGCTTTCCAAATGAGGGTCAGGGTGTCACCCTCGATGGCGTGGGACAGACCGGACACTTTGGGCGGAACAATGGCCCCCGGAGGAATGGGCGGTGCTTTCCTGCCGCAGCTCTGGAACGCGAAAACAAGAGCGATCACAACCATGATCAACTTTATTTTAAGACGGTTATCCATACCCCATTCTGTCACTGATCGAAATCTCCCTCAACGGATATCAACACGGCAATAAGATTCACCAAGCACGGGCTTTAGGCCGGCCCAGATGTCAACTGCATCATTAAAGCCCCAGATCCCTCTTCGCCTGAGCCACCGCCTCCCGGACGTTGGCCGTGGCCGTTCCGCCCTGGGATATGCGCCGGTCAATGATGTTCCGGGTTTCCAGAAAAGCGAACACATCATCTTCGATCAGAGGCGAAAAACCTTTCAGTTCGGCCACGGTCATATCCTGGAGTTCCTTGCCGTTGCCGAGGCCATAGGCCACGGTCCGGCCCACCGCCTCGTGGGCGTCACGGAACGGCAGGCCTTTGGACGCCAGGTAATCGGCCAGGTCGGTGGCGTTGATGAATCCCGTTTCCGTGGTTTCGGAAAGTCTTCGTTCCCTGAACGTTATGTTTGGCAGCATGCGCCGGTAGATGTCGAGGCAGGCGGTCAGCGTGTCCACGGTGTCGAACAATGGCGGTTTGTCTTCCTGCATGTCCCTGTTGTAAGTCATGGGCAGGGATTTCATCAGGGTGAGGACCGACATGAGGTTGCCGTAGACCCGGCCTGTTTTCCCGCGCACCAGCTCGGGGATATCCGGATTCTTTTTCTGGGGCATGATGCTGCTGCCCGTGGTGAAGGCGTCGGAGATCACGACAAAGGCGAATTCCGATGAGGACCAGAGGATCAGCTCTTCGGAAAAACGGGACAGGTGCATCATACAGATACTTGACGCCGAGATGAATTCAATGATGAAATCCCGATCCGCCACCGAATCCATGCTGTTGGCAGACACCTTGGGGAAATCCAGAAGCTCCGCCGTATACGCCCGGTCTATGGGATAGGTGGTTCCTGCCAGGGCCGCGCTGCCCAGGGGCATCACGTTGATCCGTTTGAGACCGTCCGTAAACCGTTCCTCGTCCCGTTTGAACATCTCGTAATAGGCCATGAGATGATGGGACAAAAGGACAGGCTGGGCCCGCTGGAGATGGGTGTAACCGGCCATGACCACGCCGTCGTGTTTTTCGGCCAGAGTGACCAGAATGGTCCGGATATCTTTCAAAAGGGCGATCACATCCCGGCTCACTTCCCGAAGATACATGCGGATGTCCAGGGCCACCTGGTCGTTCCGGCTCCGGGCTGTGTGGAGCTTTTTCGCCGTCTCCCCGATGTCTTGGGTCAGGGCCGACTCGATGTGCATATGGATGTCTTCAAGGCTGTCCGAATAGGCGAAGTGTCCGCTTTCGATGTCTCCCTTTATTTTCGCAAGGCCCGCCACCATCTTTTCCGCTTCATCGTTGGTGATAATGCCCTGTTTCGCCAGCATCCGGCAATGGGCCATACTGCCTTCGATGTCATGTCTGTAAAGACGGCTGTCCACGGCGATGGACGAGGTGAACACCTCCACCGCCTTGTCCGTGCTTTCCTGAAAACGGCCGTCCCAGGGTTTTTCGCTCATTTAAACGTACTCCATGTTTTTTTTGATTGGCCGTTTGTTGGCCTCCGGCGGCCCTCCCAGGGGGGCCGGATTTTAAAAATCCGGACAAACGGGCTTTTGATCTTCGCTTTCCCGTGTCCCGCAGCAGACTATCGTAGGTCGGGTTCTTCAAACCCGACAAATGATCCGATCCTTTAAAAACCCAGGAGGGCCATGGCCCTCCTGGCCTGAAGTTTTTCCAACCGGTTTTTTTACACATATTGGCCGGAATCTTAACATACATACTCCCAGGCCAAGGCCTGGAGGTAAAATAAGGATGGGGTCATTTGTCGGATTTCGTGCCTCAATCCGACCTACGAGATTACCCCTCCCCGTTTGTCAAACTTTTCAAAAAGCCTACCCCAGCAACGAGAGGGGTTTGGCCCCCGGAAGGGCTGCCGGAGGCACATCACAACCTATTTCTTCCAGGCCTTGTTTGCCGCACTCAGAATCCGCAGACGCAGGGCGTTCAGGCGGATGAAGCCTTCTGCGTCCTTCTGGCGGTAAGCGTTCTTGTCATCCTCGAAAGAGGCGATGGCCGGATTGTACAGGGACCGTTCGGAACGGCGGCCCAGGACGTAGGCGTTGCCCTTGTACAGTTTCAGACGCACGTCGCCGCAGACGCCCACCTGCGTTTCGTCGATCATGTTCTGCATCAGGCGCATTTCCGGGCTGAACCAGAACCCGTAATAGATCAGTTCGGCGTAGCGGGGAATCAGACTGTCCCGGAGGTGGGCCACTTCACGGTCCAGGGTGATGGATTCCATGGCCATGTGGGCCAGCCGCAATATCGTACCGCCCGGCGTTTCGTACACGCCCCGGGATTTCATGCCCACGAAACGGTTTTCCACCATGTCGATACGGCCGATGCCGTGTCTGCCGCCCAGAACGTTCAATTCCTTGAAAAGCGCTGCCGGACCCAGTTTTTTGCCGTTCACCGCCACAGGATTGCCCTGCTCGAAACTGATCTCGATTTCTTCAGCCACATCCGGGGCGTTTTCAGGTTTCACGCTCAGGGTGTACATGTCGTCGGTGGCAGGGGCCCAGGGATCTTCAAGAACGCCGCCCTCGTAACTGATATGCAGCATGTTCCGGTCCGTACTGTAGGGTTTGGCCGGAGTCTGGGGAACGGGAATGCCGTGTTTTTCCGCAAAGGCCATGAGGGCCGTGCGGGAGGTCAGGTCCCATTCACGCCAGGGTGCGATAATCTTGATTTCCGGATCGATGGAAAAATAGCTGAGTTCAAATCGGACCTGATCGTTGCCTTTGCCCGTGGCCCCGTGGCTCACCGCGTCTGCCCCTTCGATTTTCGCAATTTCCATCTGGCGTTTGGCGATAAGGGGACGAGCGATGGAGGTGCCTAACAGGTACTGGCCCTCGTATATAGCGTTCGCCCTAAAGGCCGGGAACACGAAATCCCGGATGAACTCTTCCCGGAGATCATCGATGTAGGCTTTCACCGCCCCTGTGTTTTTCGCCTTGGCTTCCAGGCCGTCCAGTTCTTCTTCCTGGCCCAGATCCGCCGAAAACGTGACCACCTCGCACTGATAGGTTTCGATCAGCCATTTCAAAATCACCGAGGTATCCAGCCCCCCGGAATAGGCGAGAACGACTTTTTTTATATCTGACATGAGGACTCCTTTTTTTGTTCATCAAATATAAAGAACATCCCCATTCGATGTTCGATGTTGGACGTTCGATGTTCGATGTTCATTTTTCCTTATTCATTCATTTTTTTAAGATCAACGCTTCCAATATCGCCTTGTGCATATGCAGCTTGTTCTCCGCCTGATCCCAGATGATGGAGTGCGGTCCTTCCATCACGTCTTCGGTGATCTCCTCGCCCCGGTGGGCGGGCAGGCAGTGCATGACGCTCACGTCGGGCTTGGCGTGCTTCAGAAGCGCTGCGTCCACCTGATAGTTCCGGAAGGGCGCAAGACGCTCGTCGGCCTCGCTTTCCTGGCCCATGCTGGCCCATACGTCGGTGTACACGATGTCCGCCCCTTTGACGGCATCCACAGGATCGGTCACCACCCGGATTTCACCCGTCTTTTTCGCCAGAGCTTTTTCAAGGATTCCTGAATCGGGTGTGTACCCATCAGGGCAGGCCAGGGTCAGCTTGAAACCCAGAATGGCCGCCGCGTTGATCCAGGAATGGGCCACGTTGTTTCCGTCACCGATCCAGGCCACATGAACGTTTTCATAGCCGCCTTTCGCTTCCACCACCGTGAGAAGATCGGAAAGGATCTGGCAGGGGTGGTAGGAATCGGACAGGGCGTTGATCACGGGGATGCTGCACTCTCTGGCGTATTCTTCGATCAGCTCCTGGGAAAAGGTCCGCAACACCAGACAGTCGATGTAACGGGAAAGAACCCGGGCCGTGTCTTTCACCGGTTCGTTCCGGGAAATCTGGGTGTGGGCCGCAGCCATGAAAATCGGAGTCCCTGCCAGCTGGATGGTGGCCGCTTCGAATGAAATCCGGGTCCGGGTGGACGGTTTGTCGAAAATCAGCCCCACGGACTTTCCGGCCAACACTTTGTCGAAGATGCCCCGTTTATGCCGTTCCTTCAGTTCAAGCGCCCGTGCGAACAGGGCATCAAAATCCTCTTTCGTCAGATCGTTTAGAGTGAGCAGATCTTTTTTCACATGACTCTCCTTCGTTATTTATACGTGGCCAGGACCGAATCGAGACATTCGGACAAGGCGTCGATTTCTTCTTTCGTGATGGTCAAAGGCGGTATAAACCGCAGGATATTCCCCTGGACGCAGTTGATGAGAAAGCCCCGTTCCTGACAGGCTTTCACCACCTGAGCGCCTTCTACCATAATCTTCATGCCGAGAAGCAGCCCACGTCCACGCACATCCACGGCAACAGGATGCTTCGCTTTCAGCGTTTCCAGTTTCGATGCGAGATACAATCCTTTTTCACGGCCGCTGTCCACGATATTTTCCCGTTCCATGGTTTTCACCACGTGAAGGGCCGCGGCAGTGACAAGGGGCGTGCCACCGAAGGTGGAAGCGTGGCTGCCCGGCGTGAATGCGCTCATGATCTCGTCTTTGGCCAGCATGGCTCCGATGGGAAGCCCGTTGCCCAGGGCTTTGGCGAGGCTCATGATGTCCGGCGGCACATTCTCGTGCTCGTAGGCGAACAGGGTGCCGGTCCGGCCCATGCCGGTCTGGATTTCATCGAAGATCAACAGGGCTCCGTGCTGATCGCAGAGATCCCGGACATTCTTGAGATAGCCGGGATCGGGACAGCAGATGCCGCCTTCGCCCTGAAGGGGTTCCAGCATCACGGCGCAGATGCGGTCGCTCATCTTGGCCGAAAGGGCCTCGATGTCGTTGTAGGGCACATAGTCGAATCCGGGAAGAACCGGAGCGAAGCCTTCCTTGATTTTATCCTGGCCCGTGGCCGTCAAGGTCGCCATGGTCCGGCCGTGAAAGCTCATGGCCATAGTGATGATGGTGTCTCTTTTACTGTCGCCTTTCACGTAATGGTATCGCCGGGCCAGCTTGATGGCCGCCTCGTTGGCTTCGGCTCCGCTGTTGCAGAAAAAAACCTTGTCAGCGAAACTGTGACTGACCAGCCACTCGGCCAGATCAGCCTGGGGTTCCGTATAATAAAGATTGGACACATGGACCAGTTTCATGGCCTGTTCGGCAAGGGCCTTGGCCACACCGGGATGGGCATGGCCCAGATTGCATACCGCAATGCCGGACACGAAATCCGTATAGGATTTGCCGTTGCTGTCCCAGAGGGTCGCCCCCTCTCCCCGCACAAAGGCCACGTCGTACCGGCCATAGGTGTGGGCGATATAATGATCCGCTTTTTTCTTGATACTTTCTTTCATAACATGACTTCCGTTCCGATTCCCTGGTTGGTAAAAAGTTCCAGAAGCAGGGAATGACGCTGTTTTCCGTTGATGATATGGACTTTTTCCACGCCTTCGCTCAGGGCGTCCATGGCGCATTCGATCTTGGGAATCATGCCACCCTTGATGGAGCCGTCGTCGATCATGGCTTTGGCTTTCTCCGTATCGATGGAAGAGATCAGATTCTTGTCCGCGTCAAGAACCCCGTCCACGTCGGTGATAAGGATCAGGCGCTCGGCTTTAAGGGCCTTGGCCACTTCCGAGGCCACCAGATCGGCGTTGATGTTGTAAGTCTCACCCGCCTCCCCCACCCCCACCGGCGCAATGATGGGAATGAACCCCTGGTCGGCGAGGGACCTGATCAGCTCATGGTTGATCCGGGTCACCTGCCCCACATGGCCGGGGTCGATGATTTCAGGCGGGCTGTTCTTGTCTTCCTGGTGGTAAATGGTCATCTTCTTTGCCGTGATCAGCCCCGCGTCCTTGCCGGTAAGACCTACGGCCTTGCCACCCTGGCGGTTGATCTGGGCCACGATGGATTTGTTCACCTTGCCGCCCAGAACCATTTCCACCACGTCCATGGTTTCCTCGTCGGTCATCCTCATGCCCCGGACGAACCGGGACGTGATTCCCATCCTTTCCAGAACCTTATTGATCTGGGGACCGCCGCCGTGAACCACCACCGGGTTCACCCCGATAAATTTCAGAAGGGTGATGTCCCTGGCGAAATCCTCTTTCAGCTGCTCGTCCACCATGGCGTGTCCGCCGTATTTCACCACCAGGGTCTTAGTGGCGAAACGCCTTATATACGGCAATGATTCGATCAGAATATCGGCTACATTTGCGTCCATGTTCGTTTCCTCTAAAGAATGTAACGGCTTAAATCCTCGTCAGCCACCACGTCTTTCAGCCTTTCCTTAACAAATCCGCTGTCGATGGTCACGTTTTTTTCCAAAACATCCGGTGCGTTGAACAGGATGTCTTCAAGAAGGTATTCCATCAGGGTGTGCAGACGCCTTGCCCCGATGTTTTCCGTGCGCGAATTCACCTCTTCGGCAATACGGGCGATCTCCGCCACGGCGCTGTCGTCAAAGGAAAGATCCACTCCTTCTGTCCTTAAAAGGGCGATGTACTGGAGAAGCAAGGCGTTCTGGGGTTCGGTGAGAATCCGGATGAACTCTTTCTGGCCCAGACTGTCCAATTCCACACGAATGGGAAATCGGCCCTGAAGTTCGGGAATCAGATCCGAGGGTTTGCTGGTGTGAAAAGCGCCCGACGCGATGAACAGGATATGATCCGTTTTCACAATGCCGTATTTGGTGGGAACCGAACTCCCTTCCACGATGGGGAGAAGATCACGCTGGACCCCTTCCCGTGACACTTCAGGTCCGCTTCCCGCATGGTTTCCCGTGACTTTGTCGATCTCGTCGATGAAGATGATCCCGGACTGTTCCACCATTTCAACGGCCTTGTCCACCACCTTGTCCAGATCCACGAGATTCTGGGCTTCCTGTTCGGTCAGGATATCCAGAGCCTCTTCCACGGTGACTTTGCGGCGCTTGGTGTTTTTGGGCATCAGGTTGCTCATCATGTCCCTAATGTTCATGCCGATGTCTTCCATGCCCATGGTGGAAAAAATCTCGATCATGGGTCCCTGCTGATCTGTAACGTCGATGTCCACCATTCGGCTGTCCAGCTTGCCTTCCTGAAGCATTTTCCGGAGTTTCTCACGGGTTTTATCAGTGGCAGGGTTTTCTTCCAACACAGGTTCTTCAACTTTTTCAGAGACCTGCTCTTCCACGTTTTCCACATTCACGGCATCATCGGCCGAATCGGGAACAGCCGCGGCTTTGACCGGAGTCTTGGGCAGAAGGAGATCAAGCACCCGTTCTTCCGCGATTTTTTCCGCCTTGTCCATCACCTCGTCTTCGGCCTGGTCCCTCATCCGGTTCACGGTGAGCTCTACCAGATCCCGGACCATGGATTCCACGTCCCGACCCACATAGCCGATTTCCGTGAACTTGGACGCCTCCACCTTGAAAAACGGTGAATCGGTAAGGTTGGCAAGCCGCCGGGAGATCTCGGTCTTGCCCACGCCGGTGGGCCCGATCATGATGATGTTCTTGGGTGAAATCTCATCCTGGAGATCCTCCTCCACATGGCGACGCCTCCAGCGGTTGCGGAGAGCGATGGCCACGGACCGTTTGGCCTTGTCCTGACCGATGATGTATTTATCAAGCTCTCTGACGATCTCGATGGGTTTCAAATCACTCATAGTTCCTTCCTGACTTTTTAAAATATAAAAACCGGATCATCCGGCCAGACGTTGTGCCGGACATCCAGTTCCGATTCATGACCATCCATCCGATGCCGTTTGACTAAGTCAACTCCTCCACGGTGATGGAATCGTTGGTGTAAATGCACAAGGATGCCGCAATCTTCATGGTTTCCTCAGCAATGCCCCGGGCCTCCAGAGTGCTGTGCCGGATGAGGGCCACAGCCGCAGCCTGGGCCGCCACGCTTCCCGACCCGATGCTGATGACGTTTTCATCCGGCTCGATCACATCCCCGTTCCCGGATATCAGAAACATTTTGGATTCATCCACGGCGATCATCATGGCTTCCAAGCGCCTCAGGTATTTGTCCGTGCGCCATTCCTTGGCGAGCTCCACCGCCGCCCGGGTGAGGTTTCCGTTGTACCGTTCCAGCTTTTCCTCAAGTTTTTCCGTAAGATTCATGGCGTCTGCCGTGGCTCCGGCAAACCCCACGACGATTTTGTCTTTATAGATGCGGCGGACTTTTTTAGCCTTGTGTTTGGTGACGGTGTCGCCCAGAGTCACCTGTCCGTCTCCGGCCACCACGGTTTTTCCGTTATGCCGGATGGCGATGATGGTTGTTCCGTGAAATGCTGTCATATCGCTTTAAATTTTCCTTTATATGTTATGGGGCAGGCGCATGGCCTGTCCGTATGTTGCCTATTTCCTCGGATGCGCCTTGTCATACACCCGAGCAAGCCTGTCAATGGTGACATGGGTGTATTTCTGGGTCGTCGACAGACTTTCATGGCCCAGAATTTCCTGAACCCCCCGCAAATCCGCCCCGGCGTCCAGCATATGGGTGGCAAAGGTGTGCCGCACCGCATGGGGAAAAACCGGAACAGTGATCCCTGCGTTTTCCGCCCATGTTTTCAATAGCCTTGCCATGGAACGCTCTGTAAGTCGATGTCCGTTTTTATTCAGAAACAGGGCCTTGATGTCTTTCACACCTTGCCTGCCTTGTCCGTCCAGGACATTCCTGTAATCGGCGATTGCCGACAACGCCCGATTCCCGACAGGAACCACACGTTCCTTGTTTCCTTTGCCCAACACCCGGATCAATCCGTTCGCCCGGTCCACATCCGCCAGATCAAGACCAGCCAGTTCTGAAATACGGATTCCCGTGGAATAAAGTGTCTCGAACAGGGCCTTGTCCCTCAGGCCTGAAAGGGTCCGGGTGTCGATGTTGTCCAGCAGTCTGAACATGTCATCCACCGTCAGATAAGCCGGAATGTTTTTTTCCTGCTTGGGCGTGGCCACCATGTCCGCCGGATTTTCTTCAACAACGCCGTTTTTCTGAAGATAATTGAAAAACGTCCGAACCGCTGAAAGTTTTCTGGCTACCGAACTCTTTTTGTTCCGTTTTTTATACAGGGCACCAAGATAAGATCGGACAGAGAGAACGTCAACCTGTGAAACGGCAAGGGATTCCATGGCCTCTTTTTTTTCAGGGCAGATACCGTTATACGCTGCGAAAAGAAGAACAAATTCCATGAGATCGTTTCGGTATGCCCTCAGGGTTTGGGCTGAATAGTTTTTCTGGACTTCAAGAAACTCAAGAAAACCATCAAGCTTTTCAAGGAGACCGCTCATAAACTCTCACCCCTTAAGCGTCTGCGGACGTTTGAGACCCAGTACGGCCATGATCTTTTTCAGGTCTTCCCAGGCTTCACGTTTCTTGTCCGGGTATCTCAAAAGATATGCTGGATGAAACGTGGGCAGCACTTTCATACCACGGTATTCCTGAAATTGTCCTCGAAGCCGTGATATTCCTTCATGGGTTCCGAGAAGAGCCTGAGTTGCCACGGCTCCCAGCGTACAGATAACCTGAGGCCCCACCGCCATGATCTGACGTTCCAGAAAAGGAAAACAGCGGACAATCTCTTCAGGCGAAGGATTTCTGTTATCTGAAGGCCTGCATTTGATGATATTGGCGATGTAAACGTCATCACGCGTAAGGCCCATGCCTTCAATCATTTTTGTGAGAAGCTGTCCCGATTCGCCAACAAAGGGCTGACCTTTCAAGTCCTCCTCGTAACCCGGTGCCTCGCCGACAAACATCAGAACGGCTTTGGGATTGCCGGAACCGAACACCAGATTTTTCCGTGTCGACGAAAGACGGCATCGTGAACAGGAACCCAGATCCGCCTTGATGCCTTCCAGATCCTCCTTGACAGTCTGTTTCAGGCGTGGTTTTCCCCACAGTTCCATCCGTTCAAGGCTTTCCGCCGAACAATCAAATCCCTGAACCCCAAGGGTTTTCATGTATCCCAGACAGCGCTTAACCTGGTCGCTGATGATCGTAAGATCGTTTGCAGCAGGGATATCGGGTGTCATGATGTATTCCTCAATCACTGCCCTTTAGAATGCAGGGAAAGGATCCGGTCCAGAAGAATATGGGCCACCTGATCCTTGTCCATGGACTCCAGGGATTCCACTCGTCCATCTTTGAAAAAAAACGTCACAGTGTTGTCATCGGTCCCGAATCCTTTGCCGCCACCCACCAGGTTTCCGACGATCATATCCAGGTTCTTGGCTTCCAACTTTTTCACCGCGTTTTCTTTGAGATCCTGCGTTTCTGCGGCAAAACCCACAAGCACCTGATCGCTTCTTTTCTTCTGCCCGGCGCATTTCAGGATATCCGGATTCTTTTCCAGTTCAAGAACAAGCTGTTCCTCGGTTTTCTTGATCTTGTGTTCCGCCTGGTTTTTAACACGGTAATCCGCCACGGCTGCGACTTTTACAGCGATATCCGCATCCCCCATGGCGTCGAGAAAAGCCTCTTTCATCTGGTCTGCCGACTGAACTTTCACCAGTTTTACATGAAGCGGAGGCTCGATATCCACAGGCCCTGATACCAGGGTCACCATGGCTCCCCTTCGTTCGGCTGCACGGGCAATGGCGTATCCCATTTTCCCAGACGAATGGTTTGAAATGAAACGTACCGGATCAATGGCTTCCCGGGTGGGACCGGCACTTACAAGAACGCACCTGCCTTTCAGATCCTTGGGCGTCATCAGAGTTAAAATCCGGTCCACGATATCCGCGGGTGCCGGAAATCTTCCGGCCCCGGACGTTCCGCAGGCCATGTCCCCCACTCCGGGTTCAATCAATAAACAGCCGTCGTTTTCAAGGATATCGATGTTTCTCTGGACAGCCCTGCTTTCATACATGGCGGTGTTCATGGCAGGGCAAATGACGATTCTGGAACGGACAGCCAATAAAAACGTGGACAGGGCGTCATCGGCAATGCCATGAGCCATTTTCCCGATGATGTTGGCCGTTGCCGGGGCCACCACCACCAGATCGGCGTCCTCGGCCCAGCGAATATGGCGGATGGACGCATCAACGGTATTGTCGTTAAATAAATCCGTAAAAACCGGTTCACCGGAAAGAGCCTGAAACGTCAGTGGAGTCACAAATTCCATGGCGGCACGGGTCATGATCACCCGGACTTTCGCACCCTGTTTCTGAAGGAGACGTAAAAGTTCAACTGCTTTGTAGACAGCGATTCCCCCTGTCACACAGAGGACGACGTTCTTGTTTTTCAGTTGCTCCATCATTCCTCGATCACTCCGCTGGGTTCTGTGATGATGACCGGTTCAGGACTGGCGTTCAGTGTCGTTTCAACGTTTGTTTCAGACGCTGATGCCGATTCCGGTTTCTCGATTTCCAGGGAAACACCGATCCGAAGATCCGTGGTAAATTCCGTTTCAGAAAGCTCAATGGTGCACCAGCGTTTCTTCTTGTTAAACACCATCAACGTTGACAGTGGTGTTTTCACAAGGGTAATGGATCGCCAGCCGTCCAAAGGCATTTTAACATTGAAAAAATTCACACATGAATTCAGTTCCACCGGACCGTACAGAGAAAGAAAACCTGTTTTATCGCCATCCGATTCAACGACTTTAGAGTATTTCTTGGTGACGATGAAATCACCCGGTATAAGAATATCGCTGAAATCACGATACAGAGGCGCTTTTGGCCGGTCTTTTTTGATCTGACCCGCCGATCCGGTTTTTTTGTCAAATGTGTTACACCCGTATACAGCCCCTAACACCGGAATAACGGTTAATACCACTATCATTCTGTAAACAGTGCCGATGATCGATCGAACTGTTATTCCTTCCATTATACCATCCCTCGTTATCCACATTATCATCTTTAAGATATTGGCTGTCACATACAGCCAACTCATTCCTGAAACGCCCGTACATTCTGAAGTTGATACCTTATACATGCTTTGACCGTATAAAGGCAAGTTCCTTCTTATTTATTAGGATATTGGAAAATCATAGAAACAATCATGTTTTTTAATCAACCGAAAAAAAAATTATTGCAAATACACACCCCATGTTTTATAGGGAACATTATTAATTTTAAAAAAACATAAATCATATGTTCAATATATTTATTATGTTTTTTTATAAGCCACATATTACACATATCGATCCAATGCATGGCGTCAATACCATGATTATAATTTCGTTCAATACGTTATTATAGTTTTTATATTCAATTTGTTATGTTTCCATTGACATTTTTAAACCTGAATTTATACAAATTATGATGATTATTCAAAAAAATTATACGCCATCATTAATAATGAACAATGTTAAAGACAATGGATTCACCACGATGGAACTCATTGTCGTCATCGCCATCATATCCATCCTCGCAGCAGGGACATCCTTCGCCATTATCCGGAACAAACCGGATTACGACCTTCAGATGGCGGCCAACGCCCTGTTTCTTGATTTTCAGCTGGCCAAATCCCATGCTGTCCTCCATCAGGAAAAAACCCGGGTACAATTTGATCTGCAAACCAACTCCTACCGCGTCTTCCGTCTCGGAAACGATGGTGCGAATGGTGGCACCGGCACGGCCCAGGACACACCCATCAAGCATGTGAAACTTTCAGACTTTGGAAGCGGGGTCACTTTTGGCAGAGGTCAGGCCCCCCGGATGACGGACAGCGGCGACATCCTGACATACACCCTGGACAGAGCCACTTTCAGCATCAACGGGAGTTCCGATGAACTGGGATACGTATACATGACACACACAGGGAAAAACCGGTGCTACGCCGTGGGGACCCCCAACATCACGGGCATCGTGAGAATGTACAGGGCTGTCAACGGCAAGTGGGAGAAGAGGTAATGGCTGGATTGAAACATCATGGAGAGTCCGGCTTCACCCTTGTCGAAATCCTTGTTAGCCTTGCCATGGCATCCATCGTTTCCATAGCCATCTACGCCCTGTTTGTGGTTCAGCAAAGAATTTACCTTGCACAGAAACAGATCGCAGAGATCCAGCAAAGCCTCAGATCCTGCATGCATCTTCTGGAAAGCGGCATCAAACACGCCTGTTTCGATCCACTGCAAAGCGCGGCACCTTCCATCATCGTTGCCGACAGACAAACCTTTGGATTCCAGGCCGATCTCAATGCCAACGGCCGTCTTCAATCCGAAAAACCCGTGGCGGGTGGTTCAACCGCATCTGTCAATGACAGCAATGAACAGATCACATACGGTTTATCTATCAATGCCAGCGGAATAGGAAGCCTGACTCAGACCAACTGGAATGCCGGAAGTTCAGCCATCGCGGATTACATCGAATGCCTCGATTTTGTCTATCTCGATGCTACGGGCAATATCATCTCACCTTTCCCCCTTTCTGAAAACGACAGACGGCGAATACGTTCCGTGGAAATCACGTTGGTGGCCAGATCCGAAAACCAGAATGTCTCTCACCTTGACAACACGACATACACAAACCTCAGGGGTGATGAGCTGATAAAAAATAAAAACGACCATTATCACAGACGTTCTCTTTCAAAAATCATCCTCCTGAGGAATCTTTAAGGAATAGACACCATGGAATCGGAACACCGCCACACGTTACCTTCAACTGTAAACCCTGGATTCACCGTCATTGAAGTCCTCATCGCCTTGTTTTTGTTCTCTATAGGCATACTGTCCGCAGCATCTCTGCAACTCAGTTCCATCAAAGGAAACTCCCAGGCCAACAGACATACCCTTTCCGGTTCTGCGGCCACCAATCAGATCGAAATCCTGAAATCACTGTCGTTCGAAAGTCCTGAATTATCAAATGGTATCCACCAGGCAACGCCGCAGGGTTCTTTATGGGTTGGCTGGAATGTGACGGATGACGTCCCCCTGAACGCTGTGGTTCATGACACCAACGGCCAGAGTATCACCGCCTTTTCAGTGAGTAAAACCATCGATGTCGTGGTTTTTTCGTCATCTCAAGGTTTCAATGATACTTCGGGCCGGAACCGCCTTTTCAACTGCTCTTTCATTAAAACCAGATCCATTTTGAATCCCAGCGCCAGGATATAAAGGTGAACACATGATTCCCTATGTACTTTCGAATAAACGGATTTTTGATGAGCGAGGTTCCATTCTCATCTACGGCCTGATCGTCCTGACCGTTCTCAGCCTGATCGGAGCCATCGGCATCCAGACAACATGGTTTGAACTGAATCTTTCCGGCAACGACAGGGTCATCAATCGGCTTAAAACCAAATCCGAATCTGCTGCATCCACGGCGGCGGCGCTTATCGGCAACCAGCTTTCGGACCGGGTTCTTTCGGAAACCGACCTAGATTCTCCAACACGACTGCCATGGCTGGTCCGATGGAAATCCGACAAGGATTTCGATGAAACCAAATATGACGCCATTAAATCATTTGTCCAGAATCCTGGGAACTGGTCTGATGGAAAGAACGGTCCGGCCAACTGCACTTATCTTGTGCCAGAAAAGGGAAACGCCGCAAGTCCAGACTTCATGTGCGAATTCAGTAAATGCCGTTTTCAGGCGATAGACGTGGAAAAATCCCACGGTTCATCCCTTCAGACCGGAAACAATCAGGGTTCCATGCATGATTTCTACATCACCGGCCTCAGCGAAGAAAATTCCGGAAAATGTATGACCCAGATCGGTTTCAGAAAATATTACAAACAGAACTAGCAGGTTTCATTGGGATGTAAAATCGTATCCAAAAAACTTATAACCCCATAACACTACGAATGACCATGATGCCAAATCGCTTAAAACACACCTCATCAGAAAAACAATTCAGCCACGGTTCCAGCTGCCGACTTAAAAAATCCTGTTCATGCCTCACGGTTATTTCATGTGTGTTATTGATGAGGATTCACGCCCATGCCATCGATATCGCTGATTTTCCTTTGGATCTGGCCTACAAGGCCGCATGTCCCATCGTGATGGTGGTACTGGACGACTCCAGCAGCATGGACATCGAGATGATCACACCCGAAAACAACGGAACTTTTGAAAACAACCTTTATATCTTCCCCGAAAACCCCGGGGACAACGTGTACAGCTTTACATCCTATTTCCAGAGTTACATGACGGAAACAGAACGAAAAAACTGGAAATCCCAATGGCATGGTTACAATTCCCTCTTTTACAACCATAAATCTGTATACACGCCCTGGCCTGACATCAGCGGTTCCGGAACACTGCCCCATGCCGATACGGTTCGCCCCCGCTCGAATCCCATGAACCCGGACGCAACCCTGACCTTGAACGGTACCTATTACACAGTGCAGATCGGAGGTGACGCCGTTTCCATACGCAACTCCCATTACTTCATCGTGGATGATCAGGATTCCGACAACGTGGCGGACCCTGGCGAAAACGTCTTTCTCATCAATCTTTCAGGAACAACCCGATCATCATACCGATTCTCCGACAGCAACGGGAATGGCCGGGTGGATGATAATGAATTGAGTCACGTGGACATGTCGGTCATTCCTGAGCGCCTGAGACCTTTTGACACTCCGGGGGTCGACCTTCAGAATTTCGCAAACTGGTATTCGTTTTACAGAAAACGTTCTCTCACAGCCAAAGCGGCGATGGCCCGAACCATCACCGAACTTTCAGATATTTACCTGGGGTTTTACAGCATCAATAAAAATCTCATCCAAAACGCCCTTCCGGTCAGAATGACCCAAAATGACGGAAACATCGCCGATCGGACATCCGATCTTCTGTCACGTCTTTACGGACTTAAAAGCAAAGGAGGAACGCCACTCCGTGAGGGCCTCGACGCGGTTGGCAAGTATTTCGAAGGATCGAACCCCGAGGGTCTTGGTCCATCCCCATTTGCAGCGGCCGCTGACGGAGGTGCCTGCCAGCGGGTTTACGCCCTTGCCATGACCGATGGATACTGGACGGAAACACATTTTTCTCTGAGCAGACCGGACCCTGACAGGGACGGATATTCGAACACCCTGGCCGATGTGGCGTTCACCTATTTCTGCAAAGATCTCAATCCCCAGCTGGCCGACCTCCTTTTTCCCGTGGAATGCGACCCGGACCGGCGACAGCACATGATCACCTTCACCATTTCCTTCGGAGTTCCAGGCACATTGAATCCGGCGGATTACGACCCCTGTTCGCTTCAGAGCTCAAGCGGTTCTCTACCGGTATGGCCCAACCCCTACTGCAACGAATGCAAATCTAAAATCGACGATCTCTGGCACGCATCCGCCAACACACACGGTTCATTTTTCAGCGCCGCCAACCCGGAAACCCTTGTCGCATCACTAAAAAAAATATTTGAAAACATTCAGGACCATCAGACCACGTCATCACCGGTGACGGTATTGTCTGATTTTTTTCTCTCATCGACGACTTTCTATCAGTCCATTTACAATTCCAGCGGCTGGATCGGCGATGTTGAAGCCCATACCCTGAATTACGCGCCGGGGAGCACAACAATCACTGTCAATCCACAGACCTTATGGAGCGCTGCGGACAAAATAAGGCAACGATCCGCACAGAACCGGAACATCATCAGTTATAACGGGTCCAGCGGTATCGGTTTCCAGTGGAATGAGCTGTCGGATATCCAGAAAAACCAGCTGAATCAGGATCAGGAGCTGATCAGCTACATCAGAGGCGAATCATTCGATCGGTTCAGGAAAAGAAAATCAATCCTCGGCGACATCGTCCACTCATCACCGGTGGTTATCGGAAAGCATGTCTACGCCGGGGCCAACGACGGCATGCTTCATGTGTTCAGTACCACGGACGGTGAGGAGGCTTTCGCCTATATCCCAAACCTTGTTTTCCCGAACCTCCGACATCTTTCAGATAAACTGTACACCCACCGTTTCTATGTCGATCAGACACCGGTGTATTCACGGATATTCATCAGCGGCCAGCCAAAAACCTGGCTTGTGGGAGGACTTGGGAAAGGTGGAAAAGGATATTACTGCCTGGATATTACTGACGTGGACACCATGAATTCCCCAAACGAGAATACGCTCATTCAGCTTGTAAAATGGGAGTTCAAGGACGATGCGGATCTCGGATACACCTTCAGTGAGCCTGTGATTGTCAGAACCAAATCAAAAACCCATGAATATGTGGTGATTTTCGGCAACGGATACAACAGCACAAACGGTTCGGCACACCTTTACGTCCTGGATGCCTTGACAGGAACCGTCCTTTGCAATCTGGACACCGGAATCGCGGGTGACAACGGCCTGTCTTCCCCCATCGTGACCGATGTCAACAACGACAACCGTGCGGATTATGTCTATGCCGGAGACCTCAAAGGCAATCTCTGGAAATGGGATATCCGTGGCGAAGACTTTCTTACCTGGAATTTTTCCTTCAGATCCTCGACCGGATCGCCTGCCCCACTTTTCAAAACAGCTGGAAACCAGCCGATCACAAGCCGTCCTGACGTTATGCGGCACCCGACCCAGCATGGATATGTGGTCTGTTTCGGAACAGGCAGACTCCTCGGCGTTTCCGACCTGAACACCTCGAACACCCAGGCCCTTTACGGGATATGGGATTACGGTGACGATACCGAGGAGTATCTCGGGGAATTCGACCCGCTGACACGAAGGCTTTCCAATCAACAGGGTACGGACGTCCGTCTCGTTCAACAGTCCATTGACTGCAACGGGACTTCCAACAATCTGCCATACCGGACCGGCACACAGAATCCGGTAAATTATGCGTCGACCCTTGACACCTCTGACCATCACAGGGGTCTGCCCAACGTTTCACGGGATGCGGGCTGGTATCTGAATCTTCCGTCGACAGAACGTGTCCACCAGAATGTACGGATCTGGAACAACGTTCTGATCGCCCTTGGCCGGACACCGGCCGTCGAACCCTGCACCGGAGGCGGTTACACCATGCTGTACTATCTCAATCCTGCGACTGGAAGCATGGTTGAAAACGCCGTGGCCATAGCCCCGAACACTCCTGTTCAGATTCCTGTTATTATCATGACGCCTGCCGGGGACAAAATGCTTTTCGACAAGAATCTGCCCATACCCTCGTCACCTGAAAACGGAATAACAAGTGGGATCTTTTTCTGGCGTCAGCTGTTTTGATCAGAGAACAACAGTGACTTCACTGACGAAAACCGGCCATGAATGCAGCCCCCAACACCATGGCATAGCCCATGACCATGGCGAGAACATGGTGAGCTGCAAGAAAGCTTTGAAGCGAAAACGCGATGTAGACCGCATAGAGAAGAAACGGAATGAAAAGCCACATATTCTTTTTCAGGACACCCCCCATGGCTCCGACAAAGGCGAACACCGCATTGCTCGAACCGTAATCTTTTTCAAGCAGAAAATGATTCTGGTAAAGATCGGGCCAATGCGGAAGCCCCGTATCCATGATTCCGTGGGTCAATGGATTGGACAAAAAAAGCCCGGCAACCGTAAGGGCCATGAAATGCCGGACCCCAAGAACGACTTCGATGTAAGCCCCGAAAAGAAAAAAACAGAGCTGGTCTCCAAACAGATGAAAAAGATGGTTGTGAAACAACGGGGCAAGGAAAAGCCCTCGCGGGGTAACAGCACCGGGTGTGTATGCGCTTTGGGTAAAAAGATCTGAAAAATAGGGGTGATGGACTTTCAGAATGTGAAGAATGATGAACAGGCTCATAAACGTGAGGGTCCACTTCGTTTTTCCCACAGCATCCCTGAATGAAGAAACATATCTTTCCTCACCTTTTTCAATGTTCATCATGCCCTTGACACTCTTCCTTATCTCCAGAAATCTTCCCCATTCATTGGAAAGAAGGGTCTGGGCAAGATGCCACAGTCCATTGGGAAAATGTGCTTCGATGGCGTACTTCAGACTCTGAAGAAATCCGTTGCCGCTGGACGCAAGATAAAGGTCATCCCACCGCGTGGGTCTGAGTTTGTTTTTAAACTGATAGTGCCCGGAAAAATTGTAACCAAAGGTATGATGCTTGAATAGAAAATTCAGGAACACGGAAGCGGGTCCATTTTTTTTGATGCGTGAAAGCGGTGCCATACCCAGCCTGACTTCCGATACCCCTTCATCGTGAAGAACCCTCATGGCTTCAATGATCAACAGCTCGTTCGTTCCGGCCCGAGATCTCCCTGACCGTATGATATCGTTGAAATAATATCCCAGGATTTCGCCACGGTAAAAAAACGGAACGGCCGTCATGAACGCCTGGATTTCGCCACGGATTTCCAGAATAAAACACCGCTTCATGTCAAATTTGAAAAACGGGTCGACCTGGTTGAGAAATCCCAGCTCGAACATTTTGCTTTGTTTCCATTCTTCGTGAATATTCTGAAGTCTTTCCCTGTACAACTCCAGGTAAGATGACGTGATCTCCACAAGGGCCGCCCCTCTCCGTTTAAGCGTTCGTCCAAGGGGGAGAAAGTCCAGAGGCTTTGATTCAAGATAGGATGACAGTTCGAAAATGGGTTCACTTCCGATCTGCCAGACCGAAAATCCATGATTCTTCAACACACAAGAAAGCTTTTCGCCAATGGGTAACAGACTGATTTTTTTGTTGTGACTGTCTTTCAGTTTCAGGATTTCTTCGGCTTTGGCATGCTCATCACAATGAGGTTCACTGGCCAGAACAAGGTGATTCCGGAAATGAATTCCACGGGCTTGTCCATTTTCAATGTGAATGTGTTCGATGCCGGGATACATGGACATGAACGAACTGGTCCTGTTCCCGTACTCCATAAATATATGCCATTCCTTTTCCATGAGAAACCTTAATTTTCAGTATGACCCTGTTGACGATAAGGTATGTTTTTTAGAAGACAGAGGGTATGATCACGATTTTGGGACGTATCATACAGCAATCCCTTTTCAATGGGCAATGAATTTTGATTAAAAAACCCATTGACTCCTCCCTGATATCCATATATTAACTTTTGAACATTTCGTTAAATTGTTCAGGAAAATGCCATGAAAATCATGAAAGAGCGCGAAAAGAAAACCGAGTTACTTTTTGAAACGGCCCTTGAGCTGTTCGCGGCCTACGGCTATAAAAAAACAACGGTCGACGATGTGGCTGCCCGCCTTTCCATGACCAAAGGGAACCTGTATTTTTACGTCAAAAACAAAAAAGACCTGTACGAAAAAACGGTGAACCACGCCTTAAACCAGTGGAAAGCTGCCGGGCAGAAAGCCATGGAAAGCGAAACGGATGTGGTGTCTCAATTCAGAAGCATGGCCATCGCCGCCATCGAATACATCGAAAACAACCCCACACTCCGCCAGGTTCTCATGAACGACCCGTCCATCTTCACCATCTCCGCGAACGAAGACCGTTTCAGGAAAACAAACGAAAGCGCCATGGCCATCCTTAAAGCGGTTCTCGAAGAAGGCGTCAGACAGAACATCTTCTACCCCATGGATGTGGACCATATCTCCGAATATCTTTATTCCGTGTACATCATGTTTCTCATCAAGCGTTACGTGAAATCCGAAAGCAGTTCATCGAAAACCATGTTCAGGGAGGCCCTGGAACTGACCATACGCGGGCTCGTCATGAGCCCTGTAACGACAACCGCAGCACAAACAACTTCAAAAGGGGGGAAATCATGACAGAGGCGACCGTTCGAGCGTTGACAGGATTAAGGGATTTAAGCATGATCAAGTGGTATGTGATTCCTTTACTGGCCATCGTGTTTTACATCTACACCCGCGAAATCAAAGAGGCGAGAAAGACCGGAAACTGGGAAGCCGTTTTCGCCGGTCTCACCATTTTCGGCATGGATTTCGTCAATGAAACGTGGAACAGCTGGGTCATGGTTCTTTCAGGACGTTCGGCATTCTGGACCGCTCCCGGAGACACGGCTTTGAGAACCATGGTGGGCTGGAACATCGAAATCATGTTCATGTTCAGCATCATGGGCATCATCTACTACCACTCCCTGTCCGAGGAACGAAAAGGCAAAATCCTTGGAATCCCTGAAAACTGGGCGATTGCCGTCATTTTTTCCGCATTCTGCGTGTTCGTGGAAGTCCTTCTCAACAAAGGCGGTCACCTGGTCTGGGAATACTCGTTCTGGGAACGCACACCCCAAGGGGTCATCCTGATCTTCCTCATCGGATATTTCCATTTTTTTGTCGCCTCCATCTTCGTGATGCACCTCAAAACCATCCGCAGCAAGATCATCACCATTGCCACCATCTATTCGGTGGCCGTGATCATGAACATCTTCGGCAAAGGCATCATGCACTGGAACTATTAACTGTCGTAATGGCCTCCATGCCATGTTTTTACGTTGCAGGTTGGGTTCACACACGCCGTCATTTGTCGTGCGCGTTCCCAGCCTGCTTTATCCATCCATCTGAAATCAAAAGATATTATTTTAATTAAGAGTTGGAATTCAACAAAGCGTCTATTACGTTTCATCCTCTTCAGAAATCCTCGCCAACCCATAAGACTGAACGATTTTATCTTCTCCGTGAATTTCAATTGAGATTGACTGTGTCGTTGTGTATGATGTGCCGACCTTGCCCGAACAAGCATTAAAACAGCGATAACAGACCTAATTAAATAACAGCGGAACGTGGAATTATGACGATTCGTCCAGGACACATCAACAAGACAGACTTCAAACCCCAGAACTGCTCAGGAACACTTCCGACATATGATTCATAACAACATCTTATCCATACCTTTGATGAATCCAATTTTTAAAGGTATCACAGCCGGACTACGCCGTTGTTTTATCCCGGTCCTGCTGATACTGATCGCCGCATCGTATGACGCACAGACCGTCCACAGTGCCTTGGCGTCCGAAAATCCCGCGGCAGGCGCACGGGTCCTTCTGTACCACCGTTTCGGCCCCACGGTAGCAGACAGCATGACCGTCACCACGAAGGTGTTCGTTTCCCATCTGGAATACCTGCAATCCCACGGGCACACCGTGGTTCCATTAAAACGACTGGTTGATGCGTTCCAGAGAAAAGGCCCGGCCCTTCCCTCCAAATCCGTGGCTCTGGTGGTGGATGACGGCCACATCACGGTTTATACCGAAATGTATCCCCTGGTGAAAAAAGGAAAAATCCCCGTCACCCTTTTCGTCTACCCTTCGGCCATCAGCAATGCATCCTACGCCATGACCTGGGATCAGCTTAGAGAACTGAAAAACACCGGTCTTTTCGACATTCAGTCCCACGGATACTGGCATCCGAATTTCAAAAAAGAAAAAAAGCGGCTGAGCCCTTCAGAATATGAAAAATTCGTTGATTTTCAATTGTCCAAAACTATGAAAACCCTGGAAAAGAAAGTGGGGGGCAAGGTGGATATGATCGGCTGGCCCTTCGGCATTCTGGACGATTACCTGATCTCAAGGGCCGTCAAAGCCGGATACACCGCCGGATTTTCCATTGAGGCCCATCCGTTCAGCAACTCCGACCAGGTGATGAAACTGCCCCGTTACCTTCTTACAAACGCAAACAAAGGCAAGGATTTCGAATGGATCTTCAGAGACTGAAACGTTCCGTGACACCCATGACATCATTTGTCCACACCTCCATCTGCATCTTCGTTTTTTGTTGTCTTCTCCTTGCCGGGTGCAACGAAGAAAAACAGAAGCAGGACACCGTTCCCAAGGCCAGCTCAGAACCGATGCCCGCAGCGGAGACCGCGTCACCGGAATCCTCCATAAATCTGGGCACAGGAACTGTGATCGATGAAAGCACCAATGCCCCTATCAAAGAAGCTACAGTAACCCTGAACAATAAAGATGTTGTACGAACAGATCAGAAGGGTGTTTTCACCTTGACCACTCCCCTACGCCATGTGGGAGCCAGGGCTCACGGATACACACGGGCGGAACTGAACTTTGAAACATCGCCTCCCTCAGGCCCGGTGGAGCTCCGTTTGAAGCCCATCACGCCCAAAGCTTTGTACCTCACAGTGTACGGGATCGGCAGCAAGATCATCCGCAACCGCGCCCTTGACCTCATCGACAAAACGGAACTGAACTCCCTGGTCATCGACGTCAAAGGCGACCGGGGTTTCATCCCCTATCCCAGCAGCATTCCTCTGGCGGCCAGCATCGGTGGCCAGAAAATCAAGCTGGTGAAAGACATCAAGGGCATGGTTCAATCCCTCAAGGACCGTGGAGTATACACCATTGCCCGCATCGTGGTGTTCAAGGACGACCTTCTGGGTAAAGCGCGGCCCGAACTCGCCATCAAAAAACCCGACGGGTCCCTCTTCAAAGACAGGGAGCAGCTGGTCTGGGTGGACGCATCACGAAAAGAGGTCTGGGATTACAACATCGACATCGCCATCGAAGCAGCTAAAAACGGTTTTGATGAAATTCAGTTCGATTACGTCCGCTTTCCCGACAGAAAAGGGTTGGTGTTTTCCGTACCCAACACCGAAGAAAACCGCGTGAAAAACATCGAAGGCTTTCTCACCGAAGCCCGAAAACGTCTGACGCCTTACAATGTGTTTATCGCCGCCGACATTTTCGGTTATGTGGTATGGAATCAGAACGACACCCACATCGGCCAGAAAATCGACCATCTGGATGCCGCGGACTACATCTGCCTGATGCTCTACCCTTCCGGTTTCCACCTGGGCATCCCCAAATACCGGAACCCCGTGGCCAATTCAAACCGGATTGTATACCTGTCCCTCAAAAAAGCACAGGAACGTTCGGGCCTTCCCGCAGTCCGCTTCAGGCCCTGGCTCCAGGCGTTCCGGGATTACGCTTTTGACCGCCGCATTTTCAACGCAGATGAAATTGAAGACCAGATCAAGGCGTCGGATGAATTCGGTTCCAATGGCTGGATGCTGTGGAACCCCAGAAACGTCTACAAAGCTGAGGGGCTTGCAAGAGAAACTCGCCCACAAACCATCAAGCCTGAAGACACAGCGCCTAAAGCCTGACAGGGCATCATGGCCATTTTTTCCCTGGGGAGATGCATTTTATCAATTGAAAAAAATTTCCGGTGAAGATAGAACGTTCTTGAACAGCATCACGTATCCCCATTTTCAAGACGTTAAAAAAAAATCGGAGAACAACCATGAAAAAAAGCATCTTCCCCTTTGCTTTGTTTTTTGGATTTATCATTGCGGGATGTTCAAGCAACACCGCTCCACCGCCTTGCACGCTTCCGCCCACAGCGGCTCAGTGCTTAGAGGATTCGTACTGCAACGCCTGCGAATCCAAGGGCGTGGACATCGAAACCCTTTGTCAGGATGTGCTGAAAGACCATTACGACGCCAGCAAAAAGGAGCTTGATCTGGTGCCGGAGCTTTCCGGAACCGAAAACACCCTGCGGGAACGCTACGACGTGTCCTATGCAGACCAGCCTTATCTTTACATCCCCATCGCCCTTGTTCCTGAAACCTATTACCTGCGAAACGCCAAGTTCAATCTCTTAAACATCAACGACGGCATCCTGTCCGCCTCCACACTGCATCCGCTCCTGCCCGACCTGGAATTCAACCCCACATCGCCTCTTCTCGGCCGTTTCCTTTCCAAAGCCGCCGCAAGCATCGTCCAGATCACGCCGCCCATAAGGGCCACAAAACCGGCGTTCATGTTCCAGGGGCTGACATACAACGAAAACCTCATCTCCCAGTACCTGGACAGCCTGTACACCGGCAAGGTCGCAGCCTGGAACGACAACGGAAGAAAGGTGGAATCCTGCGAAGAATACGCCTATGAAAAATTTTACGATTTTTCGCTGTACAAAGATTTCTCGTCCCTTCACAGCAATGATCCGTTACGGGTTGTGGAATACGCTTACCGTGGATCGGAACTTGACGCAGAAGGCATTCACGTCAATGACAACGACCTTCTGCCCGGATCCATCGGGTCCAAATTCATGTCCGTCTTCGCCATTCACTCCTATCCCGTCGCGCTGAAGGATATCATCCAGAGGAAAGGAGCCAACCCGGGTGAACCCCTTTCCATATTCAATGAAATGGGAATCTTCTATTCCAATTACGTAAACTATGAAAATTCGTCGTTTTATGAAATCTCCTCACCGGATATCTCCATCGAGGTTTACTGGAACCATGAGTTTTCCAAAAACCAGGCCCGTATGATCTGCGCGGAACCCAAACCCGGATGCATGCAGTTCCCCACCCCGGATTACATGCCCAAAAACTTCTTCGTCGAAGTCTTGGGTCATATCAACAGGAATAACACCGTCCGTACCAGCGGAATCATCATTGACACCCGTTCCCTTCAGAGCGTGTTCGACATCGCCGGTTTTGACAGCGCCCAGGAATGCTACGACAACAGTTTCAAGCATCACTTTCTCATGCTCAAGGCCGCCAAACGCATGTACCCCAGCAGCACGGTACTCAAACAAAAACTCCTGGAGTTCAAGCTTCTAAGAAAACATCTGATCCAGCTTCTGGCGGAACGGGCTCGATACGAGGACCGCATGAACCCCTGGTCCAAGAAATTTTCCGAAACCATTCTCACCACCTCGGAAACCCTTCCACCGTCGGAAAAAGAATACGCCGAGATGAAGCTGTATGAAAATATCTCAAAACCCTTATCCATTGCCGTGGGCAAGTCTGTTAAAAAACTCAACGTCTTTCAACCCAACGTCAATCTGGGTAACGTCATCGTGGTTGAAAACGCCCTTAAAAAAATCGACGACCAGATCCAGGCCGTCCTGCTTGAAGCACAGTCCAAGGGATGCCTGGATGTGTACATCTGGGGAAGCAACGACAACCCCAACCTGAACTACCCCATCAGCTACAACACCGACGAAATCGTTCTCGACTACAACAAGGCATTGTGCGACTGGACCCCGGAAATGTTCACCACCGCCGCCATCGACCTGATTCCCGATTCGTACTATGAAAACGTCTATGCCAACTGCATGCGGGTCACCGGTGGCGACTTTGACGACATGAACGTGGACAACTTCAAGTTCCAGTTCCCGTCCAAATGCCAGAGCAACAACCTGTTCAAGGTCTGGACTCCCAACGGATACGTGGATTACACCACAAGCACCGTCAAATTCCGTGAATTTGAAAGCCTGGTCCAGAAATACCCGGCAGCACTGCTGGACTGCGATTCGGTCATCCAGCGGGAAACCACAAAAACCCTGGCCGAAGCGGACATGAATTACTTTGACCCGGTGACGGGCAAAGTGATGATGAGCAAATCCCGGTCATACTACGACAGCATTGGAGGTGAATACGCCGGACTTGAATTCGGATACGCCCTGGGTTGGTTGTACGAAGGTTATGACGGCATCGCCACCATCGACCAGCAGAATCTTTCCAACAGGGATTTTGTCTGCGCCAACACCGGATTTTTTTCATTCGGAAATTATTTTGCCGGAGGCTCTTTCCTCGGCAGGGATTTCACTCTCTGTTCAGCAGGTTCCTACGCCAGCAACAAGACCTCGGGCAATTCACGGCCGGTTCCGCCCACCCTTGCCCGCCAGGAAAACGAAGACCGGATCAACAGCGACATCAACGCCGTGGCCGCTGAAAAAAATGTGAACACCACATACTTCATGTTCATCAAAAACGAAAAGATGACGTTCAGTTACAACAACGGCAATTTCAATCAGACTCCGGTAAAATACACTCACAGTCAGAACTATTCAGGTGACGACCTGTCTTACCAAAGTCCCACTCCGGAAGCCCAGATGATTTCCGTGGACGTACAGAAATCCGTGCCCATCTGCGGCATCATCTCCATCACCATAAGGGGCGCGGTGACCGGTGACATCGACGCGGCCACCACCGTCACCACCGACAAAAAGATGCTGTTCAACAGCAACAAGAGCAAGAACATGAATTTCGCCTTCACCCCCGCCATGGATTTCGACGCCTTTGCCCAGGCCAGCGTCACCGCGGGCATCTCCGGGGTGGCCAGCATCAGTGCCGGTGTGGAAACAGGGCTGAAATTCGTCGGCGTCCGTTTCCCCTACACCGCCAACCTGTCCATCACCCAGAACAACGGCACAGCGGACGACCGGCCCTTCAACTACGACATCTTCGTCAACGCCTACAACAACCTGGACCAGAACATCACCCTTCTGTCCGGATATTTCGGAGCCTTTGTCAAAATCGAATACATCTTCGATTCCGACACCTACCGGCAGACCCTGTTCTCCTGGGACGGCATCACCTTCAACGGCAACGTGGACCGCGTCGGCAAAAACCAGGACGGCGTCATCACGCCCCTGTCCGTGCCCGTCAAAGCCCTGTACGGCCTGTCGAAAAACTTGTACAAGGGCTGATGATCCGCTATAAAAACAAAAAGGTGCAAACATGTGTCTGCACCTTTTTTATCTTCGCATATTGACTATCGAATGCCTTGTCGATCAATTCATTTTGGTCGGGATGAGAGGATTCGAACCCTCAACCGACCAAATAAAAACAATATATTATAAACAAACTAAACAAACAATACACATCATCATCCTTTCAAATCCCCGCATCCTCACATTTTTTTCAAATCCAAAAGAAGATTGATCCCGCAAGACGTTCATCCCTTTCAAAGTTCTGTAATACGCCAGGGTCTGTCGTGTCGAAAAGGTTATGACACCCTATCTGGAATCGATCCTGGAAGATACCTGTCTCTGTCAGAAAGCACCCGATCAATCTTAACAATGATGATTTATCAAATTCACACTTAATATCTTTTTCTATTATATGTATAATTCATATGATATTGTTTTAGTTTATTGATTTATCAATAAATAAAAGCTATGATATGTCGTAAATTGACACTACTGGAATATCGGAAACACCATGAAAAATGATACGATAGAAACCAAATTAATTAAACGCATTGTCCGTAAACGGGGCAATGTGTTCATGCGATCGGATTTTGATGACCTCGGCGGCTACGATCAAGTTGGCCGTGCCCTGCGCATTCTCGTAAAAAAAGGCCAGCTGCTGAAAATCGGCCAGGGACTCTATACACGGGCAGAGGCGTCACCTTTTGATGGAACGCCGTCTCCAGTAAAAGGACTTCGCGTTTTAGCGTCTGAAGCTCTTGACCGTCTTGGAATCGAAACCTGTCCGTCCAGGTTCGAACAAACCTACAATTCCGGAAAAACCACACAAGTCCCATCCGGAAGGGTTATCGGCGTCAAAAAAAGAATCCGCCGGAAAATTGGTTTCAACGGAACCTTTGTGAGTTTCGAACGTGCTTGACATAGGGCTCATAGAAAGGATCGCCGGTGCGCTTTCAACAGACGAGGGTCTGATTGAAAAAGACTGGCACGTGGTCCGTGCAATCGGGATTATAGCCTCGCTTGATCATGGAATCGCCACTCCGGTTTTTTCCGGAGGCACTTCCTTGTCAAAAGGCTGGAATCTCATAAAACGGTTTTCAGAGGATATTGATTTCAAAGTCGCAATACCTCAATTTTCAAACAGGACCGAGAACCGGAACCATCGAAAGGCCTTCCGTGAACATATTTTATCGGCCCTTTCGGCAAACGGTTTCGAGATTATGGGGACACCCTTAAGCGGAAACGAAAGCCGGTTTTTCTCAGCTGATTTATCCTATCCAAGTTCTTTCACGACAGGTGCCGGACTCAGGCCTCATATAAAGGTTGAGATGTCGTTTCAAGAACCGGCGCTCAAACCGATCAAACGCCCAATCCAATCGATCATATCGGAGGCTCAAAAAAAAGAACCTGAAGTGTCATGCTTCCCTTGTATCGACCCTGTTGAAACTGCGGCCGATAAATTGAGCGCCCTTGCGTGGCGGGTTTGCACACGACGCCGCGGAACAGCCGAAGACGATCCGACGATCGTCCGTCATCTCCATGATCTGGCTGCACTTGAGAAACATATCAAAGACCTGAACACCTTTGTCGAGCTGTCAGTAAAGACAATGAATTCGGACACGAAAAGGGGCGGATCAGGTATTCCCGTGGATCTGGCCGAGCGTTTTGAAATGATGCTCAATCTGTTAAGAACCGATGGTTTATGGAAAACGGAATATGAAAGTTTTGTCCGATACGTATCGTTCGGAAGACCGGAGGAAAGAATTGATTTTTCCCATGCGCTTTTACATACAGCGAAACTTGTGAATTTAACGTTAAAGAAAGTTTAAATTGATGTAGATCCGCCCACCAGTACGACAAGCGGATCCGTCCCCTCCCCTTCCCTTCAGTTTAGAAATCCGCCTCCTCAAACTCCTTCATGATCGCCTCCACGTCCTTTTCGTAAATGCGGTAACCCCTGGCCATGCCGATTTTAATCGCCTTGAGTTTTCCGAAATTGATCAGGTTGTAGACATGGGAGGTGCCGCAGGTAAGGATCTTGCTGACCTGTTTGACGGTGAGGAGGCGTCCTTTTTCGGGTTTGAAGATGTCCTTGGTTTTATGGGGAACGGGGGTTTTGTAGATGCTGGGTTGTGCCATGGGGGGCTCCTTTCGTTTGTGCGTTTTCAATTATCGGTTGTCATACCGGCCGGGCCGCTTTCGGTCTCTGGGCCGGGCGGATTCTGTTTTATGTTTGGGGCGGATACCGCTGCCTTGCCGGGTTTCATTTCTCATCGGTAAAGGCATTGTCCGTGATTTCGGGGACTGTTCAACCGTTCTCTATTCTTCCAGCGCATCGTCATCGATCAGTTCTGCCATGATTCGATCAACTTCCCGGCTGTTTACCCGGATCCCTTTTCTGCACCCGAGTCTAAACGCCGGAAGCTTTCCGCTTCCGATCATGTTGTAAACCATGGTTTGGCTGCATTTCAGTTTTTTGCAGACGTCCTTTACGGTCATAACCACATTGCCGTCCGCATTGGTTTCCATGTTTTTCCCGTATCGTGAATAAATGCCCGATTGTGTCATGATTCTCCTTCCTTTTTCTATCGGTTGGCATACCAGCCGGGCCTCTGGCGGTCGCCGGGCCGGGCGGATTCGGTTCTTTGTTTGGGGGTAGGAGCTGACTCCTTCTGTTCGTTTTTAGCGAGGAACGCGAGGCTCGGGGTCCATTCTCCGTCGGCGCAGGCGGCGGCGTAGACTTCGCAGTCCAGGAGGTGGTTGTCTTTGCGGAACCGTTCCCATTTGACCACGCCTTTCCTTCCTTTGCGGAGCTCTTCGGAAAGGATCTGGGTGGCGTAGTCGATGCCGGTGTCGGCGTTCAGGGTGAACCTCTGGTTTTCGCCTTCCTTCCGGGACATACGCCAGTGGATGATCCCTTTGAACTGGCCGGTGTCGATGATCCGCAGCTCCAGGCCGCCGGGCATGGGGATGTTTTTCCCCGGCCACTTGTCGATGGCGGTTTTCTTCACCCGCTGGATCTGGGGGCGGCTGGCCCCCTTGATGCCGTAAACCACGCCTTTGGGGACGCTTCGAAGCCACTGGTAGGCTTCTTCGGTGCGGGACCAGTCTTCGAACTCGGACTGGCCGCCGCCGGTGTCGAGTCCCGCCCTCCAGATCCCCATGGTTTCGGTTGTGCCTTCCACCGGGTAACGGGTCCCGTACACCAGGGTCTCCACGTCGGACCAGTGGGAGAGGCTGCCGTAATGAACCAGATGGCTGGTGAGATCGCTGGTCCAGGCCCGGACCACGAACCAGAACCCCACTTTCTGCATGTCGATCCCGGCGGTGAGGGCCACGGTGTCTTTGGGCACAACGCCTGAAGACAGGGTGTTTCGAAGGGACAGGATTTTGGTCTCGTCTTTCCGTTCCACCGCCTCCTTCCAGGGTTCGGCCTTGTGCTGGGTGATGAAGGCCTGCATCTTCCGTGGATCCTGGAGGCCTTTCAAAAACGCCTCGGCCACGTCCGAGAGGCTCACGAAGGGCGAATACCAGGAGGGAAGATGGAAGGACACGGACACGGGGCGCTCGATGTCCTTGTCCGGGACCCAGATCCCGTCTTTCACGGCGTCGTCACGGTAAGCGTCGTTCCAGTCCATGCCGCAGGAGGTGCAGGTGTAGCGGGCCAGCTTCTTCCGCTGGACGGGCCGGTAATCCCGGTGGCCGCCCCAGTGGATGCTGTCGAACTCCATGAGCTGGAGGGTGCGGCAGAAGGGGCATTTCGCGTGGTAGCGGTAGGCCACGTCGACGTCGTCTTCGAGGGCGCTGGAAAAAGCATCCCCTTCCACGTTGGGTGTGGAAAAGTACATGATCTTTTTCGTGTGGGGATAGGCGTTCGTCCGGATCTCGGCGAGGGAAAAGGGATCGGCTTCCTTTCCGGCGAAGTCCGGATATTTCCCCGGCTCGTCGAGAAACAGGTAGCGGATAGATTCGGAAGCCATTTCGGCGGCGGAGGTGGCCCAGGCCATCATCAGGTCCATGCCGTTCTTGAACGACACGGATTTGGTGGACACGTCGTCCGCACGGTCGCTTAAAAGAGCCGCGATCCTGGGGGACAGACGGAACGCGGGGATGATCTGACGCCGGCTGATCCGTTTCGCGGTCTGCTCGACGCTCATGATGTACATGGCCGGGCCGGGGTCCTGGTCGATGGCATACATCAGGCAGTTCATGGCCACTTGTGTCTTTGCTGTCTGGGCGGACCAGCAGAGATAGATTTTCCGGATCCAGGGAAGGGCAAAGGTGTCCATGGGCTTGACGGCGTAAGGGGTGAGCTCGTTGGTCCACCTTCCGATGGCCGGGCCTTTGGCCACATGGCGGTGCCGGGCCGCCCATTCCGAGACGGTGATGTTTTCCTTCGGCTTGAACACCAGCCGTTCGTGGGGAGAAAAGACCACCTCCCGGGGGATCCTGTTTTTCAATACGTTCGATTCCATCGTGTCAGTCTGCATCATGGGTTTCACCTCCTGCGGTCATTTGGGATTCCGGGACTTTCCAGATTTTGTCTTCGGCATAGCGCCCCAGGGCGGTCTCCAGGCGCTTCAGCCATAGGCCGATCACATCGGGGATCTTCACCGGGTCGCCGTCGCAGGCCTGGACCATGGCTCCGGCACCTGACCGGATCATGTTTTCGAGATCGCTTTTCAGGATCGCCGCCCGGGAGGCCATCTCGCCGAAGAACAAATCCCGGTCGATGTACTTCCCCGAATCCACCAGGGTCTTGAGCTGCCAGTGTTCGGCCTGGGCCTTGGCTTTCCGGGCCTCGGCCGCGAGTTTCTCCCGCTGGATCCGTTCCAGCTCTCCGGCATCGCCTGCCTGTTCTTCCCCTTCAGATTCCCGGGTTAGGGAAAGGGAAGCGTATTTGTCCACGTCTTTCTCGGTAAATTCCCCGTTCCGCTTCACGAGAAAGCCCCGCCGCACATGGTTGTAAATGGCCGATTTCCCGCACTTGTAGCCCTTCGCTTGCAGGTAGTCGACCACGTCTAAAACGGTTTTCATGCGTTTTTCTCCGTGAGTTTCTCTTTCCAGGCCCTAACCGTCGACCTGTCCAGGTTTAAGATTTCCGCCATCCGGCCCACTTTGAACCCTTCGGCGGCGAGAAAGGCGAGAAGAACCAGCGCCCGGGCATCGAGGTGGGATCCCGAAAGACAGGTCCCGGTCAGGAAAGAGAAACGTTTCCCGCAACCGCTGCACACCACCCGTTCCCCCGCCGCGAAACGATGGGCCTTGTCCTCCTCCCTGATACTTTCCCCGCATCCCGGACACCTCGCCCCTTCGGGATGAAGCCATTCAGCCACCGCCTTCCGGCATTCGTCCGGGTCGAGAAGACGAACCCCGAACACCCCGGCCAGCGATCCCGAACCGGTCCCCCGGTTATCCCCCATCACCATCCCAACCCCCTCCCTGCCAGAATTCCCCCCACATTCCATTTTTCCACCCCGTTTTTTTTCAAAAGTGCGCGGACCGCAAGCGCGGCCCCGACCCCTGTAATCCAGTTCCGGGGAAGGACCCGTTGGGGGGGGGTAGCGGATGGCGACCCCCTTCGTTCCACGGTTTTCCAGATTCTGTTCCAGGCTCTTTCCTCATGACCCGCCCTCCTCGTTGGCGAACCGGAAGTAGTGGCCCTGCCATCTGACGCCTTCGATGACTCCGGTCCGGCCGCGCCGGGTCTTGACGATGTAGAGCTTCGCCATGTCGAAGCCGTCGTCTTCGGTGCCGGACATGGAACGTTCGGGCACGTCGGGGAACAGGGCGATGTCGCAGTCCTGCTCAATGGACCCGGCATCCCGGAGGTCCGACATCTGGGGAGCGCGGCTGGCCCGGCCTTCGATGTTGCGGTTCAGCTGGCTCAAGACAATCACCACCAGATCCAGTTCCTTGGCCATGAGCTTGAACTGGCGGGTGATCTCGGCTTTGCCTTCCTGGCCCGGAACGCCCCAGCCCGAAACGAGCTGGAGGTAGTCCACGGCGATCCACCTTATCCCGTGAAGCATCTTGGCTTTCCTTGCCCGGGCGTGGATTTTGTCGATGGTGAGGTGGGCCGAATCGTCCCAGAACACCGGAAGCCCGGCGATGTCCTGGCCCGCCTGGGTGAGCTTGGTCCACACCACGGCGTCGTTTTTCTTCAACCGTCCCTGGAACAGATACTTCCCGTCCACAGACCCCACGTCACACAACCACCGCTGCATGAGCTGGCTCTCCGGCATCTCCATGCTGAATAACAGTCCCGGGTACCCTGCAAATCCGAAGTTCCGGGCCATGTTCAGGATGAGGGAGGTTTTACCGACCCCAGGACGGGCCGCGATGATGACAAACTCTCCGGGAAGAAAGCCGTTGATGATGTGATCCAGTCGGGTGATGCCTGTTTTGAGGCCCGGTTCCACGCCCTCCATCACACGCTGGGTGATCTCGTCCAGAGTTTTTAAGACCAGATCCTGGGAGCTTCGGGGCTCGAAGGTTTCGGTATGGGTGATCTTCGACCGGACCAGGGCGTCGATCTCCGAAGGGGCCGCCCCTTCCCGGCACATCCCCGCGCCCTTCGTGAAGGCGGTGTGCATCTCACGCAACAGTCGGGCGTTTTCGAGAACACCCCGGTGAAAGGCGAGGTTGAGGGAAACGGGCGTGTCCGCGATCATGACGATCTCGGAAGCCCGCACCTTCCCGGCCAGATGGCTGGTGAGGGTCACGATGTCCGCCGTCACGCCGCGTGTGACGAGATCCCGGATCCCGGCAAAAACCAGCACCCGGTCCCCGGTGAACAGGCCGGGGTCAAATTCGTGGAGGAAAAATTCGTTGTTGTCGAAGATGAAGCCGGACAAAACAGCCATCTCGACGTCGGCTTTGACGAAATGCGTTAAGGGATCGTTCATGACAGCACCGCGTATTCGGGAGAGGGTTTTTGATTATTCCGGGAAGGGCCGGGCCTTCCGGGGCTGAAATCGTCCGGGCCGAACTCGTCCTCCCAGCGCCTCTGGTTTAAAAACGTGGCCGGGTTCGGAATAAACGCTTTATTCTTCCACTGCTCGGTTTTTCCATGGGCGTCGATGGAATCGAGGATGGTTTTCAATGTGGGGCGCGGGGATTTGATTTTTTTATAAGCGCTGTACGCCGCCCCTTTCCCCACTTTCTTGGGATAGGCCATCCAGAATTCGAGAAAGGGTCTGGGATAATTTTCTTTTTCTTTATCAACACCCATCCGGGTATCGGTCAATTCAGGAGAATTGACCAAAAGGGGTTCTTCCCCTTCTTCCCCACCTCCGCTTTCGTCGACGTCGACGTCGGATGACGGATATATTCTTTCCTTGTTTCCCTTGTTTGTTTCTATTATAAGTGCTGGCCCTTTGTTGGCCGCTTGCTGGCCCTTACCCGGCCCTTTGTTGGCCCCTTGCTGGCCCTTTGTTGGCCCGCACCCTGCATCAGGGTCCTGATAAACATCCCAATTTACAATCGTTATCACACTGAATTTGTTGGCCCCTTTCACCGATATTATCCCCAGTTTTTCCAAAGTGTCGCGGCATGTTCGAATCGTCTTCTCACTCATTTCGAGCTCCTCGCTTGCTGTGCGCCGTGTGAACACGAATTGCCCCGGTTCGAGATCCACCACCTGATACCCCACAAACGTCCGCCGCTTCCTCCAGGTCGCGCTCAAAAGACACCAGCTCCAGAACGTCCACAGGTTCGCGTTCTTCATCAATCCCGAGTTCAGGGACTTACGCCAGATTTTGATATACCCTTGATCCATAAGCCCCTTTTCTCCAGGATCGCTCCCCCGTAAGAACCGCCCCGCAGACCCTGCACGAAAAAACACCCGCAGCGCTCTCCGGAAACCAGATCCTCCGGCATCTTCCGCATGTCAAAATTCTCACTTTCCAGAATTCCTTCACCATGCCATAAACGCCCTTCCATTCGGCATTCCATCCCCACCAGGACAAGTCAAACCAGACCCCGTCCGACCCACGGCATGGATCAGCCATTTTTAAACCCCGAAACTGAAAACAAAATCACCCATCAGGATCACAGCCCCCGAATCACGATCCCCTGAACCACGGGCGAGAACACTTCCATAAATCTCCAGGAACGAATACCGTCAGAAAAACTGACGGAATCCTCCCCATAAAAGCGAAAGACATAACAGCCCATTTCCCTCCGGGTTCTCCTTAAAACCGCCTTCAGGAAAACCGCGTTTTTTTTGATAAGATTGTGCCGAGAAAAAAATATAAATTTTATCCCGATCAAAATCAGACCATTACAAATTTAAAAAATATTTTTGTGTCAGATGGACAGGCAGGCGTCAGGAAGAAACACAAAAAGCCCATGCCATTTCGGCCATGAGCTGATGAATTGAAAACCCTCCGGTCTTTTTCTGGACCCAAGGGGTGTCGCGGTGTGAGTGATATTTCTTTAGAATAAATCCGAATCCGTTGTCAAACCGTAAATTCTTCAGGCTGTGTACATGGTGATCAATATCACGCTAAGATCTTCAATTTTTAATGTATTAAAATTATTCATTCCTCTATCATTTATGTTCTGTCATACGTGTTGGCCGTTCAATACGTCTAACCTGTCTCCGGTGTTCGTTTTGATTTGATTGGAATTATTCTCACAATTGACTTATTGAAGATAATTATGTTTTTTTCCCCTCATCTGACAGTCTGGACAAAGGACCATATGTCAAATAACATGACCGTCCATTTGAAGGAAAAAATTGAACTGTTGCGCCCTGTGTATGAATGGGTGTCGGAACGATGCGACTGAAAACCCTTAATTCGGTTTATGATGACAGACCAAAGATCACATTTTAAGACAATTCAGCTCATTACCGCCTGGGCGCTATTCATTTCATTCCAATTGATATGCATGGCCGTCGACTGGTCATTACGTGATCAAACATCCCACATGCAGCCCATGCCCGGTGGAATTCCCGGATCATTTCATTTCATCATGGTATGGGTAAGCATCGTTGCACTCGGGGCCGCCGTCTTTCTTTCATTGCCAAAGATATGGGCAACATGGATTCGAAGCCTCATGACCCTGGCACAGATCGCCGTAGCATACTTTTTCATCATCTTTGGCTGGCTTTACTATGTTATCAGCAATGGAATCGATACTCTTTAAATCGATAACAAAACCAAAACATAGGATAACTTTCAGGGGTCATCATCCCCCCAGACAATTATCATTCTTACGGTAATCCAATGAAAAGAACGATCACGATGATCTTCCTTATGGCCATCGCATTAATTCAAGGATGTAAGGTGAAGCCTATATTGAATTTACAGTCTCTTCATCCGGCATGTTTAATGGCGGAGAAAGTAAAAGCTACATCTGGTCACCTGAACAACAAACCCCATTTGCCGACCATCTTGATTCCTATGTCGAATCACGAAAACACTCGGATAAATCTTTTGTTGTTTATCGCAAAATAGATAAAAATTGGTTCATCAATTTCGATTATGTCGATTAAAATCTTCAAAAAACCAGCTTAGAAACCGCCCCTAATCCCTTCGTTAATGACTCCCTTGAAAGAAAAAGGTTGAATGCCTCAATTCATCATAGTAAACCTTTTCTTCAGGTTAACTATTTAACCTGACACGACGTTTCAACAGCAGGGTGCGTATTATCCCAACAACAATACCGCCGCTGTTTTCAATACACCCGGGAACTATCCCCGAACCGCTCCGGCCACAAGCCGGAACCATGGAAAACAAGACCCGATGTTCGAGCAGACATTCAAAAATATTGACGACATCCTCTGGAAAGAAGCAGGATGCACCACCGAGCTGGACTACACCGAGCAGACATCCTGGCTTCTGTTCCTGAAATACCTGGACGGCCTGGAACAGGACAGGGCCGATGAAGCCGCCCTGAGCGGCAAAACCTACACCTACATCCTCGACCCGCCCTACCGCTGGGAATCCTGGGCCGCACCCAAGGGAAACGACGGCAAGCTGGACCACAACACGGCTCTGACCGGCGATGATTTAAGGGAATTCGTCAACCTCAAGCTCTTCCCCTATCTCCACGGCTTCACCCAGAGGGCCGAGGGACCGGATACCATCGAATACAAAATCGGGCAGATTTTCAAGGAAATCAAAAACAAGATTACCAGCGGATACAACCTCCGCGAGATCATCGACCACATTGACGAGCTGACCTTCCGCTCCCAGGTTGAAAAACACGAACTCTCCGCCCTCTACGAGGAAAAGATCAAACGCATGGGCAACGCGGGCCGGAACGGCGGCGAATACTACACCCCGCGCCCCCTCATCCGCGCCATGGTCAAGGTGGTGGCCCCCAAAATCGGGGAAACCATTTACGATGGGGCCTGCGGATCGGCGGGCTTCCTTTGCGAATCCTTCGACTATCTCCGTTCGACAGGCTCACGAACCGGGCTATCCACCCAGGCCCTAAAAACCCTCCAGGAAAAAACCTTTTACGGCAAGGAGAAAAAGGCCCTCGCCTACTGTCTGGCCATCATGAACATGATCCTCCACGGCATAGAGGCCCCGAACATCCTTCACACAAACACCCTCACGGAAAATCTGGCCGATGTTCAGGAAAAGGACCGGTTCGACATCATCCTGGCCAATCCGCCCTTTGGCGGCAAGGAAAGGAAGGAAGTCCAGCAGAATTTCCCCATCCGCACCGGCGAAACCGCCTTCCTGTTCCTCCAGCACTTCATCAAGATGCTGAGAGCCGGAGGCCGCGCGGGCGTGGTTATCAAGAACACCTTTCTTTCAAACACGGACAACGCTTCCGTAAGCCTTCGGAAACTGCTTCTTGAAAGCTGCAACCTCCACACCGTGCTGGACTGCCCCGGAGGAACCTTCCAGGGTGCGGGCGTGAAAACCGTGGTGCTGTTCTTTGAAAAAGGCGCACCCACCCGGAAAACATGGTTTTACCAGCTCGACCCCGGCCGGAGCCTGGGCAAAACCAACCCCCTGAACGATGACGATCTGGCCGAATTCGTGACCCTGCAAAAGACCTTGGCGGATTCTCCCAAAAGCTGGACCGTGGACGCCACGGATATCGATCCGGCCACCTTCGATCTCTCCGTGAAAAACCCCAACACCGTCACGGAAACCGTCCACCGCAGCCCGGAAGAGATCTTAGAGGAAATCGCCGCCCTGGATGCCGAAAGCGCCGTGATCCTTTCGAACATCCGCAACCTGCTGACCGAAGGAAAAGGAGCCTGATCCATGCCAGAAGACATCCGCTGGAAACAACGGTTCGACAATTACCGGCGCGCCCTTCACCAGCTCACCCAGGCCGTCAACCTCATGGCCCAGCGCCCCCTCTCCGACCTGGAAAAACAGGGCCTGATCCAGGGTTTCGAGTTCACCCACGAACTGGCCTGGAAAGTCCTGAAGGACTATCTTGAATACGAAGGCATCCAGGATCTGATCGGTTCACGGAGCGCCGTGCGCGAAGCGTTCAAACAAGGCCTGATCACCGACGGTGAAGCCTGGATGGACATGATCGAAAAACGAAACCTGTCAAGCCACACCTACAACCTGGACCTGGTTTCCGGCCTGGTCGAAGCCATTCAAATCACCTACCACCCCGCGTTCCTGGCCCTTAAGGAACGCCTGGAGCCGGAGCTTTGACCATGGAGGAATTCGGACTCCCAGAAAAAACCCTTAAAACCCTCCGGCAGATTCTTTCCGATTGCCCGGCCGTGGAAAAAGCCGTCCTGTACGGATCACGGGCCAAAGGCACCCACCGGCCCGGCTCTGACATCGACCTGACCCTTTTCGGCGACCGGCTGGACCTGAAAACCCTGGGAAAACTGGCCACACAGATGGAGGAATCCCCGATTCCCTATCAGGTGGACCTGTCTCTGTGGGACCGGATCGATCATGAAGGACTGAGGGAGCATATCGAACGGGTTGGAGTGGTTTTTTATCAGCGTTCCGTTATGGATGATAATTTGGGGGGACTTTGAAGAAGGGATGGGAGACAAAAAATCTTGGTGATATTTGCAGATTCATTGATTATCGTGGTAGGACACCTGATAAAAAAGAAAATGGGCTGAGGCTAATAACTGCCAAGAACGTGAAGATGGGGTTCCTACAAAAGACGCCTATGGAATTTGTTGACCCAGAATCTTACGATACCTGGATGACTCGCGGCATTCCCAAAAAAGGTGATGTGTTGTTTACTACCGAAGCGCCTCTGGCTAACGTCGCTCAGCTTGATACCGATGAAAAAGTTGTCTTCGCACAGCGAATAATTGTCCTGCAACCTTTATCAAACAACCTTGACCGCACGTTTCTTAAATATCTTCTCCTATCTGATTTGGCTCAGAATAGGATTCATGATTACGGAACTGGCGCAACGGTTAAAGGAATCAAATCAAGCTTACTCAAAAAAATTCCAATTGAATACCCCTCCATCACCGAACAACAACGTATCGTCCACATCCTGGACAAAGCATTTGCAGACATTGCCACCGCCAAAGCCAACGCCGAAAAGAACCTCCAAAACGCCCGAGCCCTTTTTGAAAGCCACCTCAACTCTGTATTTTCTATAAAAGCAAATGAAGGGTGGATTGAGAAACCCTTTGAAAATGTTGTTGATGATGATTGTTCCCTTTCATACGGTATTGTTCAACCTGGAGACGAATATGATAACGGTCTTCCTATAGTTCGACCGACTGATTTGACAACAAATATAATTCATCTTTCTGGGCTGAAGAAAATAGATCCAAAAATAGCAGAAAATTACAAACGAACCACCCTCAAAGGGAGTGAAATTCTCCTCTGTGTAAGAGGGAACACGGGCATAGTTTCCTTTGCATCATCAGAACTTGCTGGTGCGAACGTAACTCGCGGAATTGTCCCAATACGATTCAAACACACGTTAATTTTACAAAATTTTGGATATTATCTTCTTCTTTCACCAAAAATCCAAAGTCAAATCAAAGATAAAACTTATGGTGCAGCTCTTATGCAGATTAATATTCGAGATTTAAAAACCATCTCTTTATCTTTTCCCACTCAAATGGAAAAGCAATTATCTGTCGCAAAGGAACTTGATATTCTTCACGAAAAAACCCAACGCCTCGAAACCCTCTACCAAAACAAACTCACCGCCCTGGAGGAACTGAAAAAATCCATCCTCCACAAAGCCTTTTCCGGAGAACTCTGACCCATGAACGAAGCCCAAACCAGAGCCGAACACATCGACCCCGCCCTTACGGCGGCGGGCTGGGGAACCGTTGAAGGAAGCCGCATCTTCCGTGAATATCCCATCACCCCCGGACGGATCGAGGGACGGGGACGGAGGGCAAGGGCCATGAAGGCCGATTATGTGCTGGTCTACCGGAACACCCGGCTGGCCGTGGTGGAAGCCAAGGCATGGGACCAGCCCATAACCTCCGGCGTGGCCCAGGCCAAGAACTACGCCGAAAAGCTGGCCGTCCGCTTCACCTACGCCACCAACGGCCAGGGCATCTACGGCATCGACATGGAAACCGGAGCCGAAGGGGAAATCCCGAACTATCCCGGCCCGGAACAGCTCTGGTCCCAAACCTTCCCCAAGCCGGACCCGGACGACAAGGCCGGTACGCTTGCCGAACTCTGGCGCAACCGCTTCAAGGACGTCCCTTTCGAGGACAAGGGCGGAAGCCATCCCGCCCGCTATTACCAGGACATCGCCGTGGAACGGGTTCTGGACGCCCTCGCGGATGGTATCCCCCGCATCCTCCTGACGCTGGCCACCGGCACGGGCAAAACCTTCATCGCCTTCCAGATCGCCTGGAAACTCTTTCACAGCCGATGGAACCTCATCGACTGGAAAAAGACAGACGAACCCAAACGGCGGCCCCGCATCCTGTTCCTGGCTGACCGGAACATTCTTGCCAATCAGGCGTACAACGCCTTTTCCGCCTTCCCTGAAGACGCCCTGGTTCGCATCGAACCGGAAGACATCCGCAAAAAAGGCCGCGTTCCGAAAAACGGAAGCCTGTTCTTCACCATCTTCCAGACCTTCATGGCTTCGGCAGGCTCAGCCACCGAATCTTCCGATCCTGTCGAAGGGTACTTTGGAGAATACCCGAAAGACTTTTTCGACTTCATCATCATCGACGAATGCCACCGGGGCGGAGCCAATGACGAAAGCAACTGGCGCGGCATCCTTACCTATTTCGAACCGGCGGTCCAGCTCGGCCTCACGGCCACGCCCAAACGAAAGGACAATGCCGACACCTACCGCTATTTCAGAGAGCCGGTCTTTACCTACTCCCTCAAGGACGGCATCAACGACGGATTCCTGACCCCGTTCAAGGTGATCCAGATCGCCACCACCCTGGACGACTACATCTACACCCCGGACGACACCGTGGTGGAAGGCGAGATCGAGGCAGGCAAAAGGTACGAGGAAAAGGATTTCAACAAACTCATCGAAATCAGAGAAAGAGAGGCGTACCGGGTCAAACTGTTCATGGACCGGATCGACCAGCGGGAAAAGACCCTGGTGTTCTGCGCCACCCAGATCCATGCCCTGGCTGTCCGGGATCTCGTGAACCAGATGAAGGAAAGCAAAGATCACAACTACTGCCAGCGGGTCACGGCAAACGATGGAGCCCTGGGTGAACAGCACCTCCGGGACTTCCAGGACAACGAAAAAACCATCCCCACCGTCCTCACCACGTCCCAGAAGCTTTCCACCGGCGTGGACGCCCGGAACATCCGAAACATCGTCCTCATGCGCCCCATCAATTCCATGATCGAATTCAAGCAGATCATCGGGCGCGGCACCCGGCTTTTCGACGGCAAGGATTATTTCACCCTCTACGATTTCGTGAAAGCCCACCACCATTTCTGCGATCCCGAATGGGACGGCGAACCCCTGGCCCCAGAGCCGGTGGAACCTTGCGCCATCTGCGGCCAGCGCCCCTGCATCTGCCCCAGGCCCGAACCCAAACCCTGCCCGGTATGCGGTCAAAGACCCTGCGAATGCCCGGACGAACCCTGCCCGGTTTGCGGGCAGTTTCCCTGCACCTGCCGGAAGAAAACAAAAACCAGGGTCAAGCTGGCCGACGGCAAGGAAAGGGACATTCAGCACATGATGTGCACCAGTTTCTGGCATCCCGACGGCACCCCCATGTCCGCCGCCCAGTTCATGGAACTCCTCTTTGGAAAACTCCCGGATTTCTTCAGGGATGAAGAAGAACTGAGAAACGTGTGGAGCGCCCCCGACACCCGCAGACGGCTCCTTGAAGGACTTTCGGAAAAAGGTTTCGGCCGCGACCAGCTGGCCGAAATGCAACGGATCATCAACGCCGAAAAAAGCGACCTGTTCGACGTCCTGGCCCACGTGGCCTATGCTCTCCCGCCCTTAACCCGCGAAGTCCGGGCGTCCAAAGCGAAAATCTTTATCAGCTCCCGTTTCAGCGAAAAACAGCAGGCCTTTCTTGACTTCGTGCTTCAGCATTATGTCAGCGTGGGCGTGGAGGAACTGGACCAGGAAAAACTGACTCCCCTCCTCCGGCTTAAGTATCATGATTCCATTGCCGACGCTGTGGCAGACCTGGGACAGCCCAAAGAGATCGGGGAAATTTTTACGGGGTTTCAGAGAGCTTTGTATTTTGATGGGGCGGTGTGAAAAAATATATTGACCTGAATTTTGTGCGGTGTTGGAGTCACAGGCATTCCAATAAATCGAAAAAGGAATATTTTTCTATAAAATAACGAACGATGTCCATGATTCTTCCTTCCGATTGTGCATCCATTTTGAACCGGAAGTTTTTGTAGTCACAACAATAAAACTGAGCCAGAGAAAATGCCCAATACCCATTATGTGAATCTTTTAAATAACAACTGATGATATACTCCATTAAAATCAGATCGGGCTCTTCCAATGTCCGCCTTCCTGTATGAATGTAGAACCGTTTCCATCCAGGCGATAGTTTCTGAAAGTACCCATATAATTCCTCAAGTCTGTTTTTAGCAGGCCCTTGATTTCTATTTTCATGAAAATTTCTAACACAGCTTAGAACTTCCCCGTATAGCTCAGTTTTTTCTTGATCAGTGATAATATGCGATTTAGCAAGTGAGTTTCCGTTTTTAAAGTGGAACCAGCTTTTTTCCAATAAATACAGATAAAAATCATCACATGATTTATTCCAGTCATAAAGCCGAATGATAGACATCAATTTTGTCGTATGAACAAAATCATTCGTATCTCTAACGAGTTGGACTGCTTTTATAAGTCGAAGAATACTGTTTCGATATTTTTCAATATGCTGAATATCGTTATATAACCCCACTCCCCGGTACATGACCCTTTCCTCAGATTATTGATTCTACATTAAACAATCACAAATCAAGATTTGACTCACATTTTTTTCACCTGGCCGGGATCATTGACCTGGGGTGAGAGCCAGGCGAATTCCGCCACCGTAGAGATAGCCGCTCGGATCGCCCCCGTGACGAATCGCCGATCGGCAGTGCTGTGCGTAGTGGCCAAAGCTGCCGCCACGAAGAACACGGCCAGTCCCTGAGGTAGGACCTGACGGATCGGTGACATTACCAGAAGGATAATTTCCATACCAGTCCTGGCACCATTCCCAGACATTCCCATGCATGTCGTACAAACCCCAGTTATTTGCATAATTCCGGGCATAATTCCGGGCATAATTCCGGGGACTCCATACTTAATTTGGCATAATTCCGGGGACACCATACTTAATTCATGTTTTCAAACCGTAATCGTAATTAAGTATGGTGTCCCCGGAATTTGGTGATTTTTCTGGTTAGAATTCAGTATCGTGTCCACGGAACTCACTGAATTCAAATTATTATCGGGCCATATCTTCAAAATGAGTCAGGGGGAGACCTGACCCCTTCACCCTTCATGTAAATGTAATGTCCCAGGAGATAATTAATTTTCTCGGATGAAAAAAAAACTCATTAAAGCGTGAGACAGTGCCGATGAAGTGATGGTCAGGGATACCATAGCAGATGATCATTACATTTTAAACAGCTGTAAACAGATGAGGAGGTAAAAAATGGAGAGAGCGTCAAGTAAACAGGCAAGGCTAATGAAACCCTTTTCTATCTTTATGCTTTCAATATTGGCAGGGTTGTTTCTCTGTGCTTGCAGCGACCGTTCTGTTTCTGATGAACCTTCAGTGCGGGCCACAGATTACTCACAGGCTGATCACTGGTTGTCGCTGCCTGCGACGACAAAAGCAGTGGATATTTTTTATCTCTATCAAACAGCTTGGCGCAAACAGAATGAAAATGATCCAAACATCAATGACATCGACAATGCATCGATGCGGACAGGCTCAAATGCTGCATTTGCAAGGACAGCAACGGTATTTGAAACGGTCGGCAATATCTATGCTCCCTATTACCGTCAGGCAGATGCCGGTTACACATTGACGTTACCGACGATAGAAGAGCGTAATGCGGTTATCGCTGGCATTCCTACATTGGACGCCATGGCCGCTTTCGATTATTTCATCAAGCATTTCAACAATGACCGGCCGTTTATTCTGGCGGGTCATTCCCAAGGTTCGGCTGTGCTTATGAACATACTGTCCGTCTATATGAAAGAACATCCTGATGTGTATGAACGCATGATTGCAGCTTATGTGATCGGTGATTCCGTAACGGAAAACTACCTCGCCGAAAATCCTCATTTGAAATTTGCCACCGGTGCTGAGGATACGGGAGTCATCATTTCATACAACACCCAGTCACCCAATGTCGCTGAAGGTGACAACCCCTTGGTTGTGGATGGCGCCCTGGCGATCAATCCTATCAACTGGAGCCGGGATGAAACCCCTGCGGGGACCGATGAAGGCCAGGGGTCATTCATGCCGGTCGGGGGAGTCTTCAGCAAGGTGCCCCAGTACGCGGACGCCACGCTGGACCTTAACAAGGGTGTTGTGATTTGCACTACGGCAGATGAAGACGCGCTTCATGCTTTAAATCCGGCATTAGCTCCAGGAATTTATCATAGTTTTGATTATCTTTTTTACTATTTCAACCTGCGCGCCAATGCGGCAGACAGGATTGCTGCTTATTTCGAAAGCGATTCAAAGTGAAATAAAAAGTCTTCGGCGTCCGGCTTTTTTAAGATGACGAGCAGCCATTCCGGAAGTGGCTTGACGAACAAAAGCGTAAAGATCCGCCGAAATCAATGACCCGTTTGGGCAACATTTTTCAAAAAGGTTGGCTTCCGGCAGGACCGCTGGCTAAAATCAATAGTTGAGACGTCCCGCCATAAAGGAAAGGCATTTTGAATAACTTCCATGCCATAAAAACCTGTTTTTTCGTCACGTTCGGTTTTATTTTTCTTCTCCTTCTTGTAGCGTGTACAGATGCGGATAAAGCGGACTTCACGAAGGGAATTCCGGAGTTCACCTATGCCATGGCCTGTGAGGATGCCGGTATCGCCACCGCCGATGAAATAGTGACGGATCTGACACCGATCACCGACTGGAACGACCACCTGATATGGGAAGACGGCCCCGGTTCCCGGGTGCTTGTGGTGAGCTGGGTGACCTCGCAGGTGGCGTCTTACTATTTATGCCCGGATGAAGGCTGCAGCCCTGACGATACCTGCAAGGAAGACCGGGAGTGCCCCGACTATCGCTACGACACCTGGGTCACTGTCGCACCGGAATTAAAAGAATACTTCGGAAATGCCATGCCCGAACCGATGCGAATCGCACAGCTTCTGGGTCTGCCTCCGGGAGATGCGACCAGAAAAGCCTATATGCTGGAAATGTTCGTGTCTCCCCAGGATTTGTTCCGGCCCTGTCCTGACCCTGAAATCACGGACAGCCAGTGCGAACTGGATTTTCCCCGGGATCTTTTCCGTGTTTTTGATCCCACTGCCCTGATTTATTCCGATCAGAACACCGTCAACGCTTTTGTGGATTACCAGGAATGGTTCGAAAACCGCATGGATTTCATCTACACAGCGGAATATCCCTATCCCTGGACACGGCTTGGCTACACCTACGACTGGGGCAATCCACGCAACCCCGTCGGTCTATCAGAATTTGTCGTCCATGGGAAAAAGAAGGACGGACTGGGCATTGCCGTCAAAATCAACCGCGTTCTTTCAACCCAGGATTATTTTAAAGCAGAGTAACCGAGATCCTATCATTTCCTTAAACCGGTATTATCGGGGGTGAAAATATTGGTTTAAGGTAATTTTAAGGCACTATTTTAATGATATTTAATCTGATTACGGCAAGTTAGTGTGGCCCGACCCCAGCCCAAATCAAATCGAAATGGATTACAGCCCAGACCATATTCATCAATGGCGGTTTTCTATCCAGATGATGTGGGTAAACCAAGCCACTAATCTCTGAAATCAAAACGATAACGCCCGGCATTCACCATCTGGACTCAATTTGGTGAATGCCGTGACGATGAAGCCTATAAAGTCTTCGAGGGCCTTTGAACGGTTTTTTCGAATAGTCCAGCCATGGTTTTCTTCTTTGTTAAACCAGTATTTTCAAAGGTGGAATTGACGGTTTAAGGTCATTTAAGGCATTATTTAGAAGATATATAGTCTGATTTCAGGTTATTGGCGTGGCGTGGCCCGGCCCCAGTCCTCGACTCATTCTATACCCTGACAAGATTCATTAATGGCTCAAAAGAGTATAGCGCTGCCTTTCTGCCGGACGCTTCCTCCAATGTCACAATGAGACCCTTTTCTAATAATACCCTGGCAAATCTTGAAGCGGATGGTCCTGGAATGCCACTTTTCGCGGTGAATTTGTTGTTTCGAAACACGGGGTTCGAGAACACAAAGTCCAAGGCGTTGACGCTCCATTTGGAGCAAAGGGCCTCGGCGAAAACGGTTTTCATCTCTTCGTAAAGTGCCCTGATATCCTCTGCGATGGAAAGATTTCTGATGGCCTGTTGTTCCACCGCTTCGAGAAAGAAACAACACCAGCTTTCCCAGTCCCCGTGTTCAGAGACTTTCCGCATCGTGTCTATGTAAAGATCTTTATTGTCTTCCATGTATCCGCTTATATAAAAGTGAGGGGCGGATATGATTCCTGAATTCCACAACATCAATGTGATCAGCATACGTCCGATACGGCCATTGCCATCTTTAAAAGGATGCAGGGCTTCAAATTCAACATGGGCAATACCGGCTTTGACTAATGGCGTGTGTGTGCTTTGATCGATGTATTGAAACAGCTTGTCCAATCCATCCTGGAGTTTTTCCGGGCTGATAGGGATGAACAATATTTTTTTCCTGTTCTTATCGGCCAGGTAGTTTTGTTCGTTTTTAAACTGCCCGGGCGATTTGGAAGCGCCACGGCCAACATAAAGCAGTTGCTGATGGATGCCCTTAATAAGAGATTGGGACAGCGGGTAACCATCCGATAACGCTTTTTGGGTGTTTGATAACGCCCTCTGATAGAGAATGGTCTCGATGACTTCGGATCTTACCTTCGCAGTGTCATGGGTGTCCGTATCATGGTCGGCCTCATATTTAAGAATTTCATCCATGGTACTTATCGTACCTTCCATTCGTGATGATATAACGGCCTCTTGATTACGTAGCGGGGCTAAAAATATGTCACTGTTGTGCATATTTTTTAACATTTGATCGTAACGGGCGACTGCATCCGCCGCCCTTACCAAGTGATCTACAAATTGTCCATAATTCAACTCGGTGGGTGGGAACTTGTCGTAATGATAGTGGACCGCATTTTCTAAGCTTAATTCCATGAACTGCCTTTTCAATCAGTGTAGACGTTGATTTGATATTCAAATGGTAACGACAAGTTTGATAGAAGTCAATATTTATGCTTTTTTGATAAACAAACAGGTTTGACGTTAATCATTTTACGTCAAAAACCGTTGTCTATCATATTTAGGCAGATTTGATAGACAAACAAGTTTGACGTTAAGAACTTTACGTCAAAAGCCTTTGTCTATCAAATTGTGGCAAATATGATAGACAAACTGCAAGCCAAGATCACATCGGGAAAAGGCATAGTGGTATCACAGGGCAAATGTGGCAAATGTCAAATGGGGTCGGGCCATGGCAACTAACTGAAATAATGACAAATGGGCTAAATATTTTGCCCTAAATGATGTTTAAACCGGCATTTTCGACCCCCAAATTGGCCCTCTAAGAATTTTTTTCTGTTTCTTATTTCCCTTAAATGGACAATTTCATACCCAAAAACATGCTTTTAAGGGCAAAATAAGCCCATTTTTTCAGGTGATATCTCTTTGTTTCAACCAGTTACTGTGGCCCGACCCCATTTGTTTCAGGAATAAGTCTCAGGTTGCAGAAATATTGATTCGCGAATATATGAAATCGGATAAATAACAATCTGTGAATCAGGTGGTTTGGTTCAACAAGCTTGTGAATATGCCATAACCGGCAGGAATATGAATGAATTCTTAAACCGGCATTTTCGGGCGTGAAATTGACGGCTTAAGGTCATTTTAAGGCACTATTTCGATGATATTAATCCTGATTACATCTTGTTGGCGTGGCCCAACACCGTGCCCCCCATAATCGTAAAAGGTGCCAGTAAAGGCTTGGCTACCTTTCTCCCGCTGCTTTTTTTTAATAAAATATATGCTGAAAGTTATAAAAAATGAGTTGGTTGGTATCCACTATTGACGACCGACCTCAATTCCGAAATTCCCTAATCAAGAGCTTTCCATGGGGTCGGGCCATGGCAACAAACTGAAATAATGACAAATGGGCTAAACATTTTGCCCTAAATGATGTTTAAACAGGCATTTTCGACCCCCAAATTGGCCCTCTATGAATTTTTTTTCTGTTTCTTATTTCCGTTAAATGGACAATTTCATACCAAAAACATGCTTTTAAGGGCAAAATAAGCCCATTTTTTCAGGTGATATCTTTTTGTTTCAGCCAGTTACTGTGGCCCGACCCCATTTAATCAATTTGCTGCAGGTCCGAAACACTGAGCCCACGCCCGGTCCCACTGGAATTTTTTGTTAGGGCAATTCTCTCCTCTCTTTAGAAAGGGAATTTAAAAACAAACCAATTATTACAAGACCAATTATTGACTCAAAACCGATTAAAAACCGATTGAAATCCGTGATTGGAACTATATCACCGTAGCCAAGAGTAGTTATTGTTACAACACTTAAATATAACATTCGGCTAAAGCTACCGCTTGCTTCAGAAGGAAAACCTATAGTCGCTGCAGCAAATCCACTAATTTTTTTATCCAACTCTATTGGCACCTGAATTAGGTTTATGTCACTGTAATAGGCTATAGCTTGAGTGATAAGATTAAAAGAATTGTTCTCTTTATTAATAATTGGTCTTACAGTTTGAACAATACGAGTTGAATAACAATCGGAATTACTTTCACATGTTGTAAGATATGGATTGATAGCAAAGTAAAGTTCAATATTCAAACCAACCAAATCATGTTCTTTCTCGAATACAGTGTAAATAGAAAACCTAACGTTTTTATCAACTATTTTTAACGAATGAACAGAATACTTCTCTTCTACTAACCTCCAACCATCATATTCCGCGGACGAAAAATTGGATTTACTCTTAAATATTGACTCAAGTGATGAAAGGATTTTTTGTGCATCATCATCCATACTCATCTCAAATTGAGAGGTTGAATGATAAAACCCACGACTATTCAATGTGTAAATTCCTGCAAAAATAAAAATCACCAAAAAGTATCCCAACCCCCAACCTAAACTTGGAACTTTGGCAAGTTCATCTGATACTTTAAGCAATCGTTTTTTGAGACTCAAGTTAATTGGTTCCTTTATTTTGCCCTAAAACGTGCGCTTCAGGCGCGGCGTTTAACCGTCGCCTTCAAGCGATGGTTAGGCATTTATTCTTCTTAGTAATTCCTGTAAAATAACTGAATCGATAACCAAAAACTCATCAGTATATGAGTTGTGCTCAATTATTGTTCCTGCAAATCTTATACTATTATTATAGTCTATAGCATAGACAGGGCTTCCACTCATACCATTAGGTGTTAAACCTTCAGGTACTGGTGTTTTGACTTTTAACATAAAGCAAAAATCAAACATGCTTTTTCTTGAAGATACATAACCATTTGTGAGGTAGGCCTGTTGTCTTATTATGTGTTTTTCATATTCGATTGAATGAATAGGATTCTTTAAAAGATACCCCCTTAACCATATATCTTTAATATTTCGATTTGATAATGATATATAATGGTTAGTATCACTCAAGTCAAATGCATTAACAGAATTAATCTGTTCATCACTATGGATGTCAGCTGACACCTGAAGCAATATTTGGTCATAATGCTTTAAGTCACCTGCTTTATTCACCTTTGCGCGTGTTTTGCAACAAAAACCAAAATAATTATTTGAGTCTGTTGGAATGGGATAAAGTGTTTTTTCAGGATCAACTTGATGATTTTTATAGCAGTGAAACGCTGAAACTATATATAGATTATTTCTCCATCGGACAGGAAAACATGAACCCGCATATCCATATGGCCATTCTTCATATCCGGTTTCATAAAGAATTGGTTTTGTTGAGTTCAATATACTTGGAACTTCAGCCATATTTCTTCCAATGCCTAACGAGTCTGTAGAAAAAGTCCATTTTCAGGTTTTTTGCCACATTTTCTAAATAATAGCTTTTTCACAAACTTTTAAAATTTAATGAGTATAAACCTCGGAAATGCTTTGTTGACGTCAATTTCCGGGTTATCCACCTCCAACCATGGATTTTTTCATTTTTCTCCATTTTGGAGGTCATAATAAAAAAAATACCTGAAAACCGGCTTTTTCTACAATTTCAACGCATTGCTCACCGGGCACGGCTTTATGCGCTCCGGTGAAGCAAAATGTTTTTCAAATGGGGTCGGGCCATGGCAACAAAATGAAATAATAACAAATGGGCTAAACATTTTGCCTTAAATGATGTTTAAACCGGCATTTTCGCCCCCCAAATTGGCCCTCTATGAATTGTTTTTCTGTTTCTTATTTCCCTTAAATGAACAATTTCATACCCAAAAACATGCTTTTAAGGGCAAAATAAGCCCATTTTTTCAGGTGATATCTTTTTGTTTCAGCCAGTTACTGTGGCCCGACCCCATTTGCAGCTCTCAACAAGCTCTCAACACCATACCTCAAACATGATTCCGACATCAGTTCAAGATATGCCTGATAATCATTTTCATTGAAAAATGTCTGCTGACGCCTGTTTCCACGCTGGGTGACGTGGTGTGGCAATCCCGGAGCCACTGATCATGATAGTCGTGCCATAGTGAATCACTATTCACATATGTTGCTTGTCAAATCAATAATTAAGTATGGTGTCCCCGGAATTCCACGTGCCATCCGGTAAACCCATTTTCACTTTAACGATACCGTTTTATTGTTCGATTCCTTAAAATGCTATTTTCATACTTGAAAATGTCAGTTTAAGCCCTAAAAACAGGCTTAAATATGAATGATACTGTTTAATTACAGTGCGTTACCGTGGCCCGACCCCGCCCCGCAGCACTTAATCTTGTAAACAAAAATAATTTTTTGTTAACGTATATCTAACCCAATTCAGAAGTGGATCAATCGAATCAAATACTGTTTCCAAGGCACCAGCTATCATTGGATTGTTACCCCACACAGACAGCCTGCGGCTATCCGTCTGAAGCCCAACACATAGTTTGCACTGAGAGAACGCTACACCCAATTCAAAGGCAACTCCTTCGTCTATTGATCTGCCATCCAATATAGCGATCAAGCATTCAGACTGGTGAATTGCTTTCATATCCTGCTTAAAAATTATACTCTTAGCAATATGATATGGCATTCCATTGGATACCATTTCACTCATAAGGCCACCATCCCTTTGCGGAAGGTATACTTTAATGTACTTTTCAATTAACTCAGTCACAAAAATATTAAAGGTTCTCTCTGCATCGCTGAATAGTGGCGCTGCAAGGTATACCATTGGTCTGTATTGCATTTGATTATTATTTATCGACATCAAATCCCTCTTTTTTAAGCGTCTCCAATCTTTCGTGTAAGTTGCAAACTGGGGAATAGTCTTCTAAATGAATAATATCACCTAATCGATTAGCTACATCAGAAGGTGTAAGACCACGAGTATCAAACAACATGACGTTTTTTGTGCCATATGCTTGCTTGAGTCTTTCATCCATATTTGCAAGTCGTTCAGCTGTATAATCTTCCCTTTTGGTCATAAGCATGCGAAGGGATAATTCGTTACTGTCACCTTGAAGCAGAATAACACGGCCTCCCTCTACATGCCACTGGGCATTACCTGGACATAAAGCCTTAAGAATATTATTTGCCTTTTCTTTCCATTCTTTAATATGTGTGAAGGTCATTGGATCAAGTGGACCTCGGTCCAAAATGAATATACCTTCGCGTTCATTTCGCAACTTGTCATTTTTTTTCTTGAATTGATTAATAATCCAGTCATCAGCTTGAATTTTCTCCTCAGGCGTCAACAAATCCCATCTTTTCGCTAAGATTGCTGGTTTATGATCGATCCACTCATCTAAAACATCTAAATTTCTAAAATGATTAATTAAAGTACTCTTCCCGACACCTAATGCACCTGTGATATAAAACCGAAACCTTACCTTGATATTGTGTTCTGCGGCGAAATCACAGAATTTATTTTTTTCACAACTGGATGTATTTATAAGTTCGCCAATTGCCTTGATTCCGCTATCATCCAGAAAAAGCGTGATCAGATTGTATACCTTGAAATTAGTTTTTGTGATGGCTTTTCGTGTAGCATCATCAATAACTCCACCTGGTGGAAGGTAGTGTATATAATAGTGAAAGCTCCCCGGACAAGAATGAGCCGCCTGCGTAAGTACATTACGCAATGTATCATCTTCCAGTGACAAACCGATCAATAAGCATGTATTCTTCGATAAATGGTTGACTAATCCAGCTTGATCACCTGAATATATTCCCATTAATTGCTTTACATAGGATTGTTCGGAAAAAACGAAACGGTCACTTGGTGTTTCTAAGGGATTTTGTGGGATTACTCCATTTGGATGGTATATTACAGCGTTTGTTCTCCTAAACTGTACCCATGGATTTGTCACCGATTCAAATCCAAGAGATTGATCTTCAGAACCTTTTCGTTCTCTTAAAAGCGCTTGTTCAAGAAAGTCATCAAAGTTGTATGTAACAGTCATACTTGTTCGTTTGATTAATGGAATGTATTGCTTCAAATACGGGTGTTTGTCAAGTGCATCACCTATATCATCTTTGAGCTCTGAATACAGATGCTTTCTAATTAATTCACGCCAATCAGCACCAATTTTAAAATCAACTTCGCGGGTATTATGTTGTTCAGGTATAGTAGCAACATAGCGCTTCTGCCTGTAATGTTCAAATAGCATTTCAGTTTGATAGGGAAGCCCAGCCCGCGGAGGGACTACATCTAAAACCACTTTTCCATCAACTTCAGGGTCAGAAGCTAAATCATCAACAAGCTTACTCCAAGTGGGCAGATTAAAGCCTTTGCTCAAACCTGCACCAAAAATGAGTCCAAATCGTCGAGTATCTATCTGCTTTCTCATATGTACAACTGGCCTATTGTAGCATTCTAAAACCGATTTGTGATCACAGTTCAATTTAATCATAAAATTAATCACCAAAAAGTAATAATTGTTTATGAGATACCCCTTGTCTTTTCTTGATATACCAGCCTTGAGGAGCAATTGAACATGCCGGTGATTTTTTATTTCCTAACGTTATTTCGACGTATTCTTCTATCACGTCAAGATAATCTGGAGAATATGAATAATCAAGAAATTCAAGATTCCAAAGTCCTGCTTGCCTAATTCGTTCATCAGGACTTGATAAACCAAGCCATTCAGATGAGGCTGGCTCTGCAGCCCCTCCCATGCCAACAAGCATTCCAATTATATTTCTTTCAATATAGGCTCTATCACTGATTGGGCTTGCTTCGTCATTGATAGATAACCAAAGCAGCTTCATATTACCAATGTGATTAGACACTCTGCGTTCTAAATTTATCTCTGATCTACGTATTTCAGCATTAGCTGACTGGCCTTTACCCCATGAATCGACTGCAATCTTAGGTTCTTTAATGGATAAGGCGGCACCAATATGAAGTCGAAAGATTGAGCCTCGATGATTCCCACCACCATTATCTGTACCTCGATGTGTGCGGAGACGATTCCAAAGAGTCGACTTGGACCCCTTACTTACACGATGAGTACCAACCCTCACTATTCGTAGTTCATTCGATCCAGATCTGAATTCATTAGGCTCAAAGAAAAAATAAACACCACTGGTTGGCCATTTTTGTTTTCCTGTGCATTCCGCCATTAAACGTTTCCCGCCCAATCCAATTTCCAACCTTCTTAATATTCTATAAAGACGTTCGATATCATTCTGCCTGTTGGGTTGTGAAAGTTCCCTTGAAAGCCATTTAAGTTGAGAGCCTATACCAAGACCTTTCATCGGTATGTGAATCTTGCAACCATATTCTATCAAAAGTGGAATTAATTTTTCACGGTATTTATCACCGGCTAAGATTGTAACTTGATCATTGGGTTTAAGTCTGAGGCATAGGGTTTTCCATACTTTTTTTGCCCATTCTTCTCTATCATATTTTGTTTTCGAATTTAGAGTTTCATTATAGGGTTCAATAATTTCATTTGGTTCAACCAAACCATATTTTGCAGATAGAATAAACCAAGTGTCACAATTTCGCTCGACATACTGTCGAGATTTGGTAAATAGTGCCGATGTGTATAATTCTTTGGCAAAGGTTTCGCTATGACATTTTTTGCTTACACAAGATATAAGTCCTATTTTAGCCATTTGTTCTGCCCTATCTCTTTTTAAGGTCTTTAGGATGCCAGGCATGATGATGAAGAATACAAGCATCACATTTTCCACAAGGTAAGATTCCTTTATTTGTGTATTGTGGCTGATAGCAACTCCATGTATCACCTTGGGAGAGACCAAGGCGTTTTGCTTCAGAAGCTATGGCTGGTTTTGACATTTCAATTAATGGAGATACAACTTGCGGTCCATCGGGAACGCCTACATTGATCATGGCATTGAATGCATTAATGAATTCAGGACGGCAATCAGGATAACCCGAGAAATCCAATGCATTAACACCAATCCAGACCTCCTTTGCATCAATACCTGTTGCTTCAGCACATGCAAGGGTAAGAAATACGGCATTACGAACTGGAAGAAAGGCTGGTGAAATACCTGATCTGATTGTTTCAAGTGATCTATCGGTAGGTATTTCCCTTATTGGTTTATCCCATTCCACCCTTAATACACGCCGTTCAATCCCATAGATCCGACACTGTGCCTGTGCATATTCCAACTCTATGCGATGTCGTTGTCCATAGTCTATTCCAAGGCTCACTACTTCCCTTTTTGCCTCCATTGCTAGAAGAATGCATAAAGTTGAGTCTAAGCCACCGCTATGCAAAACAACAGATTTTTTTATCATAGGTATAAAAGATCCTTTATAAAATAATTTGCTATTACTATGAATGATATTTTCTATATTAGTTATCAAATATTAATAAACATTCCACCTTAAAGGTGACGGCATTGAAATAACATTTAAAAGGAGATAAACTGCCTTGCCCATCAAAGTTGGCCGCCCCCTTTTTTCACTAAAATAATTAACGTTACACGCCGCCTTCGTATCCTCTAACAGTTCGGATGCTGCCAAAGCCGGACATTTTCTAATCTAACTCCACTCTTGTGAATTAACCCATACTCTCGTTAGCGTGCACTTATTCATCTGTAGGATGAATTAAACCGCGCATTCGCCACCTGTTGCCGTTCACCAAAGATTCAAACGATACTCCATTCGACAAAGTCAAATTATCCGCATGGTCAGTTACGATTATTTGTGGGCTAAATCCGTTGTTCAACTCAAGCTCATTGCAATAAATCGAGAGCTGGCTGAATAGGTTTTCAACAGCTTTAATGTCTTCATCGATATCTTGTGCAACATATAGTGTCTTACGCTGCTCCGCTTCTTGCTTTTTTTGTTCTTCAAATGATTCAGAGTTGTCGCGATTGAAGCTAGGGAAATACACCTGGGTTGGCTGATCAAAAAATAGTATTGAAGGAATAGCGCACCTATCACCCAACTCAGTAAAATATTTGTGAAGTGCCAAAAAAAGCGTTGCGTGACTGTACAGCCAGTTTGCACCACTACCCATTGATCTTAAGTAAATTTTTTCGTTCTCGGGAGTTAAGTGATAGAGATCAAATGTCTCAAAGGAAAAATGAAGGTTGATAGGTTTGTAGCTGGCTTCAAATTCGAAATGTCTGCCAATTTCAGCCATATATTCATTTACTTTTGCAGAAGCGATTTCTATTCCTTTTTGTACGTCGTATTGTTTAAGGCCTTTATTGATATCTCTAAGCTGTTTCTCTATAGCTTTAATTTCCTTTTCAAGCTCGCCATCATCTGCCATGTTAAGGGTGTCGAGAAGTACGAATAGCTTGGCCTTCTGCATCAAGATACTCTCATATAGGCTCTTTTGTTCTTCCAACTGTTTCTCTGCTTTCTCAACTTCCATGATTTGCAGGTTTAACGCGGTCAACTCCTTATCAAAAACTTCTATGTTACGTTGAACTTCAACCAAGGACGATTCAAACTTTGCTTTCATTGGGCGCGCTTGTGCGAGGTTGCCCGATACTTTCGCAATAGCTTGCTGTAATTTTTCTGCACTATCTCGCAATGTGTCTTTTTCAGTATGGCAAAAAGGGCAGACTAAAGCTGATATCTGAACATAATTTGGAGAGCTAAATTGCCTTACGTTAGCTACAAAACGCTCTTCTTCTTGAATATGCTTGTTAATTGATGCCGCTTGTCGATGCAACTTTCTAAGATCGGCAGTCTTTTGAGTGCGCTCCAGCTTAAGTTGATTGTAGCGTTGAGTTACAGCATCCGAGTTATGATTAATTTTTTCAGGTACGATAATGAGGTCGAGCTGGTCTTTGGCGTCCTGTGGGTGGCGTAGCACCATTTCCGAAGACAGTGGCTCGTCTTTAAATCCCATCAAAGCATAAAGATGGCTTAAAACAGGACCAACACGTTGCTTGTAGTTTTCAGAGGTACGCTTGTTTGTCTCTCTCTGACGCTCTAAGCGTTTAACATCGGCGCTTAACCGTTCTTTTTCTTGTGACAAATGAAAGTATTTTTGATCAACTAACCCTAAAAATATTTTGGTATGATCAATCGCTTGGTCACGTTTTTTCTTTTCATCGAAACGGTAAAATAACGCATGTTTATTGGCAACAAGGTTTTGATGTTGAAGAATAAACGATGAAAAGCTGCGTATTGAAGGAGTAGACGCTTTGGCATTAAAGCGCCGATTGGCTTTAGCTGCCAATGACTCATCCACATCATCTATATCTAAGAAAAAGTCTCTTAGATGCTTTTTAAAATCAGCTAACGGGCGAAAATAGTTTCTGTTAAAATATTCGCGATCAATATCTTCAGAATTGAATGACTCAACACGACGAAAAAAAGCCTTACTCGCTATAGCAGGATCACGCGCAATCACCATATGTTGCTCATTCACCGAAAGCGCGACATAGTAAATAGTAGCCCTATTGGTAATGACCCCTTTTGGAATAGTGTTCTCACTACTGCCAAAGCAATAATCAAAGATTTCAATTAAGGCGCTTTTGCCTGTCGATGACTTACCAGTGACAACATTTAGCCCCTTTTTAAAATTAACAGGGTGCTTGGTTCCCTGCTTATCAATAACGCCAATTTCATGAATTAATGTTTTCATCGCGGAATCACTCCTAAAAACGCATAAATCTCGACCACTGAGTGACCGCTAAATAACCGTCCTAACTTCTCTGCACTTTTTTGATTGGTAAATCCTGGCTCAGATTCATTACATGCGCGAATGGTCAAACTGTGTTCGTCTATTGATAACCAGTCATTGACCAAACAATATTGAATGCATTGCTCTGTTAACGATTGAAACCCATCGATTCGGTCTTGTAGGTCATAGAGCCTGGTGCGATCGTCAAAAACCGACCAGATAGTGCTTCTAACGTTAGAGTTGATTAACTTCTGGCCATATAATGGGTGACTACAAATAGGTATCACAAAAGGAGAAAGTAATAGATTATATTCTGATTCTCCTACTGCTTTGTAAAACGAGGCAAGATGTGCTCCGTACTTGAACGGGTTGTATTTCAACTCATATAGAGCCTCGACAATGCAGCTCATCGCTCAACTCTCCATTTTAATTCACGTTCTTCATCATCCATGGCATCGTGTATTAAGCCGTTTTTGTATTCAAGAGGCGGGATATCATTGCCCATGTTCAGCGGCTGTTCACCTATGGTTCTATTGTAAAGCAATTTTGAACTTATAATTGAATCTGTTGCTTCAAGTATAGCGCTCGAATAGGCAAGCTTGTATTTTTTTACCAATTGATTTTGGTAGGTAATTGTCTTTTCCCTATAAAGTGGGTACTCATCTAACTGTTCAATCAATGAGTTTTGTAATTCAAGCCAATTACCTACAGCATCAGGAATCATCTCGTGATGCTCAATTTCGGTAATTTTTTGCACAAAAGGTCTGACCTGGTGCAATTCTACTTCTCGCTCAGAAGCTTCATAGCCAGAAAAGATCGGAAAGGTGAATTCCTTTTTACAAAGAAGCGCTGTTAACTCTTCGCACTTCGCTTTAAATTCTTGATGTTTGATACTCCAAGATTGTTGAGTTGCCTGCGCGTAAACAAAGCCAATAAGCCCATGTAGGTAGCTTTTAAGGTTATTCATTGGAATACCTATTGGTCTGGATAGTATCTGCTTCTCCAGCTCTTGTGCATTATCGGCTTCTGTAAATAGAGTTACTTTAATAAGTACATTCTTAAGCAATACTTCATCAGCTTTCATTACCGCTTTTTGCAGTTTGACAATATCTGATGGTTTTTCGGCATTCATTTGATCTTCGGTACGTTCCGCAAAAATGTCTTTTAATACTTGTAGGCGTTGTTCCGCATTTATTAAGTTCCAGTGTTTTAGGCGAGTATTCGCGCCAAAAGCCTGGGTGGTGTGAAGTACCAAAACACCGTATTGAGCGTGGCTAAAAGCTGGTGACAGCCAATTTTTTAACGTCTTCCAAAGGTTTTCATGGTGGTCAGTTAGGGGCGCCGAGTAATCTTTTGCTTCGGTTTGTATTGACTCAAAGGCGTCTGGAGAAATCAAGCTGACGTCCCCGTCTTTTTCGAACCACACAGACTGGTCGTCTTCAAGCGAAAAGCACTTATCCAAGCCTATCAGCACCTGGTAATGAAACGCTAAAGCGGTGGTTAATGCAGCATTTTTGGTTTGGCTTCCGCTCATGCCTGTCCACTCCAATATTTTTTCCCATGATTCTTGGGGTTCTTACCTAATTATTAAAATTCGCTTCGGGTCAAATTTGGACAATCTCTTCTTCGTATAACGCGAAAATTCAGGGTCCGGGCGCTGGACTGCGACAACGACCGCTGAACGAAAATGGTTAAAAGGGAAGCGACTATCCAAAACGCTGAGCCCCGCCCGGTCCCTATGATTTTCTCCAACAGTCAATTCTATACCAAATAAAATCTCATCACCCTGTATGAGTCCTTTATTACGTAACCACTCTGTAGGTATGTTGAAATCTGTGGCATCTGCGCTGAAGAACCTTTTAAATCATTGTATTAGACACTCGCTCTATAAATATTTTCAATTAATATAAATCCTTGTGCTTTGGCAACCCTTGCAATAAACAGGGTGGGCCAAATGCGGAAGAACCCGCATAGGATTTAATCATGCTTTTCAGGTGATTGAAATGGCAAGGCGGGTCTTTTGTGAAGTTTGAACCAATCATTGAAAGCAACGCCATAACACCTCCTGTCCATTATCGCTTAAGAACTCAGACCAAACAGTTCAGCATGTGGAACGAGTGAGCAATTCCTGTCTGTTGAATTCGAATTTTCGCAATTAATGAACCGGGCCATCCCCCCTTAGAGTGGCCCGGGCGCACCTTCATCTAATTGATTTACTGATGATCTGTATCGGATTGATTGGATCATGTCCAGTAAATTATTTAACCTGTATGAATATTTTTTGAGGAAACATTCTTGACTTCATCAGTAGGAATAGTCTGCGGACAGCCTTTGTCCAGATCAGTCCTGCCAGCCGACAATGGTGATGATGGAGGCGTTCGGGTCTTTTTCGAGGTGGATGTGGCGATTGTAGGTCTGACCGTCCGGGGATGAGATGTGAACGGTGATGGAAAGCGGACGGCCTGATTCGTGAACCTTGGTTATGGCCGAACGGCAGTAATCGGATAAAGCATGGTTTGGAATGATGTCTTCTGGATATGAATGGAGCAAATCAGATTCCGGGATGTTTGCGCGTTCGTGGACCACGATCTCTGTGATCTGGCAGGTCTGGCCGTTGAGTCGGTAAATGCCGAACATGCCGGAAGGTTCTTCGGCCGCCTTCATGATCCGTCCAAAACGGAGCATGTCAAGTGGGATCAGCCCACTTTTTTCCGCCTGTCGGGGTTGAATGGAAGATCCTTTTTTCGGCGGTCACCTTCGACCTGATAACCTTTTGCCTGCTGCAACTTCTGCGAAATTCTAAAATCGATAAATGCTTTGACCTCTGAAAGTTCAGATGGGTCAATTTTTTCAAGCTCAACCATAAGAGCTTTGCATTCTTTTACAAGATCTTTTTGTATAAAATCACTAAAACAATCTTCTCTTGGTATATCGTTATCAAATCTTTTTTTTACATCAACAATATCATCTATAATGGATTTTTTTAATTTACCAATCCCCAGTAACTCGATCACTTTATCTGGGCCAAATACAATTCCAACTGCTCTTAGATGATCCGCATTAACGGGATTTCCCTGCTTTATTGCACCGAAATAATTATCTTTTTTCCCAATTGATTTTGATAGTTTTGCCTGAATACCTCTTTGAGACTCTACCAGTTTTATGAATCTCTCTCGGAGTTCATCACGAAAATTATCATCCATGATTGATTTTTGATTTGACATTAAAATCTATTATGATGTAGTTTTGACAAACATTTAAACTAAACATTTTCAACCCAAACATGGAAATTGAAAAATGCACCCTTTAGACATCCAAGCCGCCATAAAAAAAACCGGGACCAATCAAAGGAAACTTGCTGAAAATCTTGGTGTTTCGAACTCACTGATCAGCCGGGTCATTTTCGGCACGGCAAAAAGCCAGCGTGTCCAGAACTTCATAGCAACACGAATCAACAAACCCGTTTCTGAATTGTGGCCTGAGAAATCAATGAAAGACAGCAGCGACAGCGAAGCCGCCTGATTTTACCCTTTCCAGGTTAAACTTTTAACCTGAAAAGCCCGGAAAAGTCAAACGGCAAGAACCACCCCGGCTAACACCTGACCATGGCTGCCGGAACAGATCAAGGGCCAAATCCCCCACGGCGGGACCTTTGACGGGAAAAAGCCTTATAAAGAAAGGAAAAATACCATGACTCCACACAAGAAAAACCTGCTTGCCCGGATCGCCCGGACCCTTGCGACCGCCCTTCAAACCACGGTGAGACCCCTCAAACATTCCAGCCAGACACCGCCGTCCCCTAAACGGACGGCGGCCCAGCCGTCCGTCAAAGACACGGCTGACCCATCGCGCCTTTCAGCGCCGGGGAAAACCATCCTTTGTTCCGGCAGGTTCGAAATGAACGATCACGGAGAGATCCTTCTCGATCCCGGTTCCGGAGAAAGTCCGGACTGGTTCTTCTGGTCATCCGGCCCCAACGCCATGGTGCGGCTCGACAGCCTCTCCGTGTCTTCCGGCGTTCTTTACTTCGCTAAAGCCGACCCCAACGAACCCTCACACACCCCCGGTGTGTTCCAGCTTTCAGGGATTTCAGACCCCTGCCTTTCCCTTCCCATCACCGACATCCTTTACAAGGCCATGCTGGAATACCTGAAACCCGAATGCCTGAAAGCCGCCGCGCCCGGCAGTCCCTTGCCGGGTCCTAAACATAACACCCCAACCCCCAAGGAGACCCCCATGAACGAACTTGCCGAGATCAGGGAAAAAATCGAGCTGGTCAAACTGGAAATCAAAGCCCTGGAACGTTTGTTCCAGATTGTTTCAAACCGTGTCCGGTGCGTGAAAAACGTCCCGGCGGAACATGACCCCGAACATGCTGAAAGTGCCTGCCAAAGAGCCTGAAACCCCTAAACCCAGACGCCAGCGACGAGGAACCCGATGAACGACACCCGAACCGAAGCATCCTACGCACCCCCGGCCCATCCGCGCCAGTGGCTCGCCACGGTCCGCGACATCGTGGGCATCAACTACATGGCCAACCTTTTCGGCGTGAGCCTCCGCACCGTGACCCGGTGGATCGCCCAGCGCCCTTACGTGTCCGAAGACTCCATCCGTGAAAACCCCCTGGAGCATTTCGAAACCCTCCTTGCCCGGCTCATGGGTGACGGATACCCCGGCATTGCCCGGGCCATTGTGGGCCGCCACGCCGATTTAACCGGGTGCCGCCTTGTGAAGAACGAGCGCGCCCAGCCGGACAAAACCCTGATGGAAGCCGAAATGCTGGACGACTACCCCGCCCTTGTGCATTTCCACGACGCCATCCAGCAGGGCATGGGCCTTGATACCGTGCGGCACCTTGCAGAAAAAGCCATGGAGCAGATCGAAGAAACCCTGGAACTGTACCGCGCAAAACACGGAGAAAACGAAGGAAGGAAAAAGAAATGACCGACACCCTCACCATGGACCAGAAAATCGAGCTCCTGAAGATTGCCGGAAAAGACAGCCCCATCAATCTCAAGGAAACCTACCGCGGCCTTCTTTCCCTTTTAACCGAAGACCGCTGCCAAAAATGCCGGGACAGTCTGAAAAACGTGATCACCGGCCTTGAAGACATTCGTGTGAACCGCATGACACCCGATGAAGCGGAAGAGACGCCGCTTTATCCGTAAGAAAGGCCTAAACGTCCAACGCTGAACGCCCAACGTTCAACGTTCAATAAAGGATCGGGGCCATTTTTTAAGGTTTGTTCCTGCCACGCCATCGAAACGTCAACCATTGGACGTTGGACGTTCAACGTTGGGCGTTGGACGTTCATCACTTTCTTTGTCGAAACCCCAAACCGGGGTCATCCGGGCATCGCCTCCCGGATCTGATGAGACAGGCGGGCTGATGGATGAAGCTGTCACGGTGTGAGGCTGTGAGGACACCATCACAAAAGGACGACAAAAATATGAACAGACAACACAAAGAACGCTGCCCCATCTGCGGGCATCCCATGCGCCGGGTTCATGTGGAGCCCAACGGATCATGGTGCTGGAACTGCGAGCCGTACAGGCCGGGATCGTTCATTCTCCCCACTCACACCTCCGGCCGCATTGAACGGACCATGAACAAAGGGGCGGTGGAATTCCTGAAAGCCCTGATGTTCATTTTTCTCGGCTACGGCTGGGCCGCTGCTGCCTACGGTCATCTTCCCATGGGGTGAAACGGCCATGGCGGACGAACAACTGACATTCGGGCGCTTTTCCGGCTCCCACGTGAGCGAAGTGCCCAGCTATTACCTGTGGTACCTGATCCAGAACGCCTACAGCGCCCAGGTCCGGCGCAGTGCCGAAGAGGAATGGACCCGCAGGACAAACACGAACCGGCATTGGATGATGCCGAAAAGGAAGAGGTTTTCATGAAAAAAGAATCTTTCCCCACCAACGAGCACACGGTTTATGACCCTTGCGATGATTATCCGCTCCTTGTACAGGCGGCCTCCGGCACCGTCATCCCCCCAAACCTTGCCCACCAGGGCTTTATCTTTCCGGGAAAGGATTATGACGAGGAAAAGATTCGCCGTGAACACCGTCAGCTCATCTGCTCGATTTTTTCCAAACGAACCCAAACCTTCGGGCTGATCATGAGCGTTCTTCTGAAAACAAAAAAGACCAAGGACATCAACACCACATACCACTGCGGCCAGCTGAAACATCATCTTGAAGATAAAATCAAGACCTACCACACCACCGGTGAACTGATCGCGGCGGCCCTGATCTGCGGGTTTGATCATAAGATCATACATGAACAGGCCTTCCTCAATATCAATCTGAAATCCCTGGCAACATCCATAAACCTGCACACCGATGCGGCACGCTCTCACGGACAGCCGTAACACCTCTAACGGCGGTTCAGCCCGTCGTCAGGCGTCATGCCTATACGGTTCAAATGACGCCATGGCTGAAGCGCTTTTTTTGGGTTGTTGATGGGTTTGGTCTTCATTCGATGTTGGATGTTGGGCGTTCGATGTTCGATGTTCAATGATTTTCCATTCGGATCAGACGGTTGACAGCCCGGCCAAACCGGCCCGATCTGTTTATCACATGGAGTTTTCCTCCATTCGATGTTGGACGTTGGGCGTTCGACGTTGGACGTTCATCTTTTTCATTATTCACTATTTATTTTTAAAACATTTAAACCAAAGGAGCCCCCATGAAAGACATCCTCATCCAGTCCCTGGCCCCCGTGGCCGCCACCCTCATTTCCACCCTGGCTACCCTTGCCCTTTATGAAGTCAGAAAATTCATCGCCGCAAGGACCAAAAACGAAAACGTGAACGCGGCCATGACCCGGATCACGGAAACGGTCCAGACCACCGTGGACCACCTGACCCAGACCGTGGCCATGAGCCTGAAGGAAAAATCCGAAACCGGCAAGCTCACCCGCTCCCAGGGCAAGGTTCTCAAACAGGACGCCATGAAAACCGTGCTGAAACAGCTCCCGGAAGAAACAGTCAAGGCCGCCGGGCTGGCGGTGAACTCCATCCAGAGCCTGATCGGGGCCAAGGTGGAACAGGCTGTCCTTAAACAAAAGGCGGCTCTGCCGGTTCGGATCGGCGCGGCCATTGACACAGTTTCAGACCCGTCCTGACCGGAGGAACCATGGAAGCCTCATACATTGACCCGGAAAAAGTATCTTTAAGGACCCTGGCCGACGGAAAGGTGATCGACGAGTTTGACCAGGAGTTTTCAAGATGCCTTGAAAACATCATGGACGAGAAAACCGATGTGCGGAAAAAACGCTCCGTGACCCTCAAGATCATCCTGGAGCCCGAAGAAACCCGAGATTTCGCCCACGCCTCCATCCAGTGCTCGTCATCCCTTGCCCCGCGCCATATCCACGCGGCCCAGCTTTACATCGGAAGGGACATCGACGGCACACCCATGGCCCAGCAGAAACGGTTCCAGCAGCAGACCTTTGACGACTACCTGGAAAACCGGGCCAGGGAGGATCAGGAGGCGGAGTCATGAGGGTCAATCTGGATGTAGGTCGGCTTGAGGAACGAAAGCCGACGGGCCTCCGCAGAAACATGAGCGGCGGATGGCAAACAGGGCGGTCAGAAAGGTTATGCGTCCGTTGTTGAATTTAAAGGATCGGGTCATTTGTCGGGTTTCGTTCCTTAACCCGACCTACGATGGGCTGAATGAAAACGTTACAGGGTCAAATGAACCGGAGATTTATCATGATGAAATGCAGGAAATGCGGAAAGTCCATGCGGAGGAGATCGTCCCACCATTATCCCAGGTCCTGGGTCACGGTTCACACCTGGGTGTGTCCGTGCGGGAACATGGCCACGACGGAAGAGAGGCATTGACCCATGAAAACCATCCAGGCCATCGATCTTTTCTGCGGGGCGGGCGGAACCAGCACCGGACTTTTGACCGCAGCCCGGTCCATGGGCCTTGACGTATCCCTCACGGCCATCAACCACTGGGACGTGGCCATCGAGACCCATTCCAAAAACCACCCGGAGGCCCGGCACCTGTGCGAGAACCTCCACAACATCGACCCCCGGAAGCTGTTCCCGGACAGGCGGGTCCGGCTCCTTACGGCTTCCCCCGAATGCACCCACTTTTCAAATGCCCGAGGCGGGGTTCCCTGTTCCGACCAGTCCCGTTCATCCGGCTGGCATATCGTGCGCTGGGCCGAGGCCCTTTATATCGAGAACATCCTCATCGAGAATGTCCCGGAGTTCATGTCCTGGGGGCCGTTGGGAGCCAACGGCAAGCCCATGATTTCAAAGAGGGGACAAACGTTCCGGGCCTTTGTCGGCGCGCTGGAGTCTTTGGGCTACCGGTGTTCCTGGCGAACCGTGAATACCGCCGATTACGGGGACCCCACCTGCCGGACCCGGTTTTTCATGCTCTGCCGAAGGGGAAACCGCCGCATTGTCTGGCCGGAACATACCCATTCCGAACAGGGCGGCCCGGATCTGTTCGGCGAGACCCGGAAATGGATCCCCGCAAAATCCATCATCGACTGGAGCATTAAGGGGGAAAGCATCTTCAGCCGTAAAAGGCCCCTGGCCCAGAGATCCATGGACCGGATCGTCCACGGCCTGAAAACCTTCGGTGGGAAAAAGGCCGAGCCCTTCCTGGTGATGCTTTACGGCACCTCGAAAAGCCGGTCCACCGCCCTGCCCCTTCCCACGATCACAGCCTCGGGCCAGCATATCGCCCTTTGTGAACCGTTCATCCTGCCCCAGCAGGCCGGGCGGGCCGGTCAGCTTTATGTCCGGCCGGTCTCGAAGCCCATGTCCACCGTGACCACCCGTGGAGCGGACGCCCTGATCGAACCCTTCATCGTCAAATATTACGGCACCGGGAATAACACCCTGTCCATCGACAAACCCATCGACACCATCACCACCCGGGACCGGTTCGGGATCGTTTCGCCGTCGCTCGATCATTGCGCCCTGGACATCCGCTACCGGATGCTTCAGCCTCACGAACTGGCGGCGGCCCAGAGCTTTCCTGCGGACTATCATTTCTGCGGGACCAAATCGGAAAAAATCAAACAGATCGGGAACGCGGTTCCGGTACAGACTGCCGCCGCGCTTTGCCTTGCTTTACTGAAATAATAGCGGATTAGAAAATTTAAAAATGTTGAAACCATCAACCACATATTTTACCATCCGAAATGATTTTATTCAGAAAGGAGGTGGTTTATGTATGGCTGGTGGTATTCATACACGCCAAAAATGCCCTGTATGCAAGGGCACACTTTGGCATAACGAACGAAAAAGAGGTTGTTTTTGTCCGGATCACGGGCATGCGGCAACACGGTTTGTGGTGAGATTTGAAAAGCTTTATAAAAACTTCACATCTTACGATGAAGCGGTAAGATTTTTAAACGGGGTCAGATATAAAAAGGACGAAGGGTCTTTCGATCCTGAAGACTATAAGCGGGAAGAACCGAACGGATTCAAAAACCTCGTTGGAACATATCTGACACGGAAAGAAGGGAAGCGCTCTTTCTCACACATAGTCGTATATATGAAACGAGCCGTTGATTATTTTGCGAATATTAACGTCAAGCATATCAGCGGTGCAGATATTGACGACTTTGCCTTTTCATTGAAAGGATTGAGCGACAAGACCCGTTCAAATTATATCTCTCAGCTTCATGACTTTTTCAAATGGGTAAAACAACGCGGGGTCATCATGGACATACCTGTTTTCCCAAAGATCGATTTTGAACTTGGTCGTCGAACGATCACAGATTGGGAAACCCAATCGATGATCATTGAAAAGGTTCATGAGCTGGCAGATCAATCCAATGAAAAAATCGGTTTTGCCTGTGAGCTCCTTGCGACATACACCGCATTGCGCCCGGACGATATCCGAAGGATTTTGGAAAACAGCGTTGATGAAAACGGAATTCTGATCATCCATAATCCGACGAAGCGCCGGAACAAGTTCAAGACAATACGTTTGATGCCGGAGCATATTGAAGAGTTCATCAGGTTCAAGAACGAGTATCCGGCTTTCCCGACGATGCCGTTTTTCAGACACCGTGGCGATCTTCGAAAATCTGATGCAAACCAGGTTTTCGGAATCAATTTGCTCCGGAAGTATTGGACTAAAGCTTGTAAAGAGCTGGGCATTGAAGGTGTTGGTTTGTATGCGGGCACAAAACATACAACCGCAACAGAGACAGCCAGGATATTAGGCGAAGAAAAAGCCCTTGCAGCTTCAGGACTGACAAACAAGGCTTTTAAGCGTTACTGCGAGGTAGACGGCATCGACAATCTTAAAACTGTAACGGCCGCTATGACTCAAAAAAAAGCCCGCATCGTTCCACTAAAAAAGAAAAAAACCGGAGATGTGTAGTCTTTTCAAACTACACATCATTTACACATCGGTTTTGAGTATGGAAATTTTATTAACTGATTGAAACTATGGGGTTTATTTGGTCGGGATGAGAGGATTCGAACCTCCGACCCCAGCGTCCCGAACGCTGTGCTCTACCAGACTGAGCCACATCCCGATGAAATGAACGAACGTTTTTTATAATAACGGATAACGTTTGTCAATTCGTAATGTCACATTTCCTTAAGCAAAAGGATTAGTGATCACAATAGTCTCTTCCCTGCCCGGACCGACAGATACGATATCAACCGGAACACGGGTCAATTCTTCGACTCGCTGCACATAACGTTTTGCATTAAGAGGCAGATTCCTGAACTCTTTGACGGTTGAAATATCTTCCGACCATCCTGGAAGTTCTTCGTATACGGGTTCGCATTTGGCAAGAACATCAAGATCCGTAGGAAACGTATCCATAACTGTTCCGTTATATTTGTAGCCGGTACAGATTTTTAATGTATCAAGACCTCCGAGAACGTCCATTTTAGTTATGACAAGACCTGTCAGCCCGTTCAGCCTTACGGCATTGTTCAGAATCACGGCATCCAGCCAGCCGCAGCGTCTACGACGTCCGGTGGTGGCACCGAATTCGGCACCCTTTGACTGCATGTAATCTCCCGTGGCATCAAGAAGTTCAGTGGGAAAAGGACCGGCTCCGACCCGTGTCGTATAAGCCTTGACAATTCCTATAACACCAGAAATATCTTTCGGTCCGACACCCGATCCGCAACAGGCGTTACCGGAAACCGTGCTGGAAGACGTGACAAAGGGGTAGGTTCCGTGGTCAATGTCAAGATGTGTACCCTGGGCACCTTCGAAAAGGACTTTTTTATCGGCGAGGATGCCTTTCATCAGCTCTACGGATGTGTCAGCGATATAGGGAGCAAGAATTTCGGCATAGCCGAGATATTGAGCGATCACTTCTTCTGGATCCACGGTTTCCATACCGAAATAATTTTTCAGCTGAAAATTCTTTTCATCAAGAACGGTTCTTACCGTTTGTTTGAAACGTTCCGGCATCAGCAGATCGATGAAACGGATTCCAACCCTTGAAACCTTGTCTTCATAGCATGGACCAATACCGCGCCCGGTGGTTCCGATTTTGTTCTCGCCTTTTTTATTTTCACGGGCCAGATCCATCTGTTTGTGATACGGCATGATAACCTGGGCTTTTTCACTGATTCTGAGATTCTTTGGAGAAATATCAACACCTTTTGAAGTCAGGTAATTGATCTCGCCCACAAGAACTTCAGGATCGACAACGAGACCGTTTCCGATAAAACAGGTTTTGCCCTGAAGAATTCCGGAAGGAACAAGATGGCTGATAAATTTCTCACCATTGACAACCATGGTATGACCGGCATTGTTTCCGCCCTGAAAACGAACAACATAATCGGCGTATTCTGCCAGAAGGTCGACGATCTTACCCTTGCCTTCGTCTCCCCATTGAGTTCCGATGACAACAAAATTACCCACAAGCAACTCCTTCGCTTTGGTTTAAAATGTTGGGTTTATGAACAATGCTCATCCTGCTGTTTGGTTCGTCTGCTTCTAAAAAAACTCTGAATCAGTTCCCTGCTTTCAGCCTCGCAGACGCCGGAAGATAATGTGACTGAGTGATTCAGCCTCCTATCTTCCGCAAAGTTGTAAAGCGAGCCTCCTCCACCCCACTTGGGATCGGGAGCTCCGAAAACGACCCGTCGTATCCGGGCATGGACGATCGCCCCCATGCACATGATGCAGGGTTCGATGGTCGTGTAAAGTGTAGCATCTATCAGTCTGTAATTCCCAAGATTTTGGGCCGCTTTTCTGATAGCGAGCATTTCCGCATGAGCTGTCGGATCTGCAAGAAATAGGGTCATATTCCGAGCGCTTGAAATAACTTCCCCTGTTTTAGCCACAATCACACTACCTATCGGAACTTCGTCGCTTTGTCCAGCTTTTTCAGCCTCAGCCAGAGCAAGCCTCATATAATCCATATCGTCAAGCATCTCATTCACCGGTCTTTCTTCATTGATTAAATAGAGTACCCCTCAGTATCCTGTTTTCAAGACCCTTGACAACTAAAAAAGTTTTCCAACTAATCGTTGACAACATGGACGGTTTGGATTAAAAGTATGCCACATTTTAAGCGCTCGTAGCTCAGTTGGATAGAGTATCTGACTACGAATCAGGGGGTCGCAGGTTCGAATCCTGCCGAGCGCGCCATAAAAATAAAAAGGGTACAGTTTCTGTCTGTACCCTTTCTTATTTTTCAACACCTGCATCTCTTCTCCTGACCCACCTTTACCATTCATCTCATTAAAAGCTTAAAACAGCTTCACAAATAAACAACAATACACGTATGTTAATTTATTACAAAGAGTTATTGAATGACATCCATTTCATTCATCCATTGGGTTACAATCATGCTCTTTGACACATTGGATCGTTCTTCATAAATAACATCCCATACCTTTAGCAAGTACATTGCGATATCATCTTATGATTCTTTTTTTACATTTAAACTCCACAGTTTACGTCCATGTGATTTCAAATAAAATACCCTCCTGAAAAACCTTTGACATGTCTGTATTTTCGGGCTGTTCAAGCAGAATACTATTGACATCACGCAAAGATCGACATAATGGATAGTACAAATCAAACAATTGAACACCCGACCGAAACCACAACTCTTTCAGATGTGTTGCATGTTTCAGGGTCAAGTTTTGAAACTTTGCTGATTAAATAAGGACTGATATGGATTTTTTGGTTTATATGTTCAGAATGTATCCGGATCTTATCAAAACCATGATCCACGGATGTGTGTTCACAGGAATTGCCATTTTGTTCGCCCATGCCACATGGATGTGCTTTCAAGCTTACAGACATATCCGCGCTGTCAGCTTCGATGTCATCCGGGCTGAAACCAAGAAGGAAAGCATGACCGACGATCCGTTGATGGTTCTGACCGCTAAAACATATTACTCCGCACACATTCAACATCAGGGGAATAATTATCCTAAAACATTTCTTGCAGATGCAACATTCCAGCTCATCGAAAATGTTTTTCACCATAAATACATCAACCGGATCACCATGATCACCAACATCCTTCCACCCACGGGTCTTTTCGGCACCGTATTCGGGATGATCATGATATTTCTCGCAAATGAAGATCCCAACAGCGCCCTTAACACCCAGGGCCTTGGCGTTGCACTGTTCACGACGCTGATTACCATGGCTACATTTATCATTTTCGAAGTGATCAAAAAAAATCTGATCACCTTGTCAGAAGCTCGAATCGACAAAGCATTGGGGATGGCATCCAGGCTGTTTTAGTGATTCATTTTCAAACACACGCACACACGGGACCATATAAGATATGAAACACGGTGAAGATTCAAGAATTTGGCTGTTTTCTTTTGCTGACCTGGCGTTTCTCCTGCTCATCGCATTCACTCAGACATCGACAGTTGGAAAGAAACCGGTCAACATCGGTGAAATGACTGTCCCCAAAGTTGTCAAAAACAAGCAGGTCTCATCCATTGAGCAAGGTTATCAGTCTTACCAGATCCGGGTGCTCAAGCCCACCATCCCTGAAACAAACCCCTACCAGGTCGTTTTCATCCAGGGTACCAAAGAAACTGTCGACCCCACCCTGCTCTCCGCACAGGACCTCAGCAACAAACTGACCGTTCTTAAACAGGAAGGAAGTCAGCGACCGATTCTCGTCCCTGACACATTTTCCCTGAGTAAAGATACTCTGATGGCCATGTCCGTCATTGAAAGCATCTACGAAGACGCTAACCGGATCACCATCCAGCATTCAGGCGGTGTGAATCAAAAATGACGGTATCGCCAGGCTTCAATCATTACGGACGTGGTCCATATAAAATCATCATGCCACGGGTTTATTCCAGAACCCGACGAAAAGAGTGGTTCGTCAATCCCTCCCTGTTGATTTTTATCGTCTCGGTTATCGTGATATTTATTGTCAATCGAACCCTTCTGGATAAAAATCTTTACAAAATCACCCGGACCACGGTAATTCTCCCACACACGGAGCGTGTTCCTGAACCCACAGTGCCAAAATCTCTTCCGTTGCTCAAAGTTCTGAAAAACGCAGCAAAAAAATCTGTCGAAACTAAAAAAGTCGAACTTGAAAAACTGATCCATGAAAAACCGGAAGAGCCGAAACCTGTTGAAAAAACCATCGCTGAGCCGCTTCCGGAAAAAAAAATCGAAGCTCTAAAACCCCTTGAAAACAGAATTGAGGCAAAACCCATTGAAGCAGCTCAACCATTGCCCAAAACCCTGCATGATAAAACCATCATACCCAGAGAATTGACAGCCAAACCACTTGAGCCCCGTGACATACCATCACGCCAACTTCCAGCCCCCAACAGGCTTGCTCCGTCCATGGTGCCCAAAACAGGCCCTCTGCCCACGGCATCACCTGCACCTGCAAACCGTTCTGTCACAAGTGGGTCGACTTTCAACGCCATGCCGGAAATCAAACGGAATGTTTCAGCCGATACACCGGGAGACCGTATGACAGCTTTACCGCCCTCCAGCGGTATTGCCGCCGGACGTGGACCAAAACCTGAGCTGACCCAGTGGGAAAGCGCTCGACCGCCTGTTCGTGGTGGCAGAGTTTCAACCATTCCAGGGTCTTCATCTGTGTCAGCGCCTATTCCCCCAAAAAGCATCTCTGTGACATCAACGCCGCCCCCCATCCGTCATATCGCCCCTCAAGACGCAGAGGCCGTGGAAGAAATTGTCATTAACAGTAAAGCACTGGGGAGCTCAGACCGAGTCAAGATCCTCAAACAGGACATCATGAAGAAAGCACGTAAATTGAGCCGCGCCAACAGCCCATACATCTATAAAGTCAAAGGCTACACGTGCACTCTGACCATAGAAGAAGAATCGGGATCCAAAAAAGTTATCATTGATTTTTCTCCGGTGGACGCTCCTTTTGATGTGGTTTCAGCCCTTGAACGCAAAATAAGGTAGAGGTATAGACGAATGAAATGTCCCATCATCTTTTTTTCCTGTCTGTGGTTGGTTGTCATGACCGTAGCCATTCAGAGTTCTGCTCTGACCCCCCTTACCAGCGAGGAGCTCCAGTCCGAACGTCACTCACCCACAGGCACATGGAAGAAAGCGGATCCCGGACGAAAAAACCGTTTGTCGGAACCTGCCGCTGAAATAAAACCCGCTCCTTCTGCATCACCAAAACCTGAATCACCGTCGATAAAAACTGAAGCACCTGCAACGGATTCACTCCCATCTGTCAAGACTTTATCCACACATACGACAGCTGAAGAAACACCGCCCCCTTCTGCCTGGATTGCCGACATCGGCAAACTGTATGTCAAAGATAAATTAAGCGACGGGGAATTGAACACTTTCTTTTCATCTCTTGAAAAAAATCTGGGTATTTACCCCGATGGTAAACTCGATCTGATCAGGGCTCGGGAAGCCCAGGCATCCCTCTATACATACAGTGAAGATCCGAACAAAGAGTTCAGCAACATCTATTTCGATGACAAACAAAACCTTACCGGTTACAACTTCATCTACTTCGAGTTGTGCACGGTCCATAAGGACAAGCAGAGCGCACGATTCAAACGGTATTTTGAAAACGGTTTCTATCCGAATCGCAATCTGTTCATCGCTGAAGAATACTATTACAAATCACTGTATTATTATCTTCTGGTATCCCAGGACGGCCTGATCAAGCGCATCACACAGGCCATCGATTTCATGAATAAAAAACCTGACGCCGAACCCCCTTTCACCAAAGAAGACATTCTGACGTTCGACACGACCGTTAAAGTCTGCGCTGAACTTGATGAGTTCAGGATCAAAAGCAGTAAAGTCATCGATTCTCCTTACGAACGGATTTTCACCAAAGAGGATCGTGCCGGATTAAATGAAAGCATCCGGTATTTTTCGGGCATCAATACCCACAATGCCCTGTCAAGCTACCCCTGGTTCAGAGCCAATCTTCCCCTTTCCATCAGCGCCCAGGTCATCGCCCATGACATCAGGGAAACCTGGGTAGATCAGACCATGGCGCATCGGGCGCTACTTCCCCTTATGCTCTTTACGAGCCAGGGCAGTTCGGCCAGTGGGGAGAATCTTCAATTCAACGTGGACAAACTTTTCAATGACACACTTGAAACACTGAAACTTGACAATCGGGAAGTGGACATTGTGGCCATGTCCGCCCTAAAAACGTGGCTGAGAAAGCAGGTGGAACACGGAATCAAGGTGGAGGATCGCCTCAAATACAAGGATCTCCTGGATGAACTGGAGGTTTGTCCCTCCGGATGGATTTTCTATAATCTTTACGGATGCAGAAAACCCCTTGAAGAACTCAAGCAATACGCAAGGACATGGGACACGTATCCCGTTAAAAAGCGTAACGAACTGTTCAATACGAATATCAACAGAATATACGCCGAAGCCCTTGAAAAAATAACACTTGTCTTTTCCGATCTCGAAAAAATGTTCGGACCGATTCAGGGTTATGGAAACGACCAGAACGCCACAAGCATCAACCATATTTTTTTCAGATACCGGGGTGAGATCAACTATTACTTTGAGTATCTCCAGTTCGGTCTTTATGAAAAGAATATTTCAGCGGTTCGTTTTCCCCTGGCCAACTCAAGAAAAAACTGTTTGATGGATTTCAAAGCGGCCTTTCTGAACGAAACAGGCAGGCGTATCAACCATGAAAACCTTCTGAACGCTTACGATCTTCTGTTTAAGGAGCTTTCATCCCAGGGCAAGATCAGCGAAATCATCAAATATGAAGAAGAGCTTGAAAGCTTCATCATGAATGATACATACCGCCTGGGTTCACTGGTTAACCATACCGAAGATGACCGATACGATATTTACAGAATCATCGCAAACTCCTATCTGTCGAACAAGCAGCTCCAGGTCAGAGCACTCCAGGTCGCTGAACGAAGTTACAAGCTCGCCAGGAACTACTATGTCAACGCCGCAGCTTCCGCAGGTTACATTCAGGGAAGCATCCCTGGCGCACTCAGCAACAACTGTACTGAAATCGATGATTTCGAACGCCAGTTCGAATTTTACCAGGATATCGCCCTTAAACTCGGTAAAAAAATCTGGCTCCTTCTTCCTGGCGAAGATATCGAGCTGTACAACAGATTGCAGGATTTAAGAAACCCTGAAGGATTTTTGTTATGATTCGCAGTACGTTAAAAACCCTTTTGTTTCAAGGATTCATCCTGATGTTCGTCAGTTCGGTTTCTTTCGGCGGATACATCGATGATTTCAAGAAACACGCCAAAAGCATTTATCTGCTTCATTCAGTCAAACTCACGGCGTCTGCCAAATCTCCCGGCGAAGCTGTCTCGGAAAAAAGGAAAACATCGATCCAGGGAAAAGCGGACAGCAAACATCTGGACATGCTGTCCTATATCCCAGAGCAAAGTCAGCTGCTTCCTATGGATGATGTCAAAAGCATCGTCTCTAATATCGAACGTTTGACCAAGAAGAACGAAACAACCCAGGACGGTGAAGAGGCCCAGCGGATCAAGTTCGACATGGCCTATGAATATTTTCTTCTGTATCTTCATTACCTCCATGAAAAATACGGCCTGACCCGTTCCGGCAAATTCACCATGGACGATGAAATCCCCATACACGACAAGGAGCTTGAACAGTATCTCTTTCTGTCGGAACATTATCTTAAATCACTGATCGGGTCGTCCAAAGGCGGTCCGGACATGATCGTCCAGGGCAGAACCCTTCTTAAAAACACCGATGACGTCAGTTTTAAGTTCAGAAACTCTCCGGATTTTTATCTGAATGTGTATTTTCTCGCCATGATGCTGGAATGTGAAAAACTGGCCGGCGAATGGGGCGACACAACCCAGTCCGATGAACTTTCAAATCTTTATGACAAGAAAACCTGGAACTGGCTTGACACGTTGTGGAAAAACCGATTTAAAACCAATCGTGGTAGCGGTGTTTACACCCCCTCCTCCAAGCAACTTTTCACACTTTACGAATTATACCTGAGGTATCATTTCTTTGGCAGATATCTGAGAAATTCCGATGTTAAAGATCCTTTACTGGATTCCCAGACCCGGACGCTTCTGAACCGTCTTGCTGATCTTCAAAAGGCAACTGGCGCGGGTCAGCCGAATTTCTATGAATATTACAGCAATGAGGCCACGAAAGACTCCAACAACACCCGGTTCATTGTCCATCTTTATCTTGCAAGACGGGGATTTGTGGCCACTCGTAATCTTAATTTTTCACTCCCAAAAAACGAACTGTTCGAACTGTACAGAAAATTTTACGATGACTCAGCCAGACTCGTGACTTACAACATTCCTTTCAGGAGTCTTATATACAACGAGCTGATTCTCTTCGGCATCGGCATTGACAATCTCAGGCTGATGGAAGATGTCCTCTACGAATACGGTCAGCTGTCCATGCGTATCCAGGAAAATGAAAACCCGACCGGAACCAGTATCAAAAACTCTTCACGTTTGACTATGGCTTATTTACTTGCTAATATCCTCGACAAAAAAAGAAGATCAGGCCTTGACAGGAATTCAGATCAATACCGGGATATTGCAGAGACACTGACTCCGCTTCTTATATCCAAAGACACGAACTACTGGGAATATGCATCGTTGATCCACAGTGCTCTTGCCATGTTCTATTCGAGAAAAGAAGGCCTTGAATCACTGGCCATGTACCACGCTAAACGGGCGTTCATGGTCCCATGTGAAAAAACGGCGCTTTCTTTCGGATCAGATCCAAACGGTTGGATGAATTTCTATAAATTACCCGGTGCCGAAACGTACTTGAAGCTGTTCACGGAGTTTCAAAAAAAATACCAGACCAGTCCGGATGCCGTCATTCCAAAGGAATTCAGCGCACCGCTTATACTGAAACGATACCAGGATAACAAAAAATAAAACCGCCTTATCTTCTCAGGCTAAAAGGGGATTCTCAATATATGACTCAGAATCGGTGCCATGTGCTTATCGTTATTGTTTTCCTGATCACCATCTTCACACCCTCAGCCTTCCATTCCGCTGAAAAAGAAGACACCATGCAGGAATTGAAATCGTCCTACCTCCAGAGTATCTATGACGACTGCCGGATCTTTCTTGAGGGGATAGAGCTTTTCATCCGCAGGGATTATCCGAAATTTTGGGCAAGCATGCAGGAAGACCGCGCTGTTCCGAGAGAAGAAATCGACCGGTACACCAAGGAACTCAAGCACTTTGAAGGTCAGCTGGATGCTCTTTTCGAAGAATTCATCACGTTTAAAAATACCTCAGGCAACATGGATGAAAACGGTGCCACTTTTTCAAACAGCCTTGAACTCCAGATATATCAGATGCTTGCCTATTCTTATATGAAAACGGGCGACTTTGCCATGAGCTATGATCTTCTTCAGAACAAAAACATCTTTTCACAGAACTTCAGCATCAAACTCATAGACATCGAAGGACGCATGAAAGACTTTCCCCTCACAGCCGAACTTAAAAACCTGTTCAGGCTGGTCAGCGGAAACCTGACGTTTCTTTCAATCCGTACAAAATACTTCTTCCCTTCCGATGTCCAGTACATCAACGCTTACTTAAGAATCCCCGATTACGACAAAGAAAGCTCTTTCAACAAAGCCTATTTCAGTTATTATCGAGAAGCGTTCACAGGCCTTGACCAGAATAACAACAGCACCATTCATTTCAGTGAAATCATCAATTTTTTCAACAGACGAAACTATAAAAATCTGTCCAGAAAAACCGAACCTGTTTCTATTGAGAAAAACCAGTATATCCAGACATATAAATTCCCCATTATCAAGGGTGGGTACGATCTCGATCTTAAAGACAAAACCATTCTGGGCTCTGTTGCCGCCGACAACAAAACAGTCAACCTTGAACGTCTCTGTGTCTTCAAGGGATTTGCAGTTACCGACTTCAAACGGTTGAAAAGTGATGAAATAAAAAATGTGAAAAATCAAACCCTCATCGGCAAAGGATTGAATCTGGTCAAAACAGATCTTCTGAATGACGATGGAGATATCATGGCCACAGCGGGAAAAGACGCCAAAAAAAGAATGATGCTCGATTACGAAATGGGTTCCTCTGAAAACCTGAAAATTGGAAGCATGCTGAGATACGGTGTTTACCGTCTTTTCGAACAGGGAAAATTCTTAGGCCTCGTGGAACTCGTGCCCTGCTACAAAGGTGAAGATTGCAAAAAAAGATCCATCGATAAAAGCATCACCAAAGTCAACGTGTACAATCATGAACTTATATTTTATCAGGACATTCTTGACGCGGTACAGGCCAACAGAAAAATGTTCGGGAAAGGCAATGAAGCCGAAACAGACGCTTCCATCATCCATGAAGAACCTCCGATAAAGAAAGATGCAGAAACAAAAAAAGACACCTTGGTTGCCATGACCGAAACAAAGCAGGACAAAGTCCATGTGGGAAGGGGATGCGCGTCCGGTCGATAGACAACGAACCCGTCATTCCAAAGACCTGAAGGATTCCTTCGGGTCTTTTTTTATTTCGGAGAATCGGAATAAACTTCTAAGGTTGCCCCTGTGTCTTCCCGACTTCGTATGGAAAAACTGTAGACATAAAGAGTTCCGAGTGCGAAAACAGCTGCTCCTGATCCGATAAGCGCGCTGTAATAAGGGCTTGCGATAAGAGATATGCGTATGAAAACCGTCACCACAGCAAAACCGGAATTCCTGAAAGCGATCCTGAAATCATGGCCGTATCGCATGGAAATAAAAAGAATCAGCACGTCGCTGATGATCAAAAGGGTGTACAACGCTTCGAACGGATCAATATCCTGACCTCCGGTGACAAACAGATAAAAATGCTTCACGAGAATGATGTGAAAAAAAACCAGCAATCCGATAGCCACGGCTTTTTTCGCCAGAATAAACTGTTTTTTGTCTTCCTCGTAGCCGGAAAGTGCCTCTTCTTTTTTTATTTGGTAAAAAATTGCAAGAACACCAAAAATGAACAACGCTGAAAACGAGGTCGCGGCAAGGTATCCCAGATGCCCTGTAAACTGAGACCAGACCAGGGGCTCACTGTAATGTGATATTTCTTTAAAAACATTTCTCAAGAGAATCAGGGACAAGATCTCAAGCTGTCTGCCGACAGACGTGGTCACGGACTCCACAAGACTGAAGATGAGCCCCATGACCTCGATGATCAAAAGAAAGGTCAGGGTGCTCTGTATGGCGGATAGGTGATTCCGAGGAATCAGTTTTGCCAATACAGGTGGAAAGATTTGGAAACGATTGAGTTCCACCATGATCAGCAAAGCGATAAAAAAAATCACGAGAACGCTGCTGGCGAATCTGTGACCGCGGGGTCCGGCCCAGATTTTTTCAAGGGTATCGTAAACGGTCCTGATCACGCATTTTAAAGGGGCCATAGATCCTTCGATCAATAAATGTTATTTTTAATTACATTGTTTCTCATCTTATCCTTTCTTTTTCCAGTTTTTTTTACGGGAAAGTAACAGTCCCCAAGTCAGACAGAATCATGTATGATCCATTTAAATATTAATGATCCAGACAGAAGGTCAAGGAGTGTCATAAAAAAAATGAAAAGTATCTGCGTGTACTGCGGCTCAAGCCCAGGTTCTTCCACTTCATATGCTGAAGGAGCTCGTGCTCTTGGCAAATCCATGGCCTTACAGGGTATCCGGCTGGTCTACGGCGGCGCAAGCGTAGGCGTCATGGGTGCCATTGCCGACGAGGTTCTATTAAATCACGGTGAAGCTGTGGGTGTGATACCCGATGCACTGGTTAAAAAAGAAGTGGCCCATCATGGCTTGACACATCTTCATGTAACAAATTCCATGCATGAGCGGAAAATGATGATGGCGAACCTTTCAGACGGATTCATCGCTCTTCCGGGGGGTATCGGCACCCTTGAGGAACTCTCGGAAATCTGGACCTGGGCTCAACTGGGCTTTCACAAAAAACCGTTCGGAATTCTCAATATCAATGATTATTTCAAACACCTGATCGCTTTCATCGAGCATGCGACTGGGCAAGGTTTCATCAGACGTGCGCATAGGGACATGCTTATCGTTGAAACCGATCCCGGGGTTCTCATTGATCGTATGAATAATTATTCCGCCCCTCCGGACACCATTAAATGGATCGACCGGATATGATAGATCAAGGCTGAAACCATGGCGGTCAGTGGGGCCACAGTGATCACCCCGAAACTCCCCACGAGGATGTTCAGCACTTCAGCTGAAACAAAGGGCGCGTTGAGCAGGTTGGATGCTGGAAGGCCTTTGGCCAGAAAAACCATGAACATGGTGATGTGACTTCCCGAATACGCAAGGAGAAGCGTGGTCGTCATGGTCCCAGTCACAGCCCGACCAACCCTGAGGCCGGACATCATATGATCGACCATCCTGATCGAAGGGTCTCTGACGATCAGCTCATCCATGGTGGCTGCAATGTCCATGGCAAGATCCATCACGGCTCCTGAGCAGGCAATAAACACGCTCGCGATAAAAATCGACGTTAAATTAAGCTCGTAGTATCCTGAATACAAGAGCATTTCAGCAAACGGGCGTACAGCGCCATGCAACCGGAACATCGTTGTAAAAAGCCACGCAAGACCACAGGTCAGACTGAGTCCCATCATGGATCCAATAAATGCGGACAGCCCTCGCCGTGTCAGCCCACCGACAGAAAAACAGATGACAGCGGTCAGTATACCGACGATTGCAAGCCCTGTGGACATCGGAGGAAATCCCCTTAACAGCAGAGGGAAAAAAAGCTTGAACAGAACCATCACGGCAAAGACAAATGATAATGCGGCTTTGAGACCGGTGGTCCCGGCAACAAGAAGAAGCGCAGCAAAAAAGATAACAATGAGAACCCATTGCAGGCCGAGACGATAGTATCCGCGAGCTGTGGCGTTCACCGGTCTTCCATCGGATTCCCCATACTCCACGAGAATGGTACTACCCTTTTCATAGAACTCATCCAGCTCCATTTTACCGGTAAGCATGTTTGTCACCTGAACAGTCTCGCCTTCATGAGGACCATCAAGCAATTTCACGGTGAGAAACTGGGCATTTGTTTTAACGATGAGGTTTACACGCACACGACTGTTATCCACGTCCGTGATCCGGCCTTTGGCGTGGATTCCCTTGGGGGCTGGCGGTATTCTGCCGACGTCCAAGGTGTAAAGAATGGAACAGACGACAACGATGACAAAAGAAAAAAGCAGATCCTGGCGAAGATGTGACATGGTTTCCTTCAGATTGAAAATTAACGTCAAAGGGGTGGCTCCCCTTTGACGGAAGATGATGCGTGCAATGTGTTACAATTATTTTTTTACCGGGAGTGATTGCCGGATATTCATGGCTTTCGCCAGTTTTTTAGCGATATCGGTGTTATCATAGAACCCACTGAAAATCCGTGATGAAGCACCGATGGCATAGACAGGAACCGGAACGCCGGTATGTGAATAGGATGTCCATCCGATACTTGCGTTTTCATTCAGAATATGGGTAATGGTCACGATTATGGGTTCATAACCCCCATAGAGCAGTTTGTTTTCATCAGATCCATTATTGTTGGTGCCGCACATGGATTTGTCGTATGCGTCTTCCAGCTTTTCTTTCTGATGGGCGTTCAGCTCGCTCCAGATCAGGCCGAATTCGGATTTCATCACATTGAGCATGGCGGAATTGCTTTCAAGATTATTGCTGAGCGACCAGTTGTACCCGGCGCTGTAAGCCGCTTTATGTGCGGGCCATACGTTTTGCCCGAAATAAGTGAAACTGTTGGTCTGACCGAGGATACGGTCATAATAAGCAGAGTAGCCTGTGGTGGCGTGTCCTACACTCATACCACCTGTTTCATGGTCGCCTGTGACCACGATAAGCGTATCGTTTGGATGTTTTTTATAGAAATCAAGAGCGGCACCTACAGCTTCATCGAAATCTATCATGTCACCGATGGTGGCCATGGCATCGTTGGCATGGCAGGCCCAGTCGATTTTTCCACCTTCGACCATCAGAAAAAACCCGTTGTTACAACGTTTGCTGTTCCCTTTTTTAAGACATGAGATGGCCACCTCGGTCATTTCTTTCAAAGAAAGGTTGCTGTTCGGTCTGTCAATGGCGTAGGGCATGGCGGCGCTGTCTTGAAGCCAGGGGTTGATACATACGACTTTTTCTTTGGGTTTGCTTTTGAGGGCCATCATGGAATCCCGGTCTTTAACCACAGAATAACCTTGGGTTGAGAGGAGATTCCAGATGTTGTTGCCCGTGTCACCGCTGCGTGCAGGCCCCACGGGTGAGGCAAGACCACCACCACCAAAAAAATCATAGCCGGTTTCGGTAAGTTGAGTGGCTATTTTGTTCATGTATCCACGGTTCGTAACATTGGCGTAATAGGAAGCTGGAGTGGCATGATCCAAAGAAACACTGGAAACAATCCCCACTTTTTTTCCTTTTTCAAAGGCCAACTCAGCAACACTTTTATAAGGGATGGTCATGGTCTCATCCATGCCGATCACACCACTCATGGTTTTGATTCCACAGGAAAAAGCTGTTCCCGCAGAAGCGGAATCAGTCATCAGGGCGTGTGCATCATACGTGGTTTGCATACCCTGAATCGGCATTTTACACATGTTCAATCGATTTTCACTTTTCAGTAAATCAGCGGCCTTGGTTGCTGAACCTCCATTGATGGTTGTCAGATAAGCTTCCGTTGCCTGAATCTGTGCACTGGACATTCCATCACCTAAAAAAAAGAACACGTATTTGGGTATATCCGCCCACGCTGACGATCCTGCGACCATCATCGTCAATCCCACAGCCAGATTAATCATGCTTTTTTTCATCCTGATCATTTGACCATTCCTCCTTTTTCAATGTATTGAGCTAAAGCCTGAATAAATTGAAACGACATGTGAATTTTTATGATGTCGCCTCCCCCAGTAAGATTCGTTCCATCATCAACACACCCCGTATAGAGACCTTGATAGAATCAGATGGAATTTACCGTCATGAATGGACGAAGGATGTTAGGATCATATGTCTTTCAGGATAAATTTCGATGAGTATTGAACAATGCGAAAGGATGAAGCGATTTTATTGGACTTGAATTCTGGTCCAAGTCATGAAATCTGACATCACGGATTGAACTCTTTGTTATTCGAGACCAGCGATTAAAACCTGTACAAAAATTCTGTTCTCCGGTAGATTGTATTTTAAAAGTTCTTCTTTACAATATTCATTCTTTCTTTGTCGCTGACACCCTCTTGTATTGCAAAATTACGGCATGTAAATTGCTTTTAAAAAAGACAAAATAAAAAAACACCAAGGATGTTGTTTGGTATAACTAACAACGATCAATAAGGAGCTCATTATGACAGACATCATCGTAAAAGGTAAAAAAACCAAAGTAAAAGGCTATCTGCCGGAAGTCGGGTCTAAGGCCTCTGAATTCAAGCTTACAAGAAATGATTTGGGAGATGTGAGCCTCGTTGATTTCAAAGGTAAAAATATCATACTCAACATTTTCCCGAGTATTGACACGCCTGTTTGCGCAGCATCCGTAAGGCGATTCAACACGGAAGCCGCTAAAATTAAGGATACTGTGGTGTTGTGCGTTTCCATGGACCTTCCTTTTGCCCATGGAAGATTCTGTGCTGCGGAAGGCATTGAAAATGTCATTTCCGCATCGGCTTTCAGAAGCCCTGATTTTATACAGAATTACGGACTGATCATAGATGAAGGACCGGTTAAAGGACTGTTTGCGAGATACGTGGTCGCCATCGATTCAACAGGAACCATCGTTTATTCGGAAGCCTGTCAAGATCTTTCCGGTGAGCCGGACTACGATGACGTTGTGGCCTGTGTGACACAAGCCATGAAAGACATTCCGGAAGCACAATCGACAAAAAAAGATCAGTTACCCCTTGATCGTTGCACCTATACTTCAACGGCCGAAGATTCAAGACTCGATCATGAAGACGGCCCCTGCGACGATGGACGAGCCGGTTAATTGTAATACAGGGCGGAGGTGCTCCCTCCGCCCCATCTGAAAAAAATCCAAATCATTTCATTTATTAACAATCACACATCGCATCTATTAAACAGGATTCTTTTCCTAAGTAAAACAACCAGCACACCATATAATCGCCCCACATCCATGTAAACAGTGGTCAGTCACGTTTTTTTTGTTTTCGAACAGAAACTTAGAAACACATTATAATCAACATTATCAAATAGTTAAAAATAATTAATTACTAACAAAACACGATTTAATCCTTTAAAGAAAAATATCGTTGACAAGGTTTCCGCAATACGAATATAGACCTTCTTCCTGCACAGTGCCTTGCGCTGAACGGGGATACGAAATACAGCAGTATACAACTATGATACCAAAAACCATCAGAGTTTTTATGTATCAGGCAGCTTGAAATACAAGACACGGCACTCCCGATGATTGATTCAGGCTGTTATCCGGTGCGGGGCCCTGGGCGGGAAAACTCACTCCAACCCAACCTCACGAAAACATATTGCAACAACGTTACAAAATATTTTCGTCCAGGGACCCCCGTATCGATTTTCAAATTCCGCTCGAATCCAAATATCCAATGTATTGCAGCGACTCTCAAAGCATGTGTATCATCAAATTTTCTCAAAAAAAAATTATTTGAGACAATCTGAAACAATTGACGTGAACATCACGATGTTTTATCGTCACTGTCAATCATCATTTGTCCGGGATCTTACCCATCTTTACAATATTCAAGTTAAAGGAGGAGCCATGAACACTTCATCAGCACCCAAAAAAACCGGGGTTCTTTTTCTTGCTTTATCCTTCTGCATCATGGCAGGATGCTCATCATCGCCTTCGGACTCTGTTATCGTTCATTCTCCCCTTCCCTATGCTGAAAACGCTCTTGAACCATACATGTCCGGAAAGACCCTTTCCCTTCATCATGGCGTTCATCATGCCGCTTATGTGAAAAACGCATGTTTGCTTCTTGAACAGACTGGCATTGACGGGAATACACCTGAAGAGATCATCAAAGAAATTTCCGGGAATAAAAAATATCAGGACGTGTTCAACCAGGTTGCTCAGGCTTACAATCACGATTTTTTCTGGAAATGCCTCAAACCCCAGGGCGGAGGAAAACCTCAGGGTGAACTTCTGAAAAGAATTGAATCGTCCTTCGGAAGCTTCGAGGCGTTCAGGCAGGCATTTACAGCACAGGCCAAAAGTGTTTTTGGAAGCGGCTGGATTTTTCTTGTTCAAGATGGAGACAATCTTGAAATCATGACCACATCCAATGCGGACACCCCCGTTGCCCATGACCGTATTCCGCTGTTTACCGTGGATGTCTGGGAGCACTCGTATTATATAGATTACCAGAACAAGCGTTCTGAATACGTCGAAGCAGTACTCGACCACCTGGCCAACTGGGAATTCGTCGAAAAAGCTCTTCGATGAATCAATCATAAACGATGGACTGGGCCCTTGACAATCCATAAGGATAACGATACGCACAGTCTGCCGAAATAATCCGACAGACCCAATAAAAAAAGATGGAAAGGAATATGAAATGGACGATATGATCGAGGGGTTAACAAAAGAAATCAACAATAATATCAAAGAAATGTCAAAATGCACAGACATCGATAAGAAAAAAAAACATGCTGAAATCATCAAGCTCCTGAGTGAATCCATCGGAGTTTTCTTTGATGGCATGAACATGATGGATTACGATTTCATGGACGATCTTGATGATGACGAAGACATCTACCACGATGATATCGTAGATTTCAAATCGTTGAAAAAAAACAAAAAAAAGAAAAATAAAAACGACATTCCTTTTTAATAAGGCACGTCAAACATCCCTAAGGCGACCTTTCCACAATGTTGGGTCGCCTTAATATTCAGCCTTTTCCATCTTCACAGACAAAAAAAACTTGCCTTCCCTCCTAGCCATTTGTTACTATTTGCAAGTTTACAGGCTCAAGTCTTCAACACCATCAATCATTAGATCATCAGGATAACTGATTTTATAAGGTTATAAACGACGGTATGACTTTTTCAGGACGGGAAACTTTAAGCTCCCTCATGAAGCCCGTAATGGCCGATGATCCCCGCGGAGCACTTATGAACGGTAACGTATCATGGTCCTGCTGTTCTTCCCGTCACACTTTTATCCACTCAGCCATAAGCGCCGGAGTTATTTTTTTAAACCCGGCCCACACTGACAAATCAGTGAACATAATGGATCAATCATTTAGAGGAGGTGCCTTGATGAAATTGAGAAAAATGGTTTTGACCGCGATTATGGTGTTCTGGGCTTGCCAGACCGTATCGGCGGCATCCAAACAATCCGAGTTCGCTTTGTTCAAACGAAGCATCAACCCTGATTACAACTGGGGTGAAAACGGCGTGATCACCGTCCCCAAAGCCATGCCTGCCGGCAAAGGCAATATCTATCTCGCAGGAAGCGCCCAGGATTCGGGAACCGTCGAAGGAGACCGGATTTTTCTGACGTCCGTCACCGGTGTGGTGGGAACATCTGACGATGTGGAATTCGGCTATACACGGAGACAGTTCATCTGGGACAATCTGGACAGAACCGACCTTTCCATGGACACATATTCGTTCAAAGCCCGAATTTTCCATATGACGGATTCCATCATTCCCCAGATCGCACTTGGCATGAACGCCGTCTCCTTGAACGACAACGAATTCGACCGCCAGGAAGACATTCTGTTCAATCCTTACCTCGCCGTCACCATGAGGGTTCCCCTGTTCACTGAAAAAGCCGTGCTTTCCGCCACTGCGGTAGCCGAATCCATCTACAACGAAGGTGAAACCAGCGATCTCTACTTCAGCGCCGGTGCGGATCTCAAACTTTTCGACATGCTTTATCTGATGGCCGAAGTTCAGGGCATGGGCAAAGAAGACGAAGACCAGGTCGTGAACCTTGGAGCCAAGGTCAAGATGGGCTGGGTAAGCTTAGGCGTTGCAGTCTACAACTGCATCCAGGAAGATGTGTCGACCGGGGACCCCGGTTTCTCAGACGATTCCAGCGATGTGAGAGCTTATGCCCTGGTGGAGATACCCCTGGGTAAAATGTTTTCCAAATCCGAAAACAAAACCGACACAAACTAGGGAGGTGACCCGTGAAAATAAAATTCAATCTGACCGTATTGTTTTTCGCCGTGACAGCCATGGCCCTGAGTCTTGTGGCCTGTGACAAGCGGCCGATTCCGGGGGATCTGATCCTTTCGACATACAACTCGGATATGGAAGAAACCCGTGAGTTCGCGCCCATGGATACGCTTTATGTTAAAATTGCCGGCATGAAAGCCAACTCTTTTTACCGGATCAGCGCTCTTGATGCCGACAACAATCTCATCAATAAAATCGAAGCCCGTACCAATGAAGACGGGGTTATCGATCCGACTCCCCTGTGGTACGACATGGGTCTCAAAGTGGATGCCGATGACCCGACCCTGCCCCCTTCCCTGGTTTGGCCGTCCGGCATTGAACCCGGAGCCTTCAAAATCAATGTAAAAAGCCTTTACGACAACGGTGAATCCACCGACTTCACTCAGGATATGTGGATTGTCTACACCAGAGCTGAAGGTGACACCAACCCGAAACCGGTGGTCTATTCCTGTTATCTTGGCACGCCACCAGTTACAAAAGCACCCGGTGTCTTTTATCCGGAAAACGCATTCAAAGAAACCGGAACAAAAGACATCAACGGCAATGAAGACCCAAAAACGCGCGTTTATGTCAAAGCTGACCGTGTACCTACAAAGATCGGTAACAACGTAACTGTCACGAAGGTGGATTTCTACGTTCTCAAATTCACCGGTGATACATTCAAAAACGGAGATGATCTGACAGATTCCAGCCGCTACGTTCTACACAAAACCGCCAATGTCGCTATTGATGAGGATGGGAACGGAACCGTCACCGGCACTCTGCTCTGGGACCTCAATGACGCCCCGACACGCATCAATCCCAATCAGGACAACATGGCCTATAGTATCGTCATGGACGTTGACCGTGACGGTGTCTACGATCTGGGCATGGACACGGACAGCGACGGACTGGCCGATCACTTCATAGACGGTGTGGATGGGAACGGTTCACCCGGCTTTATCATCCAGAACACACCGGCTAACGACGTATTCGTCAAAATCACGGACATCAACGGTGACGAAGTGAACGTCATCACTGAAAACAACAATGCCAACCACCTTTTCATCAACATCGACAACGTTCCTGTGGGCGTAAGCGATCCCATCGGAGTTTTCCTCATCAACTCGGATGTCTATTCGCCAGCGACCAATCAATTCCAGATTTCAAACACAGGAGATACCGCCGACGTCCGTGACGACGGCAACGGCACCATGGGCCTCGCCCTCACCAACCCCACACTGACTGAAAACGACCCAAGATACCTGCCATACCTCGCGTCCACAAAACTCCTCAACACAAAAACAACAGGTCTTGACGACTGGAGCTACACCGGGTCAGCTATCAATGTGCATAAAAAACTTGATCTGATCATCGACCTCGGGAATGACGGTTATTACGACAAGGACGAAGATATCTTCATCGAAGACGCGATCACGATTCTTGATGTCCCCGTGGCACCTGTCTACAAAACGTGTACTGATTCCGCCGGAACATCGTATTCTGAATTTTTCGATGAATCAAACACCGAGGGCGGGAGTTCCATTGTTTATTTGAAAGCGGTTCAGGACGGTCCCCAGCTTCCCTACAATGTCTACGTGATCAAAGACAAAAACTGGACCGCCGGAGATTATCTGACCGGTGAATTGTTCAGTGTGACCGGGCTTTCGGGCAGCGGGACAAACCCGATCTGGGATCTGAACGGAACATATCAGGTGATCAATCCCACCATGGCCAACAACACCTATGACATTGTCATCGACAACAACATGGACGGCCTCTATGACGCTGGAGACAGCATCCTCACCATCGTGATCCTGAACACCCAGGCCAACGCCTATCCGCGTCTCACTTACGTCAACATCGCTTCAGGAGGATCGTTCGGCAACATCTGGGAACAGCACTGGACCGTTTACTCCGAATTCTGTGACTACCGTGATGTTTTCATCAAGAGCGGTCTTGACACCAATCCCTACGGAGCAGGATACGGCGTGAAAGCGGTTTTCAACCCGTATTTCTCATGGTTCTGCAACCCCAATCCGGCGACACCTGTTGCCGGTCTTTATTATGGCCTTTACGTGGATGTCTACATCGTGAACGCTTCAACCTTCGATCTTGCAAATTACGGCCATGTCAATGAACTGAACGACACCGTGGACGTCACAGGCCGCCATTCCACACTGGTGGTTCAGCCTTCCTGCTACAATGGAGCCGGCATGATGAACATCTGGAAGGCACCCATGACTCCGGGTAGCTACTACGTTATCGTGGACGTCAACAGAAACGGACGGATCGACGAAGGTGTTGACATCATCGATGCTGTGAAGAAAGACGGAACCACCATTCTCGATGATCCTACAGCTGTGGGCTTTACCGTAGAATAACAAGTACACGAAAAAAGGAATCATAACGGTCCATATTCTTTGGGCCGTTATGTCTTTCAAACAAAAGAAAAATTGGAGGAAAAATGAAAAAGCATATTATCACGGCTGCGCTCATTATCTTGTCAGCCGGTGTTTCCCAAGCCTTTGATCCACACTATTACCATTCCGGTGAATACGTAGAAAGCATCGGTAATGGTTTGAATGAAATCACCACAACAGGAACAGCAACTGAACAAATCGAGAGTTCTCCTTCTCCCTCCATCGTGTCTATGGACGGCAAAATTTCAGAAGTTCCTGTAAAAGCGATCACGGTGGAAGCCATGATCAGCGATGATATCCAGACATACAACATACCCATTTCTTATGGATTCCCCCTTTCATTGACAGGCAATAAAGAGCTTCTGAATTTAAAACTGAACCTCCCTTTTACCAAACGTGAATTTGAAGATTTGGAAGACAGTGGCTTAGGCGACATTTCATTCACAGCCAATTACCTGATTCGTTTCACGCAGCTCTTGATGGACTCCAAACTGGTCATCAAAGCCCCCACAGGCGAGGTTGAAGACGCCGATGTACCCCTTGGAACAGGTTCAACGGACGTTGCACTCTATTTCAACGGAACATGGTATTTTGAAAAATATGCATTGAAAGCGGGAATCGGTTACGCCTACAACGGCAATTACGATCTCATGGGAACCGATATCTATCATGGTGATGAATATCTTCTATCTGCAGGGGGCGACTACAACATTAATGAAACCATGAAGGCCGGAGCCTTATTAAGTTACAGTAACAGGGCTGAAGATGAATTCAAAAACCCAGGAGGCAGTTCTTACGCCCCCGGAATCATCACCCTTGACCTGACTCCCAGTTTCACTTACCTCTGGAAAACGTATAATGCAGAATTTAACGCATCGGTTTCCATACCTGTGTATGACAGCTGGAACAGCGACAAAGGGAATGATTACTCATATGATCCTGACCGAAGTGTAAAGTTCAACATCGGAGTCTCAAAACCTTTTTAACGTAAAAAAGGATCGGGGCATTTGTCGGGTTTTATAACCAGGCCTGCTCGTATATTTGTGAAATTCAACATTTTTCACGAACACGCGGCGTTGTTCACCCACCGGATATGACAACGCCAGCCTATCGTAGGTCGGCTTGAGGAACGAAAGCCGACACATGGCCCCATCCTTTCATATACCGATCACCCTTTCATCTTCACCATTTTATAATAAAGCCCTTCAAGGCCCATCAGCTCACGGTGGTTTCCCTGCTCAACCACCTTCCCCCTTTTCAGCACGAGAATCCGGTCTGCATGACGGGCTGTGGATATACGGTGGGCGATGATCAGCGAGGTTCGAGAGCGCATCAGGTTTTCCAGGGCATCCTGAATGATCACTTCGGATTCGCTGTCGATGTAGGATGTGGCCTCGTCCAGAATGATCAGGTCCGGGTCACGGGCAATGGCACGGGCAATGGAGATCAGCTGCCTTTCTCCGCTTGAAAGTCCTGAACCGCCATCGGTCAGAACAGTGTCCACACCTTTTGGAAGCCGTTCAACCAGGGCATCGCAATGTGCAGCGGTCAGAATTTCCCTGAATCTGGAATCGGTGACACCGTTTGTTGCTCCCAGAATGTTTTCCTTCACCGTACCCGTGAACAGAAAGGGGTCCTGGGTGACCAGAGCGATCCGTGACCGGATGGATGAAAGATCATAAGAAGAACGATCAATAAAGTTAAAGGTGATCTGTCCTGAATCAGGGGTATAAAATCCCACCAGAAGATGGATCAGTGAGGTTTTTCCGGCACCTGTTGGCCCGACCACCGCCAGGACGTCTCCTTGCCCCAAAGAAAACGACAGATCGTTAAACACCGTTTCCGTGTCGTTGTATCCGAATGTCACATTTTCGAATTCCACATGCCGAATGGACTGAAGTGCCATTTTATTCATGCCCTTACCAGCATAATTCCCGGAACCGTCATCCACATCCGAGGTTTTGTCGAGAATCTGGAAAATCCGTTCCGCCGAGCTCATCGCGTTCTGAAGCACATTGTACTTTTCCGTCACATCACGGATGGGCCTGAAAAACATCTTCATGTACGAGATGAAGGCCACCAGGGTTCCAAGACTTACCGAGTCATCCAGTACACCTTTTCCACCGTAAAAAATGATAAGGGCAAGAGCCAGAGATCCCAAAAATTCCACCACGGGCATGAACACGGAAAACACCTGAAGCTGCCGGATTCCCGCCAGATAGTTATCATGATTCACCGTAGCGAATGACCTGTGGTTTTCACGCTCATAACGAAAAAGCTGGATCACGCGCATGCCCTGGATGGATTCCGAAATCCGGGTGTTGATCTTTGCCGTGAGCACCCGCAGATCCCTGAACGCCCCCCGGGCAAACCGTGAAAAATACACCGAGGCCAAAAGAACAAAAGGAATCACGATAAACGACACCAGGGCGAGCTTCGGTGATATGACCAGAAGAACGACGGCAATGCCGAGAATGAGAAACAGATCCTTGAACACGAATTCGATGACCGAGCTGAACATTTCCTGCATGTTCTGGATGTCGTTGGTGGTCCGGGTGACCAGCCGGCCCACGGGATTTTTGTTGAAAAACGTCAGGGACAGACTCTGAATATGCCGGAACACCCGCATTCTAAGATCATGCATGATCATCTGTCCGGCGTATTCCGTCACCAGTTTCTGAATAAACGTGAACATGAACTGGAAAGCGACGATGACGAGGATAAGAAGACTGCAAACGGATATGCCCCGCAAATCCATGAACCTGATGATTCCTAAGTCTTCACGGTTCATGTTTTTTAAACTGTCCAAGGACAGATAAACGTCATCACCTTTTTTTTCGAACATCTCCTCGTTCCGTGACAGAACATCTCGACTGTCCATATCCCGGATGTCAACCCGAATCATCCGGCCTTCCCTGCCGGACGATTCGTTTGTGACAACAGGTACGATGTACCTGTCAATCGCTTCCCGCGTCACATAGGGCACAGCCAGATCAAGTCCGGTGATCAGGGCCAGCATGGCCACAGACAGCGAAAACACCAGGACGTAGGGACGCATGAATGGAAGTATTTTGAGTATAAGCCGGGTGTCATAAGCCTTCCCCAGGTTTTCCTCTTCAAAATTCCCGGAATCAGACCGCATGGACATCCGCCTCCATATCCTGAAGCCGTGACGTTCTGGCATAGTACCCGCCCAAGGCCATCAGGTCGTCATGAGACCCTCGCTCAACAATCCTTCCCTGATCCAGAACCAGGATTTCAGCTGCTGTTTCAAGCACTGAAAGACGATGGGAACTGATGATCACCTTTTTAGTTTTAGCCAGCTCTGTCAGAACTTTGATAATCGCTGCCCCGGTCCGGGTATCCACCTGACTCACCGGGTCGTCAAACACCATGATATCCCGGTTGTGAATAAAGGCCCTGGCCAGGGCCACCCGCTGTTTCTGCCCCCCGGAAAGAATGACGCCGCGTTCTCCCACCAGGGTGTCGAAACCGTCACGGAAAGCCATGACGTCGTTGTAAAGGCAGGCTTTTTTCACAGCCTCCGCCACCTGGAAATCCGTGGCATCCGTTTTTCCCATCAAGATGTTGTCCCGCACACTGCCCTCAAAAAGGAAAGGCTCCTGGGGGCAGAATGAAATCATGCCACGAAGCCTTGAAAGACCTATATCGCGGATATCCCTGCCACCAAGAACCAGAGCGCCTTTTGACGGATCATACAACCGGGGCAGCAGACTGAGAAGTGTCGTTTTTCCGGAGCCCGGCGGGCCCACCAGACCGATGAGTCCGCCGGAATTCATGGTCAGCGAAATTTCCGAAAGAACCGCACGACCGCCCTCTTTCGTGTACGAGAACGACACGTCATTCAACCGAAGGGATTCGCTACCGGAGAATTCAAGATCGTTTTTACCGGAATCAGAGATTTCAGGCATCTCATTCATAACCTCCGCCAGACGTTCAAGGGAAGCTTTTCCACGCTGAATCAGGTTGGTCATCCACCCCAGGGCCATCATGGGCCAGGTCAGAAGCCCCAGATAACTGATGAACGCCACCAGATCGCCCGTGGAAATATCACCGAAAACCGTCTGCCGCCCGCCGAAGTATATCACCAGGACCAGACTGATATTGCTGAGGGTGATCATCAACGGAAAAAAAGAACCGGTCACCCGGATCAGATCGATGTTTCTCTTCACATAAGCTTTTGAAAGCCTCTCCACCTTTTGTTCACTCTCGGTTTCCCAGGTGTAGGCTTTCACCACCCGGATACCGGCGAAACGTTCCCTGACGCCTTCGGTCAGATCGGAAAAGGCGGCCTGGACATTTCTGTATCTGGAATGCATGAGCCGGCTGAACATCCGGGCGGTGATGACGATGAGCGGCATGGGAAGAAGGGCGAAAATCGTAAGCCGACCATTGATCCAGATCATGAAAAGAATGGTGGTGGTTCCCAGAAAAACCGCGTCCATCAGGGCAACCATCCCCATTCCCGTGGCCATGCGGACACTGGTGATGTCGTTGGTGGCGTGGGCCATGAGATCCCCCACGCTGATCTTAGAAAAATACGACGCTGAAAGAGCCTGTATGTGGGTGAAAAACCGGTCCCTCAATTTTTCCTCGATAAGCCTGGACGTACCGATAAGGCAGCGTCGCCAGCCGTATCTGAACAAGGCGATGAACAGCGCGGCAACCGTAATGGACAGAGCATAACCCCCAAGACTTCGGAAATCAGCCCTCAGAGCAGTAAGGTCATCCACGGCCAGCTTGATGATTCTTGGAATGTAAAGCTGGCCGGAGTCAGCAAGGATAAGACAGACAAGACCCATGGCAATCAGCCATCGATTTTCTCTGAAATAAGGCATGACCAGAGACCACGCACGGGCATCATCCGGTTTCTTTTTTTGCGGTTTGGTTGAAATCATGGCCGGACGATAACAGGATCATGGAAAAAACGGAAGTGTTTCCTGACCAGAGGAGACGTTCACATGTATCACTTGTTTAAAAAGATTTTCCGCAGCATGAACCCGGCCCTGAGCAACCTGAGGCCGCTCCGGGAGCAGAGCCGCAACAGGCGGTGTCTCCGGGACCTGGAAATCCCGAACGTACAGAGCCTGTAAGAGGACTTGGGGCTGACATGCGTTTTTCAAGATCAATGCTTCCGCAATGACGGCACCGGGGTTTCTGGCTTGAGGAAACAAGAAGGATTTCCGATTCTTTTCCACAGGTATTGCACAGGTAATCGAAAATGGGCATTTTAACTCCTGTCATCATTCAATGTAATGTGCAGGGGGACAGACGGACGTGGGATAGGTTGAACACAGTGGACCGGCCTTTGTTTCCGCCTCTCCCCCCTTTTTTCGATTAAAATCAGTGATAGTCGTGTGTCCCGAAAATCACGTCCATGCCTGTTTTTCCTTTGATCATTTCGGCTTTTTCTTCGGGTGTGCTGTAAGGACAGCCGGGCTTGGCGTTAACCATGCATGAACTCAGATAGATTTCATCCGGTTTGATTTCAGAGAGTTTCATGGCCATGCCCGTGTTGGCCACGAGACTCCTGCCCGGACACTGGCATTTCACGAACGAAACAACCGCTTTGGGTTCGTCGAACTTCCCCTCGCCCAGAGCCGCCGCCTTGAGACAACGCCATTCACCAGGACAACCGTATCCGGTGTCCATGTACGCACCGCATGCCACGATGGCAACTTTTTTCATATATGCTCCTTTGAATGACTGACGTGAATATGAATGAATAATCGGAAAACAGCGGAAAAAGGTCATGTCCCTGATCGTTGTTGTGATTCCCTTGATTCCCGCTGTTTTCCGAAACCGTATGCCTTAAAGACCCGTATGACCCTTATGCAAGATCACCAGTGCCCATCCACATTGGCTTCTTCAGCAAACGTGTACCGGCCGTTTTTGAATGACGTCACCGCGTCCAGCACCATGCCGTCCACATCGTTCACCACCTTGACTCCGGCGGCTTTGAGGGTGGTGAAGGCATTGGGACCGCAATGGCCGGTCAGAAGGACTTCCGCCCCCTTGTCACAGATGAGGGTTGCCGCCTGAATTCCCGCTCCCTTGAAGGCATTCAAATTTTCCGAGTTGTCAACGGCTTCGAAAGCCAGAGTGTCCGCGTCGATGATCATGATGTACTTTGCCCGCCCGAATCGTGGATCCACCTGGGATTCCAGATCAGAACCCTTCGATGTCACAGCTACTTTCATATTTTTGACTCCTTTGGCATTTAATGGCCGCCACCGCCGCCGCAGACCTGGTCTTCGCGGATCTGGTCGAGTTTCCCGGCGATAAGGTCTTCCACCACCGGGCGGATATCCGGCCTTACCGCATCGTGATAAACATCGATGCCCACCTGACGGAATCCCATGAGCGGCCGCATGCCGATTCCTCCCACGATAAGGGCGTTGACGTTATGGCCCGCCAGAAGATTCACAGGCACCATGCATCCGCCCTGAACGTGCTCCCGGTTGGCAATGGTCTGAACTTCCTTAATCTCTCCATCTTTCACGTCGATAAGGGTGAACACGTCGCAGTGGCCGAAATGACCTGCCCTTACTCCGTCAAGCCCTCCCAGATGCATGGAGGGCACTGCAATTCTTCCGTTTTTCATGTCGAAATTATCTCCTTGTTATGATTTGATCGATTGACTGAAATCCATGATTCCACGGGCGTTCATCACAGGCGAGGTGATGATGGCCTGCCACATGGTTTTCACCGTATCTGTCAGCGTGGATGAAGGGTTGTACTCCACGATGGTTTTTCCCTGAACCATGGCTTTTGTAAAGCCGGGATCAAACGGTATCCGTCCGAGAACGGTGATATTCCGTTCGCAGGCCAGACATTCGATATTCTTGGCCATATCCGGATTGAGATCGTATTTATTGATGATCACCATACCCGGAACCTTGAAATGGGCCGCAAGACGGATCACACGCTCCATGTCATGCAGGCCTGAAACCGTGGGCTCCGTGACGATACACACCGCTGTGGCACCGCCCAGCGAAGCGATCACCGGGCATCCCACGCCCGGAGGCCCGTCGGTGATGATCAGGTCATGACCGTTTTTTTCTGCATAGTCTCTGGCTTCCTGACGCACAAGACTCACCAGTCTGCCGGAATTTTCTTCCGCAATGCCAAGACGGGCATGGACCATGGGACCGAAGCGTGTGTCCGAACGATACCATTCCCCACAGGTTTTAACCGGAAATTCAATGGCCTTGACCGGACAGAAATCCACGCAGACCCCGCACCCTTCGCAGGCAATGGTATCCACGACATACTCTTGGGAAATGGCTCCAAAACAGCACAGTTCACGACACATACCGCATTCGGTGCACAGGGTTTTATCGATGATCGCTTCGTTTCCGGCCTTGAAATCCGTGCATGTGACCGTTTCAGGGTTCATCAATAGATGAAGATCGGCGGCATCCACATCCGCGTCACACAGGACACTGTTCCGGCTGAGGGCCGCGAACGCCGCCGTCAGGCTTGTTTTACCCGTTCCACCTTTACCGCTGATCACCACCAGCTCTCTCATGACAGCACCTGGGATTGAATTTTCTGAAAAAGTTCCATGAAACTCTCTTTCCATTCCGGGACCATGGCCGCGATCAGGCCGCCCCGCGAATAACACTCGGCAATTCGGCGGTCGAAAGGGATTTCCATGAGAACAGGAATGTATTCGGCTTTCGCGTAGTCCCTGACCTTGTCGTCCCCCATGTCCGACCGGTTGATCACAAGACCGTGGGGAATGCCTAAAATCCTCACCGCACCCACCGCCAGCTTCAAATCATGAAGACCGAACGGTGTGGGTTCGGTGACCATGAGCACAAAATCGGTGCCGCGCATGGCGGCGATCACCGGACATGAAGTTCCCGGAGGCGCGTCAATGATATTGATCCGGGAAAGGTCGTGGTATGTCCTCACTTTCTTGATCAGCGGCGGGCTCATGGCTTCACCGACCCGAAGGGTTCCTTTGACAAAGCCCAGATCACCGCTTACACCTTTTTCCACATCCCCCAGTTCGCGCAGGCCTTCCGACAGCGCACCCGGTTCACAGACCCTGAAACAACCGCCGCAGCTGTGGCAAAGTTCAGGAAAGACCAGAACCGTTTTTCCAGCCACGGCAATGGCCCTGAACCGACAGATGTCTGCACATTTCCGGCAGAGGGTGCATCGAGCCATGTCCACCACAGGGACCTTTGTGGTCACATTTTCCGTTTCCTCGAATTCAGGATTCAAAAACAGATGGGCGTTGGGTTCTTCCACGTCGCAGTCGAGGATCACCGCCCGTTTTCCAAGAGCATAAGCCAGATTGGTCGACACGGTGGTCTTGCCCGTTCCGCCTTTACCGCTTGCCACACTGATCAGCATGCCGTCACCTTCCAAAAGACGCTTTCTCATCTATGATTGATATAGGCTGTATAGTTTTTTAATTTTTTCAAGCATTTCCAAGGCTGTCTCCTCTCCGGCGTCCACCGGAACCGGCATGAGTACCCCGAGTCCTTCGGTGTATTCATGAAATTCCTCGTCAGAAAGACGGCTGACAAGAGCGGTGTTGACCATGGGGTTCTTTTTGATCATCATCTCGATGATATCCTTGCCCCCGATGCCTTGAACCTTTTCTGCCACAATCACAAGCGCCGGTGTGTTTGTCGCTATTTCTTTCACGGCGTTTTCCACGCCATCGATCATAACGATTTCAACCTGGGGCTGTTTCATCAAACCCTGCCTCAGGTTTTCCAGATCATCGGATTTTTCACAGACCACAACAAAACGCATACACATAAAATCCTTTCCTCTCCCGGACATCCGGCAGGTTGTGAGCCCTGCCGGATGCCGTAACGCGCGGGAGGTATGTCATGACACAAGAGCCGCGGCCGGAATCTTAAGAGTGGTTGTCATAAATCTGTTCCGATTTCACGAATGAATGAACATCGAACATCCAACGCCCAACGTCCAACATCGATTAAAGGATAACTCCATTTCGGATTTTTAATCTGACAACCACTATAAACAACGGCTCTCCATCGTATAACCTTCACCAGTTCAAAACGTTTGACGCTGTTTTGACGCTGTTCAGCTTTCATCACCTGTGGTTTTAACGCTTTCAGGTTTTCCCTGGATTTTTTCAGGAAAACCGGTTCGAAACCCGCGGCCAAATCCCATACCGAAGCCCTGTCTGCCCATCCTGTTTTTTCTACCGCCCCGGCAGAAACCCTGGCCCATAAAACCACCGCCACTTTTCCGTCCCTGGCCACTGTTGCACAATCCACGGCCTCCGCCTGTCATCGGTCCCGCTCCTTGCGGTCCTGTTCTGTCGTATCCCGGCATGTTCGCCTCCTTGCCGTCCGCATGGACGGCGATGTCCCATGTTTCAACCCAGAACCCTTTTCGTTCGGATCCGTATCTCCCCGGTCCCTCCCCCTGCCATGTCTTCCGCAGCTGCCACGCCGTGGGCAACCGCAACCGGGCATAAGGAAACCCGGAACAATGGGTTCGCCTTTTGCGTAATACGCGAGAACCTGATCGAGGTCCCCAGTGATAAACGGAATCAGCCGGATCCCGCTGTCCATGATCAGCCTTGCCGGTGTTTCCGAGATGGCTCCGCAGATCAGACATTCCACGTTTCTGTCCTTGAAAATCATCATCAGGGTGGTCAGCCTGTCCGGATCAAAAGAGACGTATCGCCTGTCTTCAATTTTTCCCTGGTCAATGGTCACGATCATCAGATCGTGGGCCACATCGAACACGGGAGAGATCCTGTCTTCCCAGACTGTCAGCGCCACGCAAACCATACCCCTCGTCCTTCCATACCTATCCACGGATGCTGTCACAGACCCATGCCTTCCATGAACGAAACGTTTTCACAACACCGTTCGATCCAGATGAATAGCAACCGCCGTGCCGTATCTGGAAAAAACAGTTTCAATATAAAAATTGTATTTTATTTCAGAGTATTAGAAGATCGTTTTATGAAAGAATTCAGAGAATGGAGTGGATTAAGACTGGCTTACCGTTGCATTTTAGCAATGTTAACGCACCGCATCGTTGCATCTCTCCTACGGTATGCACGTCATGCTGCGACTACCTGAAAATATTATTCCGATGCCATTCCAGAAAAGGTCGATGCTCTTCCGCAATCCAGCGCAATCGTGAAGAATCGTCAAGGGGTATGATTTCTATCTGTTGTGAAGCAAGGGTCACGGCATGGCCATCGCTTTGGACAATATGCTCTCAGCCGTTTTCGCACCTTGATTTTTCAATCAGAATCCGGTCAAAGGTGGTCATCATTTACAAAAAAGCCCTGTAATCGCAATGAAGGGCAGCTGCCAGTTTCCTGGCCCATTCTTTGCCGATGGTCCGTTTGCCGTTTTCCATTTCGGAATTTTAATCTGACAACCACCACAAAATGATACAACCCGCATCGAATCCCAACGGGATTCCGTATCATAAGCCCAGGGTTGCGGCAACGCCGCTACCCTGGGTTCACCGGCGAACATCCCCCAACCCCAAAGGGGTTGCGTCCAGATAGGGGCGTTTCATGGACATGTTACGCAACCCCGTTGGGGTTGAAAACCATCATGGGAAATGTCCCAGGGTAGCGGCTTTCGCCGCAACCCTGGGCTTTATTCCTCAGCCCCGTTAGGGCAAAAAACTGATTTTTGCCTTTAGCCTGACGATTATGTTCCTTTGGGGCCGGATATGTCAGGCCGTTTTCCGGCGTTCGTCGAAACGATGGATTCCCTGGTGCATGTCGTTGTTTGCTCTTCCAAGGTTTTGTTTCAGATGATCCATGACGGAAAGAACGTTTAACGCATGTTCGATCAAACGTTCAGGAATTATAGGAAATATCTGTTTAAACGTTTCACCTCGTGCATCGGGTGATCCGGATAAAATCGGTCAACCCGGATCGCGTTTCGATTGTTTTTTATGGAGTTATCCTTTATTCGATGTTGGCCGCACTGGATGTCCGATGTTCATTCATTTGCAAATTATTCGATATGAATATCAGCACTTGATTCACAGTTCATCGCCTGCGCCCATCATCATCAGGCAGGGGAATCCCCAGCTTCTTCATTTTCCGGTACAATGTGGTTTTGTGGATGCCGAGGGCGCGGGCGGCGGCTTCGCGGTTATGGCCGTGGCGGGACAGGGTTTCAAGAAGGTGTTTCCGTTCCGCTTCGGCCACCGGATTTGCGCTGGCGGAGATGGCCTTTGAAGGGGTTCGCACGGGCTGGTCCGAAAGCCAGGCCGGGAGGTGACGGGGTTCGATGTCGCCTTCGGAACAGAGGATAAAGGCGTGTTCGATGAGATTTTCCAGTTCACGGATGTTGCCTGGATAATCATGGGCCATAAGACGGGCAAGGGATTCCTGGCTCAGGCCTCGGATGGATTTCCCACGGATTCCGTTCATTTTCCGGATAAACCGGTCAGCCAGAAGGGGAATGTCTTCCATGCGTTCGCGTAAAGGGGGAAGGAGAAGTCTCACCACGTTGATCCGGTAAAAAAGATCCCGACGGAACGTTCCCTCACTGACCATGGTTGAAAGATCCATGTGGGTGGCCGCGATGATCCTCACATCGGTCTTTTCCTTTTTAACAGAGCCCAGGGGCATGAACTCCTGCTCTTCCAGGACACGCAGAAGCTTCACCTGAAAAGCCGGGCTTGTGTCGCCGATTTCGTCGAGAAAAATGGTGCCCCCGTCCGCCAGACTGAAATGGCCGGGTTTGTCTTTTTCCGCGTGTGTGAACGCTCCTTTTTTGTATCCGAACAGTTCGGATTCCAAAAGGGTGTCGGGCAGGGCTCCGCAGTTGATGGCCACAAAAGGTTTGTCCTTCCTCGGCCCCACATTGTGGATGGCCCTTGCAAGAAGTTCTTTTCCAGTGCCTGTCTCGCCCTGAATAAGTACCGTGCTGCTGCTTTCAGCCACCTGGGGAACGATGGAGAAAATCTTCCTGAGGCTTTCTGAGGAACTCACCATGTCTTCCATCTGAAACCGGGACGAAAGCTCTTTTCGCAATTCTTCAACAAGGCTGTGATCCCTGAATGTCTCCACACCCCCTAAAATTTTACCGCGTTTGTCCTTGAGAACCGAGGTGGACACAGTAATGGGGATTCGCTGCCTGTCTTTGTTGATGATGTAAGTTTCAGAACTGACGAAGGATTTTCCGACCTTCATGGTTTTTTTAAGGGCGCAGTCCCTTTCGCACATGTTGGAGCGGAACACCTCCCAGCAATGACGGCCGATGGCCTCGTCCCTGGGAATGCCTGTGATTTCCTCGGCGGCCCGGTTGAAACTGGTGATGCGCCAGGTGTGATCCACCGTGAACACACCGTCGGAAATACTTTCGAGGATGGTTTCCGTCACACTGGAACGGGAGGTTTCGGATGTTTCTGACGTTTTTTTCTGATCCTTCGAGGCTGCCATTCCCTCTCCTTTTTCGGGATGAGCCCAAGGAATAACTGAAAACCTTCTTTTTTGCAACCTTGCATGGGAAGTTCTATATGGCCTGCTGAACAAGACGGGGTCACAGGATGGTATACCTGTTTTTTTCTTTGACCTCATGGCCAATCAATGCTTTTATTCTTTTTTTCAAGGAGGATACCTATGGCTCAGTTCAAAAACCTGATGGAAGTGCTCAAACTTCTCAACAAATCAAACTGCCGGAAATGCAATGAAAAAACCTGCATGGCCTTTGCCGCCGAAGTGTTCAAGGGAAACCGGCCCTTAAGCGACTGTCCTGATCTTCCACCTGAAATTCTTGAAACCCACGGCCTGGAACATTCGGCCCTAAAGGAAAGAAGCGACGAATTTCTCACGCTCATTTCTGCCATGCAGCAGCAAATTCAGGATCTGGACCTTCTGACGGTCGCCCAGCGGGTGGGCGGTACCTTTGCCGATGGTCGACTGACTCTCACCTGCCTTGGGAAACCCGTCAGCATTGACATGAATGGAAAGATTATTTCAGACATCCATGTGAACCACTGGTTCGCCATTCCTTTTTACAGCCATCTGACCCACGCAAAAGACAAACCCCTCACCGGACGATGGGTTCCGCTTCGCGAACTGAAAGGAGGCAAGGATTACTTCCGGCTTTTCAACCAGCGATGCGAAAAACCCCTCAAAAAAATCGCCGATGACCACACCGAGCTGTTCGAGGATCTTGTCCGCCTTTTTAAAGGAGAAAAAGTGGAAGACCATTATGAAGCGGACATCTCCCTGGTTCTCCGACCCTTTCCCACCGTTCCGGTCCTGATCTGCTACCTCAAGGCCGAGGAAGGCATGGCGTCGGATCTCAACGTGTTTTTTGACGAAGGGGCGGAAGAAAAAATGCCCATCCGGACCCTCTACACGCTGGGTGCCGGACTTGTCAACATGTTCGAAAAAATCGCCCTGCGCCACTGGACGTTCTGACCCGGGCCAGGATTAACAGAGTGTTTCAGAACACCACGAACACGCAGGCCTTTTTTTACTGTCGATAACATCAACGAGCCTATTGTTTCGCAAGTCTTTCACCATGTCATCATTGACATAATAACTTCATTGTGTTAGCTCACTTCTATTTCGTTGTTGCAAAACAAGATAGAGCCGGACGCCGGATCATTCCACAGCCTGAACGAACACCTTTGGGGAAATCCCGGGCGTAATGCTTTAAATAATTGTCATGATTTGTTTTTTTACGGTTCACCTTCTTATTTCATGACGTCATCGTTAGAGGAGATACCAAACATGAGTGAAAACCTGATGGTCATCAACGGTCGGGAAGTTCCATTCAGTCCCGGTCAAACGATTCTTGAGGCCGCGGTAGCCGCAGGGATCGACATCCCCACCCTCTGTCACCTCAAGGAAACCACACCCACCGGTGCCTGCCGCGTCTGTGTGGTTGAAGTCGAGGGAGCGAGAAGCCTCATGACCGCCTGCACTGTCCCTGCGACAAAAGGCATGGTGGTCCGCACCGAATCCCCCATGGTCATCCAGTCCCGGAAAACCATCGTCGAACTGATGCTTTCTTCCGGAAGGCATGATGACTGTCTGGTCTGCCCGGCCACCGGAGACTGCCGTCTTCAGGAACTGGCCTACAGGTATCAGGTGAAGGGAGGCAAATACCCGGACACCGAAACCCTCTATCCCATGGAAGCGGTCAATCCGCTCATCCTCAGAAATTTCGCCAAGTGCATCCTGTGCGGACGCTGCGTCCAGGCCTGCCGGGAAGTTCAGGTAAACGATGCCATCGATTTCGGATACCGTGGCGCCAAAACGAAAATCATCGCCAAGGGCGACATGGCCCTCAAAGATTCGGACTGCGTGTTCTGCGGCCAGTGCATCCAGGCCTGTCCCACCGGAGCCCTGGTTCCCAAGGACGCCTACCAGAAACCCCGTCTCTGTGAAACAGAACAGATCCGGACCACCTGCCCTTACTGCGGTGTGGGCTGTCAGCAGACACTTCACGTCAAAAACGGTAAAATCGTGCAGGTCACGGCCACGGAAAACGCCGAACCCAATCAGGGACGGCTCTGTGTCAAAGGCCGTTTCGGTTACGACTTCATCAGCTCCAACGAACGCCTAAAAACCCCGCTCATCAAGAAAGACGGTGTGTTCCATGAAGCCACCTGGGACGAGGCCCTTGATCTTGTGGTGTCAAAATTCTCCAAAATCATCAAGGACCACGGTCCCGACGCCGTTGCGGGCGTAAGCTGCGCCCGAAGCATCAACGAAGATTCCTATAACATGCAAAAGCTTTTCCGCGCGGTGTTCAAGACGAACAACATTGACCACTGCGCCCGAACCTGACATGCCCCCACGGTCGCCGGTCTGGCGACAACATTCGGCTCAGGTGCCATGACCAATTCCTTCAAGGAATTCAAAAACGCGAAAATGTTCTTCGTCATCGGATCAAACATGACGGAGGCCCACCCCGTGGCCGCCACGTTCCTGAAAAACGCGGTGCGAAAAGGGGCGAAACTCATCCTCGTCGATCCCAGAAAACAGAAACTAGCCCAGTTCGCCGACATCCATGTACCCATCAAGGTGGGTTCGGACATCGCGTTCCTGAACAGCCTGATGTACGTGCTGATCACCGAGGACCTTTATGACAAGCATTTCGTCGCCAACCACACCGAAGGCTTTGACGAACTGAAAAAAACCGTCATGTCCTATCCTCCTGAAAAAGCGGCTGAAATCTGTGGCGTTTCAAGCGATATGATCGTCAAGACCGCCCGTATGGCTGCATCGGTAAAACCCATGATGCTTTGCTACACCCTGGGCATCACCGAGCACACCTGCGGACGAAACAACGTGGTGTCCGTGGCCAACCTTCAGATGCTCTTAGGCAACCTGGGCATGGAGATGGGCGGCGTGAATCCTCTTCGCGGTCAGAACAACGTACAGGGTGCCTGCGACATGGGCGCTCTTCCCAACGTGTTCCCCGGCTATCAGACGGTCATCAGCCCCGAAGCCCGCCAGAAATTCGAAAACGCCTGGAATGTCACCGGGCTACCGGATAAAAACGGCATGATGATTCCCCAGATGATGGACGGTCTTGTCAGCGGTAAAATCAAAGGTTTCTGGATTTTCGGTGAAAACCTCGCAAACACCGAGCCGGATATCCACAAAGTGGAACACGAACTTGAAAGTGCGGAGTTCCTTGTGGTGCAGGACATCTTCGAAAACGAGACCACCCGTTTCGCCGACGTGATCCTTCCTGCGGCGGCCTGGAGTGAAAATGACGGAACCTTCGCCAACAGCGAACGGCGTGTGAGCCGTGTCAGAAAAGCCTGTGAACCTCCGGGAGTTTCGAAACCCAACTGGTGGATCTTCCGTGAAGTGGCGAAGCGCATGGGTCATGCATGGGCGTCCAACAGCGCCCAGGAGCTCTGGGATAACGAGATTTCCGTTCTCGCCCCGAACCTTGCCGGCATCAAATACTACCGCATCGAAAACGATGGTCTCCAGTGGCCTTGCCCCACAGAAGAACATCCGGGTACGCCTTTCCTTCACCGGGACGGAAACTTCACCCGTGGCAAAGGTCTTTTCACACCTGCGGAATGGACACCGCCCGCTGAAGTCTCCTGCTCCGACTATCCTTTTGTTCTTTCAACCGGACGCCGCCTGTATCACTATCACACCCGGACCCAGACCGGCAGAACGCAAGGGCTGAACGATCTCCTGGGTGAAGAGACTGCGGATATCTCTCTCTTTGACGCGAAAAAGATGGGCATCAAAAACGGCGAAACCATCCGTGTTTCATCGCGGCGAGGTTCCATCACCCTCAAAGCCAGGGTGACCGCTGAAGTCCCGGAAAGCATGGTGTGGATGGCCTTCCATTTCAGGGAAGCCTGTGCCAACTGGCTGACGAACGCGGCCTTTGATCCGTACACGCAGACGGCCGAATATAAAGCCTGTGCAGTAAAAATCGAGAAAATGTAGTTATTTCAAAATTAAAAATCCCTCGGACCCATCAAAAGGTCCGAGGGATTTTTTTTATTCGTACACCACTCTCAAAACGCCGCCACGAGCACTCTGTAACACCTGAGACAACGGGAAGCTTCAATGCGGGCTTCAGCGGCCGACAATCCTTTTTCCACTTCCTCGAATCCCTTGATCCGTTCATCCGGCTCCATGACCGGCGGTTCTGTTCGAACCGTCTGTCCAGGATAAACAAAGGGTTCATCCGCATCGAACACGTGACCGGATGAGACAAGGGTTTCCAGATAATCCCGCGTTTCCGGATCACATCCGCCTTTTCTGAAAGAATGGTCGATGAACCTCGCCGCATTTTTACCTGCGGCCAGGGCCGCGATCAGTGTGGCCGGTCCGGTGGCACAGTCACCGCCTCCGAAGATTCTCTTGTCACCGCTCTGGAATGTGGTTTCGTCCACAATCAGGGTCTGCCACGAGGTCAGTATGCTTTGATCGGAAAGCACCTTGTCTACGGTGCATTTCTGCCCCACAGCCGGGATGATGGCGTCACAGGGCATGATGAATTCCGATCCCGTCACCGCCACCGGACTTCGCCGACCGCTTGCGTCAGGTTCTCCAAGTTCCATGCGCTGACATTTCAGCCCGGTGACCTGTCCGTCGCTGGCCACGATTTCAAGGGGTGCCACAAGAAAATGAAAAACGACTCCCTCCTCATCAGCTTCTTCGATTTCATGTGGATCAGCAGGCATTTCGTCCCTTGTCCTTCTGTAAAGCAGGTTGACGTCTTCAAAACCAAGTCTGCGCGCCGTTCTCACACAGTCCATGGCCACATTGCCGCCTCCGATGACCACCACCGTTTTACCGTCCAGCGTTTTTTGTCCGCGGGCTGATCGGGCGAGAAATTCCACACCGGTCATGAACCCTGCATAGCCCTCATCCTCTCCCTTGCAGCGCATTTTAGAAGATTCGGGAGCCCCAACGGCGATAAAAACCGCGCTGTATCCCATATCCACGATTTCATCCAAGGTGATGTCTTTGCCCACCTGAACACCATACCGTATTTCAGAACCCAACTTTTTTATGATGTCAACTTCATAGGCGATAACATCCCTGGGCAGACGGTAGGATGGAATGCCATAGGCCGCCATGCCGCCTGGTCCTTCCTGGGCCTCGAAAATCGTGCTCTCATACCCCAGCCTGCCCAGATAATACGCACAGGAAAGGCCGGATGGCCCTGCACCGATGATGGCGACCTTTTCACTCTGACGATCATTCTGAGGTTCCGGCGTGATCATCCCCTTGAATTGTTCCTGTTCGGATAAAAACCGTTTGACTGCCCGGATGGCCAGAGGGGCATCCAGGTCTTTCCTTCGGCAGTTTGTTTCACAAGGCCGGACGCAGACACGGCCGATGGTTCCCGGCATGGGGCAACCGTTCCGGATCACCGCCATGGCCTCCGGCCAATGATCTTTTCGGACATGCTCAAGATAAGCAGGAATGTCCACATGGGACGGACAGGCGTTGATGCACGGTGCCGTGATGATGCTTTCATAGGTGTCTCGCCTGACCGAACGTCGTCCATGGATAACATCCGCAAAATCGGCCGGAAAACGATCCAGAAGATCGACCACCGGAGTGGCCAGGCCTTTTCCGATATCGCAGCGCGCCGTCAGACTGATGTCCATGGCAAGCGTCCTGATTGCGTCAAGATCTTCATCATTCCCCGTCCCCGCACACACGCGATTCATGATTTCAGACAAACGGAAAGAACCTTCACGGCACGGTGTGCATTCCCCGCAGCTTTCAGCTTCAACACGTTTGATATAAGCGTCAAGAAGCGCCACCGGGTCTGTGGAATCATCACGGATAAATACGCCATCCCAGCCCATGATCGCTTTGGGCATGCGCCCCTGAAATCGTTTTTCCGAAACACGCCTGGCCACTTCTTCGAATTGCGGACCGCTGGTCCACGTATTGATTGACGGATTTTGGTTCATGCCTACCCCATAGTGAAAAAAAGACACGCAAGCCGATATTCATCTGTGAATCTTCCGGCGGTTGATAAAAGAAATTGTTTTACAAGGCAAACCGCGCCGGTGTCACCCATTTTTTTCGTCTGGATGAATAAAAACGTGTCACGATGTTCGTCAATGCCATCCAGGTCAACCTGTTCCCGTTGTTAAAAAGCATGAACACACCGGATTGATCATTATGTCATTATTGACATAATGACAGAGCTGTGTTAGCTGTTGAGAACCAATGTTTCATAGCCTATTGTATGCAATAAAGTAAAACTGTTTTCAAAGATTAATAATTTTTAACGGTCGTCCGACTGACTGTCAACCCTTTGACGAAAGGATCAACCCATGTACCAATCGGAATCTGCCATGAGAATCGAGCGCACGGAATGCGTCAACCCAGGAACGGGCGAAGTGATCGGGTATTCGGACATCCACTCCGCCGAGGAAGTGGCCAGGCTTATCGAAAAAGCGAAAGAAGTCCAGGCGGACTGGGCAGCCCTCCCCATGAAACAGAAAATCGCCATGCTGAAAAAAACCAAAGAATACATGGTGAACAACATGGATTCCCTGGCGGAAACAGTGGCTCGCGATAATGGAAAAACCCGTACAGACGCCTTAGCCTCGGAAATTCTCCCCGCCGTGGCCGCTCTCACGTATTATTGTAAAAAAGCAAAATCGTTTTTAAAAGACCGTTATCTCATGCCCGGCGGCCTTCTGTTCATCAACAAAATCAGCAAAATCACCCGGATGCCCTACGGTGTGGTGGGAATCATCTCACCTTGGAACTACCCCTTTTCCATTCCGTTTTCGGAAGTGGTCATGGCCCTTCTTGCCGGAAACTGTGTGGTTCTGAAAGCGGCCACGGAGACACAGATGGCAGGGCTTGCGTTGAAGCGTTGCATGGATGCTGCCGGACTTCCCGATGGTGTGTTTTCCTATGCCAATATGAGAGGGTCCGAGGCTTCGAAAACCCTTTTAAGCAATCGCATCGACAAACTGTTTTTCACCGGTTCCGTTGGAGTGGGCAAGCAGTTGAGCGAAGCAGCCGCCAAAACATTGACCCCGGTCTGCCTTGAGCTGGGAGGCAACGACGCCATGCTGGTCTGCGAAGACGCCGATCTTTACCGGGCTGCGTCCGGTGCTGTCTGGGCCGGATTCCAGAATGCCGGTCAGTCCTGTGGCGGCGTGGAGCGCATCTATGTTCATGAAAACGTCTACAGTTCTTTCCTGTCCATATTGAAAGACAAAACAGAAAGTCTGCGGGTGGGATATGACACGGACTATAACACCGACATCGGATGCATGACCACGCTCCGCCAGGTCGATACCGTGAAACGCCATGTGGATGATGCCCTTGCCAAAGGTGCCGTCATTTACGCCAAAGCCAAAGCCCCTGTTCACAATGAAAGTCCCTTTTTCTCGGTTCCCATGGTTCTGACCAATGTCAACCACGACATGCTGGTGATGAACGATGAAACCTTCGGACCGGTGGTGGGTGTCATGAAAGTCAAAACCATGGAAGAAGCCGTGGCTCTGGCCAACGACTCCAGTCTGGGTCTCACCTGCTCGGTATGGTCAAAGAACCTTAAACAGGCAGAAGCCCTGGCAAAACAGATCAAGGTGGGTGTGGCCACCATCAACGACCACCTCATGAGTCACGGCCTGGCTGAAACTCCCTGGGGCGGCCCCAAGGAAACAGGAGGCGGGCGGACTCACGGCGCACTGGGTTTCGATGAAATGACGTTCCCCAAAGTGGTGGTTCACGACCTTTACGCCATTGTCGCCCGGAAAAACATCTGGTGGCATCCCTTCAGCAAAACCATTTACGAGGGAATCAAAGGAGCCTGTTATTTCTTTTACGGAAACACCCTTTCACAACGAATCTCGGGCAGTTTCAAGCTGATGAAAATTTTCCCCCGGATGCTGAAACGCTGATCTCTTTTCTCACCGTCGCCCTTCCTGACCCCGTCGTTGCACGGGGTCTTTTTTCTTGAGAAACATCCTCAATCGTGGAATAGTGTGGGTCATTGCACTCCAAGATTGGGATGCCATTTTAACATCTGAACCAAAAAAACAGTTTTGCGCGGTGATGACATCATGACGAATGAGAATTCTGAAAAAAACCAGGATCGCCCTCCTTTTCATATAAAATCGAAAATATGGATCGAAGACAGAAAGGGGCAGGTGATTTTCGGGCTGGGACGCCTTCGGATGCTCGATGCCATTCAAAGAAACGGCTCCCTTAACGCCGCAGCCAAAGAGCTGAAGATGAGTTACCGCGGCCTTTGGGGAAAAATCAAGGCCACGGAAGAAGGACTGGGTTCGCCCCTTCTTTTACGCAACACCGGCGGGACATCCGGCGGAGGCTCTCAGTTGACGGATCTTGCGCTATCCCTGATGGCCGAGTTCAAAAAAATGCACGGGCAGGTCAATCACGTGGCAGACGTGTTCTTCGAAGACATGTTCGCCAAAGAACTGGAAAAACCGGAGTCTCCCCATGATACTCTATGACCGGATTCAAACCCGTCTGGGATGGTTTGCCATGGCAGCCACATCCGCTGGTCTTTGCGAAGTGATTTTCGCGTCCAAAGAATCAGACCTTTCAGCAGCGAAAGACTGGCTTTTGTCCCAACCATCCATGAAACCTTACATTGATCAGCTCAAAGCTTACATCGATGGCCAGCTCCAAGTCTTTGACCTGCCCCTTGATCCCGGCGGAACGGATTTTCAAAAGAAAGTCTGGGAACGGCTGGCCGCCATACCCTACGGTGAAACACGATCCTATCAGGACATCGCTGGTGAAACCGGAAATCCTGCGGCTTCACGGGCCGTGGGTATGGCCTGCGGTAAAAATCCCTTGCTCATTGTCATTCCCTGCCACCGAGTCATCGGTAAAAACGGTTCACTCACCGGGTTCGGGCCCGGTCTTGAATTGAAAAAGGTCCTCCTCGACCTCGAAAGAAAAAAATGATGTTTATTTTATCCACCATATTCTTTATAAAAAGATCTGACCGTATGAGCCTCGGAGGGTTCTGAGGCCTGACCGTACCTGTGATAATAAACGTTTTCATAACCATCGATTCTTGACCATAAGGAGAACTCAATGAACCTCTGCCCCTGCGGGTCTGACCTGACCTATGCAGAATGCTGTGAACCCATCATCAAAAACACACGAAAAGCCAAAACCGCGCTGGAACTGATGCGCGCCAGATATTCGGCCTACGCCAAGGTCGAAACCGATTTCATCAAATCATCCCTTCATCCGTCCAAGCAGGCGTCCCACGACGACAAGGAAACCTACCTCTGGGCCGCAAAATCCGAGTGGAACCGGCTTGAAATCATCGAAACGGACAAAGGCGGCGAAACGGACGACACCGGAACCGTGGAATTCATCGCCTATTACACCGTAAAAGGCGACAGGACCCGCCACCACGAACTGGCCACCTTTGTGCGGCACGACGGCGAATGGGTGTTCGAAGACGGCGAGGGCATCAAACCCCAGCAGGTGGTCCGGTCGGAACCCAAAGTGGGCCGTAACGATCCTTGCCCCTGCAACAGCGGAAAAAAATTCAAGAAATGCTGTGGTGCTGCATGATTCCGAAAATCGCATGAGACAGCGGCTTGATCATCTCGCCGCCTTTATCATTTAAAGAAAGGAGACGTTGGACATGGCTCTTTGGGACAAAGTCAAAGCGGAACTCGTGGACATCATCGAATGGACCGATGATTCAAGGGATACGATGGTCTGGCGTTTTCCAAGGTACCAGAACGAAATCAAATACGGAGCCAAACTCACGGTCCGTGAATCCCAGGTGGCGGTATTCGTCAGTCAGGGAACCATTGCCGACGTTTTCCAGCCGGGCATGTACTCCCTGACCACCAAGAACCTCCCGGTCCTCACCACGCTCAAAGGTTGGTATTACGGATTTGACAGCCCGTTCAAGGCCGAAGTCTATTTCATCAACACCAAAAATTTCACGGACCTCAAATGGGGCACGAAAAATCCCGTGATGCTGAGGGACCCCGAATTCGGTCCGGTGCGCATGCGCTCCTTCGGCACGTATGTCATGAAAGTGAAGGACCCCGCCACCTTCATCCGAGAAATCGTGGGTACGGACGCCCATTTCACCGTGGATGAAATCGCTGACCAGCTCCGGAGCATGATTTCCAGCCGTTTTGCAGACATCCTTGCCGAAAGCCGGATCCCCGTCCTCGACCTGGCGTCGAACTACAAGGATCTGTCCAGTTTCATCACCCAGCGGCTGACCTCGGAATTCATGGCCTACGGCCTTGAACTCACCCTTCTTGTCATCGAAAATATCTCCCTGCCGCCGGACGTGGAAGAAGCCCTGGACAAGCGAAGCAGCATGGGGATCATCGGAGATCTCAACAAATACACCCAGTTCCAGTCCGCCAATGCCATGGAAAAGGCTGCGGCAAACCCCGGCGGAGACGCGTCTGCAGGCATCGGCATGGGCATGGGTTTTGCCATGGCCAACCAGATGGGCAAAGTCCTTCAGCCCGAAGCAGCCCGGCCGTCCGCACCGGACAGCCCGCCTCCCCTTCCCGGTCAGGCCACGGCGTTTTTCGTGGCCCTGGGCGGTGAGCAAAAAGGCCCTTTTTCTCCCAAAATCATCCATGAGATGATCAAGGACAAAGCCATCAAACCCGACACACTGATGTGGAAAAAAGGGTTTGAATCCTGGGTGAAAGCCGCGGACATGCCGGAGCTGAAAGACATTTTCGACAGCGTGCCCCCGCCCATTCCGGGATAATGATCTCTCACACTCTGATATACAACGAAACACCCAGGATTGACGTTTATGGCCAACTGTGAAAACTGTTCAGCACCTTTGCCGCCAAACTCCATCATCTGCGGATATTGCGGCAGCCGAAACGACACGGACCTCAAGGGCATTCACCGATTCACCGTGACTGAACCCGACACCGAACGAATCTGTCCACGATGTACCATATCCCTGCAAACCATCGACCTTAAAATCGACGGCACCTTTCTCATCGAACGTTGCGAACGCTGCCTGGGCCTTTTTTTCGATGTGGGTGAACTGGAAGCCCTGATCAAAGCCTCGGTCACCCATGTCTACCAGGCCGACCGCCACAGAATCACCGAACTGAACAACAATCTCCGAAACAATGACTATCCCACGGCCTATATCAAGTGCCCGGTGTGCTCGACCATGATGAGCCGTGTCAACTTCGGTGCCCGAAGCGGCGTAATCATCGACCGATGTCCCGACCACGGCGTGTGGCTTGATGGTGGAGAACTTCGGCATCTCCTGGAATGGGTCAAAGCCGGCGGCGAAATACTTTCAAAAAAGCGGGAAGAAGAAAAAAAGAAAGACGAAGAACGGCTTAAGGCCCAGAAAATCAGGCGCGTTCCCTATTCACAAACCCCTCCACCGGCCGACTTCGATCTGTTCGGCCACGACATCAAATCCCAGGCCCCCGACATTTTCAAGGTGCTTTACAAAGTGGCGCGCTGGCTTGTAAGATAATTTTCATTTTTTGGGGGCTTGTACGTGAAAACATACGCAGATATCCAGTCTCATCGGTGTGGTTCGTCTGCTTTTTTTAATGCATCGGATCAGGCGATCAGTTGCAGAATGCTTTTCTGTTCATCGAAGCTGTGGTTGAGAACATAGAGGGACGCCGCCATTTTCACCGGGATACCGCCGTTTTGGGAAGCAAGACGGGCCGAATGGCCTTCATCGATACTCATATCGTTAACAGCAGGAACTGCGACCTCGATTTCACCAAGATTCCCCAAATCGTCGCCGGAAGAAACGTATTCTGTGCCCGACGCCTCAGGAAGTGAATGATTTTGTCCCGGCTTTTCAGCCAAAGTATCCGCACCGGACGGTTTACCGGTCTCAACTCTTGAATAACCGGATGCGCTTATAACAGACGACAGAGGTGAAATATTCATAACCTTAGTTTGTTAGTTTGGATGTTCTCTCATTGATAAAAAAACCCTCTGTCCCCATGCGGGTGGGAACAAAGGGCCCGGGCCGTTACTGACCCGTCGACAACACCTTGTCTTTGTTCAAGATCAGTGGGTTCTGTACAGGGTCACCACAGCGGCTCCGCCAAGTCCGATGTTGTGCTGAAGGCCGATGCGGGCACCTTCGACCTGCCGGACGCCAGCTGTTCCACGAAGCTGCCAGACCAGCTCCGCACACTGGGCAAGTCCGGTGGCTCCCAAAGGATGCCCCTTGGAAAGCAGTCCGCCGGAGGGATTGGTCACCACTTTCCCACCGTAGGTGTTCTGACCGTCGTTGATGAACTGTTCCGCCGTGCCTTCGGGTGTGAGTCCCAGGCCTTCGTAGGTGATGAGTTCGTTGGCTGTAAAGCAGTCGTGGAGTTCCACCACATCCACGTCATCAGGCCCAACACCCGACATTTCATACACCTCCTTGGCTGCCTTGGCGGTCATCTCATAACCGGCTATGATCATGGGGCTCTTGGCGTTGAAGGAGCTGGCATAATCGGATTTCATGGATTGACCCGCGATGTACACCGATGTCTTGATATTGTGTTTCGCCGCAAAAGCGTCGGAACAGACAATGGCCGCCGCAGCGCCGCAGGTGGGTGGGCAGCACTGATAACGGGTGAGAGGCCCGTACTGGTGTGGCGATTCCATCACCTCTTCCAGAGTAAGGAGATTCCTGAACACCGCCCGCTCGTTGTGTTCGGCGTGTTTACGGGCCTTGACGGCGATCTTGCCGAAGGTTTCCGGCTTCGTGCCGTATTTGTCCATATGCTCCATGCCTGCGCCGCCGAAAAGCTGGGCCGCGGGCGGTGCTGTGGCACTTAGCGGATAGACTTCGTTCAGCTTGACGAAGTAGTTTTCCATGGGGGCCGGCCGGTCCGTAAACGTCATGCCCAGGGCACCCGGTGTCATCTGCTCGAAACCCAGGGCCAGGGCGCAGTCCACAATGCCGAACTGAACAGCCTGGCGAGCGAGAAACAAGGCGTTTGAGCCGGTGGAGCAGTTGTTGTTCACATTGAAAATGGGAATGCCTGTCATGCCCACGTCGTACAGAATCTTTTCCCCGGCGCAACTGTCCGCATAAACCCAGCCCGTGTAGGCGTGCTGTATCAGACTGTAATCGATGCCTGAATCCTTCAAGGCGTCTCGAACCGCTTCAAGCCCCATGAAATTGTATGGTATTCCCGCTTTGGGCGTGGTGAATTTCGTCATGCCCACGCCGATTACATTGACATGCTCCATAACCGTCATCTCCCCTTCGTATGTTTATAAAAAAATATCCATGCCTCAGCTTAAAAGCGGCCCCAGGAACCCGAAAGACTCGGTAACGTTGGCCAGGGGCTTGGCGTTGTCGAGGCTGGTGATGGCCGCCCAGTTTTCCCTGATCTCTTCCGCGTTGATATCCCGTTTTCCGTCGCCGAGACAGATTCCAGGCGCGCAAAGCACTTCCGTCCGGCTGAACCAGCCTGCCGCGCAGTTGAAAATCATCTTTCCGGTGGTGCATTCCTCGGAAACCAGATACAGCACCAGGGGCGTTACGAATTCGGGTTTAAGTTTTTCGAAAAGCGACGGGGGAAGAACGTCTTCCGTCAGACGGCTGGCCGCCACCGGTGCGATGGTGTTGCAAAGAATGTTGTACTTGGCCCCTTCGATGCACACGTTGTTCATCAGGCCCACCAGCCCCATTTTCGCCGAACAGTAGTTGCTTTGACCGAAATTCCCGTAAAGGCCCGCACCGGACGCGGTGTTGATGATGCGGCCGAACCCGTTTTCCTTCATGACCTTAAAAGCGGGCTGGGTCACGCAGAACGCACCTTTGAGGTGAACGGCAAGCACCAGATCCCACTCGGCCTCCTCGATTTTCATCAGGCTCTTGTCTCTTAAAATACCGGCGTTGTTGATGAGAATATCCACTTTGCCGAAGGCTTCAACGGCGGTTTTCACGATATTTTCACCGCCCTCTTTCGTGGCCACCGAATCGTAATTCGCCACGGCCTCGCCTCCTTTGCCTTTGATTTCCGCAACCACCATGTCGGCGGCTTTGGAATCGGCGCCTGATCCGTCACGGGACCCGCCCAGATCGTTCACCACCACTTTGGCCCCGCGTTCCGCCAGCGCCAGAGCGTATGTTTTTCCAAGTCCCGCGCCTGCGCCGGTGACGATGGCGACCCGTCCGTCAAATCTGATATCAGCCATGGTTCTTCTCCTTCGTTTACTAACTTTGTTGTCGTTTATGTTTTATAGTGGACATCACAGCCGCATGAGCTTTGAAACAATGTACTTCATGATTTCATTGGTTCCTGCGAAAATGGATGTCACCCGCATATCCCGCCATCCCTGTACCAGTGGATTGGCTTCATAACTGCCGAACTCGCCCATGATTTCGAGGCTTTTTCCAAGAACACGGTTCGCCATGTCCGTGGTCCAGAATTTAGCCATGGACGTTTCAACCTTCACATCAAGCCCTTCCATATGATCGGCAATGAGCTTGTCCAGAAACGTCCGGCCGATTTTCACTTCCGTGGCCATTTCCACCAGGGCGAACTGGATGGCCTGAAATTTGGACAGGGGCTTGTCCGAAGCGTCCGATGTTTTTTTGCAGTAATCCATAAGTCCGTTCACGCACATTTCAGCGCCGTAAACCGCACCCATGGCGCAGCAGAGCCTTTCCTGCTGAAGCTTGCCCATGAGCATGAGAAAGCCCATGCCCTTGTCTCCCAGGCGGTTTTCAATGGGAATGCGGCAGTTGTTGAAAAAAAGTTCCGCCGTGTCCTGGCTGTTCCAGCCCATCTTGTCCAGCTTCTTGCCTTTTTCAAAGCCCGGAGTCCCGGCTTCCAGCAGATAGATGCTCATGCCCATGTACGGGTCCGCGATGTCGGGATTCCGTGCAGCCACCACCGCCAGATCCGAGTGAATGCCGCTTGAAATAAACGTCTTGGATCCTGAAATGGTGACATACCCGTCTTCTTCCACCGCCGTGGTCCTCATGGAGGTGAGATCGCTGCCCGCGTCCGGTTCGGTCATGGCAATGGCCGTGACAATCTCCCCGCTGACACAGCCGGGAAGGTATTTTTTTTTCTGGGCATCCGATCCGTATTCGGTGATGTAGGGAACCACCACGTCGCTGTGAAGGGTGGGAGCAAGTCCGGTCTGCATGGATGCCGCCATCTCCTCGCAGACTATGGACGAATAGATGAAATCCCCTCCCATGCCGCCGTATTCCCTGGCGACGTTGGTGCAGAGAAACCCTTCTTCACCCATTTTCCGCCACATGTCCCTGGGAATGAAATGATCCTTTTCCCAATGTTTAGCCTGGGGAACCACATATGTGCTGATGAATTCACGGAGCCTTTTCCGAAAGGCCTGATGTTCATCGGTATAATTGAGAATGTTCATGATTCACGTCTCCTGGTTCTTAACGTCAAAATTATTTTCCGGCTTTGAGTTTACCGATTTCGGCATCCGCGATGATGTCTTTGTGGAGATACTGGTTGCCGTCCCGGATTTCCAGCATCTTGGCGTCCCTGTAAAAATGCTCCACCTCGTATTCCCGCATGTAGCCGTAACCGCCCAGAAGCTGTACCGCTTCATCCGTGACGGCCATGGCCGCTTTGCAGGCCACCATCTTGGCAATGGACGCCGTGGCAGCGTCTCCGGCCCCGTTGTCAAATACCTGGGCCGAATCGTATGTCACAAGACGGGCCACGGCGATTTGGGCCGCCATGTCCGCGATTTTATGACGCACTGCCTGGAAGACGCCGATGGGCCGGTTGAACTGTTCCCTGTTCTTGATATGGAACATGGCCCGTTCGTAAGCGCCCCTTGCCACACCAAGGGCCTGGGCCGCTGCCAGAAGCCGGCTTTCGGCAAGAAATTTCTGGACGTAGTCGTATCCTTTTCCCGCCTCTCCGATAAGATTGGCCGCGGGAATCTCCACCTGGTCGAAGATGATGTTCGCCGTGGACATCATGTTGAGGCTCAGACGTTCCCCAGCATTTTCAATGACGAGCCCTTTCCGGTCTGCCTCCACAATGAAAAGTGACGACCCTGAAGTGAAAGGCTGGGCCATGAGATCGGTCTGGCATAACACAATATAAAAACCGGCGTTGAGCCCGTTCACCACCCCGGTTTTCCTGCCGGTGATGACATAATTTCCGTTTTTCATGACGGCAACTGCCGACAGTTTCGTGATGTCATAACCGTTGCCCGGCTCGGTGAAAGCGGCCCCACAATGAGTCCGGCCTTCCACCACACCGGGAAGAAACGCTTCCTTCTGCTCATCGGAACCGAACCGTAAAATACACTCGGCACCGTAACCGGCCATGGTCAGCGTGATACCGAAACTGGAATCCGCCGCGCAAAGTTCCTCGGCCACGAGGGCCTGTTCCACGAACCCCAGCCCCCCGCCGGAATAAGTCTCCGGGAAATGGATCCCTATGAATCCCAGCTCAGCGGCCTTGGCATGGATGGCCGAAGGATACTCCCCTGTCCTGTCCAGTTCGAGCACCCGCTCTTTTTCAAATTCGCCTTTGGCGAATGATCGAACGGCCTTTTGAATCTGTTTCTGTGATTTATTGAATTCAATCATGGTTAATCTCCTCAACACTGAAAATTGAACTGAACGTCAGAAAACCTTTATGCAGGCACGTCGCCAAACTCAAAAATCCCCTGGGATATGACTGTTTCTCCGGTTGCCGTATTTTCCGTGCTCCAGCATGCGGTGCCGTCGCCTGTTTTCCAGATGGATGTCCTGATGGGATGGCCGGGATAAAGAGGTTTGGAAAAACGGCAGGCCAGACGCCGCGCTTTTTCCGGCTCACCGGGACAGAGTGAGTTCAAAAGGGCGCGACAGGCAAATCCCAGGGTGCAGAGCCCGTGCATGATGGGCCGCTCAAATCCGACCATGGTGGCGAATTCCTTATCCACATGAACATCGAAAAGATCACCTGAAAGTCTGTACAACAGGGGCTGGTTCTGCGAAGGCATTTCCTCCACCGTGAAATCCGGTGCCCGGTCGGGATATTCACGTTCCTTTTTAGGTGCGTTTTCCCCGCCGAAGCCACCGTCAAACCGCGAAAAAACCGTAAGAACGCTGGAGAAAAGTTTTGCACCGTCCTCACCGCATGTGTCACTTTCGGCAATGATCAATGCGCCCTTGCCCGGCCCCTTGTCATAGTAATGGGCTATACGGCCTTCCGTGGTGAAGCTTCCGGACACGGGAATGGGCTTATGAAAAATCAGTTCCTGTTCTCCATGGAGAATCCCCGCGAGGTTCATCCCGGAATTGATGCCCACATGACCCAGAAACTCAAAAATCGATGCAATGGAAAAGGTGGGAATCACCTTGAGTTTCCTTTCCCAGCAATACTCGATATCATCGAATCCCGCACCCACGCCCAGCGCGTAAATCGCGACATCCTTCCAGCTGTAATCTTTCATGATCGGTCCAATGGTTTTGCCAAGGGCGTCCATGTTCAAGGCCATTTCAAAAACCTCCCTCTCCGTCGTTTTGTTCAGATGAGCCTTTTCATTCGATAAGCTCCATCACAGATCCTACAACATTGTATTCCATCATTTGCTGGACAAGACGTAATACAAATTCTCCAGCATGTCAATCACAGATTTACATCATTTGATGCAATTAAATGATGTCATCAACAAACAGTTCAACACCGCTTTCAAAAAACACCCTTTTTCAAAAAGGTCGCGAAAGAATGAATTATAAAATCAGAAATATATCGTTACGCATGCCGTGAAGGCCTTCGTCGCGACGTTTGAATCATAGAATATGCGCCGAGATGATTTCGCGCATGATTTCTGTGGTACCACCCCCGATGGAAAGAATCCGGTTGTCCCTGTACAGTCTTTCCACCATGGATCCGCGCATGTAACCATAACCGCCTAAAATCTGCACCGCATCATAGGTCACTTTGTCGCTGACGCTGCATGCAAAATTCTTGGCCATGGATACTTCCTTCACCTGGTTTTCACCGGCGTTGATTTTTGCGGCCACCCGGTAGGTGAACTCCCGACTGACTTCGACGAGGGTGGCCATCTCGGCCAGCTTATGTCGGATAACCTGGAATCCTTTGAGTTTCTTGCCAAAAGCGTCACGCTGTCTGGCGTATAAAAGTGACTCTTCATAGGCGAGCTGGGCGGTCATGTTGGCCATGACGCTGAGCTGAAGCCTCTCCATCTGAAAATTTTCCATGATGATGTAGAAGCCCTTGTTCTCTTCGCCGATGAGGTTTTCCACGGGAACCTTGCAGTCGTCAAAATAGATCTCCGCCGTATCCGACGCCCACCAGCCTGTTTTTTTAAGTTTGTCCGATGTTTTATAACCCGGTGTGTCACGCTCGATGACCAGAAAACTGATACCGTGGGCACCATCGCCTCCGGTGCGCACCGCGCAGGTGAGCTGGTCCGCCCGGACACCGCTGGTAATGAAGGTTTTACTGCCGTTCACCACATAATGATCCCCGTGCCTGACCGCCGTGGTTTTGAGATTGGCCACATCCGAGCCCCCGGAAGGTTCGGTGACACCCAGGGCTGCGACGCGCTTGCCTTGTAGCACCGGTTTCACGAAGCGTTCGATCTGTTCTTTCGTCCCTTTTCTGACGATGGGTGGCAGTGCGATACTGTGGGAACCGAGGCTCGCAGCCAGACCTCCCGAGCCCGAACGCATCAGTTCTTCGTTAAGGACGATGGTCAGAAAAACGTCCCCTGGAGTCCCTCCCATATCTTCGGGATAACCCACTCCGAGAAATCCGAGCTTTCCGGCCTGTTCATAAAGGGAAAGGGGGAATTCACCCGCCTCTTCCCAGTCGTTGATATGGGGAAGGATTTCTTTTCTGACCAGATCCCGGACCGCTTTTCTGAGCATGGAGTGCTCAATTCCGAAATACTGCTGATACGCTACACCATCACCCAGGGGCATGTCCATATCGAATGTTCCTTTATCTGTTATCCATACACCGGACAGGCACTGAGCCCAAGTTCTCCCACGCCGCCCACGCATTCCAGTTCGCTTTCAAAACAAAACCATGGAATCACTTCCACACCCTAAGCCCCGGAGCCGGAGGATTTTCAGGAGGCCCGGCAAAGGCCTGAGCCACGTTCATCCATGATGAGGCGGCTGTCCCTTTCACCACCAGATCCGTATCCGACACATGACGGCGCTGGGTCACCACCAGGCAAAAATCAAGGGCCGTTCCGCAAACGGTCTCTCCGGTTTCCGGAGGACCGAACGTCCAGATTTCCCCTTCAGGGCCTTCCAGCTGAAGAGAGATGTTCGCATCCGGCGCGTCAAGACCCCGGTTCATAAAACTCCAGCCCAGTGTGGAATAACCCAGATGAACAATATGCTTCAGTCGTTTCGTACTGTTACGGCGTATCCCCAGAGCATCGGCGATATCCTGTCCATGAGCCCATGTTTCCATGAGCCGGGCTGTTGCCGACGACCGTGCGCTCATGGATGGCCCGTACCAGGGCAGTCTGTGTCCCGGTTCCAGGGTTTCGAAAGCCGTGGCAAGATCCCTGCGCTCATTCCGCCACCAGTCAAGCAGCGCTGAATCGGTCATGGCCATGCCGATGGAATTGGCATTGTCGAAGATTTCATCGTAGGTGGATGCGTTTTTCAGAAGTTCAGCCATATGGGATTCAAATGTTTCCCGGCCTTTGATGGACATAAGGGCCGCCCGGTCAAAATAGGCCAGATGACTGATCTGATGTTTCACGGTCCAGTTGAAAAAAGGCGTGATCCTCATCCAGTCACTGTGGGAGAGTGGGGAAACCAGAGCGTCCAGGTCGTCGCATTCGTCGCTCAAATCTTTGCAGAGGCTTTTCATGTCAGGCGAATCCTTTTAAAAGCCGATTGTGATCAAATAGTGTTCACATATTGAATCTCATTCATCATTATAATTCAGTTCAGATATTGTCAACATTTTTCATCAAACCGCTCAAGGGACTCATCAAAAATGCCGATAACATTCATGCAGGACTTTGTTCAAGTCCGTGCAGCGACATTCAACGGATTACAGGGTTAGGACCATGGCCCTTACATCGGTATCACATACAGACCGCGCCTCAACCGCCTCCTTATCCACGGAGAAGATTCCAGCACGCCTGCAGGAAAACCGCCGGCCCATCGAATCGCAGAAAGACCGGGCATCTGAAGAAATCGAAGACAAGGTAACCCTTCACGCATCGTCCAAAGACGACGAAAGTGGCGTATATTCACCCCAAAGCATGAACCGTGGAAAAACAGGGCTGGACGCACCCGAACTCCGGGAAACCCAAACCGAAGAAAATGAAACTAAAGAGGATGAAACGGAAGAATCCGACGAAGAAAAAAAAGGATCGGAACAAACCCAAAAAAACGGCGAACTGACCCAGGAAGAACAGACGGCAGTAGCCAAGCTCAAAGCCCGAGACACCGAAGTGAAAGCCCATGAGCAGGCCCATATTGCCGCAGGCGGACAGTATGTCCGTGGCGGTGCGAGCTTTCAGTACAAAACCGGTCCTGATGGTGAAAAATACGCCGTAGGAGGAGAAGTGAGCATTGATGTGTCCAGGGTATCGGACAACCCCGAAGCCACCATCGCCAAAATGCAGGTGGTGCTTCGATCAGCCCTGGCACCTGCAAGCCCCTCGGCCCAGGATCGTTCCGTTGCGGCCAGTGCCACACGGATCGCCAATGATGCACGGGCCGAAATGATGAAAAACAACACACCCGACGTGAGCCCCGAAGAAACCGGAAAGGACCAAGGGGAATCGGTCGAGGAAACCGCCGGGCAATCAGAATCCGGGAAACCCATGAACATCGACCTTTATGCATGACTGACAAGGACGGATCAGGCGTTCCCCGCGCCGGATGACAGAAGGAAAGGATCGATCCCCATGCTTCGAACCGATTCTTCCCAGCAGTTTTCAGAATCCACATTAAAAATGATTTTATCCGACGCATCACAGGTCAGCCAGGAATTGTCCATGATTTCCTGCTCTAACTGACCAGGCCCCCAGCCGGCGCACCCCAGCATCATCCGCATTTTGTGGGGTCCTGTTCCCACGGCAAGCGCCTCCAGAAGATCCACGGTGTTGGTTATGGCAAGGGTCCGAGTCACCGAAAGGGTTCCACGCCAGTCGAAAGGAGGTCCGTGGAGGATGTAGATTTCCTCGGTCTGAACCGGTCCGCCCATGTAAATAGGGGCTTTACCGGTCTTTTCGTTCACCGCCATGTTGAACTCCTTGAAAATCTGTTCAGTGATCACAAGCGGATGGGGCTTGTTGATGATAAGCCCCAGGGCTCCCGCAGCGGTGTGCTCACAGATCAGCGTGACGGTTCTGGCAAAGTTGGGATCGGCGAGATCCGGCATGGCGATGAGGAAACTCCCTTTCAGAGAAACAAATCCGCCGATGTCATGTTCATCGTCCATAAACATCCTCGAATCGCACGATATCATCTTCACCCAGATAGCTTCCCGATTGGACCTCGATAAGTTCCAGATCGATTTTACCCGGATTTTCAAGGCGGTGGACCACCCCCAGAGGAATATAGGTGGACTCGTCTTCCCTCAGCAGCAGTTCTTCACCGTCTTTGGTCACGATGGCCGTTCCGCGAACCACCACCCAGTGTTCGGCCCTGTGAAAATGTTTTTGAAGGGACAGACGCGCACCGGGTTTCACGGTGATCCGTTTCACCTGGAAATTGTCCGAAAGGTCGATGCCTTCGTATGATCCCCAGGGCCTGTATACTTTTTTATGGATCGCCGCCTCCTCCCTCATGACGTTTTTAAGCTGAGTCACAATTTTCTTCACTTCCTGGACACGCTCCCTGGGAGCAATGAGCACGGCGTCCGCCGTTTCGACCACCACGTGGTTTTCAAGACCCACGGCGGCGATCATGCGGGTTTCGGCGTGAAGAAAGGAATTTTTCACATCATGGGTAAGCACGTCGCCGTGAATCACGTTCCCCTGTTCATCTTTACGCCCCACCTGCCAGAGAGCGTCCCAGGACCCCAGATCGTTCCAGCCGGCGGAAAGAGGAATCATGGCCCCTTTGTCTGTTTTCTCCATTACGGCGTAGTCTATGGAATCGTTGGGGCAGGCTGTGAACTGTTCTTTGTTCAGCCTGAAAAAATCAAGATCCTTCCGTCCTTGGTCAACAGCGGAGCGGCAGGCTGAGACAATATCCGGAACAAACCGCTCCAGTTCGGCCAGAACCCGGTCGGCCCTGAACATGAACATGCCGCTGTTCCAGCAGTATTCTCCGGATTCAATGTAACGTTCAGCCGTCGCGGCGTCGGGTTTTTCCACAAACTCTGAAATGAGCACGGCATCGTTGTCACCCTCCGTCAAGATCCGCACGCCTTTCCGGATATAGCCGTAGCCGGTCTCAGGGGATTTGGGAACAATCCCGAAAGTGATGAGATACCCTTTTTCAGCCAGATCCGCACCTTTTTGAATGGCCCCGTGCAGGGCGGAGACTTCCTCGATGTTGTGATCGGCGGGGAGCACCATGATCACTGCGTCGCTTGAAATTTCAAGGGCTTTCATGGCGGCAACGGCAACGGCGGGGGCCGTGTTCCGGCCCACGGGCTCAAGAACGATGGACGCATCGGCAACACCGATGGCGCGTAGCTGTTCCGCCACCATAAACCGATGGTCTTCGTTGCAGACCACAAACGGATTCCTTACCCCGTGAAAACTCACCAGACGAAGGACCGTGTTCTGAAGCATGGTGTTCTTGTCCACCAGACTCAAAAGCTGTTTGGGGTACTGTTCCCTGGAAAGGGGCCAAAGACGGGTTCCGGACCCGCCCGCTAAAATCACTGGTATGATCATTATTGTCCTCGTTAATTTTTGTTTGATGACTTCACGAAATTTCAAGCGGGTCCATCAAAGCACAATCGGGCGTTTTAGTCCATAGTCTTCGTTGTCAGGCACGATCCTCATGCAATCCTCACTGTTCCTGCATCTTGGCCTGACACTTTTCTATTGACGGGACATGGTGCTCTGACTTAATTTCTTAGCATCCGTTAAATTGAATCATCAACAGGAGCTTCAACCATGAAAAACATCACCGCCGCAAGGGCCATCCGGGTTCTTGTCCCCGTCATGTTCCTTTCATTTCTATCGGGATGCGACAACAGCGGCTACGGCATGGCCGACCCATACGTCATCACAGGAAACGTAAGCAACAGCGGTGGTCCGGTTGTGGGCAAGGTCTACGCCAGAACCAACAAACGGTACGATCTTTACGAAACCCACATCGATGCTGAAACAGGTGCGTACACCCTCAGCATTACCCAGCCCGATCCGCCTTACATCCTCTGGGCCGAAATCGACGGTTCACGGGATTTGTATTCTTTAACACCGGGAAAGCGAAACACCGGAAGAACAGACGACACCAAAGAGCAGACCGTCAACATCAATCCCATCACCGACATGATCATGAGCCTGGCCTACAACGAGGACACCAACGAGCTGTTCAGCCGCATATCAAGCAAAAACCTGCCGAAAACATCTGACACCGATTACCATCAATCGGAATTTGAAAAGATTTTCAAGAATGCGTTTAACAGTATCTGCCTTGAAGACGGCTTCAATCTGTTTCACGGAGACTTCAGCGGCAATGTGGCCACCCTTCTCGGATCACTTTCAGTTGACTACGTCAACAACGAAGACGAACGTTCCGTGTCCCTGATCGGCGGCACTCAGGCATACTACACATATGATTTTGAAAATAAGGAAAAAACATTTGATATCACACCTGAGCAGGCGGAACAGCTGCTTTTCATTCTGACGGGTCTTGCGCCTCCTCAATGTTAATCCTTGACGGCGGCTGAAATATGACCGGCCAGAGCCAGATTCGCGGCCCGGTCCTTCAGTGAAAACCTCACGAAGCTGTGATCCAGCCCTTCGAAATTCGAGCAGTTCCTAATAAGTATCCGGTGCTCAAGAAGCCCCTTGTACAGATCGTCGGCTTTTTTGGAACCTGTGAGCCGGGCCAGGATGAAGTAGGTTCCTCCGGGATAAACGGTCATGCAAGGTTCCGAAGCAAGGGCGTCCACAAACACCTGCCTCTCCTTTTTCACAAAATTCCGTGTTTCCCTAAGAAAATTGTCCACCAGAGCCCTGTTTTCAAGCAGATACCCCACAGCAGCCTGGGCCAGGGCGTTGACGCTCCAGGGCAGGACCAGAGATTCGAACCGGTAGATCAGGGGAACCGGTGCCAGAAGGAATCCAACCCGGAGCCCCGGTATACGGAACACCTTGGACATGGAATTGAGGACAATCACATTGGGAAGCCGGAAAGACACGGCGCTTTCCGAGTAACTGTCACAGGCAAAGGGCAGATAAGACTCATCGATGACAAAAAACGTTTCAGGAAACGAGCGGCACAGCATCTCAAGCGCCCCGTTGTCCCACAGATACCCGGTGGGGTTGTTGGGGTTGCAGATAAAGACGGTATCCACCCTGGCCACGGCTTTTTTCAGCTCCTCCATGTCCGGCCTGAACCCGTCTTCCTCCCGGGTTATAAACATCCGGCATTCAGCTTTGTGCATGGCGCAGGCGTCACTGTAATCGGCGTAGCTGGGTCCCACCACCAGGGCTTTTTCAGTTTTGAGGGCCCGGGGGATATTGTAGATGAACTGGGTGGTGCCGTTTCCCGCCAGAACGCTTTCGTGGGCGATACCGTAACGCTCGGCCAGCAGACTCGTGATCTTTTTCGAGTTCACCTCAGGCAGACTGATGATGGTGTCCATGCGGTCTTTCAGAAACTGGACCAGTCCCTCGGGCGGTCCCAGGGGATTCAGGTTGCTGCTCATATCGATGATGTCCGCAGGTTCGCATCCCAGTTTCGCCGCCACATCGTGAATGTTTCCGCCGTGCCCGATAATCATGGTTCATCTCCGGTTGGTCGTCATATTAAAGTTCTCAGAATAAAATCCATCGGTAAACCGTCTTACATTCTCCGTTCATTTGCGGCATCGGGTTTCACGTTTTTTATAAGGAATGATATCTATCAAAGCCCTCAAAGCTTTGTTAACGGCTTCAGATGATCTAAAATATTCTCTGACATCCGGTTCAAGCATGACCGCACCTTCTTCAAGTTTGAAATAATTCATCGTTTCCGTGCCGTCCTCATGATGAACAATGACCGAATGGCCTTCCCGGTATTTTTTGTGATATTTACCTCGGACGCCCCCTTTCATTGCGGAAAAATCGTATTCCTTTATCATTTCATCCTGTTCCGCTGGTTGATTCTCAGTCTTCTTCATAACGTTTCCTTTCGCTTCCGGTTGCTTTACGGCAGCTTATAATTCCTCTCACCGCAACAGCCTGCATAGCCTTACCCAACAGCAAGAGCCAGAAAAAGAATGGCCTCACCCGCCTCCACCATAGCTCCCAGCATATCCCCTGTGACACACCCCATTTTTTTTCTGTAATAATAAAGGATACAAGGCACCGTCATTGTAAAAGCGGCGTTAAGGATCATACCCCGGAATCCCAGAAACAGCGACAGACCCAGTGGAATCAGCGTCCAGATAAAATCCTTTGCAGGCAGGGGTTTATCGAAATGCCCTTTGCCCGTTCCCTCGGCCCGGCCGTAAGGGAGAAACCGTATGCCGAAAAGAAGGGCAGAGCGTGAGTAGGTAGGAACAAGGACAAGGGCCAGGGTTCTTGACATTCCCGTTTCTTTAAGCCCGGCTGCACCGGCCCATTTCAGGGACAGAACAGTAAAAAGCGCCACCACGCCCATGGCCCCGATACGGCTGTCTTTCATGATTTCGAGCATCCGCTCTCTGGGCCGGTGACTGAAAAGACCGTCCGCCGTATCGGCCAGACCGTCCAGATGAAAGGCCCCGGTGATCACGATCAGGAAAATCACATCGAGAAGACCTGCCGCATCCGGATTCCAGAACGCACGGACCGCAAGATCGAACACCGCCAGAAGCCCGCCGACCACCAGCCCCACCAGAGGAAAAAACGCCGTCATGCCTCTGGCGGTGAACATGTAATTTCCACCGGTGGGCAGGATCGTGACAAAACCCAAAGCCGAAAGAAAACGATCCTTGATTCCGGGTTCAACCTTATCGTTCACACAGCCGCCTTTCCCTTGAGGGTCAGAGGAAGCCCTGCAAAGGTCACCACCACACGGTTAACCGATTCAGCCACCCTCTGATTGACGATGCCCTGGACATCCCGAAACATCCGGGCCAGGCTGTTTTCCGGAACGATGCCAGCCCCCACTTCGTTGGACACCAGCACCACCGGGCAAACGGAGGATTTCACCGATTCACAGAGTTCCCGTGTTTTTTCCAAGATGTCTTCCCTGCCCATGTTTTCCATGATCATGTTGGTCACCCAGAGCGTCAGGCAATCCAGAAGAATCACCCCGTAATCCTGACTTTTCCTTTTGATGATATCGGCCACCTGAACCGGCGTTTCCACCGTGGTCCAGGTTCTGTCCCGTTCATCCTGATGCCGCTGGACCCTGTCCCGCATTTCCGGGTCAAGAGGCACACAGGTGGCAATGTAGAGTCTGCGGTCCTGGGTCAACGATTCAGCGAGATACTGGGCATGACGGCTTTTGCCGCTTTTACATCCGCCCAGCACCAGGGTGTTTTCATGATGTACCATCATCTATCCATCCTTTGACCGTGTTAAGGTCCACGTATGTTTTTACATGATCCAGCAGCAGATCGTATTCCGCTTCACGGGCCGAAAGCCCGCCTTCCAGCGGCACGGAAACATGCCCCAGTCCCATGCGGACAAGAACGCCTTTCAGGATATCCGGGGTGTCGAACAATCCGTGCATGTAGGTTCCCATCACATTCAGACGGTCAGACACGCATCCGTCTTCATCGTCACAAGGATCGTGGTTCCGTTCATGCACATAAAAAAGTGCCGATCCTCCTTGCCTTTCCGTTTGTCCCATGTGAATTTCATACCCCGCGCCTTCTCCGCCGTTCCAGGAAAAACGGCTCAATGTGGTGGTTTTGGGATGTTTCATCACCGTTGAAACCGGCAAAAGCCCCAGCCCTTCCGAACTTCCGGGTTGCCCTTCAAACCCTTCAGGGTCGTGGAGGACAGTTCCCAGCATCTGGTAACCGCCGCAGATCCCCAGAACAGCTCCGCCATTTTCTGCGAAAATCCTGATGGCTGAAGCCCAGTTTTTTTCAAACAGCCAGACCAGATCGGCACGGGTGTTTTTCGAACCCGGCAGGATCACCGCTTTGCAGCCATGGATATCGTCGGGGTTTTCGGTAAAAAACGTGTCGATTTCATGTCCCCTTAACATTAGCAGCGGATCGAAATCGGTGAAATTGGAAATATGGGGCAGACGGACCACGGCGATGGCCGCACTTTGCGGCCCGGAAGTCCATTGAGTCCGGGGTTTTTCGATGACCACGGAATCCTCGGCCTGGATGCGGACATGGTCGAACCAGGGCAGAACGCCCAGAACCGTTTTCCCGGTCCGGCATTCCAGATATTCCACCCCGTCCCTGAACAGCCGGAGATCGCCCCTGAACCGGTTCACAATGAACCCTTTGATCCTGTCCTGAAGAGGGACCGGCAGACAGGCCAGGGTTCCGATTATCTGGGCGAACACACCTCCCCGGTGGATATCGGCCACCAAAATCACCCTGGCGTCGGCGTATTCGGCGATCCTGAAATTCACGATGTCGTGGGGCATGAGGTTCACTTCGGCGCAGGACCCGGCCCCTTCAATGACCACCACGTCGTTGTCCCTCCGTAAACGGTCGAGGGCGTCGGTGGCGACCTTGAAGTGCCGTTCCTTTTTCACATGGTATTCCGTGGCCGTGTTGTTTTCAAGGGCCTTTCCCAGCACCACCACCTGGGAACCCACATCACTGGTGGGTTTCAGAAGAATGGGATTCATGTCCACATGGGGCGGAATCCCCGCCGCCTCGGCCTGGACGATCTGGGCCCTTCCCATTTCAAGGCCCTCGGCCGTGACCCCAGAGTTGTTGGACATGTTCTGGGCCTTGAACGGGGCCACCTTCAGCCCCAGAGAATAAAAATACCGGCACAGGGCCGTGGTCACGATGCTTTTGCCCACATCGGAACCGGTGCCGAAAACGGCGATGCAGGGGGCGAGAGGTTTTTCGGGTGTAGTCATTGGCTTAGGGTCTCTTAAAAAAAACGTTCAACGTCCAACGCTCAACTTCCAATGGTGAATGGATGAAGGATCAAGATTATGTTTATATTTCTGCTCCAGTTTACAATGACGCATGTAGGGCGGGCTGTCGCCCACTCTACAAGTTAACTGTTCGATATGCTCTTAATATTATGAAGGCCGACGAATGATAAGGATGGGGGCATTGTCGGCTTTCGTACCTCAAGCCGACCTACGACAGGTTTTCAACCCGTTGACGCCCGCCGTTCAGCCTATTTCCCATACACCATTCGATGTTCAGTTGTCGATGCCCGATCTACCTGCTCTCCCGAACGCTCATTCACTTCTCAATCCCCACCCGCGCCGTCACGCCATTCTTATAATAATGCTTTATCTCCCGCATTTCCGTCACCAGGTCTGCCCTGCTCATCACAGCGTCACCGGCACCTCGGCCGGTAATCAGCAGTTCAACATGATCGGGTTTCAGGTCCATAAGCAAAAGAAGCTCATTTTCTGAAAACAGGCCGCAGGTGACAGCCACATTGGCTTCCTCCAGAATCACCACATCATATTCTCCAGCCTTTAAAACAGCTTTCGCCCGTTCATAGCCCTTGCGCCCGGCATCCAGGTCCTCTTCCGAGGGTTTGCCTTTCACAAACCGGCCCAGACCGTACTGTTCCAGCGTCACCTGACTTTCAAACCGTTCCAGGGCCTTCACTTCGCTGTAATCGCCTTTTTTCAGAAACTGGATGATGATCACCCGAAGACCCGCGCCCAGAGCCCGGAGACAGAGCCCCAGGGCCGCTGTGGTCTTGCCTTTGCCGTTTCCCGTGTACACCTGGATGTAACCTTTCATAGATCGTATTTCTCCGAGTAGCCCCTGGGGGTGATCATGAAATCGAGATAGGCCACGGAAGTGCTGTTTCCGATGAACACCGTGGTGAGCATGTCCACGTCCGCCTTGTCCAGATCGGCAAGCCGGGTGATGGTCACGGCCTGACCTTCCCGCATGGCGCTTTTCACGATGCCCACCGGCGTGTCCGGATGACGGTGCCGCATGACGATTTCCCGGGTTTTCTCAAGCTGCCAGTTTCGTTTCTTGCTTTTGGGATTGAAGATCACCATGACGAAATCCGCCGATGCTGCGGCATCCACCCGTTTTTCGATGAGATCCCAGGGCGTGAGCAGATCGGACAGGCTGATCACCGCGAAATCATGGGTCAACGGCGCGCCCAGAAGGGCCGCACCCGAGGCCAGGGCCGGAATGCCGGGCACCACTTCCACGGTGAGGCAGGGTACAGAGTCTTCCAGGGTTTCTGTGGTTCCGGGCCGCATCACATGGATCCCCTGTTTCTGGCAGATCTCGAAGGCCAGCCCGGCCATGGCGTAGATCCCCGGATCACCGGAACTCACAATGGCGCAGCGTTCGCCGCCCATGGCCAGGTCGATGGCCGACCGGACCCTATCCACCTCTTTCTTCATGGTGGTGGCCACCTGTTTTTTTCCTGCGATCAGGTCCTTGATCAGGTCCATGTAGGTGGTGTAACCAGCCACCGCATCCACGTTTTTCAGAACCTGGGCCGCCCGCTCCGACATGTGGGCCTGATCGCCGGGTCCGATGCCTACGATGTAAAGTTGATTCGTGCCACCGCCACCGTGGCGTTGGCCGTTTTCCTTTTGGGAACGATGAGGTTCCCCTTTTCCGCTCCCAGAATCGCCGCCGCTTCGCATACGCTTTTCACTCCCATATGTTTTTCCACCGTCACAGACGGGGTTTCTATCGTTTCCACACCGGCCAGTTCATCCCGGCTGAAAAACCGCAAAGGCATTTTCAGCTCGTCGGCCAATTCAAGCAGACCCTTTTCATCATGTTTCACGTCCACGCTGGCAAGGCATGACAGAGACCCGATAGCCAGGCCGCACTGCCAGAGGGTGTCCATGAGCAACCCTTTGATTTCGTCTTTGTCCGTATTTCTGTTGCAGCCGATGCCCGCCACCAGGGTTTTGGGTCTTAGAACCAGATCGCTGGCTTTTGTTCGATCGGTCCGGTCGTCGATACTGACCCTCGGTTCCTCAACCGAATCCCCGAACAGGTCCATTCTGTCCCTGAAGAAACCGTAAGGGTCGAAAATTCCCACGGGTTTTCCCGTGAGAAAAGCCATGTTCACCTTTTTGATGGCCTCCGGATGTTCAATAACCAGATCCCTTTCAACAGCCATCACATCCACCGAGGGTCTGCCGTTCACATCGGTGGCCGTGGTGATCACCGGTGTTGCGTCAAGAATGGCCGAAACCCGGACCGCAAGGTCGTTGGCTCCGCCCACGTGTCCTGAAACAAGGCTGATGGCAAACGTTCCCCGGTCATCCACCACCACCACGGCAGGATCATGGATCTTGTGCACCAGATGATCGGCAATGACCCGGACCACGATGCCTGTGGCCATGAAAAACACATGGGCGTGATACGAAAAAAAGTGCTTGGACACCGCCTGTTTCAGACTGCTGAACCGGAAGGCCGGGACATCCGTTTCTTCCAGATTTTCGGACAAGAACAGCGCCGCGTCCGGCATAGCATCAGCCAGGACGGAAGCCAACCTTGCACCATGGGGTGTCAGGGCCCAGATCGCTGTGGCTTTTCCAATTCCGCCCGGACTTATCATCAGATTTCTCCGTCCCTGTAGCCATGGGCGAAGGTGCGGTCGTAGAGTCTGGACCGGTGCCGTATGCCGTCTGTAAGGGCTCCTACGGTTTTCCCCACGATGATCAGGGCCTGATGGGTGATGTTTTTCTCCCGGACCAGGGCCGCCAGCTCCGACACCTTTGAAAAATATACCTGTTCTTCCGGCTGGCTGACCCGGAAGGCCACGGCGCACACGCAATCTTCACCGTAGCATCTGACAAGGATTTCCTCCACCCGGTCGATCAGGCCGATGCTGAGGTAAATGGCCATGGACGCCTGATGACGGGCGAGGCTTTCCAGGTTCTCGGTTTCGGGAACCGGCGTTCGCCCGGCCATGCGGGTCAAAATAAGGGTCTGGGTCACTTCGGGCAGGGTGTATTCCAGTCCCATGGAGGCCGCCGCAGCAAAAGCCGCCGTCACACCGGGAATCACCCGGTAGGCTATATCCCGTTTATCCAGTTCCACCATCTGCTCGAAAATGGCCCCGTAAAGCGACGGGTCGCCGGTATGAAGCCGGACCACCTTTTTGCCGTCACGGTACGCCCGTTCCATCAGGTCCACCATCTCGTCCAGATGCAACGACGCGCTGTTCACCTTTTCCGTTTCCGGCCGGGCCCAGACCATCACCGCCTCGGGCACCAGCGACCCCGCGTAGACAATGAGGTCTGCATCTTCCAGAGCCTTCATGCCCTTCACCGTGATCAGTTCCGGATCTCCGGGACCTGCCCCGACAAACACTACACACCGATTGTTCATTTCATCCATCCCTGTAAAAATTCATCGTAGGTCGGCTTGAGGCACGAAAGCCGACAAAATGCCCCCATCCTTATCATGCAGTGCACTCACAACTGATACGCCATCGCCGCAACAAACTCAACACCGCCGTCAAACGGCCGTCCGATCATTCAGCGGATCGGGCCATTTGTCGGGTTTGGAGAACCCGACCTACGATAAGTATCCGTTTTATATACACTCACCAGCCAAATGCTGAGATCAATCCAAATCCCACGTCATAATATCATCCATCCAAAAAATCCTTTTCGAACCCCAATCCGTGTCAAACCATCCCATCTTCACATACCGATGGAAACTCGAATGCTCCCATTCCACCGGAGCTGGAACATGCCCGTGTTTTACCGGATTGATATGGATATACGCCATATGGTTCGCGTAATCTTTGTCATCCCGGATCACATGTTCCCAGAACCGGTTCTGCCATGGAGAATCCCAAGTGCCATTCCGTGTAAAATACGATTTGATCAAGCGCCATCGCACCGGATAATCATCGTCATTTTCCGGGAGCGTCCACATGCAGTGCAGATGATCCGGAAGAACCACCATGGCGTCGATGGTAAACGGATGTTTGTCTTTCACGATGCGAAAAGCGTCCCTCAGCAAATCAACGCTCGATTTTTCACACAGTATCTTTTTCCGTTTGTTGGTAACAACGGTAAAAAAATACGTGCCGCCGTTTTGCCTGACCCTCCTGTAACGCATCGGTTTACCTTTCCCACACGGTGATGCCTTCAGCACCCCATCGTAGGTCGGCTTGAGGCACGAAAGCCGACACATGGCACCCATCCTTTTCATCGGCGCTCTCACATCTGGCACACCATCGCCGACACAATCCAAGCGTCACCGTCGATCGGACGTCCGATCATTCTACGGATCGGGCCATTTGTCGGGTTTGGAGAACCCGACCTACGATAATCTTACGTCTTCATGAATAGTTATTGTTTAACTCCCCGAATGATAAACACGGGGTTTCCGGCTTTGAGCATCATATTCCACGGCATGGCGTGGCCGGAGTTCACCTGAATCTGAACGATGTCCGTTTCAAAGCCCAGGGTTTCGAGGGTGGTCATGGCCGTGTGCACATTACCGAGAAGCACGGTGTTCACCACCGCGATACCGCCCGGATTCAGCCGGGTTAAGGCCACGGTGAGGATGGTCTCCAGATCCATCCCCCCGCCCCCGACAAAAATCCGGTCCGGGTCCGGAAGATTTTCCAAGCCCTGGGGCAGTGAGGCCGTGACCGGCACGATATTCTTGACACCGAACCGTTCCATGTTCGTACGGATATCGGCCACCCGTTCCTCGTGCTGTTCCACGGAGAAAATCCGCCCCGTTCGTATGAATCCGGCGGCTTCGATGGACACGGACCCGCTTCCGGCCCCTAAGTCCCACATCACATGGCTGTCTGAAAGATTGAGTTTCGACAGGGTCACGGCACGGATTTCAGCCTTGGTGATCAGGCCGTTCCGGTGGGCAAACACCGAATCCGGCATACCCAGGCCGATGGGCACATGATCCACGGCCTTTTCGCCGTCCTCTTTTTCCGGTTCTTTTTTCAGCACCACCATATTGGGATCGTCGAACGTAAAGGACGCAGCCTCCTCAAAGGTGTACCATGCCACCTTTTCCCTGTCCGAACCCATGTTTTCAAGGACGCACATCCTGTAATGGTCGAGCCCCTTGCCCCAGAGCTGCTTCGCCAGAACTGACGGGCTGTTGACGGGATCGGTGAACACCGCCGTCTTGGGATGTGCCCGGATCACGTCGACCCAGTGGTCGTCCGGTTTTTTTCCGTGGAAACTCAAAACGGCCGCATCGTCCCAGGATTCTTTCAGTCGCGAGAAAGCCCCGGCCACCGACGTGATATTGGGAAAAACCATCACGTTGTCCGCACCCAGCATGGCTGCAAACACCTTGCCGATACCGTAAAACAAAGGGTCTCCCGAGGCCAGGACCACCACGTTCTTCGTCTCGGCGTGGCGGGCGATCTGCCGGGCCAGGGCCTTCACGTCCTTTCCGATGACGATCTTTTCCGACGGATGGTCCGAGTAATTCCAGAGATGACGCCTCCCGCCCACCAGGACGTCCGCTTCGGCGATCATCCGGATGTGGCGTTCCGTCAGGTCATCAGGCCCCAGGCCCATGCCGATGATTTTAACAGGGTTCATATCCCGCTCCTGTCTGCACTCGAATCAAAAATCACATGCCCCTCAAAATCAAAAATCAGAGCTTGCACGGCGAGCTGGCCGGTGGAAAACGTTTCGGCCCACCTTATCATTTCCCGTCCCACAACCGCCACCATGCCGGGGCAGACCGGATAAGCCAGCTCGAAGGCGTGCCGTGCGGTGTTGGCGGACCTCACCATAAAAGCCAGATCCTGATCCCCTGAAATGTCCATCACCCAGCCGGCCAGTGCGGCAAGACTCACATCGGATTTCGCCGCGTGGGTGTGGGGGGCTCCCTTTGCCATTTTCACGGCCTTGCCGAAAAACACCGCCAGGGTCACGGATCGAAGCCCGGTTTCCACGGCTTTTTCAAGAGAAGCTTTGAAAAAATCACCGATCTGAACAAACGCCTCGGCGGGCAGATCGGGAAACGTCTTCATGGCGAAACGCTCGCTTCGCCGTCCCGTGGTGAAAACAACCTGCGTAAGTCCCGACGCGGCGGCCACGGATACCGCCGATCCGATGGTGGCGATGTACGCTTCATGACTCAAAGGTTTCACAACGCCGGTGGTGCCGAGAATGGAAATCCCGCCCACGATACCCAGACGGGCGTTCAAGGTTTTTTCCGCGATCTTTTCCCCATCTTTCACAAAAATCTCGATGTCCAAGCCCCTTGCATCCGGCCCCATGACGTCAGACACCGCGTTTCTTATCATGGTCACAGGCCCGGGATTGATGGCCGGCCCGTCAAGGGGAAGCCCAAGACCCGGCCTGGTCACACGGCCCACGCCTCTTCCCCCCCGGATACGGATGTCCGTCAAGCCGGAATCCAGCGTCACCACCGCCCCGATTTCCGCTTTGTCCGTAACGTCCGGATCATCCCCCCCGTCCTTGATCACCGTGCACAGGGCCATGTCCGGCGCGAGACGCTGACATGTGTGGGGATGAATATCCGCAAATCCCTCGCTAAGGAAAGGGATTCTCAAACAATCAGGAATACCGCCACGCACCAGGAGGCAGAGCGCCCCCTTTACCGCCGCCGCCGCGGCCGTTCCTGTGGTGAATCCTGGTTTGAGGTTCCGGGTCATGTCTTTTTACCGTTATTCGTAGTCAGATTATTCTTCTGATTCATGCCTCCGGCGGCCCTGCCGGGGGCCAAACTTTTTGAAAAAGTTTGATAAAACAGATTTTATCAGTGGTTGACACCCATCCGTTCTGAATGAAAAAAAGCGAACATCAAACATCGAATAATGGTTAATCCATAAATATATGGGTTGTACAGAACACTCTCTATCCATGCGGAAACGGAGATCCTGCAACCCATTCATCATTCGATGTTGAATGTTCGATGTTCGATGTTCAAAATAAAATGGCAACCATTCCAAAAAGTTCCATTATCACATTCCGTCTTTCTTCCGCCCCTGCTTGGCCAGGATCAGGGTCCAGTAATCGGGTTCCCGGTCCGCCAGAACCCGGATGTCCTCGATGATTTCCTCCCCTTCCCTGCCGCATTTGCGGATGGCCCTGCTGTTTTCGATCATGTCGCTTTCCGCAAGGGCGCGGGTGATGTCCTTCACGTTTTTGTAGGCTTTGAGCAGCACCACATTTTCCGCGCAGTCCGAGAACTTGCGGACATTGCCGCCGCCGTAGGCCCCGGAGGTGAGAAGCAAAGATTCTTCCCCTTCCACCAGCGGCACGTTCATCCGGGCCGCCGCGGCCTGGTAGGACGTGATGCCCGGCACCGTCACGATGGAAACGTCCGGCCGCACGTCCCGGATATCCTGAAGAATATAGCCAAAGGTGGAATAGGTCATGGAATCGCCCAGCGTGAGAAAGGCCGCGTCCTTTCCCTTATCCAGCACCGAGAGGATTTCAAGGGAATTCTCTCTCCAGGCCGATTTCAGGGCCTCCTTGTCCTGGGTCATGGGAAAGGAAAGGTGCCTCACGTCCACGGTTTCCGGCAGGTGGGGCCTGGCGATGTCCACGGCCAGACTGAAGGTGTTCCGGGTTGAAGATGCGGTGAACACCACATCCACATGGGCCAGAATCTTCACAGCCTTCACGGTCAGAAGTTCGGGATCTCCCGGGCCCACGCCGATTCCGTACAATGTTCCTTGTTTCTTAGTCATAATAGCCTTCTTGATCAAAATAGAATCTGTTCTCTTTGTTTGACGGTGTAACCTTTGCCTCCGGCGGCCCTTCCGGGGGACCAGAATTTAAAAATCTGGACAAATGGGTTTGGAGTATGGCCCATACGTTCGTCCCATTTATATCCGTTTGTCAAACTTTTCAAAAGTTTGGCCCCCGGCAGGGCCGCCGGAGGCAAAAACCCAAAATCAAACTAATGCCCCGCCCCCGCCATGATGATCAGGGCGTTCACCACACTGGCGGCGATGTTGGATCCGCCTTTGCGTCCCTCGTTGGTGATGTAGGGAACGCCTGCGTGAAGCAGTTCAGCCTTGGATTCCGCAGCGTTGACAAAACCCACGGGAAAACCGATCACCAGGGCCGGTTTCGCTCTGCCCTCACGGATCAGCTCGATGAGGCGTAGAAGGGCCGTGGGCGCGTTGCCCACCACGTAAAGCCCGCCGTCCATGTCCGACACAGCGGCGTCCACGGCAAGGCGTGCCCGTGTGGAACCGGTCTCGCCCGCTTTCTTTCCGATATGGGGATCGGCCATGTAGCAGATCACCCGGCCGCCGAAATCTTCGACGGCCTTTTTCCGGACGCCGGAAAGGGCCATGGTGGTGTCGGTGACGATGTTTTTCCCTGCCCGGATCGCTGCGACACCCGCATCCACAGCCTCGGGGTGGAAACGCACAGATTCGATGTAGTCGAAATCCGCCGACGTGTGGATCATCCGGCGCACAATGGGCCAGGTCTTTTTGGAAAAGCCGTGGTCCCCCGCTTCTTTCTCGATGATGTCAAAGCTCATCCGTTCGATGTCTTCAGGCTTCATGACATGTCCTTTCCTTTTGAAATTCCAGGCAGGCCGAAACAAAATCCGACGCTGTCTCCGGCCTGCTTCCGAAATGAAGATGGATATAACTGCCCAGGGTCCGGTTCACCGTATAGCCCTCGGGTACGGAGGATTCGCCGTTCCTCGGGGTCACGCGGTATGCGGTGTGGACGTCCGGGTTTTCGTCGATGGCGGAATAATGGAATTCATGCCCCCTCGTGACCCGGCCTTTTTTGCCGATCACTGTGTCTTCTTTAAACGTCACTTCCCTGTAGCCCAGGCTCCGGAGTTTTGGAAGCATCCGGGCCGTAAACGGAAAACATCCGGTCATGGGCCAGACGTTGCCGTCGAAATCCACAATGTCCCGGCACAGCGCCATGAATCCGCCGCATTCCCCGTAAATGGGCATACCCCGTTCCGAGGCCGCCTTGATTCCTGCAAGAAGCGGTCTGTTTTCGGACAGCCTTTCCGCGAAAAGTTCGGGATATCCCCCGCCCAGGTAGATGCCGTCCAGGTTATCCGGCAACTCCGTGTCTGAAAGGGGTGAGAAAAACACCAGCTCGGCCCCGCTTCCCTCGAGCAGATCCAGGTTGTCCGGGTAGTAGAAACAAAAGGCCTGGTCCCGGGCCACGCCGATGCGGACACTCCCTATAGTGTCACGGCTCGTCCGGTGTTTTGAAGGAACCACGCCCGGCCCGCTGGCATCAAATAACCGATGAAGGTCGATGTGACGCTCCATCACATCGGCCAGAACGTCCAGGCGTTCCGGGGTCAGGCCGTGCTCGTCGTCGGTGACCAGGCCCAGGTGGCGTTCAGGCATAGCAAGACCTTCGGTTCTTGGAATGCCGCCAAGACAGGGCATGCCCACGTGGTCTTCCAGGGCTTCCGTTAAATACGACAGATGGCGTTCGCTGCCCACGTTGTTGAAGATCACCCCGGCGAACCGCAGGTCCGGATCGAATTGCTCAAAGCCCTTGACCAGGGCCGCCGCACTCCGTGCCATGCTTTTGGCGTTCACCACCAGGACCACGGGAAGATCCAGCCATTTGGCCATCTGGGCGGTGGAGCCGCTTTCGCTCCGTCCGTCAAACCCGTCGAAAAGGCCCATCACCCCTTCCACCACCGCCACATCACAGCCTGAAACCCCGTTTTCAAAGCAGACCCTGTTGTAATCCTTGTCCAGCATCCAGCCGTCCAGATTCCGGCTGGCCCTGCCGGAGGCCCGGTTGTGGTGACCGGGATCGATGTAGTCGGGCCCCACCTTGAACGGAGCCACGATCCAGCCCTTTCTCCGGAACAGGGCCATAAGCCCAAGGCTCACCGTGGTTTTTCCGCATCCGCTGTTGGTTCCGGCAACGACCAGGGCTTTGATCATGTGTGTTATCCTTGCCTCCGGCGGCCCTTCCGGGGGACCGGATTTTAAAAATCCGGACAAATGGGTTTTCAGAATGACAAAAATCAGATGTTTAACATACCTGTTTGTCAAATTTTTCAAAAAGCATGCCCCAGCAAAGAGGGGTTTGGCCCCCAGCATGGCCAATGCTGTTGGCTAAAGAGATGGGCACGGCTTTGCCTTTGCCCATCCTACGGGCAACCGACCGGAATCATGTAGGATGGTAAAGCGTCAGCGTGCCCATCAGAAACAAACATGACAGAACCAACAAAATTGCCCAGCAGGGCCGCCGGAGGCTCTCCTTTAAGCGGTCAAACTAAAACAGTTCCGGGTACAGGGCCTTGCCGATCATCGTCATACCCTCTATCAGCCGGGGCGTGGGCCGGGACACCAGGTTTTCATCCACCCGATAAATCCGGCCTTCTTTCACCGCCTTGATGATCCGGAAACCCGGTTCGTTCCGGATGTCATCCACATCAGCGTCGTTCATCCGGCCGTTCTGGACCAGGAACACGTCGATCTCACCGGCTTTGGACAGGATCTTTTCCTTGCCGTAAATTCCGATGTTGGTCCCCCGGGAACTGACCGCATCGGCGGCCACGTTGACGCCGCCCGCCGCCTCAAGGCAGAAGATGGCCATGGACTCTTTGGCAAAGGTTTTCATCTGGCGGTGCATGGCTTCAAAGTACACCCGTTTCTTCTGTTTCAGGTTTTTTGTCCGGGCTTTCACCTTTTCAAGGTCTTTTTTGAAATCCCTCACCATGGCCATGGCCTTTTCCTTTTTCCCCACGAGAATCCCCAGGTTCACCCAGTAGCCATACATCTCGTTCACATCGCCGGGCTGGAAGGACATCACCCGGATGCCGCGCTGTTCCAGTCGGGCGATCAGGCCCGGATAGGCCCGGTCAATCATGGGGCGGATCAGCACCAGGTCGGGTTTAACCGCAATGTATTTTTCCGGGCCGTCGTGGGTTGAAAAAACCGGTCTGGCGCAGGACCTGTCCTGATCGTTATCCTCGTCCCGGCTTGCCCCGATGATCTGCGGACAGGCCCCCAGTGCCACCAGATTTTCCGTGTGCGCGCTGTAAAGGCTGATGATCCGGGTGTAGGGCCGGGCGACGGAAAGACTCCGGCCTTTGGCGTCGGAGACCGTTTCGGCGGCCAGAGCCGGAAAACCCTGGATCATCAAGACAATCAATGCAATAAACACACGCATGCAAACATTCCTTCACGTTAAAGTGTTTGTCATCAATCTGTTCCGATTGCGCGAATGAATGAACATCGAACATCCAACGCCCAACGTCCAACATCGAATAAAGGATAACTCCATTTCCGAATATTCATCTGACAACCACTATAAAAGGGGACGGAAACACCCCGCCCTTTCGCCTTTCCCCTTAAACGGCGGATTGGCTTTCCGATTCAAGCGCCTCTAAAATTTTTACCGCATCTTCAACCATTTTTACACATATGGTTTTGAATAACTGTCGGTCCTGAGCTTCTTTCATTCCCTCCTGAGTGCTGATATCGCACCCCAGAAGCTCACGGCAGATTAAAGACCCATTCATTTTTTTAAATCGTTCCGAGAATTCCACCACACGGGAGTAAACGTCCGTTCTCCCTCCCAATTCTTCGCAATGATCGGACGAATAACGAAGTCCCAGTCCCATGATGGCACCCGTTACCGCCCCACATGTTTCCCCCAGTCTCATCCCCCCGGCAAATCCTGCGGCAATCTTCATCGCCAGATCCCGAGGCAATCCGAGCTTAAGACCGTAAGCTGAAAGGACAGCTTGCGAACATGCGCATCCGTTCACAAACATTTGAGAAGCTTTTTCGATACGGCTCATTGCATTCGTCACAACAGAAGCCCCCTGTTCATATCCGTCCGGCCTGTTCTGAAAAACACCTGCCTCGCCCCCGAAAACGGTTCATCCTGAACCCGGGCCTCCACCCTGTATACCTCACGGATGGCTTCGGCGTTCAGCACATCGTCCACGGTCCCCTGGCTGTGGAGCCGTCCCTCACTCATCAGAAGGAGCCGGTCGCAGAACAGGGCCGCGAGATTGATGTCGTGGAACACGGAAATCACGGTTTTTCCACGTTCGTTCACCCCGGTCCGCACACTGTCCAACAGGGCCAGGCTGTGGCGGATATCCAGGCTGGACGTGGCCTCGTCCAGAAGAAGTACCGGCGTGTCCTGGGCAAGGGCCCGGGCAAACATCACCCGCTGGCGCTCGCCGCCGCTCAGTTCCGTGACGGGGGCATGGGCGAAATCCCTCACATCGGCAAGATCCATGGCTTCGTCCACGGTTTTCAGGTCATGGGCCGTCGGGGTTGAAAACCGCCCGATGTAGGGATGGCGTCCCATCATCACCAGATCCTTCACCGTGTAGGGGAAATGGGTCACCGGATTCTGAGCCACCAGGGCCACGGTCCGGGAAAGCTCCCTGCCGGAATAGCGGTCCAAGGGTTTCCCATAGAGTGCGATCCGGCCCTGTTCCGGCCGCCTGTAACGGACCAGAAGATCCAGCAGGGTGGTCTTTCCGCAGCCGTTAGGTCCGAGAAGCCCATAGAAAAGACCGGGTTCAAGGGCGAGGGTGAGATCGGTCACCACCGGGGCGTTTCCATAGGAAAAAAAAAGACGCTCCACGGTATACGCCATGCTACCGCCCCCCTGCCATGTGGCTGCGTTTGAACAGAAAACAGAACACCGGGCCTCCGATCAGGGCCGTCAGAACGCCGATGGGAATTTCCGAAGGCAGAACGGCCCGGGTCACCGTGTCCGCCGAAAGGAGAAGTACCCCGCCAAGCACAAGGGACAAGGGCATGAGTTTCCGGTTGTCAGGCCCTGCCATCAGTCGCGCCATGTGAGGCACAAGAAGGCCCACAAAACCGATGATGCCGGAAACGGAAACGCACACCGCCGTGGTGAGCGAGGCTGAGGCGAGAAGTATAAGGGTGATCTTCGCCGTATCCACCCCCAGCGTTTCGGCGGTCCGTTCACCGAACGTCATGATGTTCAGGTCCCTTGAAAAAAAGAGCGCCACGCCGGAGCAGGGAACGATGACGGCAAGAAGAACCACCGCATGGGTCCAGGTCGCCGACGTAAAACTCCCCATGAGCCAGAACACGATCACCGACACCTGTTCATCGGCCAGATACTTGAGAAAACTGATACCGGCGGCAAGGATGGCCGACACCATGATGCCCGAAAGGATCAGATTGCCTGAACTCAAGCCGCCACGCCCCTCACGGCCCGATCCGGCAAGAAAAATCACGATGAACAGGGTGAACAAGGCCCCTGCGAAAGCGGCAAGGGGAATGGAAACCGACGCCAGCGCAGTATTGAAAACAATGGCCACTGCCGCCCCGAACGCCGCCCCGGCAGAAATACCCAGGGTATAAGGATCTGAAAGCGGGTTCAAGAGGATGCCCTGGAACACAGCCCCGGCAACGGCAAGACCCGAACCCACCATAACCGACGCGGCAATGCGCGGAAGCCTCACATCCACCACCACGGCCCTCACCTCCTCGCTGACAAGGGGGCCGGACGCAAACGCACCCCAGATGGCCCGGGCCACGTCCGTCATGGGAATCCTTATGTAACCCAGACCGGCGGAGATAAGCACAAGGACGATAAGAAGGCAGAAAAAACCGGCGAGCGTCAGCCCGAATATCAGTCTGCTTCCAGATGACGTGTTTCCCCTTGCTTTGTCCATCGATAAAAATCCGTTTCAATGGGGCATAAAAAAAACCCGCGCAGGCTTTATAGGCCGTGTGCGGGATTTCCGTTTTCAATCCAGGCTGATGGGCATTCCCTCCCCTTTCCACGAGGATGGAGCCGGACGTTCAGACAGGTCTTCTGACTTCCCCCCTCCCCCGGCGGCCTTCCCAATCCATTCACAGGATCAGTGGCTCTCAGTGCCGGAAGAGTTCCTTATTATAAAGAGAGGTTACAGCGGCGGGCCCGTCCCTGACTTTCACAGGGTTCCCTTTTCAGCTTTTCGGCTGATCACCTGAACGCTTATTTTTCAAATTCTGGCGATAGTAGTGTGTCACTCAGGCAAAGTCAAGACAAAGGTGTAAACGGTGTTTTGCATCAACCGGATGAGAAAAAAAACCAGCCTCTTCCCCGCTCATGCCGGGTTCCGGTTTCACTCCTAAAAAAACGCCCCATCGCGTCATGACCCTTTGAAACCCTTGTAAAATTGACCATCTGTATTTTTTCATTGTCTTTCCACCCTGATCATGGTTATTTGGTATGCATTACTGTCAAAAAGGAAGGATACATGAATTCAGTCAGGTGCTATTTCTGTTTTATCGTCAGCCTCTGCCTTGCCATAATCGACGGAACCGGCTCTGCACGCGCCGAGTGGACGGCGATCAGGATCAACAACAACAAGCTGTCCCTTGACGCCATCTGGGGATCGTCCGACAACGACATCTATGCCATCAGTTTCACAGGCAAAGTCTTTCACAAGAACGAATCCCAATGGAGCGATATCAGTTCAGACCTGTTCAAACTTCCTCAGTTTCCTGAAATGGCGGACACATCCACGGCGGATGAAAACGACACTGATCCCGATGTCTACATCATTCCCTACGGGGTCTTCGGGACATCGTCCACCAGTGTCTTCATCGTGGGTTCCATTCTGAACAGGGCCGTTGACGATTACCTCACAAAGGGTTCTCCCTTCATTTTATATTACAACGGTTCTATCTGGTCCCGGATCCTGATCGCGGACCAGGGCAGCTATGCCCACAACTGGCTCGCGGGAATCTGGGGAACATCTCCTTCGGACATGTATTTTGGAGGAGGACGGTTCACAGGCGGTGAAGAGGAGGGCGAAGACAGCATCACCGGAGGCGTCATCATCCATGTCAACGCCCTCACCGGGGAATGGACCGGCGAACTGGATCTGGACGATCTGCTGAACGCTAACTACACCGACGCCCTAAAAAACCCCATGCCCATGATCAACGCCATGACCGGCGTCGGCGGACACCTCTACGCCGTAGGCCTCAAAGGACTCATCCTGCACAAAGACTTGTCCGGAGGCTCCTGGGAAATCATGCCCACCGAATCCCTGGCCCTGAATTTTTTCAGAATGTGGGGCACATCGGATGACTCGAACAACAAAGACCTTTTCGCCGTGGGATTTAACAGCTCCAGTTACGCCGGGGTGATCTACCGCTACAACGAGAAAAAGGAAAACGCCTGGATCGCCATGTCCGTTCCTGAACTCCGAACCGGTTACATATCGGCTCTTTGGGGCATATGGGGTGAGTCCTCTGAAAATGTCCACAGCGTGGGAAACACCGGTGTTACGCTTTATTACGATGGAAACGACGGGGACATCTGGAAGCAGATGATGAGTGACACCACCACAAGCCTGAACAGTGTCTGGGGAACTGTTTTCGACAACGCCTATGCCAGTGGTGAAGACGGGAAAATCTACCGTTTCAACGGAATTGTCAAAACAAGCAGCATCGGGGCCTACCCCAAATTCAGCGTCGCTCCTCAGCGTGTGGAATTCTCGGATCTTTCGTCGGGAGAAGTCGACCGCTGGGAATGGAATTTCGGTGAAGGGGATCTGCCCGCCAAAGCCCCCACGGCGGACCTGGACTACAAAATACTCGTCACGTCCGTAACGGATACGTCGATGAACGGTGCAAGAATCGTGGTCGTCGATGAGACAAGCGGAAACACAGGCACTTCATTGAAAACCGTTGAGCCTGTTTCAGCGCAGGCGGATCTCGGTCAGCTGATCCACATCACGGCCAAACCGGGTTACAAAGCCAACGCCTACTCCATACACGTCATAAAAAGTGACTTCAATGGACCTGCCTCCATTTACCGCTATCAGTATGGCATTTATCTGAAAATCAACGAAACCACCACGCTGGGGGACATGGCCGACCTGATCCTGACCCTGTCCGACGTGGTTCTGTCCGCTGTTCCTGACGAGGCGGAAGCCACCTGGGCATCCCTGAATCCTTCATCGTCATCGGTCAAATTCACCGGAGGCCAGAACTACACCATCTATGTCCATATCGATTCCGGCATCACCACCCAGCAGGAAATCGCCAACATCCTGGTCACCCATGACAAAATTGACACCGCCGTGGCCGACACCCCCACCAGCCCCTGGACCCGGGGAAACGAAACAGTAAGCAACATCGCCACATTCTCAGGGGGACTTGAAAACGGAAATGTATACGTGAACACCGACACAACCCTTGAAAACTACTACATGGCGGAACACACCTACGAAACTCCGGGCAGCTTTAAGGCACGCCTCACCCTTCACCGCCCCGATGTCCCTGCTGTGGCCGAGATTCTTGTCAGACAGAGCGACGGTCCTGAAGCCCTCACCTACAACCAGGCCATCGCTATCGCCACAACACCGGGAACAGAGATGAACGGGGGTTACGTCACAATCCTGGACGGCGGCGACGGGTGCACCCCCTCCATCTCATGGCTCGGAAAAAACATCACAGTGACTGTGGACTCCGGAACCACGACACAGCAGACCGTCGTAAACATGCTTTTAACCCATCCGCGCATCATCGGCGCAAACCCATCCAAATACGACGATCCCTGGTACTCGAACAAAACAACCGGTTCCGATTCGGGACGGTTTTTCAACGGTGTGAAAGGGGGAACAGAAATGGCTGAAACGGATATCACTGTCTTTGATGAAAATCCCCTGGATTTTACCGTATCCCCTTCTTCGGGAGTCAAAAACGTCACGGCCGTTTTCAATGAAACGGCCGGAGATGAAATCAAGAACAGAATCGTCAAATGGATGTGGTATTTCAACTATGTGAGTTATTACGAACCCGGATCGGTGGACGACGGAAGCATTCTTTCCCTTTACAGTGCCGACGATCCGGTCACGTTCACCTACAATTCCCAGGGAACATACAATGTGAAACTTGTGGTGCTGCTTGACGACAATTCGCCTTTCACTGTGCTGAAACAAAAAGCCATCACCGTGAAAAGCAACGATGAAGGGAAGAACAGCTTCGAAGGAGGATCCGGCCTTGACAACCTTTCAGGCTGTTTCATCGGCTCGCTCCGTTCATGAATCGCACCGGGCAGGATTACTTCAGACCATCCATCCGTTCAGGGGGACTTTCACTTTGAACTCGGTTCCCCTGCCCGGTGTGCTGACGCATTCAATGGTACCTGAAAGGGCTTTGGTCACCAGATTGTAAACCACATAAAGACCCAGGCCTGTCCCGCCCTTTTCGCGCCGTGTGGTGTAAAACGGATCGAAAATCTGTTTGACGGCGTCCCGGCCCATGCCTTTCCCGTTGTCCCGGCAATTCAGATACAGTGTGGTATCGTCTGCATGGATTTCAAAGAGAATTTCACCCTGATCCATACCTTCAAAACCGTGGGTGACGGAGTTCATGACGAAGTTGGTGATGATCTGGGCAAGGGCTCCGGGTCTGCTGTCGAAGATCAGATTCTGGGGACAGTTTACCACAATGCGGTGCGGTGAGTGTTTCAACTCCACACTGAGACTTGCGATCACTTCGTTGATGTATTCGTCCACAAGAATCTTGCGTGGGATTTCGCTGATCTGATCCACCGATACCTGTTTGAAATTTTCAAGAAGAGCCCCGGCACGCCCCAGATTCGCATGAATCATGGCAGCGGCCTCATGCGTTTTTTTCAGCAATTTGTCGATGGCCTGCACATCCACCGTCTCGTTTACGAGGTTTTTCTCCATTTTCGATATCAGCTGCTTGATAAAGGTGGACGCCGTGATCCCGATACCGATGGGCGTATTGATTTCGTGGACAATGCCGGACACCATGCCGCCCAGCGAGGCCAGTTTCTCCGACTGGATCAGCTTGTCCTGGGCAAATTTCAGTTTGGAAAGGGAGTCGGAAAGCGCCATGTTGGTTTTCTGAAGTTTCGTCTCGGCCCGTTTTCTCTGGGTGATGTCTTTTTTGAGCTGCCTGTTCAGATCCTCCAGTTCAAGTGTCCGTTGATTGACCTTGATTTTAAGTTCCCGGCTCTCCAGACAGCGTTTCACCCTGAAATAAATCTCTTCGGATTCCGCCGGTTTCAGCATGAAATCGTCGGCACCCAGGCGAATGGCGTTGAAGGCCGTTTTCATATCCGCAAACCCCGTGATCATGATCACCGCGATATCCGGATACAGCCCCTTGGCGAACGAAAGGACGCCCATCCCGTCCACCCTGTCCATGACAAGATCGGTCATGACCAGATCGAAACCGATGTCGCGCAGCTTGTCCATGGCTGTCTCACCGCTTTCCGCACGATCAACCCGGTATCCTTCCCTGGCCAGCAGCCTTTCCATGTTGGTGAGAATCAGTGGATCATCATCCACCACGAGGATTTTATAGTCCTGGTTCTTCTTGTCCCTATCCACGTCATCCCCCATTGAAAACGTTGAAATTCTTAAAAAACTTTCGGGTTTATTATCATTTATCGACTGGGTTAACAATCTTCTTTCATGAAAAAACTTGACTCGTGTAAAACGAATTGATACGAACAATCTGTCCGGTCGGTTCTTAATCCGGCCAGTCGGTTTAGCTCCAAGGAGATACTGTATGCCCCCCATCCCGGAACTTGAAGCGATAAGACGAAACCAGATCCTTACCGCTGCCATCAAAATTATCGGGACATCCGGTTACGCCCAGGTGACCATGTCGGATATTGCCCGTGAGGCAGGTCTTTCGAAAGGCGGGCTCGCTCACTATTTTTCATCGAAAGAAGAGCTGTTCAAGGAAGCGTTCAAGGCCTATTACGATCAGATTCTTCAGATCTTCATGGAAAGCATGAATGCGGCGGTGGACCCCATGGAAAAAATCCTGGGACTGGGCATGCCTCTATTTATCCGTGAAACGGCCGACGTCAGCTTCGCTCATAAAATCGTTTATGATTTCATGTCACTGGCCGCTCATCATGAAGATTACCGGGAACTTTTCAGCACCTGGATCAACCAGTGGGTGGCCCTTAAAAAAACAGCCATCGATGAGGGCATCGCCTCGGGCATGTTCATCGCCCATGACTCCGACATGACGGCACGGACCATTTCCGCCATATTCCACGGCATTTACATGCGCTGGTACCTGGACCCCGAACATCATACGGTGAAATGGGCCGAAGAATCGTTTACCGAAGCCATCACATCGTATTTGAAACCATACAGAACCATGACCGTCTGATAAAAAACCGGGTTCCCCCGCCCGGCCTGTTGTTGCATCGGATAAAACCACATAAGCCGCCACCCCCCCATGGTGGTCTTAAAGAAATAAATACGGTGAAAGATTCTTTTTTCACCTGGACTTCCAGTTATCAAAGCCGGTTTTCCATCGGTAAGCACCGGCTTACATACAATATTCACATGAGGAGACCCACTATGAGAGATGTTTTTGTCATCGGCGCAGGCATGACACAATTCGGAAAATACCTGGACCGAAACATGAAAAGTATCGCGGAAGAAGCGGTGAAAAGCGCCCTGGTCCACGCCGGCCTTGAAAAAAACGACATCCGCATGGCGGCGGTGGGCAACGCTTATCAGGGCCTGGTCACCGGCCAGGAGTCCATCCGGGGTCAGGTGGTTTTACGGGCCATGGGCATCGGGGACATCCCGGTGGTCAATGTGGAAAACGCCTGCTGCTCGTCGGCTACGGCGTTCCAGACCGCCTGGCTCAACGTGGCTTCCGGTCTTCATGACGTGGCCCTGGTTCTCGGCATGGAAAAGATGTACATGGAAGACCGTGAAAAACGCCTGAAGCTGTTCTCTTCCTCCGCCGACGTGGAAGTCATCGAAATGTTCGTTCAGGCCATGAAAGCCGACGCGGAACGTAAGAGAAAAGAAGCCGAAGCCCGTGGCGAAAACCCCGACGAAAAGAAAAAAGACAAGAAGGGTGGCAGCGCGTTCATGGACCTTTACGCCGCCGCCACCCGCATGCACATGGACAAATACGGCCTGACCCAGCGCCAGCTCGCCGTGGTCAGCTCCAAAAACCACACCAACAGCAAGAACAACCCCTATGCCCAGTACCGCACACCGTACACCGTGGATGAAATTCTGGCGGCCCCCCTGGTGGCTTTTCCCCTGACCCAGCCCATGTGTTCCCCGGTGGGCGACGGGGCGGCCGCCCTCATCCTCTGTTCCGGTGACGTGGTGAAAAAACGCGGCATCGCCAAACCGGTGAAAGTCCTTGCAACAGTCCTGGGCGGCGGCATGGATCGGGGCTTCAACGATCCGGACCTCACGGAACGCCTGGTTCACAAAGCCTACGAAACAGCCGGTGTGGGCCCTGAAGACATCGACGTGGCCGAAGTTCACGACGCCTCCGCTTTCGGCGAGGTGATCCAGAGCGAAGGTTTAGGGTTCTGCCCCAAAGGCGAAGGCGGCATTTTCGCCGAACAGGGTCACTCGGCCCTGGGCGGCAAACTTCCCATCAACCCTTCAGGCGGGCTGGAATCCAAGGGACATCCCGTGGGAGCCACCGGTGCGGCCCAGATCGTCGAACTGGTCTGGCAGCTTAGGGGCGAAGCCACGGGCCGTCAGGTCGAAAACGCCCGCATCGCCCTTGCCGAAAACGGTGGAGGCAATATAGGCATTGAAGAAGCGGCAATGGTGATCACAATCCTTCAAAAAGCATAATACAATAAGGAGAAGAGGCTGCATGATTTCAAAACGGGAAATAAAGGCTTTTCTTGCAAAACACCCGGCGTTCGATGACATTTCCGTCAGCCAGCAGGCCGTTTCGAAACAACCGTCGGCCATGCTCGCTGAAACAAGGAAAGTCGTGGCCTATGCACGGAAATTCAACGAGGAGGTGGTGCGGCCCTACGCACTCACCCTGGACATGACCATGCAGGAGAATCCGGCTCATCTCCCATGGGAATTCGTAAAAAAAGCCAACGACTGGGGCCTCTACACCTTATGGATTCCCAAACTGTTCGGTGGAAAAGGATTCAACTTCCCGTCCATCTGTGCGTTTTTAGAAGAAATCGGATCGGAATGCCTGGCCATGGCCAACCTCATCGGGGTTCACTATCTGGGTTTTGCCGTCGGGTGTTCGTCCTGGAACGTCCGGCTGATCAAACAGCTCTGCGCAGACACCCTTCAAGGCGAACAGAGCGGCGAACCGGCCCTCATCTCTCTGGCCCTCACCGAACCCGGAGCCGGAACCGACGTGGAGGAAACGGAACTGATGGACAAAGGTTCCGTATCCTGCCACGCGAAGAAGGTGGACGGCGGCTACATCGTGAACGGAACCAAGGTGTTCATTTCAAACGGCCACCTGTCCCGGTGGCACATGCTCATCGCTTACGCGGATTTAGGCAAACCTTCGTCCAGCACGGTGATGCTGGCGGTTGAAACAGGCACCAAGGGATTCTCTTTCGGCCGCATGGAAAAGAAAATGGGCCAGAAAGGATGTCCGGCCAGCGAACTGATGTTCGACAACTGCTTCATTCCCGATGAAAACGTGCTGTTCGACGCCGAGCAGGGCAAAAAGCTGAAACGCGGCCTTTCGGAAACCAACATGCAGATCATCGATTTCTATTTCGCCGCCAGCCGTGCCGGTGTGGGGGCCTTCGGCGTGGGCGCGGCTCGGGGAGCCTACCGTGAAGCCCTGAACTACGCCATGACAAGCGAACTGAACGGCCGCCCCCTCATTGATCACGAATGGGTTCAGTGTCTGCTGGCGGAAATGTACAAAAACATGGCTCTGGGGCGTTTCGCCTACCTCGAAGCCAACTATGCCACAGGCATGCACGGCATGTACAAACTGCTTCAGCAGAAACAGATGTACTATCTGACGAAGCTCACGCCAAAATTCGTGATTGACAAAACCATCCTCCCCCTTTTGGACAAACCCTGGGTCACCGCCCTGATGAGGAAAGCCTATTTCGACATGCAGAGCGAGCGCGAAATCGACATCACCTCGGGCCTGGCGTCCCTGGCCAAGTTTTCAGGAACCGATGCTGGTATCAGGAACTGCCACCTGGCTTTGGAACTCATGGGTCAGTCGGGCCTGCGTCACGACCGCCGGGCTGAAAAGATCATGCGGGACGCCAAACTCCTCCAGATCTACGAAGGCACGAACCAGCTCAACAGGCTGAACCTCTTCAAATGCCTGATCGCGAGCGGCACACCCGATGTCAAGATGTTCGGCAGACAGTAGGACTCAGGTTAACTAAAAACCAAAGGAGGCGACCATGATCGCTGGTTTAAATAAAGAACTGAACATGCTTGAAAAAGCGGCCACTGAATTTTCAAGAAAAATCCTGTTTCCCGAACGGGAAGCCAACGACACATTCCCCTTCGGCCCGTTTTTTGATTCCACGGTTGAAAAAGCCTATTCCGTGGATTTCTTCCACACCTCCATTCCCGAGGAAGCCGGGGGCATGGGCCAGGGCACCCCGGCCCTTTCCGTGATCCTTGAAGCGCTCTCGGCCGAAGACAGCAGCCTTGCCGGCATTCTGTTCACCGTGTCGGCGGCCGTGGACATCCTTGCCCAGACCGGAAACATGGATGACCTGAAAGCTTTGACCGCCGTGAAAACCCCAAAAGACATGTTCATCGCCTGCCCCGTGTTCTGCAACCCTCTGGACATCACCGATCTGCCCCAGGCAAAGAAAACGGCTGACGGTCTTTCATTGAGCGGTTCCCTGGAATACCTCACTCTGGGCGGCCTGGCGAAAAAAGCCCTGATCCCAGCCCTTGTCGCCGGTGAGTCGGGTTTCTCGTATGTTTTAGCCGATCTGGAGCATCCCACGGTCACACGAAGTGCGCCCATTCTCAGCCTGGGATTGAGAGCCTGTCCGTCGGTGGATGTCACGTTCAACCAAAGCCCCTGCCGTCTGGTGGGTGAAGAAAGGAAAGGTGAAACCTATTTCACCGCCATGTCCGACCGCATGCATGTGGCCGCTGCGGCCATGAGCCTGGGCGTCATGAAGGGCTCGTTCAAGGAGGCTTTCGAATACGCCAGAAAACGCAAACAGGGCGGCCGTGAAATCATCCGCTGGTCCGAGCTGAAAATGATGCTGTCCAACATGGCCATTCATGTGAAAGTGGCCGACATGCTGGTGGCCCAGGCCTGTTCCGCCATGGAGTCCGCCGCGCCGGACCGGGCCATGGCAGCTCGGGCCGCAGCCCTCCATGTCCAGAGTCTCGCCACCGAGCTCACCACCGATGGCGTCCAGGCCATGGGCGGTGTGGGTTATATGAAGGATTTCGGACAGGAAAAACGCTTCAGGGACGCCAAGCAGCTTCAGGCTCTGCTGGGCGCGAGCCCGGTGAAACGACTCCGGTATATCGACAGTTTGTAACCGTTTTCCAAGGAGTATCCATGAAGAACGACATCACCGCCCTCCCCATTTTCAGATGTTTCGGATACCGGACCGTCGACCCGTCCGAAAAAAAATTCATATTCGCCAACGCAGACGGCTCGGACGAAACCGTGACCATGCGCGATATTTTCACCCAGACCAACCGCCTTTCCCATGCCCTGCTCAAAGCCGGTATCGGTAAGGGCGACTGTTTCACCCTTTTGATGCGGAACCACCCCGAATTTCTTTACGCCCTGTTCGCCGCCCTCTCCATCGGTGCCGTGGCCGTGCCTGTAGACCCCCGTTCAAAAGGCGACAAACTGGCGTTCCAGATCAACAACACAGCGTCCAAGGGCATCCTTGTATCCGACGAATGCGTGGACAGCATCAGGGAAATCGAAAGCAACGTGAAGAACTCCAAGGTCATCGGGGTTCTTTACAAAAAACACCACGGTATCTTGCCGTTTAAAGAATACCCGTCACTGAACGAGATCCTTGAAAAGGAGAATCCGGGCCTGCCTGACAAGCTTACACCCTACAACCCGAAAAACCCGGTGCAGATCATCCACACCTCAGGCACCACCGGCGATCCCAAAGGGGTGGTGCTCACCGGCGACCGCTTAAGAGCTTACGGCGTCCTCAACAAGCTGGTGTGGCGCTATAAAAAAGGAGACATCCCTTACACCGGCCTTTCCATGACCCACGGGAACGCCCAGTCCGTCACCGTGTTTCCGGCCCTTTCAAAAAAAGGCGTCATGGCCGTGATCGGCGAAAAATTCACCAAAAGCCAGATCTGGGACATCTGCCGGAAATACAACTGCACCACCTTCTCCCTTCTGGGCGGCATGATGGCCGGGATCTTCAACGAACCACCCCGGCCCGACGACCGCGAAAATCCCGTCAAAACAGTGATCAGCGCAGGAACGCCTAAGGCCATCTGGTCGGAGTTCGAACAGCGCTTCAACGTGAAAATCTTCGAATGGTACGCCGCCGTGGAAGGCGGTCTGGCCTACAAACGTCCGGGCAAAGGTCCGGTGGGGTCATTCGGCAAACCCAACCCCCTGATGTACCGGATGAGGATCGTGGATGAACAGGATCGAAAGGTTCCTGACGGAGCCAAAGGCGAGCTGATCAGCAAGCTTACCTTCGGAAAAACGTCAGTGAACTACTTCGGCAAAAAGAAAGCCTCGTCGGACAAAACACGGGGCGGCTGGCTGAGAAGCGGCGACATCTGTCATCGGGACAGACACGGCTACCTGTTTTTCGATTACAGGGTGGGCGGCGGCCTGAGACGCCAGGGAGATTTCATCCAGCCCGATGTGATCGAAAAAGTCATCGGGAAAGACGAGAGCGTGTCGGAAGTCTGCGTTTACGGAATTCCAGCGGCATCCGGTGCGCCGGGTGAAAGCGACATCGTGGCGGCCGTTTCACCCTTTGCGGGAAAAACCATCGACGCGGACCGGATCATGGCGTCCTGCCTGAAGAACCTGGAGAAAAACGCCGTTCCAGGATATCTTCAAATCGTCAGCGAAATCCCTAAAACCATTTCGGAAAAACCTTTGTCCCGGCTTCTCAAAGACAGTTTCAGACCGGATGCCGAAAACGTGATCAAATTTTAATAACAGGAGGATGCGATGTTAGAGTCTCTGAAACAGGCTTATCTGCCGGATATGAACTTTCCGGTGCGCTCCATCGACAAAGAAACGTGTTCACGCTGCGGAAGATGCTTTGAAACCTGCCCATGCGGTGGGTTTTCCTGGACAAAGGGGGAAGTCCCCGTACCCATCGGTTTCGGCGGGTTCAAGGAAGCCTGCATCAACTGCGGCAACTGCATGGCGGTCTGCCCCACCCACGCCATCTCCATGAACGGAAGCCTCGCCATCCGCGAAGGACGCTACAAGACGTTTCTTGACAGAAAAATGCAGCCGCCCAACCCCTTCGGACAGGAAACCCCGGATTATGCTTCGTTTGAAAAAGACCTCACGGATATGGAACGGGCGATCTTCACACGGCGATCCAACCGGCTCTTCAAGGACAAGCCGGTTGATAAAGACTTGATCCACCGGATTCTCGAAGCGGGTCGTTTCGCACCCTCCGCCGGAAACGGCCAGCCCTACCGGTTTATCGTGATCACGAACCAAGAGGTGATCCACGAAATGGAAGACCGTTCCATGGTGGTTCTGAAACTTCTCAAGAACGCCTATCTCAGCACTAACGGAAAGAAAAAACTCTGGAAAAACGTGTTCTTCAGCGCGGCAAGTTTCATGATGGCCAACAAGTTCGACCCCCGGCCCATGACCGCCATGGAAAAAGCCGACAGGAACAAAGGAAGGATGTACTTCAGCGCGCCCTGCGTGATCCTGATCCTCAAGCACACCCGGGGCATCAGCAACCCGGACCTGGACGCCGGGATCTGCACCCAGAACATGGTACTCGCAGCCCATGCCCTGGGCCTTGGGACCTGCATCGTCTCCCTCAACATGGTCCCCCTTTCCTACCCGATCATGGCCGGATTCCGGAAAAAAATCGGCATCAAACCGCCTTTCCAGGCAGTGACCAGCATTGCTGTGGGTCACCCCAAAGGCAAAATCGACGGCATCGTGGCGCGGGACACTCCGCCCGTGACATGGATTGACTGATGGAAGACATTTTCCTTTAAGAAGCATGAACCGGCACGGGGGTATCGTTTCATAAGCCCTGAAGAAGAAAACGTCGAGCCGGACATCCTTTTTACCCGCATAAGACGTCCGATCCATCATCACCCCTTCCCGCGTCAACGGGGGTTTTCGCGGGAGGGGTTTTTTATTGCCGAATGTAAGGATAGTGTAAAATCAAGGGGTGGTTAGCCTGCATGCTTATATGGAATCGATGAAATAAAAACCGTTTGAATTTGTGATAAATGTAATGTATCACATTTTGAAATATCTTCTGTAAGGCAGGTAAAAAACTCTGACATTATTCAGGTTTGAAAGTGAAAACCCATGAAAGCCTTCAGACAACCAACCCTAATCCAAAAGCTTGATCAAATGGTTCGTTCCGCTATGCTGAAACCGGCAACGCATATCGTGACCGGGGTCGTCGTGTTGATCGTTGACTTACTCACCGGTCCATTTCTCATGTTTCCCATCTTATTCGTTCTGCCTGTGGTTTTTTCGGCATGGTTTTGCAATCGGCGATTATCCATGGTGCTTTCTGTCGCCCTTCCGGTTGTCAGGGCTTATATCGCGGCTGTACACGAGATGTATCACCCCATGTTCTTTGTGATTTCCAATGCCCTTGTTCGAATCACCGTGTTATGCCTGCTCGCTTATCTGGTCAGCCGCACAGCCGCACAGACCCGAGAACTTAACCAAAGAGTCAAAATTCTTGAAGGAATTCTTCCCATCTGCAGTTTCTGTAAACGAATCCGGGACGATCAACAAAACTGGCAACAGCTTGAAACCTATATCAGCCAGCTTCAGCCATGGCTTATGCCCCGAGTGCGGGCGGAAACATTACGGAGAATTTTTTAAATGACCCCATGCAGTAAAGAAACAGCAACCACACCAGCCCACATCAGCGCGTACAAAGATGACATCCTGGGAACATTGGACGGTACCGCCCTATCGGAAAAAATTGAAGCCAGAGAGATCCGGCCTTTGGAGGTGGTGGAAGCCGCAATCCAGCGAGCGTGTTCCGTAAACCCCTTGCTCAACGCCATTGTCACGGAAACATTCGAGCATGCTCTCAGAAGGACCGGTGAAACGCTCGAGGGGCCGTTTGCCGGTGTCCCCACATTCATCAAAGACACCGACGACGCGAAAAACGCACCCACGCTCATGGGGTCAGAGGCCATTCCGGCCAAGAACAAAACAAGAAACTCACGATATGTGAGGCAGTTCCTGTCCATGGGCTTCGTCAGCCTGGGAAAAACGACACTGCCGGAATTCGGGCTGACAGCCACCACCGAACCCTTTTCCACAGGTCCGACCCGGAATCCCTGGAACACCGCTTATTCCACCGGCGGCTCGTCCGGCGGGTCCGCGGCCCTGGTGGCCGCCGGAGTGGTTCCCATCGCCCACGGGAACGACGGAGGCGGGTCCATCCGGATTCCCGCGTCCTGCTGCGGTCTCGTGGGTCTCAAATCCACACGTGGACGACTCAAACCCATGGAAGGAACGGAGCTGATGCCCGTCAACATCGTTCATCAGGGCATGCTGTCCCGCACGGTCCGGGATACGGCCCGATTTTACGCCGGTGCGGAAACGTATTACAAAAACCCCAGACTACCCGCCATCGGCCTTGTGGATCGTCCCGGGAAAAAACGTCTGAACATCGGCGTTTTCACACAAACACCGTTCGGAAAACCCTGTCACGGTGAATCCTCCGACCTGACGTACCGCACCGCCTCCCTCTGCGAAGAACTCGGCCATACGGTCCGTGAAATACCCTGCCCTTTTGACGGCAATCTGGCGGACGACTTTGCTGCATACTGGGGCATGATGGCCTTTTCCATCCGGTATTACGGAAAACTGCTGATGAGCCCTGGCTTTGATAAAAATCGCATCGATCCCTGGACCCTGGGCCTCAGCCGTCTGTATCAGAAAAACATGCTGAAAACCCCGTTCATCGTCCTCAGATTGAAGAAAGCTGCAAAACAGTTCATGGCGATGTTTGAGACTTATGACACGTTCCTTTGCCCCACCCTGGCCCATCCCACACCAAAAATCGGCTACCTTGGACCTGACGTTCCGTTTGACGAGGCTTTTGAGAGAGTCATGAACTATGCATCGTTCACCCCGGCCCAGAACGTGAGCGGAACCCCGGCCATCTCCCTTCCCATGGGCACGGATTCAAACGGAATGCCCATGGGCGTCCAGTTCGCCGCAGGACACGGAATGGAAAGACTGCTGCTGGAACTGGCCCTGGAACTTGAGGAGGCGAAGCCTTGGCCGAGCCTTGCGGGTTGATTTCGAAAAAAAAAGGTAGGGAAAACCCTACCTTTTAATCATCACTTTAAAACAATACATCCTGATACATGTTACTGTGTCATGACAAATGTCTCTAATGGCTTTATTTAGAAGCGCCACTTGAGCTTGAACTTGAAGATCCACCTGCTAAAGCCACATTAACCTTTTTCTTGTTCAATTGAACGATTGTTAATTTCATAACATTTCTCCTTGTAGTTTGAATGGGATTCATTATGGGAACGGCGTTCACGACAACAATCGTATCTCATATCGACGAATCCAAGTCAAGGCTTTCTTGAGAGGTTATCGCATTGAATCAAAGTAACATACCGTTTTTACATTGCTTTGTAAACCAAGCTTATGAATCGAAAGTTTAACATCGCCTGTCTGAAGATTTGATTTTCGCAACGAAATCACGGGGAATCAATTTCCTGTCAAATGATAATCATCAAACAAATCATGCCAACATCCAGAAAACATCCATGTGAAAGCTGACGAAATATTTAATCGCTATTGTTCCAATTCTATGTTAATGGGTTGTAACAAAAAAATTGCATTACAGCTGAAAACTATCCCCAGAGTACCATTACAATAATAGACAACAAACAAAGCAAGTGATCACACACTTACTTTCATGACATGATATTGGGAAGATCGTATGAAGGTTAAGCTGGAAGGGATTTCTGAAACCCTGTTAATACCCTTATGGGCAAAAGCTGTTGAAAATGACCAAGCTACTCCTCTTTTACGGGATGATAAAGCACTGGAAATACTTCAAAGCATTGACTATGACTTCGGCAAATTCAACAAAGGCTGGATATCGCAAACAGCCATCGTCATCCGATCAATAATTTTAGATCAGCTGACAAAAGACTTTATCACAAAGCACAAAAATACCCTTGTCATCAATATTGGGGCTGGTTTGGACACCAGATACGAACGTTTGGAAAACAGAGACGTCATGTGGATCGACCTCGATCTGGAGCCTCCCATACAACTGAGACGACGTTTTTTTTCAGAACATGATCGTTATAAAATGATCGCGCAGTCTGTTTTTGATTATTCATGGATAAATACCATTGATAAAAGGGATAAGTCCGTTTTGTTTATCATTGAAGGCGTCTTAATGTATTTTACTGATAAACAGGTCAAAGAGTTGATTGTCACGCTGAGTCATACGTTCCCTTCGGCCGAGATGCTCTTTGAAATGATAACACCAGACCTTGTTTCACGATCAAAGTACCATGATACTGTAAAACACACCGGCGCTTCCTTTAAATGGGGTATCCGAAATGGCAGTGACATAGAAAAATTAAGTAATAACATTGAGTGGGTGAACGATTACAACTATTTTGATTACCATCGGGATCGTTGGCGCTGGCTTGGCTTGCTCTCGCATATCCCCTTTTTTAAAAACAGGTTTCAAAATAGAATCGTCCATATAAAATTCAAAGGATCGGAAAAAAGGAGCCCTGTATGAACAGCGACCACGTCAGGTTTCAGTTAAAGAAGATTGTATCCTATTTTAAAGACGGGAATGAGACCATATTTGTTGATGTTTTAGGCTCTCATTTTTTATTGCAAGGTGAAATTGTAACATTGATTATTTGGGATCTTTTCGAATTTCTAAAAGAGCCAAGAACGTTAGATGACATTGTTAAAAAATTTGGAGATGTCATTGATGCGGAAGACCTGAAAGAAGCCCTTTTTGCACTTGAAAAAAAAGATGTTGTCGAACGCTACATGGATGCTCCCAATGAAATGACAGAAAAAGAAAAAGATCATTTTAATAGACAGCTTTCTTTTTTTAATTTTTATAAACCCCTGCCCGGTAAAAGCAATTATTACTTTCTAAACAAATTACGAAAATCCACTATACTGCTTCTGAATCTTCAGGATACGGGGAGGGAATTGCTCCTTAGCATGGCTCATCTAGGAGTCAACAAAATACTTGTCGTTGATAATAAAATCGTTGTAAAGAACGAGTCCGGTTTTGACAATTCATTGTTTTCTAATAACGATATAGGGAAATCGTTTTGCAGGGCGGTGCAAGACAACATTGAAACATTCTCAGAATTCTCCAACATACAGTTTATAGAAACAGATATTGATTCACCGCTTTTTAAAGACATCTTAGAAGACGTGGATTTAATCGTTTGCACGTCTGACTACTCTCAGTATCATTTCAACCGTAAAGTAAATCAGATGGCTTTTGAAAAAGAAAAAATCACCTTGTTCGTGGAGTCGGATCGTTTTGGCGGCCAGGTAGGCCCCACAGTGATACCTAACGAGAATGCATGTTTTGAATGCTATGTCAACAGAACCAAAGCAAATATTGATTACCCGGAACACTATGAAAACTATATCGACCACTTAGACCAGCCGCCACAATTCACAGATTTTCGGACCATTCTTCCAATTTATAAAAGCTTAGCCAATCATGCCTCAATCGAAATAATGAAAATATTATCCGGTTATCTTTATCCAAAAACTTATAAAGGTTTTTTTAGATTTGATTTCATCAATAACACTCAAGAATTTCACAATTTACTAAAACTTCCCTATTGTAAATGTTGTGGTTATATCGGCAGGACACCCCCGGCCAAGATACATGTTGATGAAATTGAGGAAGAGGATGGTTTATCATGAAACATCACACTCCCAAAGGCTTGGTTATTAAAAGGATCGATGAGGATTCCCTGAATGCAACCATAGATCGGTTAAGTCCAATGTTCTCACATCGCGTTGGATTGTTGAATAATTTTTTTACTCTTCCAAAAACAAACGAAATACCTGGAATATTTTGTTGTGCAGGTCAACTCAGCAATGTGTCATTTTTCACCAACCATGAGATGGAATACCGCGTTGGTGGAGCGGGACTTTGCGAAGATGAAGCCCTTGCAGCCACTTTCGGTGAAGCCATTGAACGTTATAATGCAGGGATATATGACAAAAGAGATATGATTTTCGGCTCCTATTCCGAGGTGCTCCAACGTGGCCACAAGGCAACAGATCCTTCGACGTACGGTCTCTATTCCCATTGGCAGCATCAATCAGATGGGTTTGGATTAGAACCCTTTGACAAAGATTCAAAAGTCTATTGGGTTCAGGGGATATCGCTGGTTACCCATGAACCGATACTTATACCTGCAGCATTTGTCTATCTCCCCTACCGCTATGATAACAATGAAACCCGTATCAATCATTTAACCTCCACCGGGCTTGCCTTTGGTTTTTCTAAAGAAGAAGCGATTTTAAGCGGCCTGCATGAAATTATTGAAAGGGATTCTTTTTCAATTGCCTGGCTTGGCAAGCTAAATCTTCCCAAAATCAATTTCTTGGATTCAGACAACGAAAACATCGTTCGTCTGTTAAAAGCGTTTGACAAAAATATCCATAAATACACTGTTTTTGATATGACAAGCGATCTGGGTATTTCAGCCTTCATGGGAATGGCCAAGTACCATGAACCCCATTTACCTGCAACAGCGTTTGGTGCTGCGGCAAACATCGACAAAAACCGGGCTTTATATAAAACATTGCTTGAGACAGCACAGACAAGTGGGTTTGCTCGTGAGCTTAAAAAAGAAAACAACAAAACAGGATTAAAAACGTTTGAAGGCAGTTTTGATGACGAAATCACGAATTTTGATGATGGCGTTCTTTATTATTCATACCATAAAAATAAAAAGCACCTTGATTTTTTGATACACAGCGACAAGACCAGATCGTTTTCTGAAATCGCTGACCTTAAAAAAGATTCAGCGGCAGCCTCACTCAAATTGCTTGTTGACCGGGTTTACCAATGCGGATTTGAACCCGTCCATATCGATATCACCGCACGGGATATCCAAACAATTGGAGCCCATGTTGTCCGCGTTGTTGTTCCCGGACTTGTTTTTTTGCCTGGCGCTCATAAGTATCGAGCCCTTGGCAACAAAAGAATCTTTGATGTACCCTTAAAACTTGGATTTCATAAAACAAGGATGGATGAATCACACATCAACACTTATCCACACGCGTTTCCCTAAAAATATTGAAATAGTGAAACAACATAAACTGACATATCAAGAAATATGCTTCGGAGAATTCTATGCCTGTCATTCCCAGCACGTCAGAGTTGACAAAAAGTCGAGATGGTATTGAAAACCCCCATAGAGAAGACAGTTGGCTTGGATATCTGTACCACGAAAATTCTAAATACGGCCGAAGAAAATCATTAAAGGAGTTCTACCATTTTGGACAAATCAGAAATGATCCTGATACCATAAAAACTTTTATCAGACATTTTAAAGGGTATGATGATGTCCCCAAAATTGAACTCCCAATGGTTAGTTTCAACTCGCCCTATAGTTTTGAAGAGATCGTATTAAAAAGACGATCTGTAAGAGATTATAGCAACGAACCGATTTCATTTGAACGTTTTGCCAACCTCCTTGTTCTCTCCTATGGCATAACCGGTTCCATGCCCTATGATGTTGGAGAAGATCAATTTTTAAGGGCGGCCCCCTCTGCAGGTGCCCTCTATCCCCTTGAAATATATCCGGTGGTATTCAATGTTTCGACACTTGAAAAAGGACTCTATCATTTTAACGTAAAAGACAGATGCCTTGAACTGTTGAAACCTGGAGATTTTTTAAAAGAATCTTTTTCTCTTTTTTGTGATCAGGAGGTTGTTTTACAATCCGGGGCCTTGCTTATCATAACGGCTATGACTGACCGCAGCATGTATAAATATAAAAACCGAGGCATGCGGTTTATTTACATGGATGCAGGGCATCTTGGCCAGCAGATCTACCTTTGCGCAACGGCCCAAGATCTTGGAGCCTGCGCTTTAGGCGGTTTTTATGATTATGAGGTTGAAAAATTTTTAGACATTGACGGTTTTTATGAAACAGCCTTGTACGGGATAACTCTTGGACCGATGACAAAGGAAGACCATGAAACATCTAATGACCTTCGAGAAACATTTTAGTAACCAGGCGGCTCGTTTTGTTAAAGATATTTGGTCAAAAAAATATGTGGATATTGTCATTCCCTATTGGGAAGCCGAAACCTATCAATGGAGAGAGGCATGCCAACCTGAAACATACGAAAATTATTGGGTTTTTAAGGATCGTGAATCAAGGGACAGCACCTCGTTCGATGCTCTTTTTTTGCTTGTGGATCAAGTCTTTAAAAAGAATGAGACGTTGATAACCTGCGCAAATCTGAGCTGGCTTACATATAAGCATGCATCTGAACGAACATTTAATTTACTCGAAACATTTTCAGAAGGTGCTCCAAAATTAGTAAGACTTGGGTATCATTATATTTTAGGAAGCGCTTTTTCATCTTTTACCAAAGAGTACTGGACCGAATTCTTTAACAAGTGCGGGTATGAAGGAAAAAATATTTTTCAGTTTGCAAAATATCTCTATCAATTTGACCCTCATTCGACGTTAAAGGATAACAACAGGCTTCAGGAAAACCAAATATCATCTTCATTGATGCAGAAAGACGATCTGACCCAAATCCTTGAACTTTATGCCAAAAAAGCTAAAACAAGCCGATGGAACCTTTCTTACACCGACGAAAGGTGGCTCGTTGAGCTTGACTACCCGTTTGTATCAGAAACCCTTGTCGCCAAAAAAAATGGCCGTGTTGTGGGGTTTCTCAACTGGTATTATTACAAATTCATTTATGCAAACATGCACTTAAACGGTGCCACGTTTAGGTTTTTCAGCCTTTCAGATCTTTCTGCCGAACTTCAAGAAAAATTTATACATTCTGCACTTGTGCATTTACAAGACAGAAATATTCATGCCGTTGTTGTAAACTCATTTCCGAATGACGACATGACACCTTTTATCAATACCGGCTTCACCACGTATGGAAATTTCCATAATGCCTTTGTAATCAACATATCTCATCAATTTTCAATCAAGGATGGTGAAGACGTTGGATTATTCGACATGTTCTGATCATAATGATGCAATAAAAAAACACGATGAGGCCACTCTGGAATGGGGTGTGAATAACGTTTTACGTGCCCTTAAACTCTATGAAGAGCTGTTACCCGAAAATCCCTATGACGGACATGCACTGCTCATGGCGGCCATGCTGGCGTTTTTGAACAAAGATAAACAAAAAGGTCGTCTTTATTGTCAAAACATTTTATCGGTCAACGACAGGGATGAGAGTGCCTTAGAGCTGATCGAGATCGGTGATCGTTTGATTTCCGGCTCAATTTCAGTAAAGAGAACGCCTCACTGTATCATTTTTTCTGATCAAAAAAACGATAAGCTCATTGAACAGGTAGCTCATGCAGTGGAAAGAAATTATGAAAAAATTTATGACGATACAAAACGAAAAACCAAATGTATTACCATCGAAATAAATGAAACATACTATCCTGTACCACGTACAAGGTTTCTGTTTCGACCCATCAGCCCCAAAATAGAAATTGATCCCCAGAATTGCACTGACGGCAACCTGATTCACGAATTGACCCATGCCATGTTTCCTTCTGAACATTTATTAACTTTGGAAGGACTTGCTTTATTTTACACAGACAAACTTGCAAATGAAGAATCCTGGCCTTTCAATATAAAAGGTTATGAAAACATACCGTTTGAAGACCACATACTGGACGACCTTATCCAAGACTATATGTTCGATGCCGCCCATTTTACAAATGAGCATCTGATGTCTGGGAAATCACTTGAATATTATAAGGCCGCCTTTTATTTTGTTCATGAGCTTATAAAACAAAAGGGTTTTGAATTTTTTTTAGATATCTACGATAAACTTTCCGTACCCAGAGAAGTAGATCCCTATGAGATGTTTGTTCTTGCTGCAGGTCACCCACCGCATTTTTTCAGCCCAGATCACACTAACCATAAAGAGTTTAACGACAATGACCACCAGGAATTAAAAAACAGGTTTTTACAGCTTAAAAAAATGGGGGTGTCAAAGGAAGAATGGTTGCGCTTTATACAGGAAATTGAAAAACAAAAAGGGGTTTATGACAATTATGCCCAATTATTTTTTATCGTAAAGAGCAAATTTCAATATATAAAAACCATACGAAATGAATTGGAAGAGGGGCTCGTTGATGAAAAGTGTCATGGCCTTTTTATTGAAGACTTAGCCGCGTTGATATTGCAGCTTAAGCAATTGATAAAAAAGAATTACAATGAACCTCAATTGCATCAACTGCTGGGTGAAGCTTATGCCCTCCAGATAAAAGATAAACCCATATCAGAAAAAATGTCTCTTCTCATGTTGTCTCAAAGTGAGCTGAACAAAGCACTGGCAATGGATCCTGAAAATCCCGACGTTTATTTGAGTGCAGGCAGGGTCATTTTATTTACTCCCAAGGTATTGGGAGGCGGTACCCAAAAAGCTAAAGAATTTTTTGATAAAGCCATAGCCTTTGATCCAAATTCGGATGAAGCCTATGCTTGGTACGCCAAAATAGCATTCATGGAAAAGAAGATCGAACAATCGATGGATTATTGCAATAAAGCCATTGAGCTTAACCCCAATAATCCACTTGCTAAAAAAATGCTCTTATCATTATTGGCTTGAACGGTTCTATCGGTTGACTCTGGCAGTTCTTAACCACCAGGAAATCATATACGAAAGTTTCACGAGTTCCACCAGAAGGGTGAGGCTGAAACCGACAGAGGCACCAGGATTATCAAGAATATAACCCAGGGGCCACAGCAGAAAGAATATGGATGGGGGAATCACGGTGAGCAGCCGGACCGGGGCCTGGACAATGGCGATGACAATTCCGGCTTTCTTAAGACGGATCAGGAGAATCCCGGATGCGACGAGAGACATGAAGGCCGCGAACACCACCAGGGAAAGGCTCACCGCCGTCGTCATGCCGATCTGTGGAGCGGCGTCCAGAAACTGGTGCTTGATGTCGTAGACAAAAGGCATCTGGTTTTTGGATATGCTCCAGCCCATATACCACAGGATGGTCATGATATCAAAAACACCCCAGATTCTGATCATCTGTTCACGCCAGTTTTTCATGGAAGCCTCACTTCGCGGAATTGTTTTTTTCGTTTGGCCAATCAGCCAGTCATCCGTTATCATTGACTTAAGAATGAATTCATCCTTAATCAATATCCGCGGACAACACAAGATTTTTCAGACAAATGAAACAATTCCTTGGTTCATGCCTTTCCTCATTTTTTAATTATCCTGGATAAACAAGTCAAACCGCCGGAACCTGGTAAATCCCCAGGTTCCGGCGGTTTTTTTAATCAGCCTATTTCTCAGCGGTTCTCGAAATCGGAAGAAAAATCGTCCTCCACGTCTTCCCAGCCGGTGATCATGGCTTTGATATGGGCGGTGAGGGTATGGCCGGTGGTGACCATGTAAACGTGGACGACGACAAAGGAGAGAATAGCGAACGTCAGAATCAGGTGAAGGGTGGCCACGGCTCCCAGAGACAGGACACCGCTGATTCCCCAGGCTTCCCAGGCGTTGTATCGCCAGTAGAGAAAACCCGTCACCATCTGGAGAGGCAGAAATGCCGCCGCAAGCATCAGATAACTCAGCCTCTGGAGCGGGTTGTGCTTGGCGTCCACACGCTTGGGCACGGGATGGACTTCCCCTTTGAAAATCCCGAAAAGATAATAACGAACCACGTCGATCATCTTCCGTGTGGTGGGAACGTACTGACGCCATTCTCCCGTGGTGAAAAGCCAGAACACGAACACAAAAAAGGCGATGAGCCAGGCCACACCGGTGCTGCTGTGAACAGTGACAGCGGTGTTGTAGCCCAGAAGGGTGTACATTCCGTTCACTTCAAAACCGGTGATCATCAGGACAAAGATGAACGCCATCTGAAGCCAGTGCCAGAACCGTTCGTACCTGGAATAGAGATACATCTTTTTCATGAATTCCTCCTTTTCGATGCGGCCCTGAGTAGACCGTGACAGCCCACGCCCATCAAAGTGAGAACCACCACGACCCAGCCGATCATACCCACCATTCCCGTGCGGCCCGTTCCCGGCATATAGAATCCGGCGAGCTTGTCCATTCGGCCTCTATGGCTGTGGCAATCTGTACAGGTCAGGGCGTCTTCCGACGGGGCCACCATGTGGGTGATGGGGAACACGGAGGTGGTTTCGACAAAATCCCATTCCCCGGAAAAGGCCATGTCCATGTGGGCCATGCCTTTTTCAAAGGCGCTTTTCCAGTTGAGGGTTTCCCAGTAACCTTCGCTGCCTGAAAGAAGGGGTGCCAGCATGGTGTTGGATTTCGTGTCGTAGGGCTGTTTGCCCCGAAAAAGCTTGAAGGGAAAAATCCGCGAATGTTTGTCTGTCATGTCTCCCAAAGGTTCGTTGACTTTGACGATTTCTTTTGGATCGATGACATCCCTCAGGGTCAGGGTGCGGACTGTGCCATTGTACCAGGCGTATTCGGGTTTGACCTCTTTGGCCCAGCGCATTTCACCTTTGATGGTCAGATAGTCTTCGGTTTTGATCTTGTTTCCGTCTTTGTCCAGCTTTCCGGCTTTGGACCAGTCCCACCAGACCTTGGTGGGGAGCCCGCCCCGCGCGAAAGTGGGAATGTGGCAGGTCTGGCAGGCCACCTTGTCCGTGTGGTCGTTCAGTTTGCTGTTTGATTTGTGGGGCGTTGCGCTGTGGCAGGATTCGCAGGTGATCTTCGAAGCCAGATCATCGTCCAGAAGGCTTTTCCGTGTGGCCGACGCAGGAAGGGTGTAAGTGCGACCCGCCACCGCGTGCATGCTGGTGGTGTGACAGCGGGTGCATGTGAAATTTCCACCTTCGGGAGACATGTGCACATCGAGCTTTCGGGGTGCTGCGGTCAGTGAGGTGTCCAGATCCCCATGTTTCACGCCGTTTCCACCGCCGCCTTTGAAATGACACTCGCCGCAATTTTTCCGCTCGGGAACGCCCACAGCCTGAATCGCCGTTTTCATTTCTGATTTCAGATCGTCGGCCATGGCTTTGGATTCCTCATCTCCCAGTTCGGTAAAATAGGGAATGTCATCAAAGGCTTCAGTGAAATTGAAATTCACCTGACCATGACAGGCCAGACAGTTGATTTCGCCTTTTTTTCCATTCCATCCCGAATGACAGGCCAGACAGCTTGGGCTGTTCATGGTGTTGGTTGAAATGCAGAAGTTGTTGATGGAATATCCGGACTTGCCCACGGGTGTGTTTTTGTCCGGTCCCTCGGTGAGCCATGTCCAGTGAATGGTTTTTTTGAAATCCTTGTCGGCGTGGGTGTGGCAGGTCAGACAGGCACGGGTGATTTCGTCACCGGATTTGAAATCCTTTTGAAGGATCGGATAATTACTGTGGCCTGCTCTGATCCGCTCGTTTTTGACCATCCAGTCCGCCGGAGCCTTTTTCTCCTTTCCTTCGCCAGCCGTCGCAGGACTTATGGCAAGAAAAAGAATCGCGGCGGCCGCGATCAAAGGTTTCATCATGTGTTTCAATTCATGCGTCATAGGTCTGTTCCATCCTCGTTTCATGGAGGATGACCCAAAAGTTCCGGTCATCCTCCAGGGCGTTCACATCATCGCCTCGACTATTTGCACTTGGCCGGTGTGGGGGAATCGGCGGCACCTGACACCAGATACGAACAGATGTTGTTCAGGTCTTCCGCAGACAGCTTGGCCCAGACATCCTTGCAGCCGAACTGGGCGAAATCCTTGGTGTCGAAGATCTTCTTCCACTGGGCCTGGGTTTTGGCGTCCGGATTGATGGACGGTTTTTCAGAAACTGAAGGATTCTGGGCATGGCATGTTTTGAAAACATTCCGGTAGGCGTATTTGCCTTTGCGTTTGTCGCCCTCATCTGCCGCATGGACGGCAAAGGAGAGACAGAGGACAGAGGCGATCATTATTACGGCGATTCTTGATTTTTTCATTTTAAGCTACCTTTCTTTTTTATCGTTAAAATTTCATGTTGGCCGAAAGATAAATATCCCAGACTTTGTCGGTCACAGGAAACAGCGCGTCGGTTGACATGGCTTCGGTAATCTTCACAGGCGCACCCAGGGGATTGCCGCTGCCGGTGTATTCGTAATCGTAGTAACGGCCGCCCAGGGTCAGGAAGAAATGATCGTCCACAATGGGCTGATGGTAATACGCTTCATACACCTGTCCACGGGCCGCCATTTTGCTGCCGGCCAGAGAGTCTTCCGCGCCGGTGAAATTGAACCAGTATTTGGAACCCCAGTTGTATTCCAGCCCCAGCTTCCCTTTTCCCGGCATGGGAATGAGGCATCCGGTGTAAACACTGTAGCCGCTGTGGCTTTCAAGAACACCGTTTGAACTTAAAAGGCCCATGCCCATCATTTCGTAAAACGGGTTCTTTGAAATCTGTGACGGATCGGTATGGCTGTAGGAGCCGGAAAGAAACACATCCACGTTGTTGATCTTTTCGAGTTTTGACCGGAAAAGGAGGGATGCCGCCTGCCAGTCGCCGATGTTGGCCGAAGGTTCAAGACGACTGATAAATCCGCCGCTGTTGGGGGTGAAATAGTATTCGGACGTTCCGTCGGCATCCATGTCCGCTTTGGACACGATGAACGGCATCACGGTGGTTCCGGCAAAACCGTCGGTAAGATCGGGGGCGTAGGCATACATCAGGCCCACGCTGGTGACGTCGTTGTTGAACAGTTCGGAAATAAAGCCCATGAGATGCACGTCATCCACCTGGGGGTTTGACGCCATGGACCCGCTGTTGCCGTAATCGCTTTCAAATCCCACGCCGTAGCAAAGCTTGAATTCAGCACCGGGAATGCCCGTGGCATCCTCAAGGCCGAAGGACAACGATGCACCGTCAAACTGCCAGTTGATCACCGCACCGAAGGGTGAACCGCCTTCAAGGCTGTTGGCGGCGTATTCCAGGGGCGGACCTTCGGTGGACGGACGGCGGCCCAGAGAGAAATTGTAAGGCACGGAACCGATGTCGTTTTTGTAGTTCATGTAGGCCCGTTCCAGATGGATGGTGTCACCCCGTGGAACGCTGGCGGTTGTGCCGTCCAGACTGACGTCGCTCATGCTGCCGTGGTTGAAATTGACGCCGGTGCTGTCACCCCACACTTTGTAAGCGGCAAGACGTCCCATGAAATTCAGGTTGTCGTTGACCTTGGATTTCATGTTCATGCGGAACCGGGTGGTGTAGAGGATATCATTGTCAGCATCGTACTGATCTGCCGGAGGAATCATCCCGCCCATGGCCATGTTCATCATGGCACCCTGAAACTGGGCCAGGGTGGCTCCGTTGAACCCGCCTCCGGGCAAACCGGTATAGTTGGTAAAAAAGCCGTTGACCAGTGCCGAAGGTGCGGCAAGGGCATCATCATAATGAACGGACCAGGCGGTGGTTTTCAGTTCAAAACCTAACGCCAGCTTGTCCGTGGAGGTATGGAGTTCAGCCTTGTTCAGCCGATCGCCCATGTCGTTTACCTGATTCTTAAGTTCTTCAACCTGCTGTTTCAATGCGTCCGTGTCTTCCGCCAGAACGGATTTTGCCGGAATCGCCAGGCAGAATGCCGTCACAGCCGCCATTAAAACAGCTTTTACGCTTCGGGAATACCCCTTCTTCATGTCCTTCTCCTCTCGTTCAATCTTTTCACGTTTTATCCACACCTGCTTTCATACGCAGGATTTCTCCATGTTAACAGTGTTACTTTACAGCAATTAACACATGTGTTGCCGCTGCAACTTGCAACGGATGTGCCATGGAGACACAGCGAAACTTTATTCGTCAACATTACATATTTTCAGGCTGTTAATGAATTATGGGTTGCAAAACAGCCGCCGATGTATTAACGTTTCATTCGCAGTAAATATTAACGTTAATTAACAACATTAACACTTAACAGGTGAATCATGGAATTCGGAAGCTGCTGGCAGGCTGTGGTTGAAAACGTCAGGGACGGCCTTGTGGTGGTGGACACTTCGGGGAAAATTGCGGCGGTGAATCCGGCCATGGAACGGATGACCGGATTTTCTGCGGAGGAACTCGTCGGACAGACCTGCCGGATCCTGAACTGCACCGGCTGCCGGTTTATCGGCGGTGAAAACGGTGAGCCCTGGTGCGAACTGTTCAAGACAGGCAAAGCGAGAAACAGGGAATGTGTACTGACGAACCGAGACGGTCGCGTGGTTCATGTTCTCAAATCAGCAGTTCCTATGAACGACGCCGAAGGCAACCCCATCGGCGTTGTTGAAACCCTTACCGACATCTCCGAAACCGTTCATCAGAAAGAGGAAATCCTGTACTTGCGGAAAAACCTCATGATGGACGAAGGATTTTTCGGAATGATCGGGACCAGCGAGCCCATGCGCCAGCTTTACGACCTCATTGCCAGCGTGGCAAGGTCTCAGGCTCCGGTGCTGATCCGGGGGAAAAGCGGTACGGGCAAAGAACTGGCGGCGCGGGCCATCCACGAATCAAGTCCGAGAAAGGACCAGCCTTTCATCAAGGTGAATTGCGCGGCCCTCAATGAAAATCTCCTGGAAAGCGAGTTGTTCGGCCATGTCAAGGGGGCTTACACAGGGGCCGGGAAGGACCGTGTGGGACGTTTCGAAGCGGCCCATGGCGGCACCCTTTTTCTTGACGAAATCGGGGACATACCCCTGTCGACCCAGATCAAACTTCTCAGGGTCCTCGAAGAAATGGAAATTGAACGGGTGGGCGATCATAAACCCATTCCCGTGGATGTCCGCATTGTATCAGCCACCAACAAGGACCTGGATGCTATGATCCTTACCGGAACCTTCCGGGAGGATTTCTATTTCAGGATCAACGTGTTCCCCATTGTCTGTCCGCCTTTGACATCACGCAAGGAAGACATCCCCATTCTCGCGCGGCGGCTTATCGCCCAGGCCACGACAAAAAACGGCCATCATGTCTCCGGAATCACGGCGGAAGCCATGGATTGTCTGGTGTCCTGGCACTGGCCCGGCAATGTCCGCGAACTCAGAAATGTCATCGAGTACGCCCTGGTGCTTTGCCGCGGGGAACTGATCGGCAAGGAGCATCTTCCCTTGACCCTCACCCGCCCCGAAGTTTCCGATATTCAAACCGGCCCCCGATACGCCCCGGCTCAGGAAGAACGGGAAGCCCTTATCGAAGCATTGAAGAAAACCGGTGGGAACCAGTCCGAAGCGGGCCGCCTGTTGGGCGTAAGCCGCGTCACCGTATGGAAACGGATGAAGAAATTCGGAATTCATGCGGAATGATCGTCATGGCGCACCATTTCCTCACGCGTATTCGATCGTCACGTTTTCTGGCAGCAGGCCGATCTGGTATAAACCGTTGAAAAACGTTTCAAGCCCCTTGCGGTGGGCGTCGTTCAAATCACAGAACAGATGATTGAAGTAGGTCCGGCAAAGCTCCCTGGGCAGACCGGTTTTCAAACTGGAGGTTTCGACAATCTCTTCTTTCCGACCTTCCCCCATGGCCTTGGATTCCCGGAACAGATTCTTGATCTCGTGAAGAATTTCGGGATGATTGCACGCAAAATCACGGCGCACAGCCCAGACCGCAAAAACAAAGGGCAGCCCGGTCATGCCTTTCCACATGTCCCCCAGATCGTACACATGGGCGAAATGAGCAGGCCAGTTCTGGGTCAGAGCCGCGTCACCGATGATCAGTGCGGCGTCAGCTTTGGCCGCGAGATCGGACGAACCCGTGATCCGTCCCGTTTCAACAAGGGGCTCTATCCCCTTGATGGAAAACACATAGCGCGTGAGAGCCGCCGCACTGGCAGATTCCTCGGTGAAAAAAACCCGCTTTCCATGGAGATTTTCCAAAGGATGACGGCTCACCAGGATCACGCTCATCACTTTACCGAAGCTTGAAATGGACAGATCAGGCATGATCAGCCAGTCTTTATGATTTTTCGCGTAGGCCGCAGAAGACACAGGACTGAGCACGATATCCCCCCTCTCCAGCATGCCGTTCAGCACCGCCGGAGGCTCGGTGACCATGGTCAGCCACGAGGGTTTCAATGTTCTGTCAAGGCCGTAATAGACAGGGGCCACATTGATATAACTGATGCGGCCGATACTGACCTTCCGGTGTCTGTCCATGCGCTCCTCCGTCATTGTATCAGATTTTCCCACAGTTCTTCCTTTCGCCGGACGGTCATGGGGATAAACACCATGGCCGCCCGCTTCCCCGGCTCAAGACTCCCGTAAAGACTTTCAAGGCCAAGAGCCCTGGCACCGTTTGCCGTGGCCATGTTCAGAATGTCCACCGGATGTGTCTGTGGAAAACTCCGGGCAAGAAACCGCATGTCATCCCAGACATTCAACGATTCCGTACTGGCAAGGCTGTCGGTCCCAAGACAGAGGGAAAGACCGTGACGCATCATGGATTCCACATCCGGTAAATCCCCGTGAAGGTTTCGGTTGCTCCGCAGACAGAGACAGACGTTCACCCGGCGTTCCTTAAGTACCATGATATCTTTTGCTGAAGCCCGGATCAGATGAACGGCCAGGGTCTTATCGTCAAGAACACCCAGTTTATCCAGATAGGCCACCGGGCTGTCACAGGGAAGTCCCCATGCCTCATATTCCACGGTCCGCTCCTTCAGAAATTCAGCCCAGTTTCCCTTGCCCGTGGTGATAAACTCCATCTCGTCCAGGGATTCGGCCAGATGAATGGAAAAGGGTTGGTGCCTATCATCGCAGCGTTTCTTCAACTGTTTCAGAACATAAGGAGACGTGGTATGGGGGGCGTGTCCGGCCAGCGATGCTGAAAACCTGCGTGCCGCTTCTTCGTCCACGGTTTCAGGCATGTGATTTCCCAGGTATTCCCTGAACAGGACTCCTGAAAGAGGCGTTTCCGCAAGCATGGGGGACACGAGGCCGAGGGTCGAAATATCGCCAATCACCAGAGTGCCTGAACGGATCAGATCTTCCGCCCCCTCCGGCACCTTTTCGGATAGTCTATCAGGCCCCAGTTTCTCACGAAGAGCCAGAAGCTGTCTGACCCATGTTGCGAAACCCTGACCCAAAGGCAAACGGCCATTAAGGGCGCTGAGTTCAAGATGGGTGTGGGCGTTCACCAGACCGGGCATCAGCACCCCGTCGCCGTGATCCACCACAACAGTCTCCCCACCGCCGGGCCGAAAAGGTGAAACGTCCCGGATCACACCCTGTTCCACCCGGACGCCGCCATTTTCAATGAGGGTGCCCGGACGCACCATCACCCAGGCGGCCCTGTGTATCACGTTTTCACAGCCCTCTTCCACGATGGGTACAACACCCATGCTTTAAAACTCCCGGATAATATTGTAAAAACAATCCCGCTGGGCCGGAACGAAACCGGCTTCCCGGATCAGCCGGATCAGCTCGTCCATGGGCAGCATGAAATCCACACCTGCCGCCGCCACCACATTTTCCTCGATCATGGTGCTTCCCATGTCATTGGCCCCGAACACCAGGGCCGTCTGGGCGATTTTATCGGCCTGGGTAACCCAGGACGCCTGAATGTTGTCCACATTGTCGAGGTAGATCCGGCTTAAAGCCAGAACCCGCAGGTATTCCACCGCCGTCGCGGGCTGGACGTCGATGTCCGTGTTGCCCGGCTGGAATGTCCAGGGAATGAAGGCGGTGAATCCTCCGGTCCGGTCCTGAAGGGTCCGTATTTTATCCAGATGTTCGATGATATGTTCCGGTTTTTCCAGATGACCGAACATCATGGTGGCGGTTGTGCGAAGATTAAGTTCATGGGCCGCTTCCATGACATCGAGCCAGGAACCTGAACTGCATTTGCGGGGAGACACCTCACGCCGGACCTCGTCCACCAGGATTTCCGCGCCGCCGCCCGGAATGGAGCCCAGACCGGCCTCAATGAACCGCTCGATCACGTCCCTGATGGAAAGCCCGTTTGTTTCGGCGATGTAATGAATTTCCGTGGGAGAAAACCCATGGATATGGATGTGGTATCGGTCTTTGATGTCCTTGAGAAGACCCAGATAGAAATCCATGGTCAAATCGGGGTTCATCCCGCCCTGGAGAAGAATCTGGGTTCCGCCCAGGGTCAGGGTCTCTTCGATTTTTTGACATAGGCTTTCGCGGGTGATCACATAGCCCTCGCCTTTTCCAGTTTTTTTATGGAACGCGCAGAACCGGCACTCCGAAACACAGATGTCCGTGTAATTGATGTTTCGGTCGATGACAAAGGTCACCCTGGGCTCGGGATGTTTTCTCCGCCGGAGGGTGTCCGCAAGATCGGCGAGAACGAGAAAATCACCTTTGATGTAAAGGTCCAGGGCCTCTACCTTTGAAATTCGCTGTCCGTCCGAGATTTTTCCGTAAAGGGTGTCCATCAAGCAGCCCCCCTGACTTCGTTGTAAAACGAATCACGCTCCACAGGCTCAAGCCCGGCTGAACGAATCATGTGTTCCATGCTTTTCCGTGAAAGGCCTTTGGCCGATGTGGCCCCGGCGGTATGGGTGATCCTCTCCTCGATGATGGTGCCGTCCAGGTCGTCCGCTCCGAAAAACAGCGCAGTCTGGGCCAGTTTTTCCCCGATCATCACCCAGTAGGCCTTGATATGGGGGATATTGTCCAGGACAAGCCGGGCAATGGCGATGGTCTTCAGGTCGTCGAAAGCCGTGGTGGCGGGAATGTGGGACAGCTTCGTGTTTTTGGAATGAAACGATAAGGGAATGAATGCGGAAAAACCGCCTGTTCGGTCCTGGAGATCACGCAAGGTCAGGAGATGGTTCACCCGTTCCTCGATGGTTTCAATATGACCGTAGAGCATGGTGGCGTTTGTGTTAAGGCCGGTTCGGTGAACCGCTTCCGTGACTTCCAGCCAGCGGTCCTTGCCGATCTTTTTCGGAAAAAGGGTGTCATGAACCCTGTCGCTCATCACTTCGGCTCCTCCTCCAGGCATCATCATGAGGCCGGCTTCTTTCAGAACCGACACGGTCTTTTCGAGTGAAAAACCCGACAACCCGGAAAGATAGTCGATCTCCACGGCGGTGAATGCCTTGATGGCCGCGTCGGGCCGGATTTCACGGATCATTTTCAGCATGTCCGTGAAATAGTCGAAGGTGAGGTTCCGGTTCAATCCTCCCACGATGTGGAGTTCCTTCACCGGCTCGTCGATGCGCTCCATGATCCGTTTGCGGATCTCGTCGATGGACCAGGTGTAGGCTTTTTTGCTCCCCTCTTCCTCGGCGTAGGCGCAGAACGAGCACATGTTCGTGCAGACGTTGGTATAGTTGATGTGCTGGTTGTAGACATAATAGGCCTTGTTTCCGTATTTCGCTTTCCTGACCGAGTCCGCCATCCGGCCGATGGCGATGAGATCGCTGCTTCGATACAAGGTGACCGCATCGCTCAGCGACAGCCGTTCCCCTTCTCGAACTTTTTTCGCGATGTCCGTAAGAAGCGGATCTTTCACCGTGATGTCCATGATCATTTCCACCTGGTTGTGGTTACATTTAATTTGAAAGCGACATGACGAAACGCACGCCATCTTTCATCGTTCACTTTAGGCACCCTCGTCAGGAGTGCGGCCCGTGGCCGTTGTTGTTTCAACAATCATTATTCATACCGAAAAACGATACCGGTTTTCATCAATCCACCCCCTCGTAGATCGGCTTGAGGTCACGAAAGCCGACACTGCCCCCATCCTTATCTTGTGACGCCCTTCCATCCGACACACACCCTCCGACATAAAATGACCATCACCGTGGCGCAACGGTTCGATTGTCCTTATGGATCGGGCCATTTGTCGGGTTTTTGAACCCGACCTACGATGGATTGCCGATGGATCAGGGCCGGATTCTCGTGTGACCAACTGGTCACTTATACCCGCCCACATTCTTCAAAATCAAGAATTATATGGTTTTTCAGATGAAAAAAACGTAGGATAATCCGCACCGAAAAATGATAATCACCTTCAATCCAAAGGAATTCAGCCATGGACATCATGACCCACAAAAAAATCGACCAGGCCCTTTGCGGACGCCCGGTTCTCGTTGAAGAAAACAGATGTGTTGTCGAATTCAAAGCGCTGGACGTCATGGCCGCTGATGACTCAGGCCTTGTTCACGGGGGGTTCATTTTCGGTCTTGCCGACTACACGGCCATGCTGGCGGTGAACCACCCCAACGTGGTTCTCGGAGGGGCTCAGGTAAAATTCTTAAAACCGTCGAAAGTGGGGGATATTCTCACCGCAGAAGCCACAGTCTTGACAACGGAAGGAAAAAAACGGATGGTCAGCGTGAAAGTCATGAAAGAAAACGACGTGGTTTTTGAAGGAGAACTAACCTGCTTTATTCCCCCGAAGCACGTGCTTCAACCGTAATCTGAACCTTACCGTTTCCGGCGGACCAGACGCTTTTTCCTGGGCTGGTCCAGACCGCCCGAAGCCGGTTGGGCCGACACGGGACTCACGGGCTTTGAAAGGTCTCCCTGGACATAGGAGCAGGTGGCCAGGGGGCATTTGAGACCCACGGCTCCGTTCTGCATGCGGAATTCCAGAAGATAGGGATTCCTGCACTGGGGACAGGGATAGGGATGGGGTTTGTCCCAGCTGATGAATTTGCACATCCGGTTATCGCAACGGTAGTACTCCCTTGCACTTTCAGTGATCTCACGGATGATTTTGCCCTGATGACACAATGGGCAGACACTGGCCTGCTGTTGCTGGAAAGCGGCGATCTGTTCTTCCACAGACATTTCCACCGGCTTCGAATCATTGACCGGGATTTCTTCTTTCTGCTGCTCCATTTCCTTTTCACGTTTCAGGCGTTCTGCTTCTTCCCGTTCAAACCGCAGCCTCTCCGCAGCCTCCCTTTCAGCCTGTTCACGGGCCTCCAGTTCCTTCCGTTCCAGTTCAAGACGTTCGAATTCGGCTTTTTCGCGTTCCTCCTGCTCCCTTGCAAGCCGTTCGAGCTCCAGTCGTTTCCGTTCAAGCTCGGCTTTTTCCCGTTCGATCCGCTCCAATTCCTCCCGTTCTTTTTCAAGACGTTCCCGCTCTTTGGCCTCCTTGATTTTCTGGGGGGATATTTCCTTGATCTGGATTTCACCGGCTCCGATGACACGCCTTGTCACCACCACAGGATCTTTTTCACGCTGGAGGCTGTCTCTCAGCATCGCAAGCTTTTCGCTGTAAATCCCTTTGAGCCGCTCGGAAGCTTTCCTCGATTCTTCCCGTTCCACGGCCCTTTTTGCCCGTTCATGGGCTTTCTGGGTTTCCGTTCTTTTTTCAGTCCGTAAAAAAACAAACGTCAGTGTCTTGCCGCGTGAAAGAAGCGACTGGTCAAACTGTTCAAGGGCCTCCTTGCAATCTTTCCGGCCTGAAAGAATCTCCTCCTGGGTCTGAAGCACGTATGCTATGAGATTCATTCCAGGCATGCCCGGAAACATCTTGTTGATGTTGCCGACCATGTCCATGGCGTCAGGTTTTGCGTGGTACCCTCCTTCAGCGTCGGTCTCAACAAAACCCTTGTCGATGATGTTCTGTGTTTTTCTCATCAGATCATCATCCACCTCAAAGCCGATTTCAGCAAGATCGTTCAGCAATGACGTCCTGTTGTATCGTTTCGTATCCGCGCTTTCATCCTCGATTTCGTTTTCCCGTTCCGCCAGCAGATGCAAAGCCGCCACTGTAATGATATCAAGGGGCAGTGCATGACCTAACACGTCAATCTGATCGAGTTTCCTGAAGTTGATTTCAAGAAGTGTGTCCAGTTGCTCTTTGACATAAGCGCTATCAGGAACTGAAGTCTGAAGGTTTTCCATGGATAGTCCTTTACAAACAGTGTCGGCGTGTCGTGTTCAGCGCGGACGTGATGCCCGAAACCGGGGTGCCCGTAAACCTGTGTTCAGATAAAAAACAGTTTCTTCTATTCAGATATCGGCACGAACGAAAAGATGTTCAGAAAAAAAATATTATTTTTTAAGTTATGTTATGGAAGACAGGAAAAAACACAATGTTCATATATGGTTATTAATATATCATCGGATGTTTACAGAATCAAGGGGTGAGTTTTAACCGTTGATCTCATCGATCATCGAAGCGAGGTTTGAAACCATTTCCTCCTTTTTCCGCAAATGACTCGAACGATCCCTGGCAGCCGTGATGCAAGGCCCTTCATCTTCACCACTTGGCCCTGAAGCTTCCGACTCATCCGAGCCGCAGGGCAATTCGCCATCGTCGTCTTCTCCCCCGCTGCCGGTTGCCTTTAGCTCCACACATTCGCCATCTCTGCCCACCACAAGGGACAGGGTGACGCGGACATCAAAATCGAGTTTATAAGCGATGGCCTTGCCGTGAACCACAAGGTCTCCCCGTTTGTACTCCACGTCGTCATGAAGTTTCAGCTTGTATTTTTCTTTGAGGATCGTTTCAATGGCTTGCCAGTCAAGTTCTCCGATCAGGCTGTCAATGAACTCGCTTTCGCCTTTTCTGATGGAATCCGGGTCTGTTATCTTTAAAGGATTCAATGTGTTTCCTTCCGCAGGGTTACTTTTTTTCACGATACAGAAACTCAAAGCACAAATCAAGAAAAGCCTCGGAATACATGGATTTCATATCTTTGAGACAGGCTGGATCCCAGGGATTCCCGCCTGGAGGAATCATCGGCACTGTGACAGGAAAAAATGCCTTTTTCATATCCCTGATCCGGGCGTCAGACTGAAAAGCTTCTGCTCCAGTCAGCTCGCAGCATCCCATAAAGAGGATCCCTGAGAGTTTCAACGGATTTTTCGAGGAAGGACGAAGGGAACCTGAATAAGCCATGGTTTCAAAAATCCCTTCCGTCTGTCCCGCCTCGTGGCCTGAAGGAATCATCAGACTGTCACCGGCAAGAATGGCGCTTCGGGTCAGAAAACCTTGATCAGATGGAGTATCGAAAACAATGTAGTCGTAATCTTCTTTGAATTTCCGGATGATGATGGAGAGGATTTTGTCTTTCTCACTGTTCATGGAAAGGATCGATTCCGCCGTTTCAAGCCCCTCACCGGTGGAAATGACGTCGAGATATTCAAGATGGGTCCGGGATATGGCGCTTCGGGCACTGACCAGTCCCGTTAAGACATCCACCAGTCCGAAAGCCACACTGTCCTTGTCTTTAAGAAGGTGGTCCGACGCTTTTCCTTCGGGATCGCAATCCACCAGAAGGGTTTTTTTCTCCAGCACAGCAAGAGAAGCGGAAAAATTTACAGCAGTGCTTGTTTTGCCGCTTTGCTCAGAGCAGTTTGCAAGGCAGATCACATGGCCCATATGTCAATCCCGTATTATTTTTGTTGTAGTCTTCGAAAGAAAAACAAGGTATTGTTTAACAGCTTTTCCTCATTGATTTCAATTCCAAAATTCATCATGCCCTTTTACACGGAGGTCCTGTTGGTTTCAAGCGTGTCGGCTCAGGGTCCTGGATATGCCATCACTTACAATGGAATCGAATCTGTCGTTCTCCATCTCGATTATTCAAGCCCATCCACATTGAAATACAAATATATCCATGCCATCCGGGCTCTTTACTCGCCGGATACGGATGTCATGGACGTAAGAAAGCCGGATCAGGACCGGCTCATCGCATCGCTCTGGGATATTCCCAATGATCCTGAAGCGATCCGTTCAAAACGAAAAAATCTGAGCACCATCCGGTCCACGGTCAACGCGGATCTGAAAAAACTCTACGATGCCGGCCACAATCCTGAAGGCCTAACCATCAGCCCTGACCACCTGTTCGCCATGTCTGACGAGGCAAAAAATGACATGCTGAGCGCATTTGCCCATTCAATCAATTCCGGAGGTCCCGTGGATCTCCGTCAGATCACTGAAGTTCTGGGGCTTATCGGCGAACTTATTGAAAACAACAAAAACAGTTTGGGCAACGACGCTTCGTCATCCCTTGTGGACAACATAAAAAATCTCCTCCAAACCCTGAATTCACAGGAGAAGGAAGGCGGCCAGGAAAACGGGAGTCTGACGGACGAGGGTTCTGATTCGCTGACAGATGGGGAAGTCCTCGACCCCGGTGAAACGAAAGGAGACAGCGACGATAAAAACACGGATTCGGAATCCCTGCCCAGTGAGGAATCCACAGAAACTGGCATAGGAAATGGGGTGAATGATGCCGTTCAGGATGTGGACATCGTCGATGACGAGGAACTTGAAGAAATCGACGATCAGGACGTGGACATCGTCGATGACGAGGAACTTGAAGAAATCGACGATCAGGACGTGGACA
>DYJE01000003.1:78821-85823 GCA_020723285.1 Desulforapulum autotrophicum | reverse complement strand
TCGCTGGATCAGGCATCGATCAGTCTGAAAGTTCCGACACCGGAGATAAGGGGCATGGGCCCGGTATTCTTGAAGGCAGCGGGCTCCCGGATGAAAACATCGGCTATTCCATCGAAAAAGAAGAAGAGCAACGACGCCTTTCCGAAAAATTCACCAAAGAACTCAGCGCCATGGACAGGTACTACAACAGCTATCTCCGGATTCCTGGCGGGCGATACATCGTCGGCAGTCCCCAGCCGCAAAAACATGAAACACATGAACGGATTATCGACCTTTCGGATTTCTTCATCGGAAAATTCCCTGTGACAAACGCACTGTTTGAAGTGTTCGTCAGCCAGACAGGTTACCGGACAACTGCGGAAAAAAGAGGGTCCGGCACTGTTTATTCCGGCCGTTTCAAAAAAACAACCGACAAAAAAACCGGCCAGATCCGTTCGGAATGGAACGCGACCTACCAGTATCAGATCGTCAAGGGGGCCTGCTGGTATCACCCGGAGGGGCCAGGCAGTTCAATTTCACACCGGCTCACCCACCCGGTGGTTCAGGTCAGCCTCGATGATGCCCTGGCCTTTGCCGCATGGGTCGGGAAAACCATCCCCACGGAAGCCCACTGGGAAGCGGCGGCCCGAACAGTCAAGGGCTTCATATACCCCTGGGGTGACGCATGGTCTGACCGTGCCTGCAACATGGAAAAAAGCGCCCTGTCCGGCACAAGCCCCGTGGACCGTTATCTGGATTTTGAAAATCCAAACAAAATCGCCGACATGACCGGAAATATCCTGGAATGGACCACCGATACCATCCCCATGACCCGCTCAGCGGATAAAAACACCCGGCACATCATCACCAAAGGCGGATGCTGGATTTCCAGTCAGCCGGTGGCGTTGTGGTCCCGCTTCATTTTCAAGGAAGACTTCACGTCAAACACACTGGGTTTCCGTTGTATGGCATCGTGAAATTTTATCGGTTTTATCCCAGCGTTCTTTATGGTATTTCTTTTCAGTTTTTTCGTGGCAGAACCCTTAACAAGACTCGACGGAGATCAACGTGAACCAGATCATCGAAAGCCGCCTCGCCGATTTCAGAAAACGAATGAAAAAAAGCAACATGGACGCCTTCCTTGTCCTCAACCAGTCCAACCGGAGGTTTTTAAGCGGGTTCACAGCCCATGACACAGGCGCGGAAGAATCGGCAGGGGCCCTGATCATCACCCAGGACCATCTTTTTCTGTTGACCGACTCACGGTTTGAAGTCCAGGCCGGCAACGAAGCTCCGGGTTTCGACATCCGCTGCTATAAAACAGGCCTTCAGGAAATGATCCCGGTAATTCTTGGCGGACTGGACTGCAACAAGCTGGGCTTCGAGGGCAGCCGTCTTTCTTACGCGGCGTACTGCAAAATCAAGGAAAGTCTCAACACCAACAACGTGAAAACCGAATTTGTCCCCGCCGACACTGTCATTGACGACATCCGGGTCATCAAATCCGATGACGAAGTGGCCATGATCCGGAAATCCCTGGCCATTGCCGAGGCGGCGTACCTTAAAACCCTGGAAAGAGTCATGCCCGGACTCACGGAAAAGGATCTGGCCTGGGAGCTTGAAAAACAGATGCGTGAACTGGGAGCCGAAGGCCTTTCATTTCCTGTCATCGTGGCCGCAGGTCCCAACAGCGCCCTTCCCCACGCCATTCCGGGCGAGAGGCTCATCCGGAAAAACGAACCCCTTCTTTTTGACTGGGGAGCCGTGTTCAACGGCTATTGCAGCGACACAAGCCGTACCGTCGTCCCCGGAAAACCGGACGATATCTTCCTCAATCTGTACAAAATCCTGTTCGATGCCCAGGCCATGGCCATCGAAGCCATCCGTCCCGGTGTCAGCACCAAAACGGTGGACAGTCTTGCCCGTGGTCACATCGCGAAAAACGGTTATGAAAAACACTTCGGGCACGGCTTGGGTCACGGGGTGGGGCTTGAAATCCATGAAGCCCCGAGACTCAGCCCCCTCAAAGAATCCATTCTTGAAAAAGGGATGATCGTCACCGTGGAGCCGGGCATCTACCTGCCGGAATGGGGCGGCATCCGCCTTGAAAACATGGTCCTCGTCACCGATAACGGTGCCGAAGTTCTTAACTCACTGAACTACGAGGATTACATTATCGCCGTTTAAAGGAAGCTGAAATGTCCATCATCGATCGCCACATCGATCTGTTCGTCAACTACGTCCAGGTGGAAAAAGGGCTGGCGGCCCAGACTCTTGAATCCTACAGCAGCGACCTTTCACGGTATGCGGTCTTTTTAAAAGAGAACGAAACGACCTCATTTTCCGAAGAAGACACCTACCTGATCCTCAAACACCTGATCAACCTTAGGGATGAGGGGCTTTCACCCCGGTCAAGGGCCAGGCATCTGGTCACTCTGAGGAGTTTTTACCGTTTTCTCGCCAAAGAAAAAATCATCGCCAAAGATCCCGCAAAACTCATTGATTTTCCCAAAAGCGGACTCAGACTTCCGGACACCCTCTCGGCGGATGACGTGGCCGCCCTCATCGAAGCCCCGGACCGGACCACCCACAGAGGCATCCGGGATGCCGCCATGATCGAGGTTCTTTACGCCTCGGGCCTTCGTGTCAGTGAGCTCATCAGCCTCCGCATGCGTGACGTGAACCTGGACGCCTCCTTTGTCCGGGTCTTCGGGAAAGGTTCCAAAGAACGGGTGATCCCCATGGGAAGTTACGCCAGGGATAAAATCCAGTTTTATCTCCAGTACGGACGCCCCTACCTTCTCAAAGGAAAAACCAGCGAATACCTTTTCGTGGCCCGGGAAGACAAGCCCATGACACGCCAGGGGTTCTGGAAGCTGTTGAAACGCTACGCCGTCAAGGCCGGAATCAGCAAGGACATCTCCCCCCACACCCTTCGCCACTCCTTTGCCACCCATCTTCTCGAAGGCGGCGCTGATTTAAGGGTGGTTCAGACCATGCTCGGCCACTCGGACATCGCCACAACCCAGATTTACACGCACATCACCCGGGATCACCTTAAAAACATGCACATCAAGTATCACCCGAGAGGATAGAACATGACCCAGAACCACCGATTGACCGACGAACAGAGGAATTTTTTCTCCCTTGTCAGCGACGCCATATATATAAATCCTTTCAGCGACTTGCGTCATGACATCGACAGAAAGATCGCCGGACTCTTTCCCGATGTCAAGGAATCTCACCTCATTGACAAAACCCTGGACGAAGTCCGCCGGAGACTCGCTGAAATCGAAAAGAAAAACGGGGACATCACCACGTTTCAGGGCAGAGACAGAAATCTGATTGAAAATGCCTTCCTGTTCGATTTCTTTTACCGCTACAGAGACCGTTTCGACCTTCTGATCCAGGAACAGCTGACCGCCGATGACGTGTCGGTCAAAGTGGGCTTTGCAAGGGATGCCATCGCCTATCTCAAAAGCCGGGGGTTTGAATTCGAACGAATCTACCACATCATGGCCCTCAGCTACCAGATCCGAAGGGCTTACTACTTCATCCGGGACACCCTCATCGGCCAGAGTCCGGCCATGAAGGAATTCCGGCGCAAACTCTGGAACAACGTGTTCACCCACGACATGAGCCTTTACATCAGGTATCTCTGGAACAGGATGGAGGATTTTTCCACCCTGCTTTTAGGCGAAACCGGAACGGGTAAGGGAACGGCGGCAATGGCCATCGGCCGGAGCGGCTACATTCCCTATGACGAAAAAAGCCAGAGTTTCAAGGAAAGTTTTCCCCGGTCCTTTGTCAGCCTGAATCTGTCCCAGTTTCCCGAAAGCCTGATGGAATCCGAACTTTTCGGCCATAAGAAAGGATCGTTCACCGGTGCCATCGAAGATTTCAAAGGGGTGTTCGAACGGTGCAGCCCCTACGGATCGATTTTCCTTGACGAAATCGGGGAAATCGCCGTTCCGGTGCAGGTAAAGCTCCTCCGTGTTCTCCAGGAACGTGTGTTCACACCTGTTGGAAGCCGCACAGAAAGCAGGTTCCAGGGCCGGGTCATCGCCGCCACCAACCGGTCCTTCGACGATGTGCAGAACCGCAAGGTGTTCCGGGACGATTTTTATTACCGCCTCTGTTCGGACATCATCACCGTGCCGTCCTTGCGCCAGCGCATTCAGGAAACGCCGGAAGAACTGGATATCTTACTCGCCTTCACCGTCAACCGCATGGTTGGGGAGGATTCCCCCGAATATTCGTTCATGGTCAAGGACGTGATCCGAAAACATCTGGGGCCGAACTACGAATGGCCCGGCAATGTCCGCGAGCTTGAGCAGTGCGTTCGCCGAGTCCTTTTGAACCGTACTTACAGCGGGGACAGAAAAAAGAACCTGGGCGATCTTGAGGCACGCCTGGTATCTGGCATCGAGGAAGGAAGCCTCGACGCCCAAAAGCTTCTTTCCGGATACTGCCGTCTCCTCCATGATCGATTGGGAACCTATGAAGACGTGGCCAAACGAACCAATCTGGACCGACGGACCGTGAAAAAACACATCCTTGAATGGGATAACGACTGATGCGGTGGGCATCGTGACCATGAACAAAAAAACAGGGGCGATAATCTTCGCCCTGATCCTGTGTCTTGTGTTCGTCTACGGATATGTGGACACGTTCCGGCTTCACACCTCTCATGTGATGTTCACGGATACGGCATTCAGTCCTTCGCTTCGCGGAAAAACCCTGCTGCACCTTTCCGATCTCCATATCGGCCGTACCGGATTCATGGAAAATAACATTCTCAAAAAAATCGGTGAACTAAAACCGGACCTGATCGTCCTCACCGGAGATTACATCACATGGAACGGTCCTGCGGATGATGCCCTATCGTTTCTTTCAAAGCTTTCGGCCCCTCTCGGGGTTTACGCGGTCATGGGCGATTACGATTACAGCGTGTCCAGACAGAGCTGCCTTTTCTGTCATCAGCCCGGCTCGGGAAAACCTTCTACAGCCCACGGTGTCCGCATGCTGAAGAACGAGGCGACCTCGGTCCGGGTCGGGGGGCATCAGCTCACTGTGGCCGGACTGGATGACACCGATCATGATTCGGACCTGACTGGGTTTTTCAACCGGCTCTCCTCCGGGAAAAATCCGGTCCTCGTGCTCAGCCACAATCCACTTCGCTTTGACGAATTCACCTTCGATGCGCCGATGCTGATGCTGGCGGGAGACACCCATGGCGGCCAGTTGCCGTTGCCCACGATGATCTGGAAACTGCTCGGATATGAAAAAAACGCCCGGTACAACAGCGGACTGTACCGAAAAGGACAGAAGACCCTTTATGTCAGCCGGGGAACCGGAACGAGCCATGTGCCTTTCCGGCTGTTCTGCCCTCCTGAAATCGTGGTGTACCATTTTCAATGAAACAGGATAAATCCATGACCAAACCCTGCCGATGGCTCTATGCTTTCCTGATCCTCCTGATCATTGTTACCGCCTGCACGCCATCACGCCCACTTGAAACAGACCTGATCATCAATGATTTTGAAACCGACGCCGACTTAGACCGGTTGCGCTGGAAATGCCACACCCTTTTTTTCCTGTCAGACCAGGGGGTCAGCCATGGGCAGTCGTCTCTTCGAATGGAGTTGACGCCGTCACCGTATCCCGGCGTGTCTTTTAAGGATTTTCCACAGGACTGGAGGGGTTATTCTTTTCTGGACGTGTCGTTCTTCAACCCCGGACCATCGGAATTAAGGCTTGCCGTCCGCATCGACGACAAGGAAGACGCCCCTGCTTACGAGGACCGCTTCAACCATGGCCTTACAGTTCATCCCGGGATGAACAGGCTATCGATTCCTTTTTCGAGCCTTGTCTGTCCTTCGGGCCGTCGGCTTGAACCGGCCCACATTTACAGCCTGATGTTTTTTGCCGTGAACCCTGATAAAACGGTGGTTCTTTTTGTGGATGACCTGCGGCTGAAACCCTGAATCCAGGTTTGATTTGCAGACACTCGAATGCCTGAATCAGACAAAGTACCATGATTCAAAAGAGTTACATCTCTCCCCACTCGCATTGTTTTCGAAAGCCTCCGTTTGTGTCATTCCGGGCGGCCTTCGAACAACAATGCCGACTGTTTCACCAATAAAACTCGACACTCCCTGACTCTTGTCTGTCGAATCCGACCCGGAATCCATCTCCGCCCGTGCTGATACGCCTGAAATACCTGCACCTTCATCCGCCTTCATCCATAATCCCAGCGTGGATTCCGGGTCGGCTTCGAATGTTGGGGGCCATTGTTCTGCACGGTCTTCCCTTGTTCCAAGCACCACGGCATCGCGAAGACCGCCAGGAATGACAGAAATGGAGGCTGTCTTAAAATCTATACCCAACTCGCCATCTTTGTCATTCCGGGCGGACTCCGAACAACGATGCCGACTGTTTCACCAATAAAACTCGACACTCCCTGACTCTTGTCTGCCGAAGCCGACCCGGAATCCATCTCCGCCCGTGCTGGTACGCCTGAAATACCTGCACCTTCATCCGCCTTCATCCATAATCCCAGCGTGGATTCCGGGTCGGCTTCGAATGTTGGGGGCCATTGTTCTGCACGGTCTTCCCTTGTTCCAAGCACCACGGCATCGCGAAGACCGCCAGGAATGACAGAAATGGAGGCTGTCTTAAAATCTATACCCAACTCGCCATCTTTGTCATTCCGGGCTGCCTTCGAATAACGATGCTGACTGTTTCATCAATAAAGCTCGACTCGGCCTCGCTCTTGTCTGTCGAAGCCGACCCGGAATCCATCTCCGCCCGTGCTGGTACGCCTGAAAGACCTTCACCTTCATCCGCCTTCATCCATAATCCCAGCGTGGATTCCGGGTCGGCTTCGAATGTTGGGGGCCATTGTTCTGCACGGTCTTCCCTTGTTCCAAGCACCACGGCATCGCGAAGACCGCCAGGAATGACAGAAATGGAGGCTGTCTTAAAATCTATACCCAACTCGCCATCTTTGTCATTCCGGGC
>DYJE01000003.1:0-78721 GCA_020723285.1 Desulforapulum autotrophicum | reverse complement strand
CGGTCTCCCCTTGTTCCAAACATCACGGCATCGCGAAGACCGCCCGGAATGACAGAAATGGAGGATGTCTTGACATCTATACCCAACTCGCCATCCTTGTCATTCCGGGCGGCCTTCGAATAACGATGCTGACTGTTTCATCAATAAAGGTCGACTCGGCCTCGCTCTTGTCTGTCGAAGCCGACCCGGAATCCATCTCCGCCCGTGCTGGTACGCCTGAAAGACCTTCACCTTCATCCGCCTTCATCCATAATCCCCAGCATGGATTCCGGGTCGACTTCGGATGTTGGGGGCCACTGTTCTGCACGGTCTCCCCTTGTTCCAAACATCACGGCATCGCGAAGACCGCCCGGAATGACAGAAATGGAGGATGTCTTGACATCTATACCCAACTCGCCATCCTTGTCATTCCGGGCGGCCTTCGAATAACGATGCTGACTGTTTCATCAATAAAGGTCGACTCGGCCTCGCTCTTGTCTGTCGAAGCCGACCCGGAATCCATCTCCGCCCGTGCTGGTACGCCTGAAAGACCTTCACCTTCATCCGCCTTCATCCATAATCCCCAGCATGGATTCCGGGTCGACTTCGGATGTTGGGGGCCACTGTTCTGCACGGTCTCCCCTTGTTCCAAACATCACGGCATCGCGAAGACCGCCCGGAATGACAGGAATGGAGAATGTTGATTTATTGTTACGACATAACAAAACATATAATATATCTAACTGTTTTTATGAATTTAAAAACTACAGCACCCTTAAAACCACGGACTTCCGACATCACGAAAAAGCTGTTGCAATTTTTTACCGTTCGTGTCATCAATATCTCGGTTATCGTTGTTAATTCGTTAAAACGTCGTTCAGTCTCACAACAGAAACATCCACAACTCATCAAAACCTGGAGGAAGAAATGAAAAAGCGTCTGTTTTTCGTCGGATTCGTGTTTTTAGGGTTGGTCCCTGCTGTGCTGTCGGCCCAAATCCTTGATAATCAAGCTGAAACAACCATCAGAGCCAAGCTTGACAACCTGGGAATCTCTGATGTGGCCATTGATCTGAACGTCAGGGTCACGATCCCGGACAACGTTTCCGCCGGTATTGAAGGCGTGGATCTTTTCGCAACGGTGATCCGGCCCAAAGCCGCGCCTGATCCCGTCTATATCGAAGGAAAACCCTCTGGACGCCCCACCATCGTCATCGCCACACCTTACCGCCGGGAGTTCATGGCCCTCCTGTACTTAAACCTCCTGAATTACGACTACAACATCATGGCCCTGGATATCAGGGGAAGCGGATCATCGGACGGGGCCTGGGTGTCTTTTGCGCCGCCGGAACACTTTGATCTGGGTTACGTCATCGATCATTTCATTCCGGAGCAAGCCTGGTCTGACGGGCGTGTGGGCATGATCGGCCCGTCGTACATGGCCATCAGCCAGATTCTGGCCGCCGGTCAGATCCAGTCGGACAACGGGGTTCCCCGTCATCTGAAAGCCCTTTTCCCCATTCTCCCCATGTCCGATGTGTACCGTGACATCGTCATGCACGGCGGAAACCTGGATCTGGAGTTCATCCCCATGTGGCTGGGCCTGGTGGATATTCTGGGTGCCCTTCCACCGCTGTTGTACCTTGGAGAGGACTCGCTCCTCGATCCCAGCCTTGAAAATCTTAAAGAAGCCACGGACATCTGGGAAGACCACATCAACAACATCCCGGTGACCGTGGGCTGGATTTTAGACCCGGACAATGTGGACAAAAACGATTTCTACGACAGCAAATCCACCATGATCTACTGGCCGGACAAACCTCAAGGCGGATGGCAGTTCGGACCGGAATACCCGGACAATCTGGGTGAAACCGTGATTCCCGAAAACCTCCCCATGTTCATCATCGGCGGATGGTTCGACATTTTCACCCGGGGCACCCTCAACACCTGGGAATACGGCCTTAAAAACCATAGCCATTCCGACAAATCCATGATCGTGGGTCCCTGGTATCACCTGGACGGCTCCATGGGTCTCGGCATGAAAGGACTTTTGAACTGCGACATCGCCGCCCGATGGTTCGACTGGAAAATCAAAGGGTTGAATGATCCTTTCATGGTGAAATACCCGGTCCTGCTCTATGTTCTGGGCGAAGAAAAATGGCGGGCGGAAAAATCATGGCCCCTTTCCGCGGAACGGACCGAAACGACAAACCTGTACCTGTCCAAGAAAAAGGCGTCCTACTCCCTTTTAGACTGGTTTTCCACCCGAAACTACGCCAACAACTACGCCATGGTGGAAACAACGCAGAAAGAGGATTATTACAACAGCTACTGGTTCTTCAAAACATTCTACACCGCCAAGGACAACCCGACGCTGGATCATGACCCCACGGATCTCCACGGCCTCACGTCCCGTTCATCCACCCGCTGGATCATGGGTCTTACGGCTCTGGTATCCCAGCTTTCCAAAGCCATGTTCAACATGAACATCGACGCGGCCATGCCCTGGGAAGACGAACGGTCCGACGAGGTGGGCGTCCTCACGTTCACCACCGACGAACTCAAGGCTGATCTTGAAATCAGCGGTCCCCTGAAACTCACGTTCTGGGCAAAAACGGAATTCGACGATCCTCTGGCTCAGTCCAAGGTGGACGATCTTCTCGAAACCCTCGGCAATCTCAACATGAACGACACGTCCATCCCCCATTTCGTCAACAAACGGGATGTACAGTGGGTGGTCGAAGTGAACGATGTGTTCCCCGGCGGAAGAGCCCGGAACATCACCTCCGGCTGGCTGAGTGCCGAAAACAGGCCGTATAATCCACTGAATCCCAGAGAGTTCGATGAAACGGGTTACGTGGCCTTCGACCCGTTCTACGACCACGCCTACAAAAAACCCAGCCCCATCGAGGAAAACCGGGTATACAAATACGTGGTGGAAGTATGGCCCACCGCGAACGTCTTTAAAAAAGGGCATAAAATCCGGGTCAGCCTTTCCGCGTCGGATTTCCCCCATCTGTTCCCGGTGTTCCGTCCGTCCATGAACACCCTCGTCATCGACGACAACCACAAGGCCGCCCTCACCTTCACAAAGGTGAAAAACGCCGGAGACGCCGTCTGGGTCTCTGATCCTACGGATTATGTCCTTTCAAACCTCAACTGATCTTTCGTTCGAAATCAAGGCGTGCGGACCCTGTCTGCACGCCTTTTTTTTTTAAAAGGAAACAAGGGATGATTGATTTTTAAAAAACCTCTTTCATTATGGACAATTCAGGATATAAACACTTTCAATAAAATGAATGAGGATCCTGCAAATGACTATTCAAAATGAAAGCGGCCACTCTGAATGCATGGCCGACAGAATCTCCCGGTGTATCGAAACCCTGAACATACTGGCGGACAACAGCGAATGGCTGTCGACCCTTACGGAAGACCAGTGGATCTCCCTGATGATCGCGGCGGGAAAACTGTCCCGACCGAACCGCGACGAGATCCGGAAACGCAACAAGGACAAAAACCGCCTGAACCGGAAGGCCCTCGTTACGGGAGAGCGCAAGGCGCGGGCGGCCACGGGCATTCGAAGCGCGAGAAATGCCAGTGTCTTCGAAGCTCCGAAACAGATCGTCTTTGAGGGGACCCACACCAGCGCCGAGCCCGGAGAACTGAAATCCCCCCGGAACTGCTATGTCTGCAAAGCGGAATTCACAAAACTTCATTTCTTTTACGACGCCATGTGTCCGTCATGTGCGGCGTTCAATTACGAAAAACGGTTCCAGACCGCGCCGCTCGACGGCCAGATCGCGTTGATCACCGGTGCCAGACTGAAAATCGGTTATCAGGCTTCGCTGATGATGCTGAAAGCCGGGGCTGAAGTCATCGCCCTCACGCGTTTTCCCGTGGATGCGGCCAGACGGTACGCGAGAGAAGAGGATTACCCGGTCTGGAAAGACCGCATCCATGTTTACGGCCTTGACCTGCGTCACACCCCCAGCGTGGAACTTTTTGCGGATTACGTGGAAAGGACTTATGACCGGCTGGACATCCTGATTAACAACGCGGCCCAGACCGTTCGAAGACCGCCGGGATTTTACGCCCACCTGATGGATGATGAGAGCCTGGACCTGATGTCCCTCCCCGGAAATGAACAGCATGTGCTGCGCCATTACATGGATTGCAAAAACCATCTTCTTTCCTGCTCATCGCCTGACACGGCCCGTGAAGGAAGCCTCCAGCCTGTGACATGGAACGTGAAATCTCCGGGAATCGGCCTCCGCGCGTCGGCCCGTTTGTCCCAGCTTCCCTATGCTTACGACCAGGCCCTTGACACGGACAAGGTGTTTCCCAAAGGGCAGCTTGACCAGGATCTTCAGCAGGTGGATTTGAGGGAGACCAACAGCTGGCGTCTGAAACTCGGCGAAATCGAGACCGCAGAAATGCTGGAGATCCAGCTGGTGAACGTGGTGGCACCCTTTGTTCTCTGCAACCGCCTTGCAAACATGATGAAAAGGGACAACACCGGAAAAAAACACATCGTGAACGTGTCGGCCATGGAAGGCAAGTTTCTCCGCTTTAAAAAAGGGGAACGCCATCCCCACACCAACATGGCCAAAGCGGCGCTGAACATGATGACCCACACCTCCGCCAGCGAACTGGCAAAGCATGGCATCTACATGAACGCCGTGGACACGGGATGGGTCACCGATGAGGACCCGGCGGCCCTTTCAAAACGGAAACAGGATCTCCATGATTTTCAGCCGCCCCTCGATATCGTGGACGGGGCTGCACGGGTCTGCGACCCGTTTTTCGACGGCATCCTGACCGGCAAGCACTGGTGCGGTCAGTTTCTCAAAGATTATCATCCCATTGACTGGTGAAAAACTCTGGGATATAGAGTGACGTTCCGTGAGCCGCAAGGGGTCTCCCCTCGCGGCTTTTCAGCTTTATTAAGTCGTTTTAAACAAAGGAAAAACCATGATTCACGCGTTAAACATCGCCTTGACTTACGGAAAACGTGTTCTGTTCAAGGATGTCGACATCAAGTTCACACCGGGCAACTGCTATGGCCTCATCGGAGCAAACGGCGCCGGAAAATCCACCTTCCTCAAAATCCTGTCCGGCGAGATCGACGCCGACAAAGGAGAAATCCTTGTGGGACCCGATGAACGGATTGCCGTCCTCAGCCAGGACCAGTTCGCCTTTGACGAGGAAACCGTCTTCGACACGGTGGTCATGGGCCACCGCCGTCTTTTCAAGGTGATGCGGGAGCGTGAACAGATCTACGCCAAAGAGGAATTCACTGAAGAAGACGGTCTTCGTATCGGCGAACTTGAAGAGCAGTTCTCGGAAATGAACGGATACGACGCCGAATCGGAAGTGGCGGTGCTGTTAAATGGCCTGGGCATTGCCGAGGACCTTCGGGAGAAAAAGATGAAGGACCTGGAAGGCGGAGAAAAGGTCCGTGTTCTCTTGGCCCAGGCCCTTTTCGGCAATCCCGATGTGCTTCTTCTGGACGAGCCCACCAACCATCTGGACCACAAATCCGTGGTCTGGCTCCGGGAATTTCTTTTCCGTTTCCAGAACACCGTCATCGTGGTGTCCCACGACCGTCATTTCCTGAACCAGGTCTGCACTCACATTGCCGACATCGATTTCGGCAAAATCCAGGTGTACGTGGGGAACTACGATTTCTGGTATCAGGCCAGCCAGCTTGTTTTGAAACAGAAACAGAACGAAAACAGAAAAACCACGGAACGGGCCAACGAACTCAAGGCCTTCATCCAGCGTTTCAGCTCCAACGCCTCCAAATCCAAACAGGCCACGTCACGCAAAAAGCTGCTTGAAAAGCTCACCGTGGAGGACATGCCCACCTCGTCCAGGAAATACCCGTTCATCCAGTTCAGGCCCGAGCGCCCTTGCGGCAACATCATTCTTGAAGTTCACAATCTCTGTAAAAAAGTGGAGGGAGTGGATGTTTTAAAAAACGTGACCTTCACCGTGAACAACGGCGATAAAATCGCCTTTGTTGGCGGAAACAGCCTCACAAAAACCACGCTTTTCCAGATCCTTGCCGGTGAAATGGAACCGGACAGCGGTCATTTCAGATGGGGGACCACCATTTCAACCGCCTATTTCCCCATGGAAAACAACGGCTATTTCACCACGGACCTTAGCCTGGTGGACTGGCTCGGTCAGTACACCCCGCCCGACGAAGGGGAGATTTTCGCACGGGGGTTCCTGGGCCGCATGCTGTTTTCAGGTGATGAAGCGTTGAAAAAGGTGTCGGTGCTTTCAGGCGGTGAAAAAGTGCGGTGCATGCTGTCCCGGATGATGCTGAGCAAAGCCAATGTCCTGATTCTCGACGAACCCACCAACCATCTGGACCTCGAATCCATCACCGCTTTGAACGACGGCCTTCTTGCGTTCCCGGAAGTGGTTCTTTTCGCGTCTCACGACCACCAGCTTGTCGCAACCCTGGCCGGGCGGATCATCGAAATCGGAACCCGGGGCATGATCGACAGCCGTCTTGGCTTTGACGACTATCTGGAAGATCCGGAGGTGCTGGCGATGCGGGAGACGATCCATCATGCCGTTTCTATAAAAAAGTAAAATGACCCCAGCCATTAAAGGATTTTTTCCAGATCTTCTTTTTTCATATCGCAATCACGTAATATCTGAGAAAGAAGTCCTCTCCCAATGGTCTCACCCCGATGTACGGGCACTACCGTACATCGGCCATCAGAATGCTGGAGAAAATGATGACTGCCTTTTACGCGTATGACCTCAAATCCTGATTGGCGCAAGGCCCTTATCAACCGGATTCCGCTTATTGACGGAAACGTATTCATGCGTTGACGGCCACTTTCTGCACACCGATAAACTCGTTGGCTATGGGAGTTTCCACTTCCAGACACAGTTCAATCGATTCTTTGATTCTCTTCATCAGCGTATCAAGTGATTTTGCCTGGGTATGACAACCCCGTAATACAGGGACAGACGCCACATAATATCCATCCGCATCTTTTTCAATAATGACACTGAATTCTCTCATTTTTCATTCCTCTGGCAAAGCGTTTGAGTTGATTGACCAAACGTTGAATTCGTTAGGGTTATGATAACGCTCGAACAATTTGAATGCAATACAACACTTTACAAAATTTATCCTATCCAATCCATTGTCATTTCCCCTCATTCCCGCTATGATCCTAACTTGGAAATTTCAAGGAAACAGCTTAAAAAACCCGGCGTTTGACGGCGATAAACCGGAGGGAACATGAAAATCTTAAAAATCCTGTGTGTGCTTGCAGCCAGCATGACCCTGATATCCTGGTCCTTCATGCCCGGCAAAGATGAAAACAACGCTAAAACACCGGAGACGGCAACAGACAAGCCTGTCAACCACAGCAAGGAATTTGAAAAAACCGTCCACAAAATCGGAACCAATGTCTATTCCGCCGTGGGGTTCGGCCTTGCCAATTCCGTCATGATCGAGGGCTCTGACGGACTGATCATCGTGGACACTCTGGAATCGACCCAGGCGGCCCAGGCAGTGTATGCCGAATTCAGGAAAATTTCTGCCAAACCCGTCAAAGCCCTGATCTACACCCACAACCATGTGGACCATGTCATGGGTGCCGGTGTGTTCGCCAAAGACAGCCGCCCCGATGTCTACGCCCATGAAACCACGGACGCCCTTGTCCGGGATCTTGTGTTCACGTTCAGACCCATCATCGGCACCCGGTCCATCCGTATGTTCGGAAACACCCTGAGCCGGGAGGAACTGCTGCACTCCGGCATCGGATCAGGCCTTAAACTGAATCCCGAATCCACCACCTCATACCTCAAGCCCACCCGGACCTTTCAAGAAACCCTTGACACAACCGTTGCCGGCGTCAAGGTGAAACTGATTCACGCACCGGGAGAAACGGACGACCAGATTTATGTCTGGCTTCCCGACCAGAAAATCCTCATCAGCGGTGACAACTACTACACGTCGTTTCCCAATCTTTACACCATCCGGGGAACCACCTTCAGGAATCTTGAAGACTGGTATCAAAGCATTGACATCATCCGGGACCTGAAACCGGAACATCTGGTGCCCTGTCACGGCCGCCCGGTTTCCGGTTCCGACCTCATTTATACCACCCTCACTCCTTACAGAGACGCCGTTCAGTACATCCACGATCAGGGAATACGAGCCATGAACCGGGGCATGACGGCGGATGAGATGGTCGAAGCCGTCAAGCTCCCCCCGCATCTATCGTCAATCCCATACCTTCAGGAATATTACGGAAAAGCCTCCTGGTCCCTCCGTTCTCTGTTCAACGGGCACCTGGGATGGTTCAGCGGTGATTCGGCGGATTTACAGCCCTTAAGCCGGAAGGCCCGTGCACGGATGATGGCGGAACTCGCAGGTGGTGCGGACAAACTTCTGGCCCACGCCAGAAAAAACCTGGAGGCCGGGAACAACCAGGCGGCCCTTGAACTCTCCGGACATCTCCTTCGGCTTGACCCGGCGAACAAGGACGCGAAAAACGTTCGGATCAGGGCTCTGATCGCCCTTGGAAAACTGGAAAAAAATGTCAACGCCCGCCATTATTACCTCACCGAAGCCAAAGAGGTCGCCGACGGAAAACCCGTGTCCATCGATTCCAAAATCACGCCGGAGCAGCTCTCCCAATTCCCCATTGACAGCTACATGGCCATGCTTCCCCTGAACCTTGCGGCTGAAGAATGCCCGGACCTCGAAAAAACCGTGGGTTTAAGGTTCACCGATGAAAAAAAGGATTTCACCCTGACGATCCGAAAGGGCATCGCCGAAGTCCGAAAGGGCCTTCCCGCCGAAGCGGATATTCTGGTTTCCGCAAACGCCCAGGAATTCAAGGAGATGATGGTCAAACTCAGGAAACCCGTGCCCACCCTTCTGGGTTTTTCCTATGATAAAGGAAGCTCCATCTCGTTAGGCAACGTTTTGAAGATGTTTAAGGCTCCTGTTCAGAAACTGGCGTATCAGCCCTGACATGAGCTGTTTCAATGTGAAAAATCAATAATGATAGCGGAGCTGAACGATTTCCAGGGTGTCCAGATACGTTTTGTAGATCATGCGGTGCTCTTCGGTGATTCGCCTGGACCAGTATCCGGCCAGAACGTGTTTCAAAGGTTCAGGTTTTCCCATGCCTTCAAAGGGACTTCGCTTCGTATCCTTGATGAGGACGTTGATCCGCTGTAAAATTTTTTTATCGGTCTTCTGCCAGAAAAGATAGTCCTCCCATGCATGATCGGAAAAGATGAGCCTCATTCAAGCATGTCCCTTTCTTGTCCCTCATGATTTTCAAGCTGGGCGATGGATTCAAGCAGACGTTTTGCGTTTTTCGGTGATTTCAGAAGATAGGCGGTCTCTTCAAGAGATTCATAATCTTCAAGTGACATGATCACCACCGAACGTGAGGATTTTCGTGTCACAATGACCGGTGACCGGTCACTGCACACCTTATCCATGGTTTTAGCCAGATTCTGCCTTGCAGCTGTAAAAGTTATCGCGTCCATTTCTCGTACCTCCTGTACAGGATATTGTACACACAGCCTTGACCTTGTCAAGGTTTGAAGTTATCGTCATACGATTCCATCCTTCAAACATATAATGCCAATAAGCCATGCATTAAATGCACACACCTCCCCTGCCTTTTTAATACCAGCAAACACTGATCCATCAATCGGATTTATTTTCTAATAGTTATAAAAAATATCCCCCATGGCACGAAGTTTGATTTGCCGAGGAACACTTCGGGCCTCACAATCTCCGGTCAACGTATCCTGACCCAGATTTTCATCTGATCCATGCCCGGACACTCAGAGGATACAACGTTTCATCAGACAGTAAACAGCATCACGCAACCCTTGAAGGCTGGATCAGGCGGTTCGACGGCGTATCCGTCATTCTGGTTTTCCAAGGGTTCGGGATTCATCTTTTTCTCCAAAAAGCTTAAAGGAGCGCGACACCATGATCCAGCAGATTTTAACCACCCGGCTTCCCCTTCTTGTTTATCATCCATCCCTCACTTTTGACCGGGATTACGCCGCCGCGGCGGCCGATGCCGGTGCCCTTCCGGTGTTCGACACCGAATTCTATTCCGACAACCAGATCATGGACAGGGTCCGGTCCCTTGGTAAAGAGGATTTCACCTTCGGTATCAGGATTTCCATCAGCCGGACGGAGCTGATCCAGAACATTCAGCAAAGCCACCCGGACAATCTTGAACTCTGGATTTTCAGTTATGTTAACTGCGAACAACTCGCCGGATTCAGCTTCACCCCGGACCACAGCCGTTTTTTTATGGAAATCCAGGACATCGGCATTGGGGAAGACCTTAAGCGCATCGCCCCCCATGGCCTGACAGTCAAAGGGTACGAAGGACCGGGCCGGATTTCCCGTTACACCTCATTTATCCTCATGCAGTGGTACCTTGAAAACACGGATTTCCCCTTGTTCATCCATGGGGGCGTGGGTCGTTACACCGGGGCCGGGCTCATTGCCGCAGGTGCTTGCGGATTCGTGCTGGACAGCCAGCTTTATCTCACGGAGGAAGCCCCGCTCTCCCCGTCGTTCAAGGAGCTCCTCTCCGAAGTCAACGAAACGGACACGGCGGTGGTGGGTGAAAATCTCGGTACCCGTTACCGATTCTTCGCAAGACTTGGAACAAAAATCGTGAAAACCCTGAAGGAAAAGGAAAGCTCCGTCGCCGGAAACCCCGAGGCAGATCACTTGATCGCTGTGGATGTTGAAAACCAGATCCAGCCCCTTTCAAACGCCGAAGCCAATCCCTTGCAGAGCCTGTTCTATCTGGGTCAGGACGCGGCTTTCGCACGTACTTTCATGGCACACGCAACAAACGGGTCTTCCCTCCTCGCCGACGTTATCGACGGTTTTTTCAAAACCCTGGGCCGGTCCCTTGACGCTGTGGATCTTGACGATCCCATGCGGGAAAATTCCCCCCTCGCCAGCGAGCACGGCACCCGGTATCCGGTGATCCAGGGTCCCATGGCCAACATCAGCGACAACCCGGATTTCGCCAAAGCCGTATACGACCACGGCGGCCTGCCCTTCTTTGCCATGGGGAACCTTCCCGAGAATCTCGCCGAAACCATGATCGCCGGAGGCAAGGAAAAAGTCCCCCGGTTCGGCGTGGGGCTCATCGGCATTGAAACATTCAACCGGACGATCCACCGGCATTTCGACATCGTGAAACGTTACAAGGCACCTTTCGCATTGTTCGCAGGCGGCGTACCTTCCCAGGTCAATGAACTGGAAGCTGCCGGAACAAAAACTTATCTCCACACCCCCAACATGATGATGCTGAAAAACGCCATCGACGGCGGCTGCACCCGCTTCATTTTCGAAGGAACAGAAGCGGGAGGGCATGTGGGCAGCCTCACCAGCCTGGTTCTCTTTGAATCGGCCATGGCCGTACTGATGAACCAGGACAACGCGGCAATTGAAAAACAGTCGGTGATCTTCGCGGGCGGCATTTCAACAGCCCACGCCTCCGCCTTCATTTCAGGCATGACTTCGATTCTTGCGGGTCGGGGTGCAAAAATCGGCGTTCAGGTGGGTACGGCCTACCTGTTCACCCGGGAAATTGTGGAACTCAAAAGTATCGGAAAACTGTATCAGGACACCCTCGCATCGTCACGCCACACGCTGGTCACCGGCAGCACCGTGGGGCTTGCCTCACGCACCGTACCCACACCCTTTGCACGAAAACTGGTGGAAAAAGAGCACCATCTGATCAAAGAAGGGCTTCCCCTTGCCGATCGGAAAAACATCTTCGAAGTGGAAAACCTGGGTTCCCTTCTGATCGGAGCCAAAGGGTTTCTGCCGGACATCCACGGCCAGCGTCAGGGTGAAGCCATCCATTTCAGCGAAGAGGAGCAACTGGAAAGAGGCAATTTCCTTGCTGGCGATTCCCTGGCCTTCCTCGATCCGGACCTCACCATCAACGAGGTCCACCACCGTTTTTTTCATGAAAAGGATGGGCTGTACCGGAACCTCGGCCAGGCGGAAGTGTTCTCATCCCCCACCGCCCAGATGAACGACGACATCGCCGTCATCGGTGCGGGCTGCGTTCTGCCCGATGCCCATGACCCCGAAACCCTGTGGCGAAACATCATCGAAGGAGTCTACTCCATCCGTGACATGCCCGAAGACCGGCTTGACAGCAGCCTGTTTTTCGATACGGATCGCCAGGCCGAAGACAAGACCTACACGAAAATCGCAGGATGTATCACCCACTTCACCTTTGACCATGCCCGGTTCGGCATGAGCGAAGATGAAGGGGCTGCCCTGTCACGGACCCAGCAGATGCTTCTCCATGCCGCAGCCCAGGCGATGAATGACGCCGACTACCTGAAGAACTCCGGAGATTCCCGAACCAATACCGGAAAAACGGCGGTAATCGTGGCCTCCTGCCTTGGAAACGAGCGAAGCAACGATCTCCAGCTCAAATATTATTATCCTGAAATCCTTGATCATCTGCTGAAACTCCCCGAATTCAAAACCCTTGGTGAAACACAGCAACAGACCTTGAAAGACGCGGTTAAAAACGGGGTTTCATACGGAAACACAGGCCCGGATTCCTTTGACGGCGTCACACTCCACACGGAAGCCGCGACCCTTGCCCGGCATTTCGGGTTTGACGGCGCGGCCTACGTGGTGGATGCAGCCTGCGCCACATCCTTCGCAGCCCTTGACTGCGCTGTGAACGAGCTTCTTTCAGGACGTCACGATACGGCCATGGTGGCGGGCATCAACACCAACCTTTCACCGGAAGCGTTCATCGGCTTCGGAAAAATGGGGGCCCTTTCTGCCAAAGGGTCCTGGCCTTTCGATCAGCGGGCCGACGGATTCGTTCTCGGCGAAGGCACGGCGGTGTTCGTCCTGAAACGCCTGAAAGACGCGGTTCGTGACGGACAACCCGTCCTCGGAGTCATCAAAGGTATCGGGGCAAGTTCCGACGGCAAAGGCAAAGCCATCGCAGCTCCCAACCCCGCCGGTCAGCGACTGGCATTAACCCGCTGTTACGCCAAAATCAAGACACCGGTGGACATTTCGGACATCGGCTATATCGAAGCCCATGGCACTTCCACCATCATGGGTGACCAGGCGGAATTCGAGACTCTTAAAAATGTGTATCAAAGCGGCAGACCCATCGGGGTCAGTTCCATCAAATCCCAGATCGGCCACCTTTTAGGCGGAGCGGGTGCCGCAGGGCTTCTTAAGGCACTCCTGGCCATTCGTCACCGGACACTTCCACCCAACGGCGGTTACCGGGACCTTTCAGGAAACATCGACGCAAACGGCACCGGCCTGTACATCATCACCGAACCCAGACCCTGGACCGCCGCTCCTGGAAAAACCCTTAAAGCCGCTGTCAGTTCCTACGGTTTCGGCGGCATCAACTACCATGTGCTTGTGGAGGAGTTCAGCCCCAATACCCCGCTCCTTCCCAGGAATATCTTCGCCGACCGCACCCACGACCCCAATGACCGGCGCATTGTGTTCGCCGGACTGGGTGTGGTTCTTCCCGGCGCCAAGAACAGCGAGGAACTCAGCCGAAGGCTTCCCGGCGACCTTCTAAAAACCATGCCCATGCCCGACGACCGGTTCCACATGAATCGCTACGCCGCTGAAACCGACCCGGTATTCCGCCTGCCCGTCCTCAAAGCCGGGATTGTCGAAGATTTCAAGTTCAACAACGTGAAATACAGAATCCCCCCCATGGCGGCAAAATCTGTGGAAAGGGCCCAGCTTTTCGCCCTGGACGCGGCGAACCAGGCCCTTGAAAATTCAGGACTTGCCGCCAATCTCAAACCGGGCAACACGGTCGGCGTGGTCATCGGAACCGTATCCGGAAGACAACACGCTGAAAATATCCTGCGGGTCCGTGCACCCTTTGTTGCCGATTTGATCAAGGGTGTGGCCGGTCTTAACGATGCGTTAAAAACCGCCATAGCCGACGGGTTTGTTGCCTCCATCCGGTCCCGGTATCCGAAAAACACCGAAGACACGGTGCCCGGTTTTCTTTCAAACATCGTATCAGGACGGATCGCCAACTTTTTCGGATGCAACGGGGCCAACTTCATCGTGGACGCGGGTGACGCCTCATCGGCAATGGCCCTGGACATCGCGGCCCGAAGTTTACAGGCGGGCGACATGGAATTCGCCCTTACAGGGGGTGTTGACACCAACCTCTACCCCTATGCGATGTTCGTAGCCGCACAGGGTAAGAATTTCAGCGAAACCGTCAGCGAAGGGGCTTCTCTGATGGCCATGACCACACTCAAAACCGCCCGTGCCCACAACATGCCCATCCTCGGAGAGTACCTTGACGGCTCGTTCTCCTCTGATACGACAGGCCGAAATTGCAACCGTTCTGCCGTTCTCGGAAACGCCGGGGTTTCGCACACTCAAATCGGCCTCAGCAAGGCCGCCGTCATGGATTTCGGCGATCTAAGATCAGCCGGTACCGCAGTGAACGTGGCTGTGACCCTCATCAGCCGAAGTGAAAAGCCCATGAACGTCACAGCCCTCTCCTCGCAGGCTTCGGGCGGACTTTCCGGCGTCCAGCTTCTCGGCGACCTCCCGGCCCGGCTTTCAGGCAAACGCAGAATCCCGGCCATTCACGAAACCCGTGGAGAAATCCGGCCGACTGCCCAAAAAGAAAAGGTGGTGGCCCTCCTTTCAGGCCAGGGATCCCAGAGTTCTGGCATGATGAAAGAACTGTACGACGCATATCCTGAAATCAAATCCCTGATGGACCGGGGCGAGGCTCTGTTCAGGACCGCCCGTGGACACTCCCTCCTTGACCTGATGTTCGGTGATGACCCGGCCCTGAACTTCACGGAAAACACCCAGCCCGCCGTTTTCATCGCCACGGCGGCCATTTACGATGTTCTGAAAAACAGAGGTTTTGCCCCTTCCGCCGTCATCGGCCACAGCGTAGGGGAATTTTCCGCCCTGTACTGCTGTGGGCTTCTTGGCTTTGACGACGCCATGAGCCTGATTCTCACAAGGTCCAGCCTGATGAAAGACGCGGCTTTGGCCATTCCGGGAAAAATCATGGTGGTGTTTGCCGATGCCGATGAAACGGAAAACCTGATCAGGGCGTCGGGAAAAACCGTGTACGTGGCCAATAAAAACAGTCTCAAGCAAACCGCCGTGTCCGGTTCCCAAGCGGACATCGAAAGTTTTTGCGCGTATCTCACGGACAGGGGCCGAACGTTCACGAAACTCTCCCTTTCCGGGGCTTTCCACACGCCCCTTTTCAACAGCGCCGCCGAAAAGCTCCGTGAAACCCTTGCAGGCCTCCGGTTCAACACAACCCATGCCCCCCTGATCATCGCCAACGTCAACGCCGAACCCTATCCTGAGGACGAAAACGCCATCAAAGATCTCCTAGTCCGCCAGATCACGTCACCGGTGGAATTCATCCGGTCGGTCCAGCAGGTTTATCAGCCCCACGTCACCCGCTTTGTGGAAATCGGCCCCAACCGGCTTCTGGCCAATCTCCTCAAAAACATGGACCTTCCTGCCGTCACGGAAACCGCGTCAGTCAACGAAAAAAAAGGGCAGATCGCCTCGTTCCGAGCCTTTCTCGATGATCTGACGACCCATGATGTCATCCATAAAAAAGAACAGCATCCGGCCCCTTCCGATGAAATCAGCAAAATGGCCATGAACCCGAATTTTGATGAAAAGGAATTTGACATGAATTTCAATGGACATGGAGAGGATGATTTCTCGGCTTTTGTCAGAGACAACGAGGAGCATCTGAAAAAAACACTGTACAACGAATATCTGAAACACAAGAAACAGCAGGCGTTTGACGCCTTTGAAAAATTCGACTTCAATCCCGGAAAAATCGTGGTGTCCGGCGTGTCCGTGGGCCTTCCCGGCACCGGCAAGGCCGTGTTCGACCCGGACAATTTCACAAAACTCCTTTCAGGCGTCAATTTCATCGAACCCCTGCCCCTTGCAAGCAAGGAAAAGATGGTGGACAAAAACGTCACCCGGCTCCACAAAGCCCCGGACGGCAACGCGAAGTTTGTGGAAATCACCAGCACCGATGACGTGATCCAACTCGCCGGCCAGCTCGGCTATTTCGATCTGGACAAGGAATACGGCATCAAGAAACAGTACGACACCACCATCGCTCTCGCCATGGCTGCGGGCATCGAGGCCTTGAAAGACGCCCACATCCCTTTGACAATGCAATACAAAAAAACCTCCACCAACAGCCTCATCCCCGACGGTTACGCCCTGCCCAACGAGATGCAGAAAGGCACCGGTGTCATCCTTTCAGCCCTGTGGCCCTACTCGGAAACCCTGATAAAGGAGATGACCCATTACTTTTACAACAAATTCTATGTCAAACCCTACGAAGAGCTTGAAAACATCTATTACCACCTCATGGAAACCGTCACCGATCCCGGTGTGAAAGATCAGGTCACCGACTGGTTTTTCCGGATCAAGGAACGACGCAAAATTTACGGTGAATACGCCCTGAAACGAGATTTCGCCCATAACATGACGCCCCTGGGTTCCGCCCATTTCGCCCAGTACATAAGAGCCAAAGGCCCCAACATCCAGATGAGCGGAGCCTGCGCCTCCACCACCCAGGCCATAGGCATCGCCGAAGACTGGGTGAGGGCAGGACGCTGCGACCGGGTGATCATCGTGGGCGGCGAAACCCCCACGTCCGAAAGCCAGAGCCCGTGGATCTGTTCGGGTTTCCTATCCCTGGGAGCCGCCTCGGTAAAAAAGAACGTGGCCGATGCGGCCAAACCTTTTGACGCGGCACGGAACGGCACCATTCTGGGCAGCGGTGCTGTGGCCATGATCATTGAAAAAGAAGAGGCTGTCAAACAGAGAGGCATGAACGGCCAGGCCGAAGTCCTGGGAACTTTCATCGGCAACACCGCCTATCACACCTACAACATCGACGTCAAAGGCATTGCCACGGAAATGAAGCGGTTTGTGGGAAAGGTTGAAAAACGCCACGGGCTTAAAAAGGAAGAGTACTCAAAAAAACTGGTGTTCATGAGCCACGAGACCTTCACCCCGGCACGGGGAGGCAGCGCTGACGCTGAAATCACCGCCCTTCGGGCCACCTACCCCGACACATACAGCGACATCGTGATTTCCAACACCAAAGGCTACACCGGACATACCCTGGGCGCGGCCCTTGAAGACGCGGCCCTGGTGAAAGTCCTTCAGACCGGCATAGCCCCGCCCATCGCCAATCTGAAAGACATCGAAGAGGATTTCAAGGACCTGAAACTTGCAAAAACCCCGGTGAAAGGTGATTTTCAGTACGGTTTCCACATTGCCGCCGGGTTCGGTTCCCATCTGGCCTTCGCCTTTTTCAGACGGATCGAGGAAAACAGCCCCGAAGGAAACGCGAAGTATCTGGCCTGGCTCAAGGCTGCAACCGGCAGCACTGCACCGCAGCTTAAGGAATTCAACCACACCCTCATGGCTGAGGCGGGTGGAGAGCGAATCGCCCTTGCCGATACGCAAAGGCCCGGACTCACACTTGAAAAACCCGAAAAAGCCGCTGAATCGGAACGTCCCGCCGTTCATGCATCTCAGAAATTAACCACTGTGGATGTGGTGGATGTTCCTGTCATCACCCGTCCGGAACCCGCAAAAGCACCTGCGATTAACCTCATGGACGTGGTGAAGGGCATGATCGCCGAACAGACCGGCTACACCGTGGACATGCTGGAAAAGGATCTGGACCTGGAAGCGGACCTGGGCATCGACACCGTGAAACAGGTGGAGATCTTCGGTAAAGTGTTAGCCCGATTCAACCTGAAAGTCCCTGAAAACCTGAAGCTCAGGGATCTCAACACCATTGAAAAACTCACGGCCTACCTGAAAACAAAAGTGGACCCGAATCTTTTCACTGAAAGCGTTCCGGCATCCCCATCGGTTGAGACTTCCCCTTCAGAGCCCGTGGTTTCAGCGCCTGTGAAAAACGGTCTTTCCCACACCATCAAACAGATCATTGCCGCCCAGACCGGCTATGACCTTGACATGCTCGACGAAAATCTGGATCTCGAAGCGGATCTGGGCATCGACACCGTGAAACAGGTGGAAATCTTCGGCAAAATTTCGGCTCAGTACACCCTGAAAGTACCGGAAAACCTGAAGCTCAAAGACCTCAACACCATCAAAAAGCTCGTGGCCTATATGGAAACCAAAGTGGATTCGTCCATGTTCACTCGGGTTGTGGCTGAACCAATAAAACCGGCACCCGTGGCAGCTCCGGCAGCTACGTCGTCCTCCCTCGCCCCGGCCATCAAGGCCGTCATCGCGGCACAGACCGGTTATGAAACCGACATGCTGGACGATGACCTCGATCTTGAGGCGGACCTGGGCATCGACACCGTGAAACAGGTGGAAATCTTCGGTAAAATATCGGCCCAGTACAACCTGAAGGTTCCGGAAAACCTGAAACTCAAAGATCTCAACACCATCAAAAAGCTCGTGGCTTATATGGAAACCAGAGTGGATTCGTCCCTGTTCGTTCCGCCTGTGGCTGAACCGGTAAAACCTGAACCGGCACCCGTGACAGCTCCGGCAGCGGCGGCGTCCTCCCTCGCCCCGTCCATCAAGGCCGTCATCGCGGCCCAGACCGGTTATGAAACCGACATGCTGGACGATGACCTCGATCTTGAGGCTGATCTGGGCATCGACACCGTGAAACAGGTGGAAATCTTTGGTAAAATATCGACCCAGTACAATCTGAAAGTCCCGGAAAACCTGAAGCTCAAAGACCTCAACACCATACGGAAACTCGTGGTTTACATGGAAGACAAAGTCGGGATGAAAGAGGTTCCGGCTCCGGTTCAGCCCCCTGCTCTCTCAACGCCCCCCGCAACCGAATCTTCACGGTCTTTGATCGCCTCCGGGGTGAAACGCTACACGGTCTCTGTGAAAAAGGCGGAAAACACCTCACAGACCGTCAACATCTTCAAAAAAACCTGCATACTCGTCACCCTGGACAGCCACGGATTCGCCGAAGCCGTATGCCGGGAAATCCGGAAAAAAGGCGGTAGCGTGATCACGCTGGGCCGGCAGAGTTCGGCAGACATCCGCTTTGATCTCAGTCATCCGGGCATCGTGGAAGAAAGCCTCCCCCTTTACGGTTCCCTTCAGACCATCACCGGCCTCATCCATCTGGCCCCCCTCGACCACTATCTGTCCGCCCCCAAAGCCTTCGATTTCCTGTCCAGGAAAACCACCGTGGATGACACAGTGAACCTTGCGGTGAAATCCCTGTTCGTTCTGGTGAAAACACTGAAAAACGTGCTCGACAAACCCGGTGCACTGATCTCCACCCTCACCTTCAACTCCGTGGTCATTCCCTACATGGACGGATTCAAAGGGGCCATCCATCCTGCCTTTGCCGGTATGGCCGGATTCCTCAAGACCGTGAACAAGGAGTACGCGAACACCCGGGTCCGCGTGGTGGATTTCGCGGAAGGCAAGCCGAAAAACCATGTGACCGACATCGCAGCTCAGTACATTTCCGAACTCTCAACTGAAAGTCTCAGGGTGGAGACCGGAATCATAAACGGCAATCGTCACGTTCTCTCCCTTTCTGAAAAAGCGGCCACCCCGGAAAAACCCATGATCCAAAAAGGAGACACGATCCTCGTCACCGGTGGTGCACAGGGCATCACCTATGAAATCATCAGAAAAACAGCGAAGACCCATGGCGCGGACCTGATCATCCTGGGCCGGAGCAACCTTTCCGGCCTCGATCCTTATTTTCTTCTTCCCTCCATGGACGAAAAAATGATCCTCGCCCGTGTGAAAGACGGTATGAAAGGGGCCAAACCCCTTGACATCAAACGGTCCGCAGACCGGATCATGAGAACCCGCGAAGCGGTGATGAACATTCGGCGTCTTGAAGCCGATGGAATCCGGGTCTCTTACGAGTGCGCCGATGTCACCGACGCAGACGCCGTGGACAAGGTGGTTCGGAAACACAAAACCATCAGCGGTGTGATCCATGCCGCAGGCATCGAGGAAAGCCGGTTCATCGAAAAGAAAGACCTGGCTTCGGTCAACCGGGTCATGGATGTGAAAATCAAAGGCCTTGACAACCTCCTGAATTCCCTGAAAAACCGGCCATACCGGTTTCTTGTCGCCTTTTCCTCGGTAACGGCACGTTTCGGCAACGAAGGCCAGTGCGATTACACGGCGGCCAATGACATGATCGGCAAAATGCTGATGAAAGAGAAAATAGAACACCCCGAAAGGAGGGTGAAAGCATACGCCTGGACCGCCTGGAGCGGTGCGGGCATGGCCGAAAACGAGACGGTGAAAAAAGTGCTGGAGTCGCGGGGCGTTACCTTCCTTCCCCTTCACGAAGGGGTGGACTTCTTCCTCCGGGACCTCGACAACACCACGGACACCGAAGTGGTGATCACCGGTCCCGACACCGTGGCCGACGCGGACGGCCTTCTTGATGTCAAAGGGCCAGAGACAGCTCCCCAAGATCCGGAATCAGCCAGAATCAGCGATGCCTTTCCCTTTCTCGACGCACGCCTCGAAGGCACCGGGTCGTTCACCCGTTACACCCGAACATTAAGCCTTGACCGGGATCTGTTTCTGTTCGACCACAGCATGGAGGGTACGCCGATTTTTCTCGGAGCCACGGGCATCGAGACCATGGCCGAAGCGGCCCACAGCCTTCACGGGGAGAAAGGGGCGGTGGTCCGGGAACTCCGTGATTTTTCAATCCCCTACGGAATCAAGATCCTGAAAGGACGCCCCAAGGAGCTCCTCATCGACGCCGAAGCGTCAGGGCCTTTTCCCGACAGCGCCTGCGTCTGCCGGATCAGCTCGGTGTTCACCAACCCCAAAGGTCAGGTCCTGGGAGAGCCCACCCTCCACTACCAGGGCCAGTTCATTCTGGGTACGGCTTATTCCCCTGCGGAACGCATCAGCCTGCCGGAATTCAGGAAGCCCCGGTACACCGGCGACGCCGAATCCCTGATCTACCATCCCCAGCGCCTGTTCATGGACGACCTGTTCAAAACCCTGAAAGACGTGGTGTCCTTTGACGAGGGCCTGATGGTCACGGAATTTTCCGACACCTGTGTCAAGCCCTTCTTTACCGGAATCACCGCACCGTCCTTCCTCACCGACGTGGTGGCCGTGGACGCCCTGTTCCAGACCGGCGGCCTTTTGGAATTCTTCACCAGCAACAATCTGGTTCTGCCCTATAAAATCAGGAAAATGACCGTTCACCAAAGGGTCCGGAAAGGCGAAGCTTATTTCTGTCTCACCCGGAAAACAGCCGAAGACGCCGAAACCTGCACTTTTGAGCTCCAGCTCACTGACCGGGAGGGCAACCTCTTCATCCGCATCGAGGATTTCCGCATGGTGAAACTGGCGAAACTGGACGAGGCTTACCGGATCACGGACCGGCTTCTGCCGTGATGCGCCAGCAAAAAAGGGACGGCATTTTATGCCGTCCCTTTGCCGATTCGGTTTATTCAGTTCATCCAAAACATGCCGGTGATTTTTCATCTCCATCCACCTCATCGTTTTCCATATCACCCTCACCCGACTCCTCAATCAACTCACTGCCAAGATCTTTTTTGGTTTTCGCCCCCAGCATTTTCAGTTTCCGGGCCCGGCCCACCAGGTTACCCCGTCCGCTGACCAGGCGCTTGTGGGCCTGTTCGTAGACGTCTGCGGCTTTCCGGATCTGTTCGCCGATCTTTTCCAGGGACTCCACGAAATTAACAAACTGGTCGTGGAGCTTTCCGGCTTCATCGGCGATGGTCCGGGCGTTCATGTTCTGGTACTCGTAGCGCCAGATGTTGTGGATGATCTGCAAGGTCGACATCAGGGTGGAGGGGCAGACCAGGAGGATCTTTCTGGCAAAAGCCTCGTTGAACAGCCGGGGTTCGTGCTCGAAGGCAAGGAGGAGAGCCGGTTCAACGGGAACGAACATGATGACGGTATCGAGGGAATGAACCCCGATGAGATCGTCGTAATTTTTCGCGGCAAGGCTGTTCACATGGCTCCGTATCGAGGCGACGTGGGCTTTCAGATGACGCAGGCGGTCCTCGTCGGTTTCGGCGGCAAAGTATTGTTCATAAGCCACCAGGGAGACCTTGGAATCAATGACCACATCCTTCTTTTCCGGCAGATGGACCACCACGTCGGGCATGAACCGCCTTCCGTCCTCATTACGAAAACCGGCCTGGACTTCGTATTCCCGGTCTTTGGTAAGACCTGACTCCTCCAGAAGCCGCTCCAGCTGGATCTCTCCCCAGGTTCCCCGAACCTTGCTGTCACCTTTCAAAGCTCTGGTGAGGTTCAGGGCGTCCGCCCCTATCCGTTCGTTCAGGGATTTAAGGCCCTGGATTTCCGTCAGCAGCGATGCCCGTTCCCTGTTTTCCTTGTCGTAGACATCCTCCACCTTTTTCCTGAACTCCGCGAGCTGATCCCTCATGGGAGAAATCAGGATTTCCACACCTTTCCGGCTTTCTTCGCTGAATTTCCGCTGTTTCTCTTCAAAAATCCGGTGAGCCAGGATTTCGAATTCCCTGGCCAGCCGTATTTCGGCCTGTTCCAGCATAGCGATCTTTTCACGGGCGGCCTTGCGTTCTTCATCCAGTGTGGCCCGAAGTGAGGCGAATCCTTTGTCCACATCGTTTTTTTCATAAAGCAGGGCATCAAACTGCTGCTTCAATGCTTTGTTTTCATCGGAAATTTCGGTAAGCCTTATGTTTTTTTCCTTCTGGCGAGATAACTCGGCGTTTAGCTGAGTGTATTCCCTGTTCAGGTTTTCGTAAAGCTGGCGTTCCTTTTCCTTATCCGCTGTCAGGGATTCAACCTGCCTTTCAGAAAATTCTTTCTGGCGCTGCAGCTCTTCCTCTTTCACATTCAGACGTTCTTTAAGCACCGAAAGTTCACGAATGCTCACCGATGATTTCCTGGAAAAAAAAAAGACCGTGAGTAAAAGAACGCCTGAGACTGAAAGCAGCAGAAGCAAGGGGTGATTGATCATATCGTTCGTTTCCTTATAATTTGTTATGAAAAAGCTATTGAAAGGCCGGAGGGTTGTCAACCTCTTTTCACCCGGATCAACGGTCCATGCTGTTCCTGGTCCGCCTTTATTCCTTTCATGAAATCGCTTACACCATCCATTTTTCAAAACCTTTACGGCAAACGTCAAACAGACCTTGAACAACGATCACTTTTTCATGTATGCTTTTTTCAGAACCTTGAAAACCTTTGCTTGCCTACGTTTGATTTATTAATCATAAAAAAACAGATGGTTGCCACCCCAACCATTCATGGAAACGATCATTTCACTTAAGCGAAAACAAACATGATTAAACCGATGATCCATGCTCACTTCAGCCATCCGTACCTGAAAAACATCTGGGAAAACATACTGATCGCCCTGACCTACTGGGGCGTGTCCCATGTCAATTTCATGATCTTCAAAGCCGCCGGGGTTCTGCCCATGCCCATCTGGCCAGCGGCTGCACTGGCCCTGGTGACGGCGTTCTACAGAAACTGGGCCGCTGCACCGGGGATCGCCGCCGGAACAATTCTGGCCAACCATTTTTCTCTATCAGCCCCCTTACAGCTCGCTGTCTGCATCGCCGTCATGAACACGCTCGGCCCCCTTGCCGGGGCGTCCCTCATGCGCCGCCGCGTTACGCGGGATCTATCCATACGAAGCTTCACCGACGTTTTATTCTGTTTTCTTGCGGGGATCATTGCCGTGCCGGTCCTGACGGCCTCGGGCGGGATCGGCTCACGGTGGATGCTGGATCTTATTCCCGATCACGAGGTGATGACGGCATGGCTGAAGTGGTTTCTGGCACACTCTCTGGGGACTCTGATCTTCGCTGTACCTGTTTTTGCATGGATCAAGGGAGAACCCAAGCCATGAACCCAGGTTCAAATCCTGCCAGACTCTCGCCCGGTGACGTGAAAAACACGGCGTTCTACACCAGCATCCTCATCGCTGTCTTTCTCCTGGTTGCCGACGTCCTTTTCGACTACCTCTGGTTCAATCCCGACCACCGGACTTTGATGGCCACAATGCTGTCCCTCGACAATCCCCACAACCAGATGATCCGCGGCATCTATTGCAGCGTCGTGATTCTGGGCGGAATCGTGGCCGGACGCCTGCTGGCCCAGGTTCTGACCCAGCAGAGACAAACGGAATCCCTTGCCGAAGATCTTAAAACGACTTTGAATTCCATCGGTGACGCCGTATTGACGACAGACCCTTTCGGCAACATCGCGGGTATGAATCCCGTCGCTGAACACCTCACCGGATGGTCTTTAAATGACGCCTGTGGACGGCCTCTTACAGACATTTTCCATATTGTCAACGCCCACACCCGTCTGCCGGTGGTCAATCCCGTTGAAAAAGTGTTTGAATCCGGGAAAATCGTGGGTCTTGCCAATCATACGGTTCTGATCGCCAGAAACGGAAATGAATATCAGATCGCCGATTCAGCAGCCCCCATCAAAGACTCGGAAGGCCGGATCATCGGCGTCGTGCTTGTTTTCAGGGACGTGACCGAAGATTACCTTGTCCAGGAAAAATTAAGAAAAAGCGAAGAAGGTATGGAGCTGGCCCTCCAGGGCGCCGATCTCGGCACATGGGACATCGATTTCAAAACAGGCGGCGTGATATTGAACGATCGCTGGGCCGGAATCATGGGATTCCGTCTTGATGAAATTGAACATCATATCCGCATCTGGAAAAAATACGGGCATCCCGAAGACATCCCCCATGTTGAACAGGCGTTCAGGGATCATGTCAAAGGTCTGACCGAATCCCTCCAGACAGAACACCGCATGCGGCACAAAAACGGTGAATGGATCTGGGTCCTCAACAAAGGAAAGGTCATTGACCGCGACGAAAACGGCCGAGCTTTAAGGGCCTGTGGAACGTACCTTGACATCACCGCCAGAAAAAAAACAGAACAGACTGTGATCCGGGAGCGTAATTTTTCCAATACTGTTCTGAACAGTCTCCCTGGAGTGTTCTATCTTTTCGATGAAAACGGGCGTTATCTCAGGTGGAACAAAAACTTTGAAACCGTATCCGGATACAGTCCCCAGGAAATCCCTCATCTGACCCCGGAAGATCTTTTTACAGAAGCGGACAAGCCGCGTATCCGTGAAAAAATCATGGATGTCATGAAACTGGGCTCTGCGGATATCGAGATCAGCATCCTTTCAAAATACGGCACTACGACACCCTATTACCTCAATGGCGTTCTGACGTATGTCGATGGACGTCCCTGCGTTCTTGGCATGGGGATCGACATCAGTAAACGCATCATTGCAGAAGTGGAAAAAGCGCGTATCGAAGAGCAGTACCTCCAGTCCCAGAAAATGGAATCCATCGGACGCATGGCGGGCGGAGTGGCCCATGATCTCAACAACCTTTTGGTCCCCATCATCGGATACGGAGAAGTGCTTCTCTCGGACACAATGGACCATGACCCCAGAACCGAAATGATCCAGGAAGTGGTGAAAGCCGGGATGCGGGCCAGGGATCTTGTCAAACAGCTTCTGGCCTTCAGTCGCAAGCAGATCCTGGAATACAGACTGACTGACCTGAACACGGTGGTGACGGGCATGGAAAAACTCCTCCGGCGAACCATCCGTGAAGACGTCGAGTTCAACACCGTTCTTTCCTCTGCGGCTCTGCCCATGATGGCGGACCCGGGACAGATTGAACAAGTGATCATGAACCTTGTGGTCAATGCCCTGGACGCCATGCCTGAAGGCGGGAGCCTCACCATAGAAACATCGGAAGAAAAAGGATTCTCGGCCCACCTTCCGTCCAGACATTGTGTATCGTTATCTGTCAGAGATTCGGGAACCGGCATGATCAGGGATGTCAAAGAGCGGATATTCGATCCATTTTTTTCAACCAAGGGCGAAATGGGAACAGGCCTGGGTCTTGCCACGGTTTACGGTATCGTCAAACAGCACGGCGGAAATATTCTGGTGGACAGTGAACCGGGCAAAGGCTCGGCATTCAGAATTCATCTCCCGTATTCCGAAGATAAAGGGGGCCAGACGAAAACCCATGAAAAAAACGCCGTCAGCCTCGATGGAGCGGAGACCATCCTCCTTGCGGAAGACAACGAACAGGTCCGAAACCTGACCCGGGATATCCTCCTCCGCATGGGCTATCACGTACTGACAGCGGCCAACGGCCCCGAAGCGTTGAATATCCTTTCATCAAACAGAGAGCGTGACATCCACCTCCTCCTCACCGATGTGATCATGCCGGGTATGAATGGGCCGGAGCTGTTCGCCAAAGCCTCATCCCTGTTAAAAGGTCTGAAAGTTCTCTACATGTCCGGGTATACGGACAATATCATCGCCCGAAGCGGAGTTCTCGATCAGGGTATACCTTTTATACAGAAACCGTTCACCGTCACGGCTCTGGCATCCAAAGTCAAAGAGGTGCTGGGCCAACGTGGTTCAGACTCCGAAGCCCTCTGAACAAAGCCGTAATCGTTGATCTTCCAAGTAAAGCCGTTGACAAAAAAGAGGTAAATCTATAATATAAAAAAACTTTTTTTAACCCAACTGTGCTTCCCGGGCCCCAACACTCTGGCAACGCCTGTTTTTTTAATGAAACGGATGTGGCAGATGTTACAATGTTAAAACCTAATAATCAAAAAAGGAGAACGGCTATGAAAAAAATGATTCTGGTGATGACTGTTGTTCTGATGATGGCAGGCTCCGCATTTGCCAACACCGTGTCACAAGATTGCGGCTGCGGCCTTGGACGTGTTTTAATCGGTGAAAAACAAGGACTTGTCTGGAATCTTCTGGGGACGTTCCTCAACGGGATCTGCGGCAATCAGACCTTCGGCATGACCACAGGCACTCTGGGATGCGACACCGGCGGAAAAATCGTCATGAACGAAAGAATGGAGCATTTCGTGGCGGACAACCGTGACAACCTGGCCCAGGACATCGCCTCAGGCAAAGGTGAAACCCTTGCCGCCCTCGCGGAAATCGCCCAGGTCGCCCCTGAAAACCAGGGCCGGATGTTCAGCATGCTTCAGTCCAGTTTCGACGCCATCTATCCCGACGCCAACGTTTCCGACAAACATGTGGTGACGGTCATCAACGACATCGTGGCCAGCATCTGATCGAAACGTCTATGTTCTGTACGCATTCAAAAAAATCCGGGGGGCTCTCCTCCGGATTTTTATTTTTCCCTGTCCTTATCGCGCTTCTGTTTTTGACGCCAAGCCTGTCCCATACCGGTGAAAAACCCGTTGTTTCAGAGCTTATTGAAAGTTCACGGCAAAAAAAACTGAGCGACGATCCTTACTGGCGGATACTCCTCCATTACAAAAACACATGGACCGGTGTGAAGAGCGTGGTGGACGACCCCGCGTTCTTCCTGGCTCCGGACGGAAAGACAAATCCCAGGTCAGAACTTGAAGCCCTGATCCGGACCTATTTCGATGCTGAAACAAAGGATGCGGCCCCATCGGTTTGCCGGTTCATCGCCCGTTATACCTGGATCAGGGAAAAGCTGTCGCCGGATCCCTCAACGGTCCCATGCTTTTCCTGTCTGGACGTGGAAGCCATCACCCCCAAATCCGCCACGGTGATTTTCCCGACGTATTACCAGAACAGCCCCACGTCCATGTTCGGTCACACCCTCATCACCGTTGAAACAGGTTACGGCAACGCCCTCCTGACCAACGCCGTGAATTACGCTGCGGATCCGGGAAACGCCAACTCCATCGAGTACACGCTCTACGGGATTTTCGGCGGGTTCAAGGGTTACTTCTCCATCCTGCCTTATTACAAGAAAATCCAGCAGTACAGCGACATGGATCAGCGTGATATCTGGGAATATCCCTTGAACCTCACGGATCAGGAACTGAAGCGCATGGTGCTTCATATCCGTGAGATGGAAGGCATCGCCTCGGACTACTATTTTTTCAAGGAAAACTGTTCGTATCACCTTCTGTTCCTTCTCGAAGCGGCCCGTCCCTCTCTCGATCTTTCAGACCGCTTTGACGCCTTTACCATTCCCATCGACACCGTGAGGCTGATGAAACAGCAGGGGCTTATCGACAAAGCGGTGTTCAGGCCGTCCAACGGGACAAAAATCAGACAGAAACTGGCCCTTCTCTCCGAACCGGAACAGGATCTGGTCTTCGACATTTGCCATGGCGATAAAAAAACCGAGGATCTCGAAAGCCTGATCCGGGACCGCGACAAAAAAATCATCATGAGCGATCTCATCGGGGAATACATGAAGCACCGGCTGATCAAAAAAAAGCTGACCCAGGATCAGTATCAGACCGTGGTTCTCCCCAACCTGAAAATGCGCAGCCGCCTGGGAACCTTTGATGAAACCCGTTACAACGTACCGGTGCCCCCCGATCCGGAAACAAGCCACAATTCCTCACGGTTCACCGTATCGGCTGGCGTGTCTGATGGAGAAGGGTTTCAGGAACTGGGCTTAAACCCTGCGTTCACCGATCTTCTGAACACCGACTACACACGGCGTGAAGGGGCTGAGCTTCGAATTCTGGACACCACGCTGAGGTATGAAAACGAAACACACAAACTCCGGCTTGAACGTTTCGATGTCTTGGATATCGTGTCACTTTATCCCCGGACCCGTTTTTTCACCCCCCTTTCGTGGAAAATCAGCGCGGGCTACCGCAGAGACGCCGTGGCCCGCGGCCAAAAAGACGGGATGTTCCGGGTGAATTCAGGAACAGGTTACGCGTTCCATGTTCCATTTGCCGGTCTTGTCTACGCCATGCCCGAACTGGAAATCAGAGCCTCGGACAAGCTTGAACACCATGTTGCGGCAGCGGCAGGAATAAGTGCCGGGCTGATGAACGACATAAGGCCCTGGTGGAGTTTCCTTGTGTCAGCCCAGACCCTTTACTTTGAACCGGATGAAGGATACCGTGAAACAGTCTGGCGTCTGGACCAGAATTTCAGACTGGACCGGAACAACCGGTTTCTTGTGTCCGTCTTCCGGAAAGAAGCGTTCGACAGGGGATACTACGAAGGTTCTCTCTCTTTACAGAGGTTTTTCTGACATGATCATGGATGATGAGACACGGGAACGACGGGCTGAAAAACTGGGACGGCACCTGGTGTATCTCATGGCCAAAGCGGTGCGGGATTACGCCATGATCGCTGAAGGAGACCGGGTCATGGTCTGTCATTCCGGCGGCAAGGATTCCTTTGCCCTCCTGGACCTCCTTATCCGTTTTCTCCGTCAGTCAAGAGAGAAATTTCATGTGACCGCCGTGGGCCTGGACCAGAATATGCCCGACTTTCCCAAAGATGTCCTGCCCCGTTTTTTTGAAAAACAGGGTATCGAATACCGAATTATCCATCAGGACATTTACGGAGCCGTGAAACGGAAAATCCCCGACGGAAAAAACATGTGCGGGCTCTGTTCACGGCTTCGGCGAGGGGCGCTTTACCGCTTCGCCGAAGAAAACGGCATGACGAAAATTGCCCTGGGCCATCACAGAGACGATTTGGTTGAAACCCTTTTCCTCAACATGTTTTACGGCGGAAAAATGAAGGCCATGCCGCCCAAACTTCTGACCGACAGCGGCAAGCATGTGGTGATCCGGCCCATGGCCTATATCGCCGAAGAGGATCTCAAACGTTACTCCACATTGAAACAGTTCCCGGTGATTCCGGGAAACCTTTGTGGTGCGGCCGAAAGCAGCCAGAGACAGACGGTGAAATCCCTCCTTGCCTCATGGAAAAAGGATTTCCCCGGACGGGTTGAAACCCTCTTCAACAGCATGCAGAACATTGAACCCTCCCAGCTTGCGGACAGGAATCTTTTTGATTTCAGGAATCTGGGCGAATAATTTCAGTATATCCATGGAAAACAGGCATGACGATGTCATCACCCGAACTTTACTGCCCCGACAAATCCCGGAAAAAATGCCGGGAAGGGAAATCCGCTTGCAAAACCGCCGCGCTTCATTTGCCCCTTGCCCATGAAACAGGGGAAGGCGGATACCTTGTCTGTCGGGCCTGCATGCACATCATCACGTCCACCACCGAAAAAATTGAAATTAACGGCTCCCATATTCACGGATTCACCAATCCCCACGGTTTATATTTTGATCTGGGCTGCTTCAGGCATGCGCCGGGTTGCGGCTATTCGAAAGAATCGTCCTATGAGTTCACCTGGTTCAGCGGCTATGCCTGGCGCATTGCCGTATGCCGGACCTGCTACACCCACCTGGGCTGGCTGTTCACATCCGGGGCAAGCCGTTTCAACGGACTGATACTGAATAAACTGATGGCCTGGGATGCTCCCGGCGTCCAGCCGTCCCAAAGGCATGATCTATGACGATAAACCCTGAAAAACGTATTGTTTTCTGTGACTTCGATGGAACCATCACCGTGGAGGACACGTTTGTGAAAGTGTGCCGGCACTTTGCCGCCGATACGGTGGACCGCCTGCTCAGGGACATTTTCAACGGACGGCTCAGCCTCAAGGACGGCATCCGGCGTATCGTGGAATCCATTCCTTCATCACGGTATCCTGACATGCTGGATTTCGTGAACGGAACTCCGTTAAGAGAAGGTTTTGAATGTTTCCTCGAATTTCTCGATAAAAAAAACATTCCTTTTATCGTCATATCCGGGGGGCTCATGGGCCTCGTTCTCCGTCAGCTGGGCCATCTGGCTGAACGGGCGAACGGTATCTACGCCGCCGATGTGGACACCTCGGATGAATACCTGAAAGTCGTATCCCCTTTCGAGGACGGAACGGAACTGGTGAACAAGAAAAAAATCATGGGAACCTATTCCTTCACATACGCCGTGGCCCTGGGTGATGGTGTCACTGATCAGGGCATGGCCATGGAGGCGTCGCTTGTTTTCGCGCGGAAGCACCTTGCGGACTATCTGGAACGATGCGGCAGACATTACATGACCTGGAATGATTTTCACGATGTGCGCATCGAACTTGAGCGACGGTGGTATAATCCGGCCTAATCTTCGGTGGTGATGTCCACGCCGTTGCATTCCACCCAGAATTTCAGGGTCTTGTCCCATTTGATCTTGTGGTTGAGAACGTAGGTGTTTTCTTCCTGAACGTAGAAGTTCAGTTTCTCTCCGTAACGAACCCCTTTGGCGTTCAGCAGACAGGGGACGATTTCATGGTAACCCGGCAGGAGTCTCACGGTGTCGGGAAATTCGCGGACCGACTCGTCCCTCAGTTTCCCCGTGGCTTTCACTCCGTCCACGGTGAAGATACGGACACGCTCCGGCTTGTCTGTCTTGAGAATCCCCACCGCATAGTCCGGTACGTCGGGATTCTTGTACCGGATGACCTGGGAGCAAGCGCCGAGAATACAGGTCACGATCAGAATAAAAAGGATATCTTTTACTGTGATGGCGTTCATGATGGACCTCGTTTTGATAGAATTTCCATTGTCAAAGCTGTGACCATAGTATTAATTGAGGAAAAAATAAAGAACCAATTGATTCATTGAAATACAGAATTCTTCGAAAGGACAGGGGCGCTGATCATGAAAATAGAAATCATATCCACAGGCGAGGAAGTGCTGACCGGCGCGGTGATCGACAGCAACGCGGCGTATATCGCCCAAGCTCTTATAGATTCGGGTTTTGAAGTGATACGACACAGTTGTGTGGGCGATCAGAAAACAGACATTGTCCGGGTCCTTCAAGAAAGCCGTGACCGGGCCGATGCCGTGGTGGTCACCGGAGGATTGGGGCCCACCGATGACGACAGGACCGCCGAAGCCGCCGCCGAAGCCTTTAGACTTTCACTGGTGCACGATCCTTTCGCGGAGTTGTCGGTCAACGCCTATTTCACGGCCATGGGCCGTCCGGTTCCCGAGACGAACATCAAGCAGATGCTGATTCCCGAAGGGGCGAAATGCCTTGAAAACGCCGTGGGTACAGCTCCCGGATTCACTATGAACCACGATGAAACCCACTTCTTCTTTTTACCCGGAGTGCCCTGGGAAATGAAACACATGATGGCGGTTCACGTCATTCCTTCGCTTCTCCTGATTTCGGGCGATACCCAAACCCTTTACAGAATGACGACGCTCTCTCATTTCGGAATCGCCGAAGCGGACGTAAATCAACGGCTGAAAAGCGTGGAGAATGAATTCCCCGGCGTTACCCTGGGCTTGCAGGCTGTATTTCCGGTGATCCATGTCAAGCTGTATGCCAAAGGTGAAAATGAAGACCGGATCGCCCGGCTTCTGAAAGAGGCTGAAAACTGGGTGCTGGACCGGACCGGGGATTATGTCTTTTCAACACGGGGTTATTCCCTGGCCCGTGAAATCGGCGATCTTCTCACCGAAACACGAAAAACCCTGGCTGTGGCGGAAAGCTGTACCGGAGGCCTGGTCGCCCATATGATCACCGACGTTCCGGGAAGTTCGGCCTACTTTCTCCTTTCCGCGGTGACCTACGCCAACGAGACGAAACATCGCGTTTTGAACGTCAAGGAAGAGACCCTTTCAGCCCACGGAGCCGTGAGTCGAGAAACCGTGGCGGAAATGGCCGAGCATGTAAGAGATATCGCGGGTGCTGATTTCGGTCTCGCCATCAGCGGCATCGCCGGTCCCTCGGGAGGCACAACTGAAAAGCCTGTGGGAACCGTCTTTATCGGTATTTCCACCGGATCGGGCACAAAAACCCATACATTCAGAAGTCCTTTCGGTAAACGTGACATGAACAAGAAGATTTTCGCCATGAAGGCGCTGGAAACGCTTTGGCATGCAATTAAGATGGGATAGTTTGGTCAGAGAGTATGGTCATACCCTATGAATCAGCACAGAAGATACCTACATCAGTTCCCGGTCCGCATAAGCCACGATATCATCCCGGACAAAAAGATCAGGACTGGTGTTTCTCACCTTGATCAGGATTTTCGTCCCTTCGTTGGGCCGTGACTTGATGGTCATGTCGCCGCCCAGGAGCCGGACACGCTCTTCCATGCTCTTAAGTCCCATCCGTTTTTCGTGAATGGACTCGTTCATCCGCTTTTCGACTTCGAAACCCCGGCCGTTGTCTTCGATACGGACAATGATGTCCGGTGAGGAAGCCACGATACGGATGATCACTTTCCCGGCACCCGAATGCTTTTTTACATTGTTCAGGGCTTCCTGAATCAGTCGGTATAGGTTGATCTCCATGTCGAAATCAAGACTGACATGTTCCATCCCGGCTGAAAAGAAGTCCACCTCAAGATCGCTTTTTTCTGAAAAATCCTCGCAGTATTGGGCAATGGTGCGGATCAGTCCCATCTGGTCAAGGTTGGGTGGCCTCAGGTTGTACGCGATATCCCGGACCGATGATATGGATTCGGAAAGAACCCCGGAAAAATTCCGAATGCTCTTTTTCATCTGTTCCGGGTTTTCGAGCTGGTTCATGAAAAGGGTTTCGCAGGTGATCTTGAGCGCCCCCAGGTTCTGGGCCACATGGTCGTGCAGGTCCCGGGCGATGCGCTGACGCTCGCCTTCTTGGGCCTTGATCAGCTCCTGGGTGAGCGTGTGAATGTGTTCATCGGCTCTCTTGCGTCGGGTGATGTCTTCCACCGCACCTTCCACATAAAGAATCCGCTTCCGTTCGTTGTCGTACACGGCCTGGAGTTTCAGGGAGATCCAGATTTCCTTGCCTTCGAAATTGACCACACGGGTTTCGAAATTGTCCACCTTTCCTTTTTTGCCGACTTCAAGGTAAAGACGCCGGGTTTCATCATCTCTCAAATAGGTTTTGATGAAATTGATGGACATGAGGTCCTGAATATTTTTAACGGCGAGTATCCTGCAAAGGGCCGGATTGGCGTCGATGATTTTTCCGTCGATGGATGCCCGGTATATTCCCACAGGGATTCCGGTAAACAGACTCCGATACTGCTCTTCACTGTTTTTCAGGGCTGCCTGGGCCGCCTCCCTCTCCACCTGAACTCTGAACATCATGATGCCGTAGGCCAGGTCGTCCGCCAGCTCCATCAGGAGGTCGTACTCCGTATCCACAAAAACCTGGGACTCTTCGGCGACAATATTAAGGACACCCACCGCTTTTCCGCTGTTCATCAGAGGAAGGGCAATGACCGACTCCCCACCTTTATCCAGCATGTCCGGACACCATGACCTGTAAAACCCGTCGTTTCTGAGATCATGGATCACCTGGGGCTTTCCTGTGCGAAGGGCGGCCCCCACCGGTCCCAGACCTATCCCTTCTTCTTTCCAGCAGTTTTGCTTCTCCGTCACCGCCCTGTACCATTCGCCATCCCCCCAGTAGGCCACAGGAAGAATGGATTTATCCTCATCATGGATGGGGAATCCCACCCAGGCCATTCGGTACCTGCCCTGCTCCACCACCACCCGGCAGATGTCCTGGATGAATTCGAGTTCACTGCCGGAGTGAACCAGGGTCCGGCTGCAATGACTCAAGGTCTGAAGCGCCCGAGTCCTTTTACGAACCAGACTTTCCAGGTGCTGTTTTTCCTGACGGAGCTGGGCTTCGGCGTTTTTTATCCGGAGCATGACGTTGACCTGGGCCACAAGTTCGATGGCTTCCACGGGTTTGGTGAGAAAGGCGTCAGCTCCCACATCCAGACCTTTGACCCGGTTCTTGGTGTCCATCCGGACTCCGGTGAGCATGATCACCGGAATGGACCGGGTGGTTTCGATGGATTTCAACTGCCGGCAGACTTCGAACCCGTCCATACCGGGCATCATGATATCGAGGAGAATGGTGTCCGGAATTTCTCGAATGGCCTTTTCAATGCCCTCCGCACCGGATGTGGCCGTAATCACCATGCAGTCCGGGATATACCTTGAAAGAATTACCGACTGAATGATCAGGTTGTCTTCGATGTCGTCAATGGTCAGAATTTTTGGCATAATCCATCAGTCGTTTCATGGTAACCGGTGAAATCTGTCTACAATCAGCATTCGGGCGAACAACGGGGCACGTGATCCGGGCGAAAATGAACTGGTCAGCAACAAGCCTGATAACCATTGAAAATAACACGTTTTATAGCGATGTACCCGTAAAGATAAGGAAAATTTATTTCAAGATCCGGTATTAGTCAATATAAAAAAGTAAAACTTCCACAGTGACGAATTGCCCGAATGTTTCGACCGTGTTCTCAAGCTGTGAAGCCCAGATATCCTCATGCCACGAGATACGACGCCGCCCGTTCCAGATAACGGTATAGCTGTTCCTTCTGCCACGTTTCGTCTTTGCCCATTTCAGTGGCCATGACCCGGACCACTTCGGGTGCGGCTTCCATGCTGGCCCGTGCGTCAAGAATGAGAGCCCTTGTCCTCCGGGACAGCACGTCGTCCGGAAACACGGCCATTTCATGCCGGACAGCCCAGACGATTTCCGCGAAACGGTAAGGAAGCCGTTCGTGAATGAGCCGGTCAAGACTGGGATCCGCTTCTGCGATGCGTTTGATGAACCGCGCGTTGTTGCCGTAAAGTGAATAAGGTGCATTTCCCTCGTCGTCCACGGACCAGCCGTTCAGGCTCAGATTCCGGGTGCGCGATTTCCGGGATTCAAGCCCCCCGATGGGAATGGCCGCGTCAATGACATCTTCGCCCATTTTCCGGTACGTGGTCCACTTCCCACCCGCAATGGTGATCAGACCCGACGGAGAAACGCTCAGGTGATGATCCCTTGAAAGAGCGGCGGTTTTCTTTCCTCCCCCGGCGTTCACCAGGGGTCTGATTCCGGCAAAGGCAGACAGGACATCTTTCGCCGACGGATCTTTGGTCAGGTATTTCGCCGCATGGTCCAGGAGGAAATCCAGCTCTTCCTTGAACGGTCTGGGTTCGAGGGTGGGCTTGTCCACCGGGGTGTCCGTGGTGCCCACGATCACCCGGTCATGCCATGGAACGGCGAAAAGAACCCGCCCGTCCTCGGTATGGGGAACGAGAATGGCCGTGTCGCCGGGCAGGAAAGACTTGTCGAGAACGATATGGACACCCTGGCTGGGCGATATGATTTCCTCATGGTCCGGGGCGTCCATTTTCAGGAGTGAATCGACGAAAATACCCGTGGCGTTCACCACGGCTTTCCCCATGACGTCGTATTCCCGGCCGGACAGCTTGTCCAACACCTTGACGCCTGAGACCAGTCCGCTGGATTTGATAAGGCCTGTCACCTGGGCGTAGTTGACCACACAGGCTCCCAGGTCTTCGGCGGTCTGGGCCAGGGTCACGGCCAGCCTGGCGTCGTCGAACTGGCCGTCGTAATAGATGACACCGCCTTTAAGATCCCTGGGTTCAAGGGTCCTGATCTTTTCCAGCACGCTCTCCCTTGAAAGAACCGTAGATTTCTTGAGACCAAGCTTCCCTGCAAGAACATCGTAGACTCTTAAGCCCACCCCGTAAAACGGACCTTCCCACCAGCTGTAGTTGGGAACCACAAATGACTGGTGATGCACAAGGTGCGGGGCGTTCTGAAGAAGGAGTCCCCGTTCGTGAAGGGCTTCAAGAACAAGAGAAATATTTCCCTGCTGAAGGTAACGGATGCCCCCATGAATCAGTTTCGTGCTCCGGCTCGATGTGCCCTGGGAAAAATCGCCCTGTTCAACCAGAAGGGTGGAAAACCCTCTGGACGCGGCTTCAACGGCGGCCCCAAGCCCGGTGGCCCCGCCACCAATGATCACCACGTCCCATATTTTCGTCTCTCGTTCAAGCCTTGTCAGCATTTCACTACGGATCATTTCACCCTCCGGCATGTCCGGGCGTACCGGACACGATTCATGCATCATCTTCGATTCCGTCACGGGGCATTGTGATGCCGATGCCGCGTGACATCAAAACATGCTTAATGTATGAGCTTATTTTTTTGTTAGATATGTTTTTATCGTCAGATCACGCTTTAAAGATCACAGTGAAATATTTACTTCATGTCATCAGGATGCGCAACGTGTAATTCTCATAAGCAGAACCAATTATCCTATTTTTTTTAGGAAATACTGGCCAAGGTGCGGTTGATCTGATACGACATGTTTTTTGACAGGTTTTTAAATTTTTAACTCCTTTGTACACGAGGCTGCCATGAACGATCGAATCTACCCCGCCCTTCAGCTCACCGATGCCTGTAACAAACGATGCCGGGTGTGTCTGAGGGTTCCAGGGGAAAAAGTCCATCATATGACCCGGACTATTTTTGAACGGTACTTGGAAGACATCCATCGTGTGGCCGTCAGGTTCGACATCGGGTTTCAATTCGTCACCGGCGGTGAACCCACCGTGTGGAAAGACGAGGGGCTTGACGTGGCCGACGTGATTTCAGCCCTTTCGAAAACAGGAAAAATCCGAAGCATCACCATGCCCACCAACGGAAAACGCCTGGAAAAAAAGGAATTTGCCGATCAGCTGTTCACACGGATATCCCACGGTGTGGACCAGACAGTGATTGTGGGCTTAAGTGTCGCTGAATATCAGGAAAACCTCATCGACGGCCGGTGTCTTCCCCTGGGTCATCTGACAGACCAGGCCCGAAAGCCCGGAAACACCATCATGCCCATCGCCCTTGTGACCCTTCTCAAAAACGACGACACCGATCTGATCCTCAAACAAAACTACCCGGACGTGTTCCAGCGCGTCACGCCTCTGGCTCCCATGGGTGCCGGAGAAAACGAGATGGCTGAATGCCCTTCGCTGTCACTGGGTTCTGCGGACAAATCAAATCTGGGTTCCTTTCTTCCTTATTTTCGCAGGGACGTGACCAGCCGACTTAAAATCCATGACGAGGCATTCGATGACATCCCCAACCGTCACATCATGAACACCCTCTCTTTTTCCGCCCACTGCGGCCGGAGCCCGTTTGTCGACAAAGCCTGGCATTACTGCCTTCCGTTCAGGGACAACCCGGATTTCGACCTTGCCCCGGTGGGGGGCATGACCGAAAAAACCCTGGATGAGTTTCTCGAAACCCGGGAATTCCTTCGACGCATAAGGTCCATGGGTGTCCTTGACGCCGTGGAATCCTACAGGCCGAAACTCAAACCCCGGTTCCGTGAAAAACTCGATGATCTTCTCGGACCTGATACACAGGTATCCGTGGCTTACAGAGGCTGCATGGTCTGCAAAAAAATCGCCGAATTGGGCATCTGGGATGAAATCAGAAAGCTGAACCCTGCCTGATCCTCGGAATTTGTTCGTCTAAACCGGGGCCTGGATTGAAATATCTTTAAATTTTAAGATATGGGCTTCAAGAAATGGGTTGACCCGTTCTTTTTTATCGTTTATCGTAGATTAACGATTTAACAGAAAGGATAAGCCTTTGAGCCCAACATCATCAACACACCTCACCCATGACGATCTGGCCAGAATGTTCAAGGCAATGGCCCATCCCGCACGGATACGGATCATCGAGCACCTCAAAGCCATCGACCAGTGCATCTGCGGGGAAATCGTCAGTATTTTCCCCCTGTCTCAGTCCACCGTAAGCCAGCACCTGAAATCTTTGAAAGACGCGGGTCTGATCCGGGGTGAGGTTGAAGGTCCGAAAACGTGTTACTGCATCAACCGGGAAACGCTGAACGCGTTCCAGAATGCCGTGGAACGGCTGATCAAGGATTGATTATGGATATCAAGCCCTTCGCCCCCGCATGCGGGTGTAACGATGAACAAAAAATGGAACACAAGGGATTGACCTCGTTCACCCCGTTTATTCTTTCATCACCGGCCCTTGCCACCGACGATACACCCTGCTGCGGTCCTCCCGCAGGTCCCGCATCAAGCCCCCATGAGCGGGCAGGTTACGCCATTTGTCCCTATGTGGACGGCTTTGTCATGACCACCGAGGGCTTTGCTCCACGCGTCAAAACGGATTTGAGCGTGAGAGACACTCTGTCCAACCTTCTTGTCCGGCTGAATGTGAATCGCAACACCCACAAAGTCGCTCCGGGCCTTTACGCGGTGGGCCATCCGGACGCATCCTCCCCAGTTCTGGTCACTGCCAACTACAAGCTGACGTTCGATCATGTGCGATCCCACCTGAAAACCGCCCATGCCTTCATCCTTGTTCTCGACACCCGTGGTATCAATGTTTGGTGCGCCGCAGGAAAAAAGACCTTCGGAACCGAAGAGCTTGTGAACAGGATACGCCAGGTCAGGCTGTCGGGTGTGGTGAGCCACCGGAACATCATCCTCCCGCAGCTTGGAGCCGCAGGGGTTTCTGCAATGTCCGTCAAAAAGCAGACGGGTTTCAGCGTGATCTGGGGGCCAGTATCGTCACAGGACATTCCGTCGTTCATGGCCGATGGAATGAAGGCCCGGCCGGAGATGCGGCGGCTATCGTTCAATCTGGCGGAGCGTCTGATCCTTGTTCCGGTGGAACTGTCCATCGCGGCGAAACCGGCGGTGATGGCCCTCCTTGCTTTGGCCGTTCTTTCTGGATTCGGGCCGGGTTTCTTCTCTTTCACTGCATTTTTCCAGAGAGGTATAACCGCCGGAGCCACCCTTTTGGCCGGTGTGGTGGCTGGAGCCGTTTTCACCCCGGCGTTTCTGAACAGGCTGCCCGGTTCGTTCTTTTCCATCAAGGGCGCTGTGGCGGGCCTCGTCCTCACAATCCCCACCGCCCTCGCCTTTTCCCGCTCCTGGGGTATTTCAGGATTCCTCGGCCTTGTCTTTGTTTCAACAGCGGTGAGCTCCTGGCTTGCCATGAACTTTACCGGTGCCACACCGTTCACATCGCCATCGGGTGTGGAAAAAGAAATGAAACGTTCCATGCCCTTTCAAATCGGAGCCGTCGTGGCAGGACTTATCCTGTGGATGATGTCCGCTTATAAGTAAGGAAAAGCCATGAAAGATTTCAGATACATTAAAAATGTCACCACCATAGAACTCCGCCGCGACCAGTGTGTCGGCTGCGGAGCATGCGAAACCGTCTGTCCGCATCAGGTTTTCACAATTAGCGGCGGCAAGGCGGCTATCATCGACCGCGACGGATGCATGGAATGTGGAGCCTGCGCCCTGAACTGTCCGACAAAAGCCATCAGGGTCTCTCCCGGAGTGGGTTGCGCGGCATACATCATCCAGACCTGGATCAAAGGACCGGAAAAAGCCGCCTGCGGACCAGGCGGAGGCTGCTGCTGAACTATCGGCCCATCTCGTTTTCCTGATGGGATCATGCGCGTCATTCCGATTGTGCCCCCATCAAATGTTGTCAATGTAAACATTTCATTTGACATTGTGCCTCAGAACCCGTATCAATGTTGACATTGACAACATCAAACACGCGGCACGCATGAAAGACACATTAAAAAAAGAAAACACAACCTATCACCACGGGAATCTCAGAAAGGCTCTCATCGACGCGGCTCTTGCCATGATCGCGGAAAATGGCGTGAAAAGCCTGTCCATCCGGGAAGTGGCAAAAAAAGCCGGGGTCAGCCATTCTGCCCCTTACAGACATTTCAAAGACAAGGACGATCTCCTTTCCGCCGTGGCCATCGAGGGTTTCGACATGGTGATCCAGGACACGTTCCGCCGTTTCGATCGGAACAAGGACGATCTTTTGACCCGTTTCCAGGAAAGCGGCCTCGCTTACATCGATTTCGCCACGGCATATCCCTCGCACTACCGTGTGATGTTCGCCTCCGGTGAGCACCATACATCACCGGCCCTTGACGAACGCTCAAGGGAAGCCTTCATGATTCTCTACACCTGCATCGCAGAGTGCCAGTCGAATAACCTGATCAGGCCGCACGACACCTTCGAACTGGCCATGGCCGCATGGTCCATCGTCCATGGATACGCCATGCTCGTCATCGACGGTTTCATCAAAGACCCGTCGGATCATCTTAAAAACGTCATCACCCGATCCCTTTATTTCGGGCTGAAATATGAATAAACATCCAAAAACCAAGGGGGAAAACCATGCCTGACACAGAAAGCATCTACAAAAAACTGGCGGAGGTGCTCGACACCCTTCCCAACGGATTCCCGGCCACGGAGAACGGTATTGAAATCAAGCTTCTCAAACTGATCTTCGCACCGGATGAAGCGGAACTTTTCTGCAAACTCAGACTGACTTTCGAAACTCCGGACCAGGTCGCTGCCCGAACAAAAATCCCTCTTGAAGGGCTCGATGAAAAACTGACTCATATGTGGCACAAAGGACAGTTGTTCGGCGTGGACTTCGGAACGGTCAAAATGTTCAAGATGCTGCCCTGGGTTTTCGGCATTTACGAATTCCAGCTCAAACACATGACCAAGGAATTCGCCGAACTCTGTGAAGCTTATGCCCCCTTCTACGGCCCCCAGTTTTTCAGCAACACGCCTCAGCTCATGCAGGTCGTTCCGGTAGAAGAGGAAATTTCCTCGGAAAGCCTCCAGATCGCCATGCCATACGAGCGCATATCAAGGATCATCGAAAAGGGACAATCCTTTGCCGTCAACGACTGCATCTGCAAGAAAGAAAAAGAACTGCTCGATCAGCGCTGCGACAAACCCATGGAAGTCTGCCTGGCCATCGCCCCGGTCCCCGGAATCTTCGACAACCACCCCATGGGTGCACGCCCCATCAGCAAGGAAGAAGCATACGAAGTTCTGAGGAAATCGGAAGAAGCGGGCCTGGTTCACCTGACCAGCAATTTCGAACACGGCCATATCTACATCTGCAACTGCTGCGGCTGCTGTTGCGGCGTTCTCAGATCCATCAACGAACTGGGCATCAACAACGCCGTAAACGCCCATTATTACGCGGAAATCGACGGTGAAGCCTGTGCATCCTGCGGGGTATGCAAAGACGAACGCTGCCAGATCAACGCCATCGAAGAAAACGATGGGGCCTACACCGTGCTGAAAGACAAGTGCATCGGCTGCGGAATCTGTATTTCCACCTGTCCCGCCGACGCCATCAGCCTGATCCGAAAAAAACCCGAAGATATCGTCAAACCTCCGGCCGGCGAAACCGAATGGTTCAAACTCCGCGGCGGCATGCGCGGCGTGGATTTCAGTGCCTTCGAATAGCCATATTTCATGGGCGGCGGATTATTCCCGCCGTCCATAATCCCATGATTATGTTCTGATTGTATTTTTTATAGCGCATCAGACCTTTCCCAACTTTTTATCAGCATTCCCTTCCATTGATCTTTGATTTCATTCCGCATTGGTATAGAATGAAATCAATCCTTCCTTAACAACGTTCTCAGATCAGAAAGGAGTTCTATGAAAAGCAAAAGCATCAAAGTTGTCGACACGAGCACGCTGGTCCATGATCCATCCTGCCTGACCTACCTGATGCAGAAAGGAGTCACGGCCTGCATTCCATGGAAAGTCCTCGAAGAACTTGACGGCCTGAAAGGCCGCCCGGATATCGGCTACGACGCCCGTGAAGCCATCCGGAACATTGAGGAACTTCGCCAGGGCAATCACCCAGGTCTGATGATCGCAAAAAAAATGACCTGGGATAAAATCTCGTTTCTGGACCCCAAAATCAGCGATCATCACATTCTCTCAACAGCCAACGGCCTTATGGATTCCTACCCCCGTGTTTCCATCGTCTCCAAAGACAGCATGATGAGGATCAAGGCGAGGGAACTGGGATTCGAAGCCGAAGATTACTACAGGAACCAGGCGGAAAAGAACACCGATGACATCCTGCCCAGAATCAAGGTCCCGGCAGAGATCATCGATACAGAAAACTTCACTTTCGAATACGTCAAAAAAAAACACGGGGACATTCCCCTGAACAGCGGCGTCGTCTGCGTCAGCGACTGGACCGGCGACATGAAACGGCCGGATGAACGGACGGAGGAAGGCGAACATTTCGCTGCCGTCAGACACAACGGGTATTTCCAGATCATCAATAAAAACATCCAGGCCTTTGGTATCCGTCCTTACTCCGGACCAGACTCGGAAGTCCCTATCGTCAACTGGCCCCAGTACATCGCCCTTTATCTCCTGACCAATCCGGACATCAGTCTGATATTTCTTGAAGGCGGTGCGGGAACGGGAAAAACGCTGCTCGCCCTGGCCGCGGCTCTGGCCATGAAAAGCCAGTACCGCCAGATCCTGGTGAGCCGACCCATGGTGCACCTGGAAGACCGGGACAACATGGGGTTCCTCCCCGGAGATATTCATGAAAAAATGGGTCCCTGGCTTCGTCCCATCTGGCAGAACCTGTCGATCATGAAGGAAATGGACCCGAAGAATAAGGATCTCATCGAAAAACTGGTTCTTGAAAAGAAGATTGAAATCGAGCCGCTGGATTACATCCGGGGTACCACGTTCTGGAAGTGCCTTTTGATTATCGACGAAGCCCAGAACCTGACGCCCCATCAGGTCAAGACCATCATCACACGGGCCGGAGAGGGTTCGAAAGTCATTTTTACCGGAGACCTTGACCAGATCGACAGACGTCGGCGTCTTGACAAAATTTCAAGTGGCCTTGCCTATGCCTCAAGCAGACTTCAAGGTCAGGATATCGTTGCGTCCATCAAATTTAAAACCTCAGTCCGATCAGAACTCGCCAAGATAGGCGTAGAGCTTCTCTGATATGTGAGGCAACAAAGGGGCAGGATATCAAACACCCGTCCCTTTGTCATTTCATAAAACCATCAGTTCATACGTCAATCGGAATTAGTCTCTGAATGAGACTTGACGCATGATATAGCCCGTCAATTCAACACATGTTGAAAATTCTTAAAGTTCTCTTAATTTAGCAGACTCTTCCTTCCTGCGCTTCAGTTCAAGAAAATAATCTTTAGAACCATATCTGACACCGTTTTTTCTCTTTGAACGGTATTCTGAATTCGCCCTGATAAAGCATTTTTTACACGCTGCCCGTAAGCCGGATCTACCGCCTTTCTGTGTATAGAATTCGCTTACCGGTTTATCTTCCCCACATCTTGAACAAACTTTTGTATTTCCTTTTAACATCCTTCTATAACCCCTTCATACGGTTTGAATCGGCGACATTACTAAAAATCAGATTCCATGTACAGAGAAATTATCATGATTTTATGAGCATCAACTCCGTTTCAACAAGGGATCAGGTTTTTTTAAAGTATCTGAACGAGATTCGGACATGTATTGGATGGATGCTGAACGTAAAAAGATGTTTTTAGAATCGCGTCACGATGAATAAAAAGGCGCCGCGCCGCATAATGGCATGACGGTCAGCGCCTTCCCTTTTATGGTTCAATACTCTCTGATTCTCCGTAGGGTATCGATCCGTTCAGGGTATCCGCCCGGACCTATCTGGGTGAGATTGACCATATCCGAACCCTGGTGGCTTGTGGGACTGAAAGAAACAGTAAAACCGCCGAGGTCCAGAGATTTCAGTTTTTCAGCATGTGAGATAAAAGCATCGCGAGTCATCACTGGCGTTGTCTGAAGAATGGCGCATAACGTTTTAGCTGCGAGATAACCTTCCATGGAGGGATAGCCCGGACTTTCATCCGGCATCATACGGTTGAGCAGGGTTTTATATTCATGGACCACCGGTATTTTTGTATAATAGGGAAAGGGTGTCACCTGGGTCACGACGACCCCCACGCCTTTGTTGGCGAGAATCCCGCCCAACGCGTCCGCTCCGACAAACGAAACGTTCAGAAACACGATCCTGCTTCGATTGCTCCTCAAACTTTTCACCAGCTCAGCGCAGGCCGAATAGGTTCCTATCATAATCACCGCGTCGGGTGACGAGCCGGAGAACAGCCTGACGGCATCTGTCACGTTCGTCGTATTCCGTTCGTAGTGCGCCGAGTTAAAGATTTTCATCTTACGCCGCTCAAGAGCCAGCCGTGTACCCGCAAGACCCTCCTCGCCATAGGCGTCATTCTGATAAAAAACGGAAATCTTTTTTAACCCGAGTTCGTTGATCAGGCGATCCACCATCATTTCAGTTTCCTGATAATAGCTTGCCCTGATATTAAACACTTCACGTTTGAGCGGGTTTCTTAAAAAATTCGCGCCGGTAAAGGGGGCAAAAAAGGGGACTTTCTTTTTAACGGCAACAGGAACAGCGACTTTGGATGTGGGAGTTCCCACATAACCAAAAAGGAGAAACACTTTGTCTTTTTCAATCAGTTTTTCAGTATTGGACAGACATCGATCGGGCTCATAACCGTCATCGTAAGTTATCATCCTGATCTTTTTTCCATTTATTCCACCTTTGGAGTTCACTTGATCAAAATAGAGTTGTGCCCCGTTTTTCATACCCATCCCAAGGAGCTTGTTCGGGCCTGAAAGGGCGCAGGACTGGCCAATCACGATTTCAGCGGCGCTTACTGCCCTGCATGGCGAAGCCAAAACGAACACTAAAATCGACACAACAAGACTTGTGAACACTTTTTCCCTTAATCCAATCATAATAAAAACAATCCTCCTTCTGCCGGTCAAAACAATCCTGCCTTATCCATTATTCCTTCAACAACCGTTTATTTTTTGGAAGTAACGTTAATCATCAACGGCACATGCATCACATATACGAGATCATATTTTATTTCAATAGAACTTGAATTTATGTGTTGATACTGGCAAAATAACAAATCATTTCTGATTTTGTGCCTCTCATAACGTATTAAATGCCGTCCCGTTGTTCTGGAGAAACATGTAACATGAAAACCGGTTCAACATCGATCAATTCAGTATTTTCGAACCTGATCACCCGATCATTTATCCGGATGTGGTGTATTGCCGTTCTATCCGGTCTGTCTGTTTTCATAGTGTCCTTGTATTTCGTATATCAGAACCGGAACCTTGACATGGCCATAAGCGAGCTTGATGATTTTCGCAAGGCCCGTATTGACCTTGGGAAAGAGTTCCTCAATGTCATACAGGCTGATTCACCAGATTCTCCACTCGAACGAAAACAAAGGACGGCCTTTCTTCGCAAGGCTGTCGCAACTTTCGAACAGATTCATAAAAAACCTGAATTTCCCGTATCGCCGAACTCCGATGAATTCAGATCCAGCCTCAAGCTTTTCGAATCAACACTGAACCGGCTAGCGGATCATGGCCGAATTGAGACACATGAAGCTATAATCCTGCGAAGCACTTTTGAAAACCTTGAACAAAATACTGAGGCTATCCATACGCGCACCCGAAAACATCTAATCGAACTGTCTGAAAAAAATAACCGGCGATATCTCATCGTTCTTATTTTCGGCGGACTGTTGTTTTTTTCTGCATGTACCGGCATGTTGTACGCAGAAAAGTCCAGAGAGAAAAAAAAGGGCTCGTCCGGAGAATGTGAAACACATGTTTGTGAAGACATGGACCCCGCCCACCACAGTGTTTGGAAAGAACAGTTAATAGAAAGTGAAAACCGGCTCAGATTCGCTCTCGAAGGATCAAACGACGGGTTATGGGATATTCAATTGAAAACGGGGAAAGGTTATTTGAGTCCCCGCAGTTGTGAAATGCTGGGGTATGGTCCGGATGAAGAACTCTGGCAAAACCTTGTGATCTGGTCGGATCTCATCCACCCCGATGATTTAGACGTGACCTTGAACGCGTTTCAAAATCACAAGGAGGGAAAAACCCAGATCATCCAGGTGGAACAGCGCCTCAAAACCAAATCCGGCGAATGGAAATGGTTTCTTTCCCGTGGAAAAATCGTGGCACGTGATAAAACCGGGGCTCCATTACGCGCCACCGGAACGCATACGGATATTTCAGAAAGAAAAAAACTGGAAAACCAGCTGAGTCAGACTCACAAAATGGAGGCCATCGGCAAACTTGCCGGCGGAGTGGCCCATGATTTCAACAACATGCTTGGGGTTATTCTGGGCAATGTCGAGGTGGCCATGGAAACCATCGAATCAGGTCTTCCTCCTGTCGACGAACTGGCGGAAATTAAACGAGCCGCTGAGCATTCGGTAGACCTCACTCGCCAGCTTCTGGCTTTTGCCCGTCGCCAGACCATCGCTCCTGAAATTTTGAATCTGAACCAGGTTGTGGACGGCATGCTGTCGATGTTGAGGAGGCTGATCGGAGAAAATATCCATCTTGTCTGGTGTCCGGACCCTGAACCCTGGTCCACAAAAATTGATCCGGCTCAGGTTCACCAGCTGCTCGCCAATCTCTGTGTCAATGCAAGGGACGCCATCACTCATGTGGGACAGCTTGTTATCGAAACGGGGAAAACCGTTTTCGACGACACATACTGCTCAACACACGATGGATTCCGACCTGGAGAATACGTGCTTCTTGCAGTAAGCGACAACGGATCCGGCATGACGAAGGATACCCTGCTTCGAATATTTGAACCTTTTTACACGACCAAAGGCACCGGCAAAGGAACAGGACTGGGTTTAGCCACCGTCTACGGCGCAGTCAAACAAAACAACGGTTTCATAAATGTATATAGCGAGTTAGGTAAAGGCACAACGTTCAAAATTTATCTCCCAAGACTCGCAGAGACCCCAAATCACGCAAACACAAAAAAAGAGAAAATCCTCACTCCCCGGGGCAAGGGAGAAACCATCCTGATCGTCGAAGACGAACCGACCCTGCTCGCCCTGACCACCCGGATTCTCGAAAAATACGGATACAAAGTCCTTGCGACATCCTCGCCAAACAAAGCCCTTAACATAGCAAAAGAACATCCCGCAGCTATCGATCTTTTAATCACGGACGTGGTCATGCCTGAAATGAACTGCAAAGAACTGGAAGAAAAAATCAACAAACTCCATCCTTCGACCCACTTTCTTTTTATGTCCGGTTATACTGAAAACGTCATCGCCCATCATGGCGTTCTTGACTCAGGAGTTCAGTTCATACAAAAACCCTTTTCCAAAAATGAACTTGCCTTCAAGGTCAGGGAAATTCTTGACCAGCCCCTTAACTGCTTATGATATCAAGTCATCATCTTTTTTTTATGTCACTTTTTTATTTCTGCCGTTCATTCCTGTTGACATAATCAAATAACGAAGATACGTAATTTTGACGTTTTCGGTCATCTTGTTACTTGATTGTCAACACAACAAAAAGCCCGACAATCCGTTCCACAAACAAACAATGTGAAGGGTTTTAGAGTAACCAGCCTGTTTCATATTAAGGTTATTCAGACTCTACCCAATATATCAGGGGAACAAACCCCATCGGTCACCGGCCCATGAACAGGTACAAACACATCATAACCGCGTTTTCAGCCTGCCTCGCCGTTTGCGCGCTTCTTTTCCATGTGTGGACACCTCAAAACCAGACACCCCAGGTCCGGTCGAATCATGGCGTACTTGACCTCATCAACTGGAATTTCGACAAGCAAGGTGGGGTCAAACTTCAGGGCCCCTGGGAGGAATACAGAAACAAGCTTGTCGAGCCCCTGGATTTTGCCCTTGGAGTTCCCCCGGTTCCCGACAGACATGTCTCGCTTCCTATGGTCTGGAAAGACCAGAAAATTGACGGAATCACCTATCAGGCCAACAGCTTTTCAACATACCGGCTGAAAATCCGGATTTGGCAGACCGACCAGATCCTTGCCATCCGAATGGCTGACGTCATGTCCGCATACCGTTTATGGCTCGATGGTCGTATCATTGGTGAAAGTGGTCAAGTCGGACGAAACGCTCAGGAAGAAATCCCCCGCCACAGCCTGGATCTGGTTCAGTTCACACCGGACAAATCAGAATTCGAACTGATTCTCCAGGTGTCCAACCACCATTACCGGATCGGCGGTCCGCGGGCCGTTCCCATTCTTGGCCTGAGCCAGGATATCCAGAAATCACAGATCGCCCGATGGGGCCTCACCATGCTTCTCACGGGCTGCATCATCATCATGAGTTTTTATCATATCGGCATTTACCTTCTAAGGCGTGACAACGCGGCCCCTCTTCTTTGCGGCCTTTACTGCCTGCTGATGGTGACCAAAGGCCTTGAATCGAGAACTTCAGACTGGTTCATCCACCAGGTTTTCCCGGCAATTCCATGGTCCATCCTGTACCGTATCGAACTGATCAGCCTGTATCTTTCGACTGCCGTGGTCTTTTATTTCACACGCAGCCTCTATCCCCAGGAATCACCATTGAAGCCCTGCCGCTGGAGCCTTGGCATCGCCATGGTTTTCAGCCTGGCGACCCTTTTTCTTCCCGTTTCCTATTTCACCCGGCTGATCACCGTCTTTTATTTCTTTCTTTATATTTACATGTCCTGGGGTCTTTTCATTGTGGCCATGGCTGTCAAAAACAGGCGGCCCAGAGCGGTCATCATACTCATGGGGCTTTTTCTGCTCATCGTCACCGGTGTATACGACATGCTGCACGACACCTACCTGGACCCCACCCCAAGCATTCTGAACATAGGTGTTTTCGCATTTATCCTTTGTCAATGCTGGGCCCTTGCCGTCAACTTTTCCGAAGCCTTCACCTCGGTGGAACATCTGTCCGGGGAACTTGGAGAAAAAAACGCCGACCTCGCACGATTGAACGAACTGAAAGACGAGTTCCTCGCCAATACATCCCATGAACTCCGTACACCTCTGAACGGCATGGTGGGCATCGCCGAGTCCATGATCAACAGCCCGGAAAGCCGCATGAACCCCACCGATGCAGCCAACATCGAAATCATCATCGCCTGCGGAAAACGTCTGGGCAACCTGATCAACGACATTCTCGATTTTTCACGCCTGAAGCACAAAGACGTCCAGTTGAACCGGAAACCCACGGATGTAAGGGCTCTCACCGATGTGATTCTTTCGGTGTTCCGGATACTCATCAGCAAAAAACCCGTAACGCTGACAAACACCATCCCGCAGGATACACCGGCTGTTTTCGCCGATGAGGACAGACTCCAGCAGATTCTCTTCAATCTTGTGGGAAATGCCGTGAAATATACAGACAACGGTGACGTAACAATCAGTGCCACTCACCGTGATGGTTTTGTTCATGTCACCGTCGCCGATACCGGGCCGGGAATATCTCCGGATCGTCTCGAAGCGATCTTCATGCCTTTTGAGCAGGATGACGCCCGACCGGAACGAAGATCAGACGGAACAGGCCTTGGACTTCCCATCACTCAGAAACTGGTGGTCCTTCACGGAGGAACCATCTCTGTAAACTCAACGCCCAGGGTGGGTTCGTCATTCACGTTCACCCTCCCCACGAGCAACCTCCCCATCAGCACCGATGACTCAAAAGATAAAACAAGGCCCCTCAACGCCATACCCGCCGCCATCATGGATGCTCCGGCCCCGGTCATTGAACGGCCTGGTCACCGAGTTTACGTGGTGTCGACTCCAAGCGATCCCGTTCTGGTGGTGGATGACGATTCGGTAAATCTTCAGGTGGTATCGAACCACCTCAACATGGCGTCCATTCCATGCATCACCGCATCAAACGGGCTTGAAGCCATAGAAATGATCGAAAATGGAATTCAGCCTTCCATCATTCTCCTGGACATCATGATGCCCCAGGTGGACGGCTATGAAATCTGCCGGAGACTCAGGGAAACCCATTCATCCGCCGAACTGCCCATCGTGATGCTCACAGCCAGAAACCGCATGGAAGACCTGGTTCTCGGACTCAATGCCGGTGCAAACGATTATCTGGTCAAACCCTTTTCCAGGGACGAGCTCATTGCCAGAGTCAACACACAGCTCAAGATCAGAAAATCATACGACACCATGAAAGAAAACATACGGTTGAAGCGTGAAATCGATCAGCGAAAAGCCACGGAACAGGAACTTTTGATCAACCAGAGAAAATTGTCTCGCATGCTGGATTCCCTGGAAGACGCCATGGTCGCGGTAAATGAAAGCCTTGAAATCAGTTTCTGCAATGAGTCTTATGAAACCCTGACCGGAAACAAGACACGGCATATGCTGGGAAAACCTGTGGCCGCGCTGTTTTCAACCCCGCCAACCCCGGTTCTTTCAGCGGTTGGTGATTCTTTCTCCCAAAATCAGGGCAAGACGGAATCCTTTGTTGCCGTGACACTGGCCTGTGAGGATCGCCCTGACATTGAAGCCGATATCGAAATGACGTCTCTTGAACTGGATCACGAACGACTTTTGATGCTGATGATCCGTGATGCACGATCCGGATCTGACAAATCTCAGTCAAACGGAATGACCCTCGCCATGATCGAGGAGCTGAATGCAAACCGCATGAAGCTCAGAGAGCTGGAATTCGCCCTCAACACCCTTTCACCGGCCATTCTGGAAAACAACCCTCCGTTCAGCCATGAAATCAAATCCATCGAAAAAGCCTTGGAAAATTTAGAACATTCCCTTGTACCCGATTCACGCAGGCAGGATAAACGTCGATTGGCCGTCAATCTGATGAACCTTTCCATCGATTACTGGCAGACCACCACCGGAAACGACAAAGTCGCCCTGGCCCAGGGTTCCAACCTCTGGAAAGTGTATATGGACACCAATGGCTGGGAACGGACCCAGACCCTGGATAAATACCTGGATCTCCAGTCTCTTCCCCAGCGCCCCCGATGGGATCACATCCTGAAAACCGCTGATTTTGTTTTAAGCACCTGTGACACCCCTTCCCCTTTGCGGGACCAGATCGAATCAGCCCAGCGCCAGCTCCGCCTTCAGGCATGACTTCATCCATTTATTTAACGGTTTTAACATTCGAATTTTAACGGTTTTAACGGAGTAATATTCATAATATTACCAAATAGATATATTATTAACGATTTTAACGGCAACTTTTTTCACATCTTTCACATTCTCGTCTGCGATAGAGTTCCGCAACATCTTTCCCCACCCAAGGACCATCCGACCATGGATTTCAGTCTTCCTTTCCCATGCCTGCAATCGTTCAGACGCCAAAGCCCTTAAAACAAGAGATCAACAACATTAACAGTGCATATTTTACCTTTATTATCAAATAGTTCGCATATTCAACGGCATTCACATCACCCACAGGTTGCATCGTCTGAACAAACGGGTCAATGATGATATCGGACTTTATCCATCGGTCTCAATGAATCATCCAAGGTTTAACACGGAGGAATATCCCATGAATGGAAATGTATGGACATGGTGCGCGAACTGGAGTGATGAATGGTGTAACTACTATTGGTACCGGGTTGAATCGGATTCCGGCTCCTCTGTCCCTTTGCACCTTCGAAGCAGACAGTCATCCGCCAGATGGTTCGGAATTAACATTGGACGGGATATCGTTTCTCCACCTCATTCATTTCTTGACGAACAAAGCCCGATTCCTGAATCAAAATCCGCAATGGTTTCCGTCCTTCCTTTTTCCCCAAGGGTCTCGTTCACGCCGCTCGCGTTTTGAACAGACAAGACAACGGTGTCATTGGAAACCATGACGCTGTTTCTCCCTGGGTTCGAATGGTTCCCGGCATGGTTATCGGCCTCCTCCCCCATGCCACCGGAGCATCCGGCGAACCCAGGGTCCCATCGAATAAACGGTTCCCGATGTTTTCTGGTTTGTTTTTTTTCCCTTCATGCTGTAGGGTCTAACGGTCTTCATCACACATGACATCCATCAAACCAGGAGCCACCATGCAGCGCCGACTTGTTTTGATCATAGCCGCCATCATTTTCTATGCCGCACTTCCCTCACCATCGCAGGCGAAATACGATCCGTCCTGGACATGGCGCACACATGAAACGGATCATTTCACACTCTATTATCCCGAAGGTCACGAAGCCTTTGCCCAAAGGGTTTTATCGCTTGAAAACGAAGTGTACACCGATGTGACCGGTTATCTGGGCGTCACACCACCCCACTGCCCCATTGTCCTCAATCCGGGCACCGACCGGTTCAACGGGTTCTACAGCCCGTTTCCCAACAGAATCTCCCTGTACGAAACACCGTATTTCAGCCTGAGGGGATTCGGTCCCTGTTCGGATATGATGGATGCGGTGTTCACCCATGAATTCAGTCACTTTGTTCACATTACCACACGTCTGGGCTGGTACGGCAAACTAAGTCCCCTTCTTGGCCGGGACAGCACCATCACCAACATCCTGTCCCCTGGATGGATCATCGAAGGCATCACCACCAACGCCGAAACCCTTTTTACCGACGGTGGGCGTGGACGATGCTCGTATTTCAAGGGTGAAATGCTGTCATTTACCGAAGACGAGGGCCTGTGGAATCTGTCCGCTGCAGGGACCTATTCCCCTTACACACCACCTGAAGGCCGGTTTTACCTGAGCGGTTATCATATGGTGAATTATCTGAACAGGACTTACGGCGAAGACGCCTTTGCGCGCCTTGGAAAATACCAGGCCATGCACCCCTTAGGCCTGACCGGCGAAGCCCTGGAGCATGTCACAGGCATCCCCTCATCAGCCTTTTACACGGGTTTTCTTAACGATCTTCTTAAAGAAACACAAAAAATCAAGGCCCAGGCGGACTCCCTGGAAATTCCTAAAGGTCGCGTGGTATTCGGCGAAAAGGACGAAGGCATCATCGATCATTTCTGGACAGACCGGAACACCCTTATCGCACTCAGAAAAGGTTACGGCAAAAAAAACGCTCTGGTGGAAATCCATCCTGAAACCGGTGAAATCCTCTCTGAAACGGAAACAGGCCGACTGACCGACCTGAACCGCATCACCCCTTTGGGCGACGGTGAAAATATCCTGTTCGCTGCATATTTTCCGCACATCCTGGGTGAAGGTGATCTGGGTGACGCCGATCTTGCGGCATTCAACATGAAAACCCGGGAAACAAGGCGTCTGACCAGAAAAACCCATATCTTTTCCGCGTCGCCGTCCCACGACCGAAAACGCATCGTGGCTGTGAGGCGCAACGGGCAATGGAACGATCTGGTGCTTATGGATCATTTCCAGGCTGAACCGGCTCCCATTGTCTCCAAACCGGGTTATCTTTTCGAAGCCCCCCGATTCTCACCGGATGACAAATTCATTGTCTGCGTCGTGAAATCGGGCAAAAATTCGGACATCGCCCTGGTGAACCCGGAAACCGGGGCCATGCGGCTTCTTTTCCCCAGCGATGACTACGAAGACAACGATCCTGTTTTTTCATCCGACGGACGTCACATTCTTTTTTCATCCAACCGGTCCGGCATGTGGAACATCTTTGGCTGGGATCTTGAAAGAAAAAAGCTGTTTCAGCTCACATCGGTGAATTACGGGGCCACCTGCCCCCGCCTGTCCGTGGATGGTAAAACCCTGGCGTTCCTTGCGCTTCACCGGGGCATCAACAGGGTCATGGTCGCGCCGTTCAAGCCGGACAAGGAAATCCAGACAGCGGTCATGGGTAACACGACCATACCCGCCGCCGAGCTTGGCCGCCTTAAACCTGACACGGTTCTGTCTCCACGTCCCATGAACCCCGGCCGTGTTTACACCCCATTTCTTCACATCCCTTATGTCCTTTCCGATGAGGAAGAAACAAAAGCGGGCCTCTACATTCTGGGTGGCGATCCACTGGGGATCAACGCCTACAGCGCCTTCCTCGATTACGGTTTGTCGTCCAGGCATACCGGATACGATATCCGGCTCACCAACCGGTCTTTCTGGCCCGACCTGATGTTCGGCCTATACAACACGGCCAACGAGCTTTCGTTTGCCAACAGAAATTTCTGGATTGAAGAACAGGGGCTCGAACTATCCACCGGCCTCGACATGATTCACAAAGTGATGCCGGACAGCATCGCTTCCAAACTCAATCTGGGACTCAGGTACAAATGGCTTGACAGCCTGGATGACACGTACAGTTACCCTGAAAATTCAAACGAAATAACTTCCTTTTTCGGAGAACTTGCCGTCAAACGCGCTCCCGACGCCCCGGCGCGGGATGTCCTTCCCACCTGGGGGCAGGATGTTCTTGCCATGTATGAACACACCCTGTCCGGCCTCGGAAGTGAAACCGATGCGCGCAACGCTGTGGTTTCAGTGACCCAGCATCTGCCCTCTCTTTTCAGACACCACGGTCTGTCCGTGAAAGGCGTGATGCAGAAGCAGTCCGGCGACACCATCCGGTTCGACAAGGATTACAGCCTTCCCAGAGGCTATTCGGAAACAGACACCGATGGCGATCTCAACAAACTGAAAAATCTCCTTGTATCAGCCGAATACCACTTTCCTCTGGTTTATCCTGACAAGGGCTTTGGCTTGAGTGTCCTTCATTTTCATCTGCTTAAAAGCACTGTCTTTTCTGATTTCGGTGCGGGGTGGAACGGATCGTTCAGCGCCGAGAGCTGGCTTAACAAGGCTCGGACCGTTGTAGGCGGCTCTTTCAGAGCCGATGCCACCTTGTTTTCCATGGCTCCTGTGGAAATGGGTGTGGAGCTGGGATATAAACTTGATGAAAAAGAGGGATTTACCCACCTGATCCTGATGATCGGATTGTGAAGATCTGTCTTTAGGCCGTTTCCCTGAGGCATATTCTCAACGGATGTGCTCATTGGGTCGGGTTCTCCAAAACCCGACCAGCGGACCAATCAACAGAAGGATCTACAATGCTGAAGTTATCGGCTTTGTCCAAGCGTCTTTCGCGAAAAGGCCCGGAGCGAAAATTTTCGTGATGCCTTCGGCAATCTCATCCACCGTCGTGTCTTTGAACCGGTCCCGTTCCTGGACAAAATAGAAATGGGCGGCCCTTAAAATCGCACCGCCAAGAACCGTGGCCACCAGATCAGTGTCCATATTCTCATCCACATTCCGGGTCCTCTGGCCAAACCGGATTTCATCCTTGACGATGGTGAGGATATCCCGCTCCAGTCTGTTGATCACCTTTTCAATGCTTTCATGAAGTCCAACTCCCATGCGAAGAACGATATTGCACAGTTCATGATCATCGGCAAAGAATTGAAGGGTTGTCCGGATTCGGTGTCGCAGGAAGTCCACAGCTGTGATTTTTGTAAAATCCAGTTCGTAATCGCGTTTGACAAGGATATTGCGCCAGGCGTGAAAGTAATTTTCAAGCAGGGTGATGAAAATATCGTCCTTGTTTTTAAAATACTGATAAACCGTCCCCCGGGCTATTTTTGCCCGTGAAATGATATCCGAAATCTGGGTTTTGTGGTATCCGTGCTCGGAAAACAACTGTTTTGAGCATTCAAGTATCAAGGCTTTTCTATCTTCCGCTTTCAAACGATCTCCCCCGGATCTGTGACGGACAATCACATATTATCCGTTTATTTCAAAATGTTGCCATAATTATTAACTCGGTTTTATTAGCCTTTTTTAGTAAAAATTGCAATATCACATTCCCTCGTCAGCAGGAGAAAATGAATGCCGGATGAACGGCAGACAAACGGCTTATTTTTACGTTTGTTAATATTTTACATTTAAACTGTTGATTTGTTCCTCATATCCATATACAGAATACGTAATTGACGTTTCTGATTAAAAACCCCGTTCACATCCGACTCAACACGCTAAAACCTTTAAACCGGAGGAAACCATGTTTAGTAACAAGGGGAACCACGTCCCATGGAAAAAAGAATACGGCGTTTTCGGAATTCCCAAAACGCTCAAGCCTTACCCTGACAAACCGGCTTTTCACATCCTCGATACGGCGGCTAAAAAATTCAAGAAAACCGGAGCGATACAATACAATTTCAAAATGACCTATCCCCAGCTCAAAGACCACGCCGACCGGCTGGCCACGGCTTTCGTCAACATGGGACTCAAAAAAAATGACCGTGTGGTCACCCTGCTCCCCACATCCATCCAGTTCATCATCACGGATTATGCCATATCCAAAGCAGGCCTAGTCCATGTTCCTTGCAGCTCTCTTGAACCCTTGAAAATCCTGTCCCACAAATGCGAAGAAAGCACACCCAAAGCCATGGTCTGCATGGACACCAACCTGGATATGGCTGAAAAACTTTCGAAAAAATGCGGAATCCCCCATATCATCACAAGCGAAATCATGGACTACTCCGATTCGCCACCGGCCCTGAAACAGACGTTAAAGGTGAACGGTGCCCATTGGATGACAGAACTTATCGAAAACACATCGCCCTCTTTGCCGGACATTGTGTTCAACGTGGATGAAGACCTTGAAATGGTGCTTTTCACCGGTGGAACAACCGGGCTTCCCAAAGGCTGCATGCTCAGCCACCGCAACATCTACGCCAACACTATCCAGAGCGGCTGGGCCTTCGGGAATTCTAAAAATCTGCTGTCCGGCGCAATTTCCGTACTCCTCGGCCTTCCCTTCTTTCACTCCTACGGTCATGTGGTCATGCATTCCATGACCATGCAGGGTTTTGACATGCTTCTCGTTCCGGACGCCCGGGATACCGCAAGCATGGTCAGCATGATCAAAACGTACCGGCCTCTGATGCAGATCGGCGTTCCGGCCCAGTTCATGCAGCTTTCCAAAGAAGAATTGAAAGGCCATGCCATGCTGGGAGTTTCCGGCTCCGCCCCCCTTCCTCCCAGCACCCAGAGAGAGTTTGAAAAAAAATCAGGGGGAGCCATCATGGAAGGCTACGGCCTTTCCGAAATGTCCCCTTGCACCCACCTGAACCCTTCGCTACTGCTACGAATTGCCGGAGGCAGGCTTCCCCAGCGCGTCATGAGTTTCAACTACAGCATCCCAGGGGTTGCGTTTGTGACGAACCGGTTCCTCAGACTGCTTGGACCGAAAGTCATCGGTTACGTTGCCTGCAAAGGCATCGCCCTGATCCTCACCCTCACCAGCAAGAAAGGAAAAAACGGAAAATCCGTCGAGAAACGAGGGACCTCGGGATTCCCGTTCCCCGACACCGAGGTGAAACTCATCGATGTCCGTTCCGGCGAAGAACTTGGCCGGAACGAAACACTGCGGCCGGGCATGGTGGGTGAACTCTGCCTCAAAGGTCCTCAACGGATGCTGGGATATTGGCCGAACGTCGGCAGCGGACTTGACAACGAAGGCTATGTCCGCACAGGGGATGTGGTGATGATCGATGATCACGGGTATTTCTACATTGTCGACCGGACCAAGGACATGATCAATGTCTCGGGTTACAAAGTCTATTCACGTGAAATCGACGACATTCTTTACGGCCATCCCGCCATCGAGCACGCCGCCACGGTGGGGGTTCCCGACGCCGACCGGGAAGGCAGTGAACGGGTGGTGATCTTCGTTCAGCCCAAGCCGGAATACAAGGAAAACATCACCGGAGATGATTTCATCGCCTTTCTTTCAACACGGGTGGCCAAATACGCTGTTCCCAAAAAAGTGATGATCATCGAACAGATGCCCCTGACGGAAGTCCAGAAGCTCAACAAGAAATTAATCCGGGAAATGGCGATCAAGGAATTCGGAGCGATCCGTTCAGCCCCGGCTGATTGAAAAAGACGTCCCATCAAGAAAAGGGTTTAAGACCTGATGACGGCCGGGGGAAAATAATGGCTGTTTCCCCCGTCCGTCATGCAGTATTACACACAGGACTGTCGTTTCAGGTCAAATCGAGCGGAATAACAATGTTATATGAAGGTGACTGAAAAATCTTTCCTTCAGTCTTTCATGGGTCGTTATGGGCACCTTCATCAACTGGGTGGCCCATGGCCGTTATTTCAGCTCGTTTCGTGTGAGTTTGAGGATATTCCGGGCGATGATCAGATGCTGGATCTGGCCTGTGCCTTCGAAAATATCCATGATCTTGCTGTCACGCATCCATTTTTCAGCCAGATATTTCCGGGAATACCCCATGGGCCCCAGAAGCTCGCAGCATTTCTGGGTGATCAGGGTGCCGTAGCGACCTGCCTTGGCCTTGGACATGGACGCTTCAAGGGTGTTTTCCTCTTCGTTGTCCGCCATCCACGCGGCACGCCAGGTCAGAAGGCGCATGGCCTCAAGATTGGCTTCCATCATGTAGAATTCTTTTAAAACAGAGCTGACATTGTTTGGATTGGCGGAGTAGTCGATTTTAATGCCAGCCTCTTCCATTTTTTCACGGGTAAAATCAATGGCGGCACGGGCAACCCCCACGGCCATGGCCGCAACCATGGGACGGGTGTTGTCAAAGGTTTTCATAACACCTTTGAAACCTTCGGTTTTCTTTTTCTTTTCCGAATCACCGCCCAACAGGTTTGTTTTGGGAATCCGGCAGTTGTTCAATACGAAGGTCCCGGTGTCCGACGCCCGGATGCCCAGTTTGTGTTCCAGGTGTTCCAGCTTGAATCCCGGTGTTCCTTTTTCCACAATAAAGGATTTGATGGCGGAGGAGCCTTCCACACCTTTCACTCTGGCCCAGACCACCGCCACATCGCAACGGTCGGCGCAGGTCACGAAAATTTTTTCGCCGTTCAGCACCCACTCTTCGCCGTCCAGTTCCGCTGACGCCTGAATAGAGCCCGAGTCGGAACCCGATGACGGCTCGGTGATGGCCATGGACGCCCATTTGCTTCCAAAGCGTTCCAACTGTTCTTCAGTGGCCACGGCGGCTATGGCGGCGTTCCCAAGACCCGCGTTGGGCAGGGACAGAAGAAGGGCCGCGTCGCCCCAGCACATTTCTTCAACAGACACCACGGTGCCAAGATTCTGGCCCACTTTGAACTCTCCGTCGTCCACGGGTTTGGCCTTGCTTTCATCGCCGTTTTTCTTGGGTTTTTTTCCCATGACGGACATGCTTCTGAACACTTCAAGTTCCTGGGGATACTCGTGTTCCGCTTCATCGTATTTTCTGGCAATGGGCCTCAGCATCCCTTTGGCGAGGTTGTTCAGGCCGTTTTTCATTTTGTCTATTTTTTCAGGCGTATCTATGTTGATCATCGTTTCACTCCTCTATCGTTAAAGCATGATGTCCATGCTCTGTTCATCCCTTCAATTCCGGGTTATACAATGGCCATGCCTTCCAGAATGCTGATTCCACGGGCGTTTCTGTAGTACCGTTCCACCGGGTATTCACGGATGTACCCGTGGCCGCCCATGATCTGCACCCCGAAGTCCGTCACTTTCATGGCCATTTCACCGGCGTACATTTTCGCGAGATACGATGACCGGGAAACGTCCTTGCCAGCAGCCAGTTCCGATGCCGCTTTCTGGGCCATCAGGCGGATGCTGTCTACTTCATAGGCCATTTCCGCCAGCATGAACGCCACGGACTGGCGGTTGACGATGGGTTCGCCGAACTGAACCCGGCCTTTGGCGTATTCTTTCGCGAATTCGTAGGATGCCCGTGCAATGCCAGCTGCCATGGCTGCCATGGCCACCCGGGTTTTTTGGATAAAAAGGGTGTAATCGCACCCTTCCGATCCGCCCAGACGGTCGTTTTCATCCACGGAGCAGTCTTTCAGTTCCACTTCGAAGGTGGGCAGCGCGTAGCAACCGAGATTTTTTTCACGCTCACCGATGGTCAGACCGGGATTGTCCCTGGCCACGATAAACAGGTTGTTTTCACCGTCAACCGACGCGGCCACCAGCATATGACCGGCCTGGTCCGCCAGGGGCACGAAGCACTTGGACCCGTTGATGACGTAACTTTTTCCATTCCTTGCCGCCGTTGTTTTCAGGCTCATCACGTCCGCGCCGAAATGGGGTTCGTTCAGCGCAAGGGTCGCCGCGTTGAATGTTTCTTTACAGTACAGGGGCAGGTATTTTTTCTTCTGGTCTTCCGTCCCCATGGTCCTGATGGGATTGATGAAAAGCGAAGGGCTGGTGGCCGCCACGGCAAAAGCCATATCGCCGTAAGCCAGTTCTTCGAGAACGATGATGGACTCGATGGGGGAATCCTCCATGCCGTGTCCGCCGAATTCTTCGGGCACAGAAGACACCGATGCCCCGAGTTCCCAGGCCTTCTGGATCACGTCTCCCGGAATTTCGCCGTTTTCATCCATTTCATGTGCGCTATCAGATACAAGCCCCTTGACAAGCTTCGAGACTTCCCTGCTGACCATCTTCTGTTCTTTCGACATGGAAAAACCAAACATTTTTTTCCTCCTGCGGTTTGATATATAAACGATCTTTAAGAAAAGCGCTGAACGTCAAAAATAGACTGACATGTCAGTTTTTTGTCTGTTATGTCCGTTTTTTTTACACTTGTCAATCTTTATTTTCATAAAAAATCACCGTGGATTGTATCAAAAAAGGATCTCGTCTTTCAACCGTGATGACGATCTGATATAAGCCGCCCATGACAACCTGGCATCTATACATACTGGAGTTATGCGACCGCACCCTTTACACCGGGATCACCGTTGATCTTGAACGTCGGGTAAGTGAGCATAACCAGGGAACGGCCTCCAAATGCACACGGGCGAAACGGCCGGTGAAACTGGTATACAGCAATGAATTCCCGGACAGATCGACCGCCAGCCGGGAAGAATGCAGGATCAAAAAAATGACACGGATTCAGAAGCTCAATCTGATCAAAGAAAAGAACCTAAAATGAAGCCGACGGCAACCGACGCACCCGCTGAAACACCCGAAACAATCCACCGGTCCCCAGGGCGATCAGCGTCACTGCTCATCGCCCTGCTCTGCGCCTCTTTCGGAGCCAACGCCGTGGCCATCAAAATCAGCCTCACGGGCTTCGGAGCGTTTACATCCGCAGCCCTCCGCTTCGCCATGTCTGCTGCGGCCATTTCCCTGTGGGCCTTTGCGACTAAAAAAAATTTCCGGCTGGCCAAAGGCCAGTTCAAGCACGTGGCTGTCCTCTCACTGATTTTCACAGGCCAGATCAGCCTTTACAACATAGGCCTCACATTCACCCACGCCTCACGGGGCACTCTTTTATCCAATCTCCAGCCGTTTTTCGTGCTCATCCTCGCCCATGTCTTCATTCCCGGTGACCGGATCACGCCCAAAAAAATCCTTGGCATTGTTCTGGGTTTCATCGGTGTGTCCTTCATTCTCTTCCAGAAACAGGGAATGACCGCAGATCTCCGCCTCGGCGATCTTCTTACCCTTACCTCGGTGATTCTCTGGGCCATCAACGCCGTGTACACCAAACGGATTCTCTCCGGCTTCACGCCTTTCCACCTGGTGCTTTACCCCGGCATTCTTTCGGTGCCCCTCTTCCTGGCCGAAGCCGCCCTCTGGGATGCCCCCATGGTGTCCGTGGTCAGCTCCGGCGTGATCCTCTCCATGATCTACCAGGGATTCGTCACCGCAGCCCTTGGCTTTGTCCTGTGGATGGAACTTTTAAGCCGCTACGGTGCTGTTGCCCTGCACTCCTACGTGTTCATCCTGCCCGTGGCCGGAGTGGTTTCAGGCGGCCTCATCCTGGGCGAACCGGTGGTTTCAGGCCACATCCTCCTGGCCCTGACGTTCATCGTTCTCGGAATTATCGTGGTGCATTCCCGCAATAAAACAAAAAGAAATATCTATTGACACGGGAGCTGGGTTGATATTAGTAAAGAAGTAATTCCCGGCACGAAGCCGGTTCGATACAAATGCAAGAAATCATTTAAAAAGACATAACCAACACAGCCACGAAGGTATGCAAACCAAACGAAGTCATATCTGCGTGGTTTTTTTATGGCGGCTTGAACCAAGGGAAAGCGCCGGTCAAATCAGCGGATCATGACCTGAACTCAAAGAAAGGATTTTGATTATGCATATGGCAGACGCGTTGATTTCACCGGCGACCGGTGGTGCGATGTGGGTCGTGACGGCGGGCTTGATTTCCTACTGTTCCAAAAAAGTCAAAGAAGAACTGGACGACAGAAAAGTCCCCCTCATGGGCGTCCTTGGGGCTTTTATTTTCGCAGCTCAGATGATCAACTTCAGTATTCCTGGAACAGGTTCAAGCGGTCATCTTGGCGGCGGACTTATTCTATCCATCATCCTCGGGCCTTACGCGGCGTTCCTTACCGTTGCTTCAGTTTTAACGATTCAGGCCCTGTTCTTCGCGGACGGTGGTCTTCTGGCCCTGGGCTGCAACATCTTCAACCTGGGTTTTTTCCCCTGTTTCATTGCCTTCCCATTCATCTATAAAACAATCACGGGCAGCGCCCCCACCAAGGGAAAAATCGTCGCGGCATCCCTTGTGGCAGGAATCATCGGGCTTCAGCTCGGCGCGTTCAGCGTGGTCCTTGAAACCCTTTTCTCAGGGATATCGGAGCTTCCTTTCCGCACCTTCGTGATGATGATGCTTCCCATCCATCTGGCCATAGGCATTGTGGAAGGGGTGGCCACGGCGGCTGTGGTGGTTTTCGTTTTCAATGCGAGACCCGAGATCCTCCGTTCGGCAAGCGAGTCCAAACCCATCGGCAATGTTCCGGTTCGGAACATCCTTGTGGGATTTGTCGTCGCGACCATCCTGACAGGCGGGGCGCTGAGCTGGTTCGCATCGTCACATCCCGACGGGCTGGAATGGTCCATGGAAAAGACAAGCGGCTCAGGGGAACTGAACAGCCCGGCCGATACCGTTTACGGGACCCTCGCGGGAATCCAGGCAAAAACGGCTGTTCTTCCGGACTACGGTTTCAAGTCGTCTGAAAATGAAAGCGCTGCCGAAACGGCTGAAAGTGGAGAGGCAAAAGAATCATGGCCCGCTGTGAACGCGGGGACATCCGTTTCAGGCATCGTGGGAGGGACCCTCACCTTGGCTCTGGCGGTGCTGATCGGTTTCGTCCTCAGGAGGAGAAGCCAGGACGCCTGAAAAAGAGTGTAACGTTATTAATTGATGGCGTCGTAAAAAGTCCCATATGCGGCGTTATAGTGTTTGGCCAGACACTCGACATACTATATGTATGCCTTCGCGCCTGGCCAAACACTATGCCTTGCCTCTGGGCCTTTTTCCATAGCCATCGGGCGACTTTTTACGAGTCCAACTTAATTTAGAAGCTTCAGGGGCGGTGGCGTTCCAGCCGCCTCTTTTTTGACGGATCATGACAAAAATCGACAAACGGCTTTTTCAAATCGGCGCTCTGGACGAACTGGCTTCAGGGGACAGCCCCTTCCACAGACTGGATCCCAGGGCCAAACTCCTGACCACCCTGGTTTTCATCGGTACGGTGGTGTCGTTCGGAAAATACGAGGTGTCGGCCCTTGTCCCGTTTTTCATTTTTCCCCTGGTGCTCGTTTCCGTGGGAGGACTTCCCCTTTCCTTCCTGGCGGAAAAAGTGCTTCTCGTCGCTCCCTTCGCTTTTTTCATCGGGGTGTTCAACCCTCTCCTCGACAAAACGGTGATGATTCACCTGGGGAGCGTTCCCGTTTCAGGGGGTTGGTTGTCCTTTTGTTCCATCATGATCCGTTTCGCCCTGACCGTGGGATCGGCCCTGGTCCTCATCGGGCTCACGGGATTTCACGCCGTGTGCATGGGGCTTGAACGACTGGGAGTGCCGCGTCCTTTCGTGGTCCAGCTTCTTTTTCTCTACAGGTATATCTTCGTCCTCATCGACGAGGCGTCCCGGATGATCCGGGCCAAGTCGCTGCGGACGTTCAATAAAAAAGGGACGAAAATCGGGACGTTCGGCTCCATGCTGGGCCACCTTCTATTACGGACCATGGACCGGGCCCAGAGGATTCACCTGGCCATGTGCTGCCGGGGGTTCGACGGCCATGTGCGCCTGATCTCTCCCCTTAAAACCGGCTGGCGCGAAGTCGTTTTCGTGCTGGGCTGGTCTGCACTATTCGCCGTCATGCGGATCTGGCCGCTGCCGGAACATCTTGGGAAATGGGTTACGGGGTTGTTGTCATGAGTCACCACATCGTCGAAGCAAGGGATCTCCATTACACCTACCCTGACGGAACAGAGGCCGTAAAGGGCATATCCTTCCGCATCACCCACGGGGAATCCGTGGCCGTTGTCGGAGCCAACGGTGCTGGGAAATCGACCCTTCTCCAACATCTCAACGGGTATCTCATCCCGTCAAGGGGGGAACTTCGGATCGGCGATTACACCCTGACCCGGAAAAACATCGATCAGGTGCGTCGGTCCGTGGGCATGGTGTTCCAGGACCCCGATGATCAGCTGTTCATGCCAACGGTGTTTGACGATGTGGCATTCGGCCCCCTGAATCTGGGTCTTCCCGAGGATGAAGTGAGAGAGAAAGTCCGGCTGGCCCTTGAAACGGTGGGCATGACCCATCTGATGAAACGGCCTCCCTACAAGCTTTCAGGTGGTGAGAAACGGTCGGTAGCCATTGCCACGGTTCTCGCCATGTCGCCGGACGTCCTGGTCATGGACGAACCCTCGTCCAACCTGGACCCCATGGCGCGGCGAAGGCTGATCGGGCTCCTTAAAAGTTTCCATCACACGAAAATCATCGCCACCCACGACCTGGACATGGCCCTCGAAGTCTGCGAACGGACCATCGTGATCCACCACGGCAGACTGCTCGCGGACAGCGGAACCGTTGATCTTTTCAGCAACGAGGTCCTTCTTTCGGAAAGCGGTCTTGAAAAACCCCTGAGCATGCAGGGATGTCAGGTCTGCTCGAAGACGGCCATGGCGTTCCAGCCGAAAAAAACCGACCATGACCACCATCATCACACTCATGATCATGATCATACCCATTGACCTTGGGAAGGGTATCATAACGATTACAGCTTGAATTTTGACAACTGAACATTCAGGCTGTCAGAAAACGCAAGCAGGTCACCCGCGCCGTTTTCAACGATGCCGCTGTTGTGGGCCACTTCGTCCGCCTGGGCTTTCACGTGATCCATCAAACCGGATATTTCCCTGGCAGTGCCCGAGCTTCTGGAAACATTGGCATTCACATCGCTGATGCCCTGGGAAACCCGGGAAATGTTCCGGGCGATGTCACCGGTTGTGACGGTCTGTTCTTCCACAGCGCCAGCAATGGAATACACGATATGGTTGACGGATTCGATGACGTTCAATATCTCGCCCATGTCATGAACCGTTTCTTCGGTCGAACTTTGGATTCCACTGATCCTGTTTTTAATTTCCTGGGTCGCCTCGGCCGTCTGTCTGGCCAGTTCCTTGATCTCGTTGGCGACCACGGCAAACCCCTTCCCCGCCTCACCGGCCCTGGCGGCCTCGATGGTGGCGTTAAGGGCCAGAAGATTGGTCTGTTCCGATATTTCCGTGATCACTTCCGTCACTTTGGTGATATCCCGGGCTGCGGCTCCCAGCCTGGAAATTTTTTCCGAAGCGATTTTCGAGGTATTCACGGCGCTTTGGGTCACCTGCCGGGCCTCTTCGGATTTCATGGCGACTTCCTTGACGCTCACAGCCATCTCCTCTGCCGCGGCAGCCACCTGGTTGACAGTGTTTGCCGTAACGTCGCACCCCCTTGAAACCGCTTCAAGCTCGCCACTCATGGCCGTGGCCTGACGGCTGGCATGATCCGTGTTTTTCTGAAGGACACGCCCACCCTGGTTCATGTCTCCTGACAATTCGGAAAACCTTTGTGAAGACGTCCGGACCGATTGAGATGTGTCCACCGTATTTTTCACAATGGCATACAGCTTGTCCGCAAAACCGTTAAAGCCGTTGACCATGTCGCCGACTTCATCGTAACTTCTGAAAGCGATACGTTTGTTCAGATCGCCTTCCCCATCCGCAAGGTCCTTTAAAACCCGTGCCGCTTTGCTGATGGCTTTGGCGGTGGCCATGACGTTCGTGTAAGCCAGGACCAGCCCCACGGAAAAGCCCACCATGATGAAAAAACCACTCCAGAAGAAGAAGGACCCGTAACGGTGCTGTCTGTCGTTCATCGCTGAAAAGGTGCCGACAAATCTCGCGTCGTCAAGGGGTGCCCATGTCACGATCCGGCTGTTCACATTGTCGTAAAACGAACCGTCCTTTCCCTCTTTCATGGACCGGATCATATCGTTTTTAAAACCCGCCCATCGCTTGAAATCGAATGTTTCGTTCCTGGAGCTGAAAAGAAGGGTTCCTTCCTTGTCCGTTATGAAGTAGGAAGCCCCTGTCAAAACGAGTTCCAGTTCTTTTTTCAACCGAGTGTCATCGGGTATGCGTCCACCATCCTTCACATGACGAATGGCACCTTTGATCAGTCGCGTTTCCTGAAATCTGATTTCCTCGATACACTGGTTGATGCCTGTATAGTAAGCCGCAAACCCCAGCCATATGGCAAGACCGATGGACAGTGCAACGATGCATGACAGAAGTTTGGGGAATATCCTGATGCGAAGCCCTCTGCCCTTGAGGTTCCGTCTGACCAGATGATGATTCAAAACTTCGGTATTGTTCCCCACAATCAGGGTTACCGTGCCAAGAACCATGAACGGACAGGCAATGGAACCCGCGATGGCCGCCCCCCAGATCGACACCGCGCCCAGAGTGTCGATATCGTGCATGACATAGACGGCGAAATTGCTCACCGCGCCCATCATGATGATAAAAAGGTAAAACAACGTGATCTTGAATGGCAGCCTGCTGTTCAGCTCCGCAATTTCAAGAAGTTCCTCATCGGAACAGGATACGTTATCCCTCAGCTTCGCCAGACATCTCTCAACGGGCATATACGTCCGGAGCAGATACAGAGCCAGAATCGCCAGAAAGAAAATCCAGATGACTCCGGCATAGGCCATGAAAACCACCTTCTGCTCAGCGCTGGTGGACATGCAGTAAAACACGGAAACAATGGGACCCGCAGGCTGGACAAGCCACAGGGCGCTCAACATGACGACAAGCTGGTTTAAGACTCTTTTCATAGCTCCTCCATACACGAGAGCATTTACTCAGCGGAACGACTCAGAAACCGGATGACTCCGGATTCTTTCCAATTCATATTTCAGCAGGACGGCAGTCACGTTCATCCGATATCCTGAATTTATTCACCATGTGGGTCAGTTTCTTCGTTTCGGTTTCAAGAATCTTTGCCGATTCGGCCGATTCTCTGGCGATGGTGGTGTTGAGCCGTGTGACCTGGTTGATCTGGCCCACGGCTTTGATGATTTCGTCAAGACCTTTGGCCTGCTCCCTGCTTCCTTCGGCGATTTCTTCGGTCAGCCTGTTTATGGCGTTGCCTCCATCAACCGCTTCCGCCAGCTGTCTGTCAATTTCCCGTGAAAGTTCGGTTCCTTTCCGGGCATTGTCCACGGATTCCCGGATCAGTTCCTCGGTTTTCCGCGCAGCGTCGGTGGAACGCTTGGCAAAACGTCTGATTTCATCGGTCATGATTTCGAACCGATCGCCGGTGACTTCGACGTGAGCTGCGGCAACCGAAGCGTTGAGACCCAGGTAATGGGACACTTTGGACACGTTGATCAGGTCCTCGATGATGGTCTTGAATTCCTGTTTAAGATTTTTTAGGGCTTCCTCGTCGTTTTCGAGGGTCCGTTTCTGGAATTTGTCCCCGAATTCATCGAGAAGCTGGGCTGTGCTCTGGGACCGTTTCGCAAGACTCCTTATTTCCGTCGCCACCACACCGAACCCGCCTGCGGAAGAACGGATGACCACTGCTTTCTCGGCGGCACTGGCCGCCAGGGCTTCCGTTTCTTTGGCAATGGCGTCGATTTCCTGAATGATGGCCGTGGTGTTGTCGGCAGCGTTTCGGATCTGGTCCATGGATTCCAGCATCCTCTCCATGGCTTTTTTGCTTTCGGAGATGGCCTTGACGGACCGGACCGCTGAACTCCGAGCATTTTCCGTGTTCCGTGCGGTCTTTGAGGCACTCGCTGAAATATCATCCAGATTTTTAGACGCTTCCGTCACCTGCTGGTTCTGCTCTGCGGCTCCGCGTTCCACGCTGAGGCTGCTCATGGCAATACGGTTCCCCACTTCGTTCACACTTTCCACCGATTCGGCCACCTGAGATATGGCGGCATGAAGCGATCCGGCCGTTTCGTTGATCACCCGCTTGATCATGGCGTGTTCGCCTTTGTACCGTCCTTTCATACGGACACTCAAGTCGTATGCCGCGAGCTGCCCAAGAACCTGTCCGGCTTCCTGAATGGGGTGCGTGATGGCGTCGAGTGTGCTGTTCACCCCTCTTATAAGCTGCTGCCAGATTCCACTGAAATCCCAGTCATTTCCACGGGTTCGAAGCTGGCCTTCGTTAATTTTCTCGATAAGGTTGCTTGTTTCGTTGTGAAGGCCGTAGATCGTGGCCAACAGAGTGTTGAGATTCCGCTTCAGGTCGTTGTATTCCCCTTTGAAATCGTCGATCAGGAAAGGAGGAATCGTTCCGTGGGATATCTGGTCAATGGCGCTGGCCGCCAGTCGCAATGGAGTGACCAGAGTGTCCAGCATGCGATTGACCACGGTGATGAGCCGTTTGTCTTCCCCTTCAAAAGCATCGGGATTCCCACGTTCGTCCAGAGAACCGTTCACCATGGCTTCGGCCAGACGGAGAATTTCATCGTTCACGGCCCATGTCGATCCGGTACTGCCTATGGCCTGTTGTCCTGTTTTCATATCAGCGTTCCTTATGGTTACAACTCTTGTTTTCTGATTTTTAGATGGTGCTGTCTGATACATCAGGAAATGCTTCCTTCTTCTGGTTTTTTAATTGTTTCGAAACAAATTTCTGATAAATTCCAAGGCTTTTTCTGCCGCAGCTTCGGTTTCAGGCGTCATGGCCTCTCGCATCCGGTTGAAGCACCGTCCCTCGATTCCCACAAGAATGATGGACGGAGGCATTTTTTCAGGGTACAGGGCTTGGCCTATTTCGATGGTTTCTTTAAGGCCGATGTCGTGAACCGATATGGCCGATCCACCCAAAGACGGAATACGGTCCCAGGGCAGGCAATGCACAGTCCCGGCTGCGGCTCCGAACTGAACGGCGTCCACCACCATGAGAACCCGCTCGTTCCCGGTCAGGAGATCCAAAAGGGCCAGACCGCCGACCCCTAAAAATTCGAGCCGGACATGGCCGGGCAAGCCTTCGGTCTCAAGACGTTTATAGACTTCAAAACCCAAGGCATCGTCGGCGATCAGATCGTTTCCGACGCAGACCACCAGGATCATCGTTTTCTTCGCTGTTTCTACTGAATTCTGATGCATGTCCGGCATGTTTTTCCGCACTGGGCGATGTCAGATTTGACGGGACGGTTGATCAGTTCGTCGATCACACCGTCAACATAGTAGTGAAACAGACGGCACAAAGCCTGTCCCAGTTCAAGATTCCGTTTATCGCAGATATCCCGGATAATGCACCTGTCGAACACCAGGTTTTTTTCGTCCCCTTGTTTCTCAAGGGCTATACTGAAACCGGCTTTCATCCGTTCAGCCACCACGGCCACCGCATCATCAAGGGATGGATTTTGAAGATAAACCGGATATTTCCGGGCGGTGTCCCTGCCGGCCATGCGCCCCACCGACGAGGTTGACCCACCCATGATGTTGTCGATGGTGGCTGCGAAGATATCGATAAGAAACGCCACTTCCGTAAAAGCGGCTTCATGGTCCTTCAGTGTCAAACCCATGATATGTTCTGTGCTCATAGGAATTTCTCCATTTTTCCGCAAAACGTAAGATCCCGGTAAAAATTCTTCACCACCCGGTAATTGTCATGGGTGATGGCCCCGGATGGACAGATGTACGCACAGGACAGGCACGCGATGCAGTCTTCGGCATGGCGTATGGACGCCTTGTTTTTTTCATCGTCGTAGTCAAACACCCGGGTGGGACAGATGTCCGCGCACATCCCGCAACCCCGGCAGGATTGATCGTGAAGTTGGATGTCCACCATCAGCCGTTCCTCCTTATGGTTCTCAATATATCACGTCCCCGTTTCACAACGATTTCCATAGGCATGGCCCCCATGGCGTGGGTGGCACAGGAAAGACAGGGATCGTAGCACCTTATTCCAAATTCGATGGCATTCAGAAGCATGGCGTCATCGGATTTCCCCAGGACATGGGAAGCGGCCGCTTTTTCGATGGTATGGTTAATGGAGACGTAGTTCTGCTGGGTGGCGACGATAAGGTTCGCCGAACGCACAATACCGTTTTCATCGATTTCATAATCATGGATCAGGGTTCCCCTAGGCGCTTCAACATGCCCCACACCCCGGCCGCCCTTGAACGTCACCGGAACTCTTGTTTCCCCCAGAATATCGGGATCGTTGATAATCTGAAACGCCCGTTCGCTGGCATAAAGCAGTTCCACCACCCTGGCGTAGGCCTGGAAAACAATGGCGTGACAGGGGTTACCTCCGAGTTTTCTAAGTGAAGCCAGTTCAAAATCAGCGGCCTCGGTGCCGTAACCCTCCGAAAGGTTCACCCGTGCCAGCGGACCGACACGGTAATCGTTCGAGGTCCCGCCGTGCACCACACGGACTTCCTTCATGTACGACCAGTCCACCACTTTTTCCACCAGATGGCGGTCGTAATCGGCGGTCGGGAATTCGGTTTTCACCTGTCCCCGGTCATCCACGGCCCTCAACGATCCGTTGAGCATGGCGGTTTTTCCGTTTTTCACCGTTCCGAAATGCCAGGAGGGAATCACCCAGTCCTTCATCAGGGACGGATGCTGATCGATAAGCCGGAGCAGCAGGTCCTTGGCCGCGGTTGCAAGTTCAGGAACCAGTTCGTTGATTTCCAGAATCCAGGCGGCGATCTGCTGTTTTTTTTCATGGTCGAACACCATGGATATTCCACCGGCCACCGACGTGACAGGATGGATACCCCTCCCGCCCACCAGTTCCCCGATTTTCTGGCCAAGAGTCCTGCACCTCAGGGCTTTTTTCGCCAGTTCGGGATTGGCCTTGACGATGCCCGCAACATTGCTCTCAAGAGGGTCCGAATCAAGTCCGAACACCAGATCCGGACCTTCGAGGACGAAAATCGAAAGCACGTGGGAGTGGATCAGATGCCCCAGGCACAAAAGTTCCCTCAGCAGCTCCGCCGCAGGAGGTGCTTTGACCCCCGCCGCACTGTCAAGGGCCTGGGACGCGGCCAGATGGTGGGCCGCCGGGCAGACTCCGCAGATCCGGGCGGTGATGAGAGGCATGCGGTCCGCCTCCATTCCCACAAGAATCCTCTCGAAGCCCCTCAATTCGTTCACCACAAGACCGGCGGAAGTCAGTGCCCCGTCATCCCCGATATTCAGGAACACCCGGGCGTGACCTTCGATGCGTGTTACAGGGTCGATGGTGATGGTTTTACTATTCATAACTCGCCTCCGCGTCTTTCAGCCATTTGTTGATGAGAAAGGTGGGTTTTTCTCCGATCATGGACGACGCCATGGTGTAGGAGTAGTGGGACTTGGCCGTCCGTTCGATTTCCGTGACAATGGCCTGCCGGGGTATACGGGTGATCCGGGACATCCTGTCCGCGATTTCCGTCCGGATGTCACGGTTGGGTTCGGTAAGGACCTGCATGGTGGCCCCGGCGCAGCCTGTGCAGACCACACCGTTGGTGGGACAGGGTGCCAGACACCGGTCCAGTGTCACGGAACCCATGCAGATATAGCCCTGACTGAGAAAGCAGAGTGCTGGATCGGGAATACCCGAGGAGCTGCTTTTGATGGAATCGGTGCTGGTTTTCTTCATAACCCGGTTGCACCGGCCACAGACAGACCGCTTGTTGGCTTTGGGCGTCCGCCCTTCCACCAGGGAGATCAGGGCATCGAAAACAAATGCGGGATGAGGCGGACAGCCCGGGAGATACATGTCCACGTCGATGATTTCATCAAGGGGGGTCACGAACTTTTCTAAAGGAGAAACCTCCACCGAGGGACTGGTGTGGGTACCGGTGGTTTTGCAGTTGTTGTACACCGTGTCGAAAATCTCGTTGCGGCTGTGGACAATACCCGCCCCCACGATGCCGCCGTACACGGCGCAGGAACCCCAGGCAATGACCAGATCACAATTTTCCCGCATGGCCTCGGCGGCATGTCGGTCGTGTTCGGTCCGGATCGCCCCGGAAACCAGGCCCACCCGGGCATGGGGATAGCCCTTAATATCGGTCAAAACAGGGCAGCGCTGGATACTCACGGCCTGAAGCACTTTTTCGATTTTTTCGTGGAGATCCACCACGGCCACATGGCAGCCGCCACAGTCACTCAGCCATTCCAGGTTCACGGTAACCGGTTCTTTCGTCGTGTTTTCGCTCATGATGAAGATCCTCCATTTTCATGAAAATCGTCTACATGGGTCTTTCTGTTGACGGTCAGCCTTTTCAGGCAGGCGTTTTCACCGGCATGAAGGATGGTTAACGAGGATTCGTAACCCATGATATTCCGGATGGCTCCAGAAAAAAAACCGTTCATCATGTTGCACAGCGAACCCTGCTGGGCGTGACCGAACTTGAACAACGACTGGCGGATCATGCAGTCGCTGTACATCAGAAGGATATCCTCTTCGTCTCCTTGACACGCCACCATGGACGCCCGGTCATGGGGTTTGAAAGGCTCGAAATGCCACAGACAGTCGAACTTCACCAGGACATCCCGGATCGTCTTCAAGGCTTGTTCGATGTTGTCCGTTGTGGGCGCTCCGGTTGAGAACTGCATGCCCAGCCGTTTTCCGGCCAGAAAGGAAATACTGGTCGCCGACTGACCGATGGCCTGTTCGATGCCGCTGGCAAGGGCACCCAGAAAATTCATGGCCTCCTGAAGGGAAGCTCGTGCTTCGGTGATGTCATTCACAGAGGGATCTCTCCTTAAATGGAATTTGGAATCCTAAAAACACTTTGGACTTAATGCGTTAAAACTTAAGGTTCAGGAAGATAGAAATATACTTATGTATCGGATCGGCTGTTATTGAACTGAACACATTTTGAATGGAATTGAAAAATTCAATTTTGTCATGCATTATAAAGAACAGACCCACACCTGTCAATTGCACAATTGCGTTATTTATTTTAACCTACTAAATTCATTTCTATTTTTCATTTCATGAAAACAAAATACGGTTTCCCCATGAATACCACGTGTGAGTGTCACCAAAGATTCTGAAATTATGAAATTAGGGTTGTCTTTAAAGGCGACTCTGGTTTATCGTAAAAATCATGCTTGAGCCTTCGGGCCGATCTTTTTTTCAGTAACCCATTCCCAATTCAGGAGATCACATCATGTGTCTTGCCGTACCCATGCGACTTAAAAGCATCGAAGGCACCAACGGCTTGGCCGAGGCCGACGGGATAAGCCGTCAAGTCAGTCTCATTCTGATTGAAAATCCCGCCATTGGGGATTACCTCATCGTTCATGCAGGGTACGCCATCAACCGTATCGACGAGGAAGCGGCCCTTGAAACACTGGAAACCCTGAAAAGCTTATCCTTTCCGGAGAACTGATACAGCATGACCCGGTTGACTCAAGCGAACCTTGAAATCCCGGACAACCGCGGCGAAAGGCTCCTCGTAAAAGGTGTGGTCCAGGGCGTGGGATTCCGACCCTTCGTCTACAACACCGCCGTGAAGCTTGGACTTTCCGGCCGGGTGACCAACACCCCGGAAGGGGTTGAAATCATCCTGGAGGGTTCTCCTGCGGCCCTTGAATCGTTCAGGGCGCGCCTGACTCAAAACCCTCCCAAGCTGTCGGAAATCACAGAGATCCATGTGGAACAGACGAATTGCACCGGCTGGCCTGTTTTTTCCATCGAGTCCAGCCGTGAGTCCGCAAGAGCCGGAACCTTAGTACCCCCGGACGCGGCCCTGTGCGCAGCCTGCAAGGCCGAGCTCGATGATCCGGCCGACCGAAGGCACGCCTATCCGTTCATCAACTGCACCGATTGCGGACCCCGGTTCACCGTGGTCAAAGCCCTTCCCTATGACCGCGAAACCACGACCATGGACCGTTTTCCCATGTGCCCGGAGTGCCGGAAAGAATATGAAGACCCCCGTGAACGCCGGTTTCACGCACAGACCAACTGCTGCCCGGACTGCGGCCCTGCAATTTCTTTCGCCGACCGGAACGGAACCTTGGCAACCGGCCCTCTTGCCCTTTCCATGGCCGTGGACCTTCTTGAAAAAGGACGGATCGTGGCGGTAAAAGGCATCGGCGGATTCCATCTGGCCGTTGACGCAGCGAACCCGGAAGCCGTCACCCGGTTGCGAATTCTTAAAAAACGCGGAGACAAACCGTTCGCCGTCATGGCGCCCGGCATGGACAGTGTGCGCAATTTCGCCTGCGTGAACGCGGATGAGGAGGAGCAGCTGCTGTCTCCACCCCGGCCGGTTGTAATCCTGAAAAAAAAAGAAAAACTGCCTGGTAATATCGTCGCCGATGCTGTGGCACCGAAAAATCCTTTTATCGGGGTGATGCTTCCCTACGCGCCTCTGCATGTCCTTCTTTTCCAAAACGGCGTTGACATTCTGGTGATGACCAGCGCCAACCCGAAAAACGACCCCATTGTCCGGGACAACGATGAGGCTTTTTCAACACTTTCCGACATGGCCGACGCGTTTCTTGTTCACGACCGGGATATCCATGTCCGGAGCGACGATTCGGTGGGCCGATGGATAGACGGACGATTCCGGGTATTCAGGCGTTCCAGGGGCTATGTCCCCATGCCGGTGCCCATGGAAAGCATGTGCAGACCCATCCTGGCCACCGGCAGTCTGATGAAAAACACGCTGTGTCTGGTCAAAGACCGTACCGCGTTCCTGAGCCCGCATATCGGTGATCTCGAAACCCCTGCGGGGTTTAAATTTTTTCATGACACCGCAATGCACATGGCCGGGCTTTTCGATATCGATCCTTCTGTTATCGTTGTGGACAGACACCCCGACGCCATCACCGCCGGATACGGCCGAAGGTTTTCGTCGGCCGAGGTTCTGACGGTTCAGCACCATCACGCCCATATCGTCAGCTGCATGGTGGAAAACAGGTACTCCGGCGAGGTGATCGGATTCGCTTTCGACGGCACGGGATACGGGGACGACGGAACCATCTGGGGTGGTGAAGTTCTGGTGGCGTCTCTTAAAGATTATCGCCGTGCGGCCCATGTGGACACCGTGCCCATGCCCGGCGGTGACGCCGCCGTGAAAGAACCCTGGCGTATGGGCATCAGCCGTTTGCACCGGACGTTCGGAAACAGCCTGTGGGATCTCGATGTCCCCCTCCTCAAAGACCATGAACGACTGTTCGATGACCGCACAGCCCGAACCCTGGTCACGATGATGGAGCGGAACATCAACTCGCCCCTGACATCCAGCATGGGCCGGCTTTTCGACGCTGTCTCCGCCATCATGGGCCTGTGTCCGGTGAACACTTTTGACGGGCAGGCGGCCATGGCCCTGGAGTTCTGCGCTTTAAAGGCCCCGGCGGAGGAAAAAAGGTATGAAATGGAGAGTTTCATTGAAAAAGATGGGGTCATGGAAATTGACATGCGGCCGCTTATCCGGGCGGTGGTCCGGGACCTGGAATCACAGGTCCAAAGAGAACGGATCAGCGCCCGGTTCCACCAGACCCTGATCGATATATTCGCCGTTGTCGGCGAGCGTCTGGCTGATCAGACCGGCATCAGAACTGCGGCCCTTTCAGGCGGCGTGTTCCAGAACGGCATTCTTTTATCGGGCCTTTCGAAGGCCCTTTCCGAAAAAAACATCACCGTGCTCACCCACAGCCGTGTGCCCTCAAACGACGGCGGTCTTTCCCTGGGTCAGGCCGGAATCGCTGCGGCCCTGCGCCCCTTAAAGGAAAACGTATGACAACGGACTGGACTCACGGATACCGTGACGCTTCCACATGCAAAACACTTTCAGAGCAGATACGGGCCATCAGCGAAAAACCGGTGACCCTGATGGAAGTCTGCGGCACCCATACGGTGTCCATTTTCAAACACGGGATACGCAGCCTTCTACCGCCGCACATCCGTCTTCTTTCCGGGCCGGGCTGCCCAGTATGCGTCACGCCCACGGCCGACATCGACGCCGTGATCACCCTGGCCGGACAGCCTGACACGATCATCGCCACCTTCGGGGACCTGATCCGCGTTCCGGGATCAGCCGGCTCTCTCCAGAATAAACGGGCCGGGGGAGCCGACGTCCGTGTGGTGTATTCGGTGATGGACGCCCTTGACCTTGCCATGAAAAATCTGACAAAACGGGTGGTTTTCGCCGGAGTGGGTTTCGAAACCACGGCCCCCACCGTGGCGGCCGCCATTCTCGAAGCGGACCGCCTTAGACTTTTCAACTTTTTTGTTTATTCCGCCCACAAACTCACACCCCCCGCGGTCGCCGCCGTGATGGGCGAAGCGGAGTCAAAGGTGGACGGCCTGATCCTTCCGGGTCATGTGGCAGCCATGACCGGTGCGGATTATTTCAGGGACGCCATGGTTTCCACCTGTCGGCCCGGAGTGGTCACAGGTTTTGAACCCGTGGACCTGCTTCTGGGCATTGCGGAACTGGTCCGGGCCGTGGAGTCCGGGAAAACGGGAATTTTCAACGCCTATGAACGTGCGGTGACCCCCTCCGGAAACGCCGGAGCCATGGCTTTGATGAACCGGGTGTTTACCGTGGCCGATTCCCGCTGGAGGGGCATCGGCGTCATTCCCGGCAGCGGCCTTTCCATCGCCGAATCCTTCAAACCCTTCGATGCGGCACACGCCTTCGATCTCGGCCCGGCCACGGCCGTTGATCCGCCGGGATGCTCCTGCGGCGATATTCTTACCGGAAAATCCCTGCCGCCGTCCTGCCCTCTTTTCAAAAAAGCCTGCACCCCCGCCCATCCCGTAGGGCCGTGCATGGTATCGGGCGAAGGAACCTGCGCGGCGTATTATCATTATGGTGTATGAAAGGACACGAATGAACATTCAGGACAACGTGATCATGATGGATCATGGAAGCGGCGGCCTCACGTCCGACCGGCTGATCCGCGACCGGATCCTTCCGGTGCTCGGCAATCCCCTTCTTGACAAACTGGGGGACGGGGCTGTTTTCGATGTGGCCGGATCACGGCTCGCGTTCACCACCGACGGCTATGTGGTTGACCCGATTTTTTTCCCCGGTGGAAGCATCGGGGATCTGGCGGTGTTCGGCACGGTGAACGATCTTTCCATGTGCGGGGCCAAGCCCCTTTACCTCAGCTGCGCCCTGATCATGGAAGAAGGATTCCCGTTGTCCGATCTGGACAGGATTCTTTCGGACATGGCCGGAGCGGCGAAAAGGGCCGGGGTCGCCATCGTCACCGGCGATACCAAGGTGGTGGCCAAAGGGGCGGCGGACAAAATATTCATCACCACATCGGGCATCGGACTTGTCAACGGCACCCCCTTTGACGGCCGGTCCATCGTTCCGGGAGACAAGATCATTGTCAGCGGCACCCTGGCCGATCATGGCTGCGCCATACTGGCCGCACGGGAAAATCTGGTGATTTCGGACGGCCTTGTCAGCGACACAGCGCCCCTCAACCATCTGACGGCGGCCATGTTTGAAAGCGGTGCGGCCGTCAAACTCCTGAGGGACCCCACACGGGGCGGACTGGCCACCATTTTGAATGAAATCGCGGAGAACACGCAACTGGGGGTGCGGGTCCACGAAGCGGCGGTTCCGGTCAGAAATGAGGTGACCGCCTTTTGCGGCATTCTGGGAATCGACCCTCTATACGTGGCCAACGAAGGGAAACTGGTGGCGGTGGTCTCGGCCGATGATGCAGAAAAGCTGGTGAAAACGATGCGCAATCACGATCTGGGAAGGGATGCAGCGGTCATCGGGGAAGTGACCCCGGCCGGGCTTGCCCCCGTGACCCTGGTCACCCGGATCGGTGGTGAACGGATCATTCCCATGCTGACCGGAGAACAGTTGCCCCGGATTTGCTGAAGTGGATTGACAAATCATTAAAAATCCCAGAGTCGTACTCCCCTTTATTGCATTGAAATGCCTGTCAAAGGTAACGATATAGCGGTTGTCAGATTAAAATTCCGAAATGGAGTTATCCGTTATTCGATGTTGATGGACTCGTAAAAAGTCGCCCGATGGCTATGGAAAAAGGCCCAGAGG
>DYJE01000086.1 GCA_020723285.1 Desulforapulum autotrophicum | reverse complement strand
TATCAGTAGATCACGAAAGGACCCAACAGGGTTGATGTTGGATGACCTCAGTCGTACCCCACACGCGTTCAATTGCACGACTGAGCAAGAAAGCGACGCGACGCAAAGACAACCAGAAGCGTTTGGATGATTCTACCGGCTTTTTGAGCGCCGAGGTCAAGTTGTGGCGCAAAGCAATGTAGAGATTGAACAAAACAAAAGCCAAACCAACCAAAAGCAAGCGGATGACAGGATTGCGCGTTGAAGTGCGAGCACGAACCTGGTTCATTTGACGATAGCTGGACTCGATCCCAAAGCGTTGGCGATAGAGTTCGAAAACTTGGGCAGGTAAAATGCCCGCGGATAATCCAGAGACGGCGTATGCAAACCACTTGCTTTTGTGTCGCCCATAGCGGCCTTTGGAATACCGTTTCACGACAACCGCCTGAACCGTGTATTGGCCATGCTTCGGACTATGGAACGTGTAGGTGGTGTGGCGGGATTTTCCTTGAAACAAAGTTCGTACACCGCCGGACTTGCCACGCACGGGAATGGGCGTCACGAAACTGACCGTGTGCTGTTCCAGAACCTTGAAAACCGGCTTGGAACAGAAACCTTTATCCAAAAACACCCGACGAATGCGAAAATGGAGCGATTTCAGGCGTTTGAGCAGCCAGCGGACGATCTCGGCCATCTCCTCACCGTACTCGATGAAACGCAAAGCCACAACGTAGCGCCGATTGTCCCGCACAATCGACACCGTGGCGTAGCCATGAAAATGGGTTGTCCCGGACTTGGGTGCGCTGCGGACGATCTCCTTTTTGTCTTCATAGGGCTGACCATGATACGGGATCAGGGTCAGATCAATCGCAATGTTGAAATCGCGTTTGCACTTCCATACGCTTGGATGGAGTTGTTGGCGAAATATTCGGTTCAATCTGCGCTGCAAACCGGCTCGATCTGGCAATGACTCGGCCAAGACTTCTCGCAGGCGGTTGCCTGACGGCGCATTCTGCAACTCCAGACAAGCTGATTCGATGCTCAAACGATGTACATTGGCGTATGCCAACACGAACAGGATATCTTCAGCGGTGATCCGCGTGTTGTGCAAATCCAGTGGCAAGTTCTTGCGAACCACCTCCACGAAGGCATTCAGCACTTGCTCGGAACGAATTGTTCGGGTAATCTTGACGGTGGGCTTGGACATGGACGTTGGTCTCCTTGGTCGGAACCAAGTTAACCACGTTCAAGCCTTTTCGTGAACTACTGAT
>DYJE01000085.1 GCA_020723285.1 Desulforapulum autotrophicum | reverse complement strand
GAATTGTCCGCTTTTCTGTCCTTGGAGAAATGGTAAATTGGAGTCGGAATATCTCCCCCGGGACAGAAGACGAGCGGCGGACCTACGCTGCCTTTTTCTTTTTTACTTCCTTCAGTTTTCCTTGTTTGTCATAATCGGCCAGTTTCCGGGGGCCGTGGAAGATGGCAAGTGAACCATCCATATACCGATGAATCAAGACTTTGACCCTTACGTAATGACACCGGTACTTGTCCGCTGGGATTTGCAAAGTCTTTCCCTCAAAGCTGACACAGTTGTCGGCACTCACCGTCCGCTCATCGTGTTCGCAAAGGATGTCATCAAGATTTTCCCCAATCCAGGGAACAAACGCTGACCCTTCTTCAGTAGCCGGCTGCATGAACTCGGTGTTGAATGCTGGTTGATACACCTGTGCCATATACCGATTGGCGGCATTCATATCGGTGATCCCATGAAGGGCCAACTCCTTGGGAAGCCGGTCTTGGTGAGTCAGGAAGGCCCGTTCGCTCCGCCCCCGGGCTTCTGGAGAGTAAGCCGCGATCATCTGGATCCCCAGGTGTTTCATGGCACGGCCAAACTGGGTGAGCTGTGTCTTGCTCACTTTTCCCCCCTCCTTTAGTGTGTACCAGTAGTGGCTCCCCCTGTCGGTGTACAAAGAACTGAACAAACCCCGTTTAAGAATCACGTCCCTAACCCCCTTAAAACTGCTCGCCGTTCCTTCCTCGTCAACAAAAAACATAGAGTAATGCTCGTTTGTCGCATCATCCATAGTCACGATCATGTCCCATTTCTTCCCCAAAACCCATTCATGGTTGCTCCCATCCTGGTGCAACATCATACCAGGTAGAGATGCCCTGTCCCTTCGCTTGCGATGCTTACCCCGCTTGGCTGTTTTGGAAACCAATTCTCTCGACTGAAGTGTGTTCTTAACCCACGTGTAACTCCGCTTACCTCCATCACACTGATACCATCTGTAAAAATGCTTTACGTTCCAGCCCCGATGTCGACTCGCATACCGATCGGAAACCGCCATCACTTCATCCACCGGCGCACGACGAAAAGAAGCCTGAGTCAATCGCTTGTCCAACAATCCATCCAATCCATTTTCCTCGTAACGATCTGTGTAACGTCGAAACGTCCGAGAACATACCCCTAATATCCGTGCCGCCTCTTCCTGACTCAATCTCATCCTCCATATGCCTCTTCAAATCGCATCTTCCGAACCTCCTGTAATATCTCTGTCCGTCTCATACGTCACCTCCATTGGTGACCATTGTAAACCGGACAGTTTATGTGCTACAATACA